>JAUHXA010000012.1 GCA_030427245.1 Bacteroidia bacterium | reverse complement strand
CGCAAAGAGTTATCCCATTTCTCCTTTGGTGTATAGTTTTTAAAGTAGTCCGAGTAACATCGGATATAGGCATTACCGTTAATGCCAGTATAGATTTTACTATAAAATCCTATCAAAAAATAAACGGCAAGATTTTAATGGTGGTAATAGCACCATAGTAGGTAACAATCCAGCAGAAACTATTACTGTAATCGCCGCCCCATTTCCTAATATTCAGATTACGATTCAGCGTCCATTTGCTGAAGTCGCTACAGAAGGAGAAATGTTGGGATTGTTAGCCCATGAGATTGGAGTACACAATATCCCATCGGATTTTAAGGGAGTTAATGATGGAGCAGTTAACGCATTTGCCCCTATCCACACAACAAGGAAAAGATCCAAGAACAATACCCCTTCACGAGGATATGAATTTGCCAATTGGGGTAATAACAATCAGGGAAGACAACATGACCATTTGATGGTAGCAGATATTTTACGAACCCCTCCCCCTCTGCAAGGAAACATCCCCTTGACCAGAGCAAATGTGTACTTCCAGACTGTGTTGGATATAGGAGACACTGTATGGGCAGATGGGACCAAAACAGTTGCGGAAAAGGGAACACAAACAGCAGAATTAATACATTTATACTTGGTAGATATTGCCCGAATTATTGCTTCTGATGATGGTCGCATGCCTCCCCAGAAACATGCACTGGCAATCAATGATATTTATAAGGAATTGTTTACGCAGGTAGTACTTCCCAGACGTGGTAATGCGCATCCTTGGATTCCCGCAAATCGGCCTAAAAACAATGCAGTAAAACTGGGAATTTCTTTAGTGCAATTTATCAGGAAGGTGAAGAAGGAAAAAAAAGCAAGAGGATAGCTAATTTTGAAAATTAAAAAATATAGGAAAAGAAATGATTTGACCGAAAAAACAGCATAACTCAAAACACAAAAAACCTTAAAACAAATGCCCTCTCCCCACCAATCCAACGCCCAAACCCTCACAGCCGAGCTAGCTTGGCTCGAGACGGTCATCCAAACCCGAATCCAATTGCACTTCGAGCAAGAAACGCCCTATTCATCCATAGCCGATATTGCAGCACCCGACTTGTCGCTGTATCCATCTACCTATACCAATATCATTCAAGATTTTGAATTTCGAGAATGGGAACGTATGATCATTTTATTGGCGTTAGCACCCCATGTTTTACCAAACATATTAGACGTTTTTTTTACCACCAATTCTCATTACAACCGAACCTTCACCGAATTTGGAGGATGGAAAGGACAATCACACAGTGGTTTTTTACCGACCGTCGAAACTGCCTTATTTCTATTGGCAGATAGAGATTTATCAAAACGATTCGCTGCAATGGTATTATTTGGAAAAGAGCAGGCTCTGCGAAAACTGAACATCATTCAGTTGGATAAAGCTTCTTCAAAAGAACCCAAAATGAGTGCAGCCCTAAATATTTCTGAAGAATTTCTGACCTATTTCACCTCTGGCAAAAGTTACAAGCCCGACTTCAGCAGTAATTTCCCTGCAAACTTGATTACCACTCAAATGGATTGGGAAGATTTGGTCTTGGATGAATACGTAATGGACGAAGTACTCGAAATACCTGCTTGGCTGCAACACCAAAACACCATCCTCCACAAATGGAGCATGGGCAAACGAATCAAACCAGGTTATCGTGCTTTGTTTTATGGTCCTTCGGGAACAGGTAAAACCCTCACCGCTTCCCTGATTGGCAAGTCTTTAGACTTAGATGTCTATCGCATAGACCTTTCGCAAGTCGTGTCGAAATACATTGGTGAAACCGAAAAAAACATGGCAAACATTTTTGACCAAGCCCAAAACAAAAACTGGATTCTATTTTTTGATGAAGCAGATGCTCTCTTTGGGCGGCGAACTGCGACCAACGACTCCAAAGATCGACATGCCAATCAAGAAGTCGCTTACCTCCTCCAAAGAGTAGAATCTTTTCCAGGAGTTGTCATTCTCGCCACCAATCTCAAAGGAAATATTGACGATGCTTTCGCTCGCCGTTTTCAGTCCATGATTCACTTTCGGATGCCCAATTCCCAACAACGCTTTCGCCTCTGGCAAACCGCCTTTGCAGAGGAAACACCATTGGCAGAAGATGTGGATTTGTATGACATTGCCCAAAAATACGAAATCACAGGTGGGGCGATCATCAATGTATCTCGTTACTGTGCCTTGACTGCCCTTCGACGTAAAAAATTAATAATTCTAAAAGAAGATATTCTTCACGGAATTTCAAAAGAATATGCAAAGGATGGAAAGACTCTCTAAGGAGTCTTTCATTTAATATTGTCGGCAAAAATTGCCAAAGAACCCAAACCCGATTCTACAATTTTTGCATTTGAAATTTGAACTTGAAACTTCCTATTCCTTCAATCCCAGTTCCTTTCGTAAAGCTCTGTCCTTCAAAGAGTGTTTGTTCCAATAGTCCGACAAAACAGTGTGTGTGCGTTTTGCAGTGGTCGTCAAAATTTCACCACCTGCCCAAACGGGAGCTCTGTAAATTTCTTGGAAACCCTGTATCTTATAAGGAGCAACGTTTTCATAGACAATCTTCAACGTTCGATTGTGTTCAGCATAAATCAATTGATATTCCATCAATTCTTCCCCTTCAAATTCATCTCCTTTATAAAAATCCAACAATCCATCTGCTTCCGTTGCCCTCAAACTCCTATGTCCCAAACGACTGAACAAAGTACTGCTGACTATTTCAACTCTACCCAAAGGTAAATTCTTGGGATGGATGCGAATGATGTTCCATATTTCATCCTCCAAATAAGGAGCTTTCAGTTCAAAATTTTTGTCCCCGTCTGCTTCAAAATAAGAGAAACTCTTGACCTCATATTTCTTGCCTTCCTTCCAATTAAGTTGGGTGAAAACGTGACCACACCATTCCTGTACCGAATTGGTTACTTTCAGACATCTATCCGTTTTGTAGTCTCCTGCTGGCGTAAATACAGAAGTCATGGAAGAATAGTCGTAAATACCTGTGGGAAATTCACGAACCAAATTCAACTTCAAAACATTGATAGCCTTCTCTTTATTGGCTTCATTATCCAGCTTCACCTGTATATCGGTGCGAAAATCTTCGGTCACAAAAACCATGATAACATCTCCTTTGTGAATCTCTCCATAACGAGCTTGTTGCAGCTCAAAACGGCTGATTTCGGCCTTTCCTTGATACCAATAATCGTCTAAAGCATTTTCTTCAATGTCTGATCTGTCGGTTGTTGATAGGGACGAATGGGAATGGGTTTCACAGCTCGTAAAGCCTGTGAAAAGGCTGCTGCTGAGGATAAGAAAAAGAGAAAGTAAAAATAATTTCATGAACCGTAATGTTTTACTATGTTATAAGGGCTTCAGAGCCTGTCTTACCATCTAAAGAGTCGCATAGTATTTGTTAAAAAAATGACCGCAAAATTAACAATTAAAACGTTTGCAACTTCTTGCTCACTATCTAAACTTTTGTCGTCAAATTCCCTTATCTAATTTATGCAAAAAACCAATTACGATTACATCATTGCAGGAGGCGGCTGTGCTGGATTGAGTTTGGCTTTCCATCTCCTTCAGTCTCCGCTTTTTAACAAGAGAATACTGATTGTCGACCGTTCTCCAAAAACCGAAAACGACCGAACGTGGTGTTTCTGGACAGACCAAAGCACCTTGTTTGATTCCATTTTGAAGGGTTCTTGGCGGCAATTGCAGTTCAAAAGTGCCGAATGGACACATACTTTTGATTTAGGAGATTGGCGGTACAATATGATTCGGGGCATTGACTTCTACAATTTTATCCTACCACAATTGCAGCAACAGCCGAATATTGATTTTGTTTTTGGAGAAATTGAAGCGATAGATGGAAATGAGGAAAAAGCTTGGCTGCAAGTTAATGGTGAAAAATATACTGCCAATTGGTTGTTTGACAGTACTTTTTCTCCTCGAGGTTTCGGGACAAGCTCTTCCATACTGGAAAAGGAGAAAAACGAAAAAAAATACCACTACATTCTCCAACACTTCAAAGGCTACGTCCTCAACACTCCAAAACCCGTTTTCAATCCCCATGTTCCTGTTTTGTTTGACTTCAATATTCCACAACAAAACTCGGCTCGTTTTGTGTATATTTTGCCACACAGCCCAACCAAAGCCTTAGTCGAGTTCACTATTTTCTCCGAAAAACTACTGCCTCCCGAAGAGTATGACCAACACCTTCAATCCTACATCGAAAACAACCTACAACTCACCAAAGCCGAATACGACATCGAAGAAACCGAATTTGGCATCATCCCTATGACCGACCATCCGCTTCCCCAACGCCCTCACCCCCAAAAAAGAATCATGCACATCGGCACCAAAGGTGGACGCTCCAAACCTTCAACGGGCTACACCTTTTGGCGCATTCAGCAAGACTGTGAACAGATTGTAAAATCCCTCCAAAGTACGAATCAACCTTTTTACCCTTCCATCTATCCCAAGCGTTTCCTGCAATACGACCGCCTCTTACTGAGCATTTTGCAGCATCGTGGAGAACAGATTCGACCGATTTTTATAGATATGTTTAAGAACAATCCAATTGACCGTATTTTTCGTTTTTTGAATGAGGAAAGTAGTTTGATGGAGGATGTGAAGCTGATGTATTCGGTGCCGAGTCGTCCGTTTTTGGAGGCATTGTGGAAAACGAGTACTTCTTGAATCGTAAAGTGGGAATAAGGCAAAATCGAACATTCTACAACTGAATCGTCTCTACTCTTTTACTCCAATACACATTGTCGACCAATACCAAAAACAAATACATGGGCGCTATCAAAGCTGCCCCTGCCCATCCAAAAATAAAGACCGACGAAAAACTGAATATCAAACAGACGATTTGCAGTAAATTGGCTTTGAAGCCTCGTTTTTTGAATTTAAAAGAAAACATGGGAATTTCGGACACCATGAGGTAAGAAATCAAGAGGGTCAAAGTGTACAGGAAGTAGAGGTTCAGAATAAAAGGCTCAAAAGTGGTTGCGTATTGTGCGTCGTTGATGACCCAAATCAAAGAGGTAATTGCCCCCGTAGCGACAGGCGTAGCCAACCCCAAAAACTTTTCGGTTTGGCGTTCATCCACATTGAATTTTGCCAAACGAATCGCTGCACAAATAGACACTAAAAAAGCAGGAGCTAAGTAAAAGAGTTCGACTTCTTCAATGCCTTTTGTCTCCATATAAGTGAGTTCGAGCATTTTGTAAAGGGCAATACTCGGCACAACTCCAAAACTCACCATATCTGCCAGCGAATCCAATTCCTTTCCTATAGTAGAAGTAACCCTCAAAAGACGAGCTGCAAAACCATCAAAAAAATCAGCAAAACCTGCAGCCAATAACAAAAAAGGCACAGCTATCAAACGTCCATCGAAAGCTGCAACAATAGCCAAGCACCCCAAAAATAAATTGGTCAGTGTCAGCAAATTGGGAATATATGTTCTTTTAAAGAATCTCACAAAATATGAATTTGAATTTGCTTAAAATGGCATACTCACCAACATCAACTCCTCAATTTCTTCGACTTCCACAGGAATATTTGCCATCAAGTCAATCGGATTATCATCCGTAACTAATATATCGTTTTCTATGCGAATCCCCAAATTTTCTTCTTTGATGTAAATGCCTGGCTCACAGGTAAAAATCATCCCCGCTTCAATTGGACGATAGCGATGTCCAACATCGTGTACATCTAAACCCAAAAAGTGAGAAGTGCCGTGCATGAAGTATTTTTTGTATAAAGGTTTCTTTTCGTCCTGATTAGCGACTTCTTTTTTGTCCAACAAACCCAACTGAATCAATTCCGATTCTACAATTTTGGCAACTTCTTTGTTATAATCCTCCAGTGTAATACCTGGACGCAACATTTGGGTAGCTTCGTTTTTGATTCGCAAAACGGCATTATAAACTTCTGATTGTCGCTCTGTGAAGCTCCCATTGACAGGAATTGTACGACTCAAGTCGGCGGCATAGTTGGCATATTCGGCCCCAAAATCCATCAACAAAACATCTCCATCCTTGCATTGTTTGTTGTTATCTACATAATGCAAAATACAAGAATCCCCGCCTGATGCAATGATAGAAGGATAAGCAGGCCCTGTAGCCCGATTGATCAAATATTCGTGTAAGATTTCGGCTTCAATCTCGTATTCATACACACCGGGCTTCACAAACTGCAATACCCTTCTGAATGCCTTTTCGGTAATATTGCAGGCGTGCTGAATCAAAGCCACTTCAATACTTGATTTGATGGCACGGAGTTCGTGCATGATAGGTGCAGAACGGTGATAGTGGTGAAGCGGGTATTTCTGTCGGAGTTCGTGGGCAAAACGCATTTCCCTATCCAACACAGAATAGGGTTTTCTACCGTGTTCATTGAGGTTGAGATAGCAGTTTTCGGCAATAAACATCAATCCTGGCAAAATAGACCAAAACTGGTCTCCCCAATATACGTTCTCAATCCCTGATGTCTCTTGGGCTTCTTCAATTGTGTATTTATGTCCTTCCCATGTGACCAACGCTTCGCTGGTCTTGCGGATAAACAATACTTCCCGCATTTCTTCACGCACACAGTCTGGGAACAACACCAAAACAGTTTGTTCTTGATCAATACCTGTAAGGTAAAATAGGTCGGGATTCTGGCGAAAAGTATGGTGACTGTCCGCACTTCGAGGCATTTCGTCGTTGGCTTGAAAGATGGCGATAGAGTTGGATTTCATTTTGGCGACAAAACGTGCCCTGTTCTCTTTGAACAATTTGTTGTTAATAGCCTCGTATTTCATATTTGTGTATTTTTTGGCTCAAATGAATTTACAAGTTTACAACATTTCCAAAATCTTTCAAACTTTTGATTTTTTTTCCCTTTTTTATTTTTTTTTGAAACTATTTACAAAAAAACTCCGTAAATATAAGTGTGTAAACAGTAAAGCTTAAAGAGTTAACATTATTTCAAAAAAATAAACCTTTTTTGGACCTTCCTAACTAAACCTAGGAAGGTTTTTTTTATGCTCCTGCAATTCAAATCCACTTCTCGAACCCACTTCAAGCCTCTAATAATCTGACTTCCAACCTCATAATATTTTTTTTTATTGTATTTGATTTTTTTAATAAATTATGAAACTACTGTGACAAAAGGAGCGTATAACTACACACATACAATAATTCCCAAAGCCCATGAGAAACTTGTTACTACTATTCATCACCCTTTTTATTTCCTACAGCGCCTTCGCAGACTGCAATTTGAGCCCGAAGTTTTCGTATGCGACCAAAGGCCTAAATGTAAGTTTCAATAACAAATCCGCAGGGGATTATACTGAAATGGAATGGCAATTTGGAGATGGAAATGTTTCTTTTGATGCCAATCCCAAACATTCTTATACAGAGCAAGGCATCTATACTTTTTCATTGACGCTTTATAACAATGAAGGATGTAATGAAATCTTTGAAGGGAAAGTTTATGTATTTGACATTCAACACAAAAGAGAAGCCAATCCTGTTGAAAAAGAAACCATTGAGCATGTAAATGTTTTGGCGGATCTCAGCAACTACCCCAACCCTGTATCTACCCATACCACCCTTTCTTTTGAAGTCAGCAAATCTGCGGATGTTCAAATCAACTTATACGATATGATGGGAAAATTGATTGATGTTGTGATGCCCAAACAAAACATTTATGCGGGACGACACGAATTGACCTACTATCGTCGAAACAATATTTTACCTGGAACTTATCTGATTACAGCAATCACTGATAAAAAAAGATGGACTCGAAAGATGATAGTACAATAATACTGGTTGGAAAGTAATCATATCAATCATTTTTTGGGAACAAATAAAAGGGCTATCAGATTTGATAGCCCTTTTTGTATTTTACTTCAAAAGCAAGAAATTTCTCTTCTCTGTCAAAAACCTTACTCATTGCGGCAAATAAAACGAGTTTTGGTTATACCGATTTTGGAAACGGTTGAGTCTTCTCTTCTATCACAAGCACTACATTAAAACCCATTTTTAAAGAAATACTGAAATAAAAATATTATTTTAGTGGAACATTCTTACGAATGGGCTTAGTAAAATCGACTATTCTGCAATTATAGTCTTTAAGAAAAGAGAGAAGGAAAGCACGAAGAGGCACTTTATTTTACTGACAAACAATACTTTGTTCAAATCTTGCGCCTCTATTCTCGCTTCCTACATCAAAAAAAAGTATATGGATTATGAAACGGTTAATTGGTCTCTCATATTGATGACCATTGTATTTATGCTGTGCGTCTTTGCCTTCGTGATGGTCAGCATCAAAAAAAGTGGTAAAATACTGCACAACCAATTTATTCGAGGAACATGGAGACATTCGGGTACGACTCCTACAGGTGAAGCATGGTACTTCAACTATCAATTTGCAGAAAACACCTATACCATTGAAGCTTACCCACCTTTCAGGGCAAAAGGCAGCTATCAAGTCGTGAAAGAAATCGAAAATTTAATCATCCTGAAGGCTTACAATATTGCAGGAGATGGCGACACCAACGACCATTTTTTGAATATTGGAGTAGATACCAAACGAAAACAATTGACCATCAATGATAGAGTCTATAAATGGGTAAACCCCAGCTAAAAAGAAAACCTCAAGGTTCAAATGCAAAACCTATTTCGCCATGAAAAAATTAATACCGCTGTTCTCCCTCTTTTTCTTCTACAATTCTCTCTTGTTTTGTCAAAATCAAGTAAACATAGAACTGGAAAGCATGGATGTAGGAGAATCACTTATTGCTGCTCCTTCTATCGAAATAGAGTTATTGAGCCTCAAAGCATTGGGTAGAGACGATTGTGAATCTGATATGCAATTCAAAGGCACTGCAACGATTAACTTTGACAATAAAAATGGAAGTTTGACCTACCGTTTTGAAGCCCAACCCAAAAACCACCTAAAATTTGGCAAAGAGGCTTTCTTCACCACGATGGGCTATATGTATGAAAAACACGTAGATGTATTGTTCAAAATATTAGACACCGACAAACCTACTTGTGGCAGCTTGCAGGATATAGTAGATGTAAACCATTTAAGCACCGAAAATGCTTTAAAGATTCGCATTGTAGGCAACAAAGTTTGGCTCCTAAATTCACAGGGTTTGGAAATGAAAATACTAGGTAATATTGGAGAGGTGATTACCATCAGAGGTAATCGTTATGTCAATAACAATGCGAACACTCGCCGACTTCGAGGGAGAGTCTCGGACAATCGAAAAATGACCAATCAAGAACGTGGTGGAAAGTGGAATTTGCCGCCCGATGTAGAAAATCTGGGGGCACCTGATATCGAAGTAGCCGAATTTAAGTTTCTCGTCAAAAGAGAAAAATTTTCTACTCACAATCTTCCAAACTCAACCTTTTGATTCATCTAAGAAAAGGACAGCAATCGAAGACCTGAAGAAACCAACCTCATTTTTTCAAGTCCAACCTAAAAACCTTAAACTCAAAACCTCAACATGAAAAATCTATTGTTAATTTTTGCAGCCTTGTTTTTTTGCAGTTCTTCCCTTTTTGGTCAAGCACAAGTAGCCTTGGCAAGTGATGACGGCACCAATAGAATACAAGGAACGCCCTTCGAAATCGAGATAATCAGTATCAAGGCTGTAGGAACAGACGACTGTGGAAGTCAAATGCAGTTCAACGGAACGGTTTACCTAAACTTAGGCAACAACAATGGAAGCATGACCTATCATTTCAACTCTCCTAAACCTACCAATTATTTGACATTTGATAAGAAAACCTCTATATCCAATGGAGGTAATCTTTATAGCAATGTAGAAGTCACCTTCAAGGTATTCGACAAAGACAGTCCCGCCTGCAAAAGCTATCAAGACATTGTAGATATCAACAGCCAATCGAATGACAATACGCTGAAGGTGAGAATAGAAGCAAAGAAAGTATGGTTATTAAGCCCACAAAATCAAAAGATAAGAATTTTGGGCAATGTAGGACAAGTGATTACCATGAGAGGTAATCGCTATGTAAACAATAATGCCAATACTCCAACAAGCAATCGCTCTCGACGTGCGACTACCAACACCAGAAGGGGTAACCGAAATTCGTACAAACCTCCTACTAATAACATTGGTGCACCTGATGTTGAAGTAGCAGAAATCAAATTTGTAGTGAAGAACGGAAATAATGATATTCGTTCCAATCACACAATTCCTCACCAAAATTTGCCTTCAAAAGCGATAAGAAAGTAGGGTGTACATACTACTGTACACTTTTAGTTTAACCACAAAAGACACAAAGAAAACAAAAGTAAATAACTGAAATTCAACAATCTCTTTTGTGCCCTTTTGATACTTTTGTGGTTCAAAAAGCCTTTTGTATAATAGCCACTCGATTCCCACAGTAAAACGGTCTTACTTCCTACCTCCATTTAAACCTGCTTAGGCTTCACATTCTTAGCGTGTGGGTAATCCGAATACAAAATAATAGGCATCACCATCCAACGTCCCGCATTTTGCTTCCAATCATACGCAGCGTCAGGGTCAATCGGTGCAACTCCGTGGTGAATCCCTGGTGACATCACCATCAAATCTCCTGGTTCTGTATGTGGGTCAATCATAAACGGCTCGCTTTCGGCAGAAGCCTTTGCATAGACTCCTCCTTCCGAAAAATCCTGTCCATACTGTGATGCCTGTACGATGGTTTGAATTTTGGCAAATTGGGTCATTGGATCAATGTGTTCGGTTTGGTAACCGCCACCTTGAGGATAGTGGTGAATATTCACCCTCGCAATAGCTCCATCAGAAGGAATCTGATGAATATGTGCCGACTTGTCCATCCCTGCCAAAAAATTTTTCACCTCAAAAATTTCTCTGAAAAAATCAAAGGTTGCTCGATTGTGTTCATACCAACCATGATAATAAGTAGCGTGCATTTTGGATTTGACCCAAGCCTTTGGATAGTTGTCGTGAAGGCGGTGGTAATCAGGGCAGTCGTCAAATAACGGATGCCAAGAAGGTTCGGTTTCAAGACCTGCTTCAAATACTTTTTGGCGAAATTGAAGGATGGCTTCTTTGGGATAAAATTGCTGCACAATGAATAAAGTTGGAGCTTCAATTTGCGCCATGAATTCATCGGTTTGTTCATAGACCAATTGAAGGAAGTCTGCTTTGCCCATCTTTTTTAATTGCATAAAATTGGATATTGAAGAAAAGATATCTTTTTTAATTTAACAATGCCAAAAATACCATTTTTTGGAGATAGGAACTTCAATAGTTCGCCTAAGCTTTCCATACGCTACAAGCCAATGTTTTACAACATAAAATAAGTGTCAGATATAAAAAAAATCAAACTTTCTTCTTCAATAGTTTTGCTGCCATCACTTAGTATAGAATCTACAACTAAAAGATTAAAAATGAATCGCTTAGCGTATTATGAAAACCCATTTTTTTTCCGTATCTTTGTTTGCTTGTAAAAGTTTAATTCAATAATTATAACCACATAAAAGACAATAGATTATGTCGTCAACTTATACTGCTGATAGCATTCAGGTTTTAGAAGGATTGGAAGCCGTACGAAAACGCCCTGCAATGTATATCGGAGACATAGGCGTAAAGGGATTACATCACTTGGTTTATGAGGTGGTGGACAACTCGATTGATGAAGCCATGGCGGGATATGCCTCCGAAATTTCGGTCATTATCCACGAAAACAACTCTATCACGGTCAAAGATGATGGAAGGGGAATTCCCGTATCGATTCACGAAAAAGAAGGACGTTCGGCTTTGGAAGTCGTTATGACGGTACTCCATGCAGGTGGAAAATTTGACAAAGGTTCTTACAAAGTATCAGGAGGTTTGCACGGGGTAGGTGTATCTTGTGTGAATGCACTTTCTTCACATGTCAAAGTCGTTGTACAACGAGACGGCAAAAAATACCAACAGGAATACAACATTGGTTCTCCACTATACGATGTCAAAGAAGTGGGAGAATCAGAAGAAACGGGTACTGTTACCACCTTTTTGCCCGATGACAGTATTTTTACTGCTACGGTTTACAAATACGAAACCTTGGCAGCTCGATTGAGAGAATTGAGCTATTTGAACAAAGGCATCAAATTGACGCTCACAGACGAAAGAGAAAAGGACGAAGAAGGCAATTTTATCACAGATACTTTCTTTTCAGAAGGTGGTTTGGTCGAATTTGTTACTTATCTTGATTCTACTCGACAATCGCTTATCAAACCCATACACCTTGAAGAAACGAAGGATATGGTGGCAGTAGAGGTGGCGCTTCAATACAATACAGGCTACAGCGAAAATGTCCATTCGTATGTAAACAACATCAATACCATTGAAGGAGGAACGCATGTGTCGGGTTTTCGACGTGCATTGACCCGTACCTTCAAAAAATACGGTGATGACAACAACCTATTTAGCAAATCCAAAATAAATGTCAGCGGTGATGATTTCCGAGAAGGATTGACCGCTTTGATTTCGGTGAAAGTGCCTGAACCACAGTTTGAAGGACAAACCAAAACCAAACTGGGGAATGGGGAAGTCATGGGAATTGTGGACAGTGCGGTGAGTCAAGCATTGAACAACTTTTTGGAGGAAAATCCGAAAGAAGCCAAAATCGTTATCGAAAAAGTCCTTTTGGCTGCAAGTGCTCGACATGCTGCTCGCAAGGCGCGTGAATTGGTGCAGCGAAAAAGTGCCTTGACTGGTTCGGGGCTACCCGGTAAATTGTCGGATTGTTCGGACAAAGACCCCAAAAACTGCGAAATCTACTTGGTAGAGGGTGACTCGGCGGGTGGTACTGCCAAACAAGGTCGTGACCGTGCTTTTCAAGCCATTCTCCCTTTGCGGGGTAAGATTTTGAATGTGGAGAAGGCGATGGACCACAAAATCTACGACAACGAAGAAATACGCAATATTTTTCAAGGTTTGGGAGTCTATCACAATGAGCAGAAAGAACTCGTTTTGGACAAACTGCGCTACCACAAAGTAATCATCATGTGTGATGCCGATGTGGATGGCAGTCATATTGTGACTTTGATATTGACCTTCTTTTTCCGTCAGATGAAGGAGTTGGTGGAGCAGGGATATATTTACATTGCCGCTCCTCCACTTTACTTAATCAAGCGTGGCAAAAAACAAAAATACTGCTGGACGGAACCACAACGAGAAGCTGCAGTGAGAGAATTGGCGGGCAATGGCGACCCAAGTAAGGTGCATATTCAACGCTACAAAGGTTTGGGTGAGATGAACGCCGAACAACTTTGGGACACGACTATGAATCCCGAATTTAGAACGCTTCGACAGGTGACCATCGAAAGTGCGGCTCAGGCAGATTATGTTTTTTCTATGTTGATGGGTGGCGATGTTGCACCTCGTAGAGAGTTTATTGAGAGTCATGCGAAATATGCAAAGATTGATATTTGATGGTGGCGATTGATAATCGGTGATTAGTGACTGGTTTTCTTATCAAATATTTATAATAAAAAGGCGACAAAACTATTGAGTTTTATCGCCTTTTTTTATCGCTTATCGCAGCACAGGGTTTATTGGGATTCAAAAATTAATCGGATATTTTTAGTTTCGAGCCTTTCACAAATTTCACTCATTCATACGATTTGTAGATACGTTCTCAGAGGATATTTACAATATGACACCTCTCTTTTTGTCATTCTGTAAGAATCTTGTGGGGCATAATGACCAATTTTATTAATAGCCGGATGCTTTTAAAAACCACGAATTAAATATCGAAAGTCAATAAACCCTGTGCTGCGATAAGTTGTAATAAAGTGTAATGGGATAATCCTTTTTTACAAAAAGCCTAAATTGTAATCGTTTTTTGCACTTTAAAACTGTTTTTTTGGAAGGTGGGTTCTATAAGACAAAATAAAATATTAACTTAGTCATTTTCTACCTCCAATTTTCTCATTATTACAATTTAGTATCAAGGTGGTTTAATCTTTGTTTTTGTTCAAATATTTGTGAATAATTTATACTTATCGATTTTACACACAAGATATTTACAATATGACACACTCTTTTTTGTCATTCTGTAAGAATCTTGTGAGTTAGGATGACTAAGCTTATTGATAGTCAAAGATTCGCCAAAATCACAACCTTAAAAATGCAGTAATAGAATCAAAAAAAGTATAGTTCTGGCTAATTATTTATTGGAATTTTCCTTAATAACAACAATCATGCACATACGACCTATCAAAACCGAACAAGATTACGAAAAGGCTTTAGAAAGACTTGAGCTAATTTTCGACGCTCCTATAGATACAATCGAAGGAGATGAGGCAGAAATTTTAAGTTTACTGATAGAAAATTATGAAAATGAATATTATCCAATCGAAGCACCTGACCCAATTGAAGCCATAAAAATCCGAATGGAGGAGATGAATATCAAACAAAAAGATTTGGTTGGAATCATTGGAGGGAAGAGCAGGGTTTCCGAAATTTTGAACAAAAAAAAGCGATTAACTGTAGATATGATTCGAGAACTCGAAAAAGCACTGCACATCTCTGCTTCTGTTTTGGTGAACAAATATCAACTGGTAAAATAAGGCAAAAGTTTTTGAAAATTAGGCTTTTAAACTCCAAAAACTTTGTAACTACTTCAATCCCCCCACATACTCCTCATACAACTCAAACAAAAACTCTATTCGATTCCGTTCATTTACAAAAGCTTGTGGGCGGTAACACAAATCCACCGCCTTGTCCAATTGTTGATGCGCTTTGACCAAATCGGGCGGCATTGCCAAAGGGTCGTACAAATCCGCCAAACTGCTATCGGGATATCTCGCTCGAACATCCAAGACTTTTTGAGCTGCTTTTTCCACCCGTTTCTTGTGTTTGTCAGAGACGTTTTTGGGGAAGGGGTAGTTGTTGTAAACATTGTCTTTCGTAAATCGATAATCACTCTTTAAGCGACCACAAACATATTTTACCCATGCCATACACATTTTGGACATGATATTTCCTAATAAAAACAAGTCCTCAACAGGTATAATATTGCAGAGGTTAGTTGCAATCACGTTTTTATCCATTATTCCGAGTGGAATATATTCCCTGTTTTCTGAGGAAGTTACAGGTGCAATAATATAATTCGACTCAGGTTGTCTTACTTCTCCAAATCTTGTAGGAAAAGCTGCCAGTTTTCTTGTTGCGGCTCTAGTACTTTTTTCTCTAAAAGATTTGACATTCTTGATTCGTCTAATTATTTCTGGAATCGCTCTTAATTCTTTAGGATTAGCTCCAACCAACCAAAGACACCATCTTTCTTGGTTTCTGATAAATTCTCTCGCTCCAACTAACTTTCTAATAAATTTTTCAGCCGTAGGATTAGAAGCAATAAGGGCATTTTTTTCTTCTGTTGATAAAATTAAATTTCCATTGTCATTTGGCATACTTCCATTTAGCATAGGAGTTACAGAACAAATTGGAGTTTTTCTACTGCTAACAAGTACATTTTCCGCATTAACCAAATAGGGATTTATACGTTTTACCTCCAATAATTGAGGCTCGGATTTGCTATTTTCATATTCATAGAGTGTTTTTGTCCTCTTATCAAAAGTTGCAAAACCAACGATAACACAATGCACTGCTGCGTTTCCTTTAGCTTCATTATTCCATTGGAAAGTTCTATGAGCAAAGTTTATAATGACTCCCATTTTCAGAAGCTCATTCCACAAAATACTAACTTGTTCTCCTTGCGATATGGAATTAGTAGAAACGAATGCTGCTTGAATTTTGGTATTTGCTATAAACTTAACCGTTTTAAAAAACCATCCCGTAACATAATCTAAGTTTCCAACTCCTCTAATTTTTCCAAATGTTTTAAGCAAATCATCCTTTTGTTTTTTGCTTTGATATTGTTTCCCAATAAACGGCGGATTCCCCAAAATATAATCCAACTCCTCTTTCGACACAACCTCCTCCCAATCCAATCGCAGCGCATTGCCATGCACAATCCTTGCCGACTTCTTCAAGGGCAAACGCACAAAATACTGACCAAAAGCCTCTGATACTTTTGTATTCATTTGATGGTCCATCAGCCACATAGCGACCTCCGCAACTCGGACAGGAAACTCGTCGTATTCGATGCCGTAAAACTGGTCGACATCCACATTCACAATCGCCCCAATGTCAATCACTTGCTGATTGCGGTAGAGCTGTTTCAAAACCTTCAATTCCAACTCCCGCAGTTCCCGATACGTCACAATCAAAAAATTGCCGCAGCCACAAGCAGGATCCAAAAATTTGAGAGAAGCCAATTTCTTTTGCAGGTTTTGCAGCTTCCGTTTGTTGCCCTTCGCCTTTGTAAACTCCTCTTGCAGTTCATCCAAAAACAAAGGCTGAATCAACTTTTGAATGTTCTTTTCAGAAGTATAATGCGCCCCCAAATTGCGGCGTTCTTTGGGATTCATAGCAGCCTGAAACATCGACCCAAAAATAGCAGGGGAAATTTTACCCCAATCCAAAGCACACGCCTCCAAAAGCATCGCCCTCATTTGGCTGTCAAAAGCCGCAAAAGGCAAAGGTTCGGCAAACAATTGCCCATTCACATAGGGAAACTGCTCGAGACTTTCGTCCAAATTCCTAAGCCGACTCGCTTTGGGCGTATTCAAAACCTGAAACAACTGCGCCAAGTGCATTGCCAAATCACTGCCATCCTCTTTGGTCTGCAAATCAATGTATTCCAAGAAAATGCCCCGTTCAAAAATCCCTGTATCATCCGCAAACAAACAAAACAGCATCCGCACCAAATAGACCTCCAAAGCATGACCTGTATAACCGACTTCCTTCAAGCTGTCGTGCAGTTTGCCCATCAAATAAGCCGCATCAATATTCACAGGGTCTTCCTCCTTGTAGGTCCGTTTTTCGTAGCCTGCAATGAAGCCAAAGAGGTGAATATTTTGGAGAAATTCGGAAAGAGTGAAGTGATGTTCCGTCTTTTCCTCCAAATCATAGAGTTGGAAGCGGTCAAAATCGGACACCAAAATGTATTTGGGCAGTTCGTGTTCTTTCAGTCCAGGAAAGTAATCCAATGCTTGTTCAAAAGCTTTGTTGAGGTCTTTGCCTTTCGATTTGTGTTCGACCAAAAGCGTTCCTTTCCAGAACAGGTCAATGAAACCCTGCTTGTTGCCGAGTTTTTTGACCGCCTTCTCAAAGGAAGCCAAACGCCGCCGACTGATGCCAAAGACATGAAAAAAGTCATTCCAAAAAGAATCTTTCTCTGCTCGTTCTCGGCTTTCGCCTTCCCATTCTTTGGAGAATTGAATGGCTCTGCTTTTGATTTCGTTCCAACTTAGGGGCATAATGAATGGTTTTTATTTGTTATGCCCAAAGCTACTGTTTTAACCCTTAAACCGAAAGAAAGCCGTCAAATACTTTTCTTTCCCAAAGTCGGTCATATTCGTGCTGACCAATTCGTAGCCCAATTCGGTAAGTTTGCTGAGATGATCGGTCACAACTCGCTGTAAAACATCCTGATTGCGAAACAGTTTCACATTTTCAAAATGCTTGCGAGTGCCATCTTGATAAACCACATCATAGACCACTTCATTGTATTTGTTGTTGTCCACCCAACGGCTTTTGCGGGTTTTCACATAAATCAACTCTGTGCGGTCAGGATAAAAAATACTGATAGCATCTGCTTCATAATCAGCCGTCAAAGTAATCAAATGACCAGAGTTTGGTGAAGCTGAAACTGGAACGGGAGTAGGAATCACGTTGGTATTCGGCACGAGTGAATGTTCTGTTGGAGTTTGTGCAAAACTGTTGTTGGGTAATTGAAGGAAAAGGACTGCACAAAAAAGAAGAATGGATATTGCTTTCATATAGGTATTGTATTTTTTTTAAGCGTTTGAAAAAAATGATACTTGCAAAATACCCAATCCTCCATTTAGCCGCAATTACATTATCAAGCAATTATGTGTCAGTCTTTTGAGGAAAAAATACCGTCTGTCCCTACTTTTTTTTGTATTGCAGTAATCTTCAATCATTTATTACATTACAAATCAATAACAAAATCTAAGGAATGACCACACAAAAAAACCCTGCCTTACAATTTTTTTGCAAGAGGCAGGGCTATCATTAAAAAGCTATACAGACCAAAAATTAAGCATTAATTTATTATTTAATCTCTTCGTAACCTTTTATCAAAAACACAAAAGGTCTTATTTTTTTGACTTGCTCTTTGATTGACTTTCCAGCCAAAGAATTATAGCGAGGTAGGTCAATAGTGAGGTCGTGTTTTTGCATCAGGCCGAGAATGTTGCTATTTTTTATCGCATACGTTACATTGTCTGCCTCTGAATGTTTAGCTTTTACCACTCCAACAAGTTCGCCATTCTCATTAAAAAGAGGGCCTCCACTATTCCCTGGATTTACAGGCACAGATACTTGATAGCACCTTGTGTCTCCCTTATAACCTTGTGCAGCACTGATCAAACCATCTGTCAATTTTAAGCTTCCTCCCATTGTTTTTATCAATGGAAAACCTGTCGTAAAGGCATTTTCTCCCACCTCGGATTCATACATACTAAAACTATACGGAAGAGCAGCTAAGCCAGAAAAGGTTTTATCTTCTATTTTCAAAATTGCCAAATCACTGCTTTTATCCATGCAGACAACTCTTGCTCTATAAGCTTTGCTTTCAGAAGGAACCATTACTTCCAAATAGTCAAGACCTTCGACTACATGTGAATTGGTGATGAGGTATCCGTTTTGACTCAAAGCGATGCCCGTTCCTGTTGAACCCAACTTATAGTGCCCTCTTATAGAAGGATGCAATCTGTGGATTTTAGTCAAATCATAGAAAGAGTTCATGGTGTTAGACAAGTCTTCCATAAGGCTCAGTTGTAGACCTTCCACTTTTTTGTATTCGTAAGCGTGAATATGCCCTATAAAATTTAGAGTAAAATTTTGATCCGTTGCCAAGGTGATAATGCCATCTTTTTGCAATACCTTGTTACTCGTTACCCAATGAACACCCTTAAATTGAGAATCCGTAGCATGTTCATTTATAAAAATCTTTCCCATTAATTCACCAATCTCCCAATCTTCGTAATTAGTAATTCCACCTAAATAGTAGACATTGTAAGCTACGTTATCTCCCGCTTTCAAAATACCAATCGTATGGTTCTCACTGGAATAGTTGTATTTAGATACTTTTTCGTAAACTCCTTCGATGAGATCCAAAGACTTTGCTTCGGCCAACTTCTGTTCGACCATTGTTCTATCAAACTTACTGGATTTTTTAGACAATGTTAGCCGATTATTTTTGTTGTAGATAGTAGGTTGGTAATACATTTCTTTCCAAATTCCTATCATATTTTGATAGAGGTTGGCATCACTATAAACCGGTGTTTGGTTAAATCTATATACCACTTCTCTATTACAAGTACGAACTACAATTTTGTGTTTTGTATAAAGATCATTTCCAAATTCATATTCCAAAAAAACTTTTGCTATATCGCATAAAGTAGGAGTTTCAAGTATCATTTGGGTTTTATCCTCAGAAGTATAAGCTACTTTTTCAAAATTCATACTCTCCCAATAAGCAGCAAAGGCTTTTATCATGGGTTTTCGGTCTTCGTCTACAAGTTTCTGATCTTCTGCTGAAAGATTAATATAAATATGCTTAGTTCCACTCAAAAAAGTAGTCAAATCAAAAGCATCGGGTTGGGCTGAAAGAGAATTAGAACAAAAAAGACAAAATAATGCAAATAAAAAGACGGTTGGTTGTATAACTTTTTTCATAGCAAAGATTAATTTTTAGAAAATTACAAATAGGTATATTCAAGATTCAATCTATTCAATAACTATATTGCTTAAACATAGTATTAAAAAGACTATATCTAAAAATCAGCACTGGTTTATTT
The DNA here is from genome assembly GCA_030427245.1 of Bacteroidia bacterium. Lineage (GTDB taxonomy): Bacteria > Bacteroidota > Bacteroidia > Chitinophagales > UBA2359 > JAUHXA01. The sequence goes on along the minus strand of JAUHXA010000012.1, from coordinate 104,393 downwards.
TCACAAATAGCCTTACGACAAAAAAATGTTAATCAATGTGGGGTAGAAAAGAATTATCTAAGAAGAAAATAAGATAAGGTAAAGTGTACTTCCTTTTGTAGTTGTTGAGAATAAATAGGTTTTTCATCTGTATAGGATTAATTGTGTCTAAGAAAAATCAATGTGTGTTGTGTTTATTCTCAGGCAAAAGCTGTGCCATCATAAGAAAAGTAATAGAATATGTTTCTTGAAAGACGCATTTTAGAGTATGAAAGGGAAAATAAAAGGAGTAGGCAAGGAATTACACATTTGTGATACTATTATAGTTTTGAATACATTGTGTCCGCATTCAACAATTTTGTGTTTACTAAACTATACACTTCTATAAAAATAAGAGCAAAAAAATAACTCCCTGTCCTATTTCGCGAGGACAAGGAGGCTATTAAGTAACAAGGAAAAAAATAACTTGGACATCTTTATTCCCTCTTTAAAGTAAGCAAGGGAAATATTCAAGTTATTTTATTAGCAATCCTAAAAAGCTTCTGTCACGACGGGGAGACACAGTCCGATGCTCCAACTTTGCGCTTTTTCTCCTGCCTTCAATAAAATAGCATCAGTAGCGCCAGAAAAAGGATAAGCATCGCTGTCGACTACGTCATTCACATTGCCGTCGACATCTTTTGGAGAGACTTCAAAACCCTTAGGAATTTCAAATACCAAAAAATAAGTGCTTGCAGGTAAATCACCAAAGTGGTAATAACCTGCCTTTCCTGTTTTTGGGTGATTCTTAGTTTTAGTACTGATAACCTGATGTGTTTTTGCATTGTACAGAATCACTACAAAATCGTTCAATCCTTCTTCATAATCATCTTGAATGCCATCTTTATTCATATCGAGCCAAACCCAATCACCTATACTTGCAGAATAAGCCTTTTTGTTATTGGGATTGTTTGCAGACAATGGAATAGACGCACTAAACCACAAGAATAAACAGACAGTAAACGGGGAAAGGAATCGTATAAAACGAGGAGTAACACTAATAGTGACTTTAGCGCATAGCTGCGCTAACAATAGAATCTTTTTCATGGGCTTGGGTGAATTATTAATCAAAAAATTACATTACAATGACAGACAATTTTTGTGCCAAAGTCTTAGCCCTTTCCATAGAACGATTACACCAAAAAAAACGTCCATTTTCCAAAAAAAAGCTTATCTTAATTTCCTTTTGGGCGATAGTTCGCTAAAACTTTCTTAAAAAAGAACGCTTTTTAATCAGAAAAAAATAATAGCATTATTTAAACTCCATAACTCTAAGTCACAACATTATGGCAAATTTCACACTTCAAGTCAACGGTGAACAGCATCAAGTAACCGTCAGTGCAGATACCCCCTTACTTTGGGTACTGCGAGATACAATAGGTTTAGTTGGTACAAAATACGGCTGCGGTATTGCTCAATGCGGAGCCTGTACAGTTCATATAGACGGCAATCCTGTTCGTTCTTGTTCAATGCCCGTATCTTCTTTAAAGGGAAAAACCATTACCACCATTGAAGGACTTTCCAACAATGGTGACCATCCCCTTCAATTGGCTTGGCAAGAAGCAGATGTCCCTCAATGCGGTTATTGTCAAGCAGGTCAAATCATGAGCGCAGCAGCTTTATTGAAGGAAAACCCAAATCCAAGCGATGAAGATATTGACATAGCCATGCGAGGAAATATTTGCCGTTGCGGAACGTATAATCGGATACGAAAGGCAATACACTTGGCAGTAAAAGGATAAGTTGAACAGAAATTTATGTGTTCAAGTCATAAATCCAACTTTTAGGAGATACAAATCACAAAAAATAAACTTAAAAAAATGACACCAACCTATAATCGTCGTTCTTTTCTCAAAACATCTTCTTTAGCAGGCGGAGGCTTACTTTTAGGCTTCAACCTCTTCAATGCCTGCACTTCACCCACCAACCCCAATGCAGTCACGACCATTCCCAAAAAAGAACTGTTCCCCGAAGATTGGTCAGACATCAACGCCTTTGTCAAAATCGCAACAGATGGCAGCGTCACCATCATGTCGCCCAATCCCGAAATCGGACAGGGAGTCAAAACCTCCATGCCCATGATAGTAGCCGAAGAACTGGATGTAGATTGGGTAAATGTGAGAGTCGAACAGGCGGCACTGAATACCGATTGGTATGAGCGTCAAGTAGCAGGAGGTAGCCAATCCATTCGTCAAGGATGGGAATCACTCCGAAAAGCAGGCGCAACAGCTCGGCAAATGCTCATAGAGACAGCCGCCAAACAATGGGAAGTGACAGCCAGTGAATGTACAACCGAAAACGGAACTGTGTACCACAAAGCCTCCAACAAATCCATTGGTTATGGAGAATTGGCTGCAATTGCTTCTACAATGGAAGCGCCAACGGAGGTCGTATTGAAGGATCCCAAAGACTTCAAAATCATCGGTCACTCTCACCCAAACATTGACAACCCTGCAATCGTTACAGGTAAACCACTTTTCGGAATTGATATTCAGCGAGAAGGGATGTTGTATGCTATGGCAGTCCGTCCGCCTTTCGGCAAAAAATTGAAGTCCGTTGACGATATGGCTGCAAAAGCAATTGAAGGCGTGAAAGAGGTCATCACTTTTGGAGACAAAGTAGCCGTTGTAGGAAATTCTACTTGGAATGTAAAAAAAGGCAGAGATGCTTTGGTCATCGAATGGGAAATTGCAGAAGCATTGGAAAGCAGCGAAAGTCAAGATGCGGCAATGTTGGAACTACTCAAAAAACCAACCAAAGAACCCAAGCGAAAAGACGGTAATCCCGACAAAGCCTTCAAAGAAGCAGCACAAGTAGTCGAAGCGATTTACGAATGTCCGTTTTTGCCACACAACACGCTCGAACCGATGAACTACTTTGCCCATGTCCGAGAAGATGGGGTAGAACTATTGGGCCCCAATCAAGTACCAAATTGGGCAAGAGGCGATGTAGCCAAAATGTTGGAAATAGAAGAAAGTAAAATCACCGTACAAATGACTCGTATGGGCGGAGGTTTTGGGCGAAGATTGTATCCCGACTTTGTGAAAGAGGCTGCAGAAATCTCCAAATTAGCCAAAGCTCCCATCAAATTGCAGTGGACAAGAGAAGACGATATGCAAGGCGGAATGTATCGTCCTGCCTGCAAATATTTGTTCCGAGCCGCCTTAGACGAAAACGGCAACATGATTGGCTACCACATTCGAGGCGCAGGCATCAACATGGACAACACCGTTCGAGAAAACAATTTTCCCGCAGCTTCTGTACCTCACTATTTGGCAGAAACTCACAATCTCAAATCCAATGTAACCACAGCAGCATGGCGTGCGCCTGTTGCCAACTTTTTGGCATCTGCCGAACAGAGTTTTATTGACGAAGTGGCTTTGGCAGCCAAAAAAGATCCTGTAGCTTTTCGTTTGGAGCTGTTTGACAATGCACTCAACACTCCTGTAGGAGAAGTTGGTTACGATGTTGCTCGCTTCAAAAAAACGGTTGAATTGGCAGCCGAAAAATCAAACTGGAACAACAAAGCAGAAAATGTCTATTTGGGCATGAGTGCTTATTACTCTCACAATTCGTATGTGGCAGAGGTGGCGGAGGTCGTGATGATAGACGGGAGTCCTAAGTTGCAGAAAGTGTATTGTGCCACCGACTGCGGAATCGTTGTAAATCCTACGGGTGCTGAAAACCAAGTAGAAGGAGGCATCATTGACGGAATCGGTCATGCGATGTATGGTAAACTGACGATCAAAGACGGCGAAGCTCAACAAAATAATTTCCACAATTACCGCCTCATTCGTATGGGAGAAGCGCCTAAAGTGGAGATGTTTTTTGTGGACAATGGCGAATCACCTACGGGATTGGGAGAACCTACTTTGCCGCCTGCTGCGGGTGCTTTGGCAAATGCGGTTTTTCAAGCTACGGGTAAGCGAATGACGAAACAGCCGTTTTCAGATTTTAAGGTGTTGGGGTAATAAAAAGAAAAGTTTCCCAAATTTTCTCTTTCATAAGGCTGAGTTGTAAGGGAAACCATTCTTTAAGCAATGAGATACTTTAAAAAGAGGGACATGAATGTAGATTGATAGCCTAAAAAACTGATTTTTGAGGGTAATATAACTTATAGGCTTATCCATTAAAATGGAACTCATTTTTATGGCCCTTTTGTTTATAGCACTCGTTAGATTTTTGTAAACACCCAGCATCCTTTTTTTCAAAAAAAAATAGGCACTATTTATTTTAGTGCCTATTTTATGACTTGAATACAAGATAATTTAAAGTCTGTCATCATACTACTGTACAAAATGATTTTTGAACCACAAAAGTAGCAAAAGGGCACAAAAGAGGTTATTGAATTTCAGTTCTTTACTTTTGTTTTCTTTGTGCCTTTTGTGGTTGAATTAAAAATGTACAGTAGTATGGTTTGTCATATTTACTTTCCTCATTGCAGCGTCAATATTTCTCTGATATCTTTGCAGCCACTTTTTTTTAATGATTCTATTTCTTTCCTCCAGTCAGCCTTATTGTAAAAGACGGTATATCCTCCCATTGATAAAAAATCACTAATTGCTTGACTTGTTTCTCCAACCTTTGAAGCCGTCAATAAATTAATCTGGATATTCTTACATTTGACATCAAATTTATTTGCCAAAGACTCTCGAAGAGCCTTTAATTCATATAGTTCACTTATCAAATAGTACTCTCTTTTAGCCAAATTAATTTCTTTAAACAGCACAATTTGATTTTTTGTATAGTATCCTTCCACAAAGGTAATAGGCTTAAGAATACCTTCTACCATTGTTGGATAAATGGTTAAATTCTTGTTGAATTTGTATTTTTTACTTGTGGCATGATTGTCATTTGTAATTTGAGTTATTACATCCTCGCCTATAAACTTTAAGAGTAGCTTATCTAGCTCTTCACTATTAAAACCATTGTAGATTGGTTTCAGTTTCGCAAATGAAATCAACCCCTGACTGTACTTATTCAAATACTCAAAATAATCCTTGTTTAAGATGCCTTTCTTTGAAGAATCCAACTTCAACTTTTCATTGATTTCATTGATTTTATTTTCAAATAAATGAAGGTTACTTTTTAGAAAGGAACTCACTTGATTATTGGTTATATATTGTACTATGTTTATTTTTTTTTCTGAGACCTTCAATATAGCTTTATCATCAGAGAAATAAATTACCCCGATAGATAACTTTTCATCTGTAATAGAATTTGTTTTTGCATACAAAATACTGATGTAAGATTTCATGCTGTTTTTATAATTTTTTCATTGACAATCTCAACCAAAATTTTTAATCTCATTTTACTTGTGAGGTATTTTATTATTTTGTCTTTTAGAGTTTCGACTCGTTTCCAATCATTAGGCAATTGATTATAAATGGAAGCAACTATAGATTCCACTTTCATTGATTCTATATTGTCAATAAATTCTAATGCAACCTGTTTTCTCTCGACAAAAGGGATAAAACTCAACACATCATTAAAGAACTGAGTACCAAATAGTTTCCCTCTATCATCAGGCAAAAATAATTCATTAAAAACTCCAAGCCCCTGTTCTCCGTCAAAGGCAAAACCGTGGTCAAATGCCACAATTTGCTTTTTTCTTCCTACAGGAATGGTCAACAAGTTGTAATTATTCGAGCGACCTGGAGCGAAATTACTTCCACCTTTACCTCTGTCAGTATTCCCCACCCACAAATCAAAAATGGCAATACGAATTAAATCTTGAGGGTTTGTGTAGGCTTCAAAATCTTCCTCTCTTGAAATCTTATCTAACTCTGTAACCAGTTGAGCATTTACAAGTTCTTTAGAACCAAAACAAATAATCCCTGGCTTTGTATAAGGTCTGTTTTTAATCAGACTGCGTTTATCATAGGAATCTTCCATTACTTCAACAAATGCAATCTTTGGCGAAGGAATACCCAGCTCCCACATTAAGGTACTACAAATTGCCTCATACACCAAACAATCAATCTCAATCTTATTAGGCGAAACTCGATATTTGCAGAAATACACCTCCTCATCAGTGCATACAAACTTCAATGGACTATGACCATCAGTTGGAATTTCCTCAACTAAAAAAGCAGTTTGTTTTTTGGGTATTAGGTTATCCATAAATCCTGTTCACTTAATGTTTTCAATCAATCAGTTCTTTTCCCTTACTAGCTTCTTATACACCGACTTCGTAAACCGCACATATTCTTCTTTCGCTTTATCATAACCAATCCATTGATAGGGATTCCCAAACGGACAAAGGGGAGCATTTGGTTCGCTCCCCGATTTAAGTTCATATCTATTAGGGTCGGAAAGGTAGTCCGACATATTTACCCGTCTCATTGTTTCATCTTAAAAATCAAAACTAATCCCTTGCGCCAAAGGCAATTCCGTACTGTAATTAATCGTGTTCGTTTGACGACGCATATACGCTTTCCAAGAATCAGAACCCGATTCACGACCACCTCCAGTCTCTTTTTCACCACCAAAAGCACCACCAATCTCTGCGCCAGAAGTACCAATATTTACATTCGCAATTCCGCAATCCGAACCTTCATGCGACAAGAAACGCTCCGCACTTCGCAAGTTGGTGGTCATAATCGCAGAAGACAAACCTTGAGGCACATCGTTTTGCATCGCAACTGCTTCTTCCAGAGTGCTGTACTTCAATAAGTATAAAATCGGCGCAAAAGTTTCATGTTTCACAATATCATACTGCTCTGCTACTTCTGCAATACAAGGCTTCACATAACAGCCCGACTCATAGCCTTCCCCTTCCAAAACGCCACCTTCAACAAGCATCGTACCGCCCGCTTTTTTGATTTCTTCGATAGAATGAAGGTAGCTATTTACTGCATCGTGGTCAATCAAAGGGCCAACATGGTTGTTCTCGTCCAATGGATTACCGATGCGAATTTGCTTATACGCACTTGTCAATTTTTCTTTGACTGTATCATATAAGCTGTCATGCACAATCAAGCGCCGAGTAGAAGTACAGCGCTGTCCACAAGTACCGACTGCACCAAAGACAGTTCCGATAAGCGTCAAATTCAAGTCGGCATCTTCGGTCACAATAATGGCATTGTTTCCGCCCAACTCCAACAAGCTGCGTCCCAATCTTGCAGCCACCGTTTGTGCCACGATTTTACCCATTCTAATAGAACCTGTTGCAGAAACCAAAGGCACACGAGAGTCGGTCGTCATCATTTCACCTACTTTGTAATCTCCTACCACCAAGCAGTTGATACCTTCTGGCAAATCGTTCTCCTTCAATACTTCTGCCATGATATTCATACACGCAATCGCAGAAATTGGAGCTTTTTCGGAGGGTTTCCACACACACACATCACCACAAACCCACGCCAAAGCCGAATTCCAAGCCCAAACTGCCACAGGAAAATTGAAGGCAGAAATAATCGCAACTACACCTAAAGGATGCCACTGTTCGTACATTCTGTGTTTTGGTCTTTCGGAATGAATCGTCAAACCATACAATTGACGAGACAAACCTACCGCAAAGTCGCAGATGTCAATCATTTCCTGAACTTCACCCCAGCCTTCTTGCAGGCTTTTGCCCATTTCGTAAGACACCAATCGCCCCAACTCATCCTTGTATTCACGAAGCTTGTCGCCATATTGACGAACAATTTCACCTCGTTTTGGAGCTGGCATCATGCGCCACGTTTTGAAGGCAGCCTGTGCCTTTTCCATTACATGATCATAGTCCTCACGAGTAGCAGTGCTTACTTTTGCAATCAGTTGCCCATCTACAGGCGAATAAGAAGCAATTACTTCTCCTCCTGCCTCTATCCATTCTTGTCCTGTTGATACTCCTGAGTTGAGTTCTTTAATTCCTAATTTTGTCAGAAAATCCGTTGAAATAGCTGTACTAGTCAAGCTCGGCATGGTTTTTATGCTTTTTAAATTGTTGTAATTAGACTTAAAACCATTAAAATCCGTTAATGGTTTTGAACTCGCAAAATTAGACAATTATTCTACAAACAAATTGCAAGGATTGTAAAATCAATATAGTCCAAAAAAAGTTACTTTTGCAGCCCGAAAAGACTCTTGATGATTTTAGTTCATGTAGAAAATGAATAGTTGAAGTGCCAAATAAGACTAACAAAAAGGTATGAGATACCTTTTAACCAAATAGATTCGCTTTGCAGCCTATCCCTAATACAAATTTCCCCTTTCAAAAAGAACGTTAAACGCAAACATGATGCACCTTAGATTATTGATAATTACCTGTTTAAACCTCCTTTTACTTCAAACCTATTCCTTCGCTCAAATTCGCCAAAACATCTATGGAGGCAATGGTGACGAAAATATCAACGCCATAATTCCAAGCCTAAACGGAGGATATATATTGTGTGGCTCTACAAACAGCAGCGGAGCAGGTCAGGCAGATGTATTGCTGATGGAAATGGACAACAACGGAACGATTATATGGGCCAATACATATGGAGGCATCAACGATGATATTGGTTATGATGTAATCACTACCAACGATGGAGGATATGCCCTTGTTGCCAGTTCAAAAAGCATAACTCCCTTCAATGAACAGGCTTATGTACTAAAAGTCCATTCAGATGGTTCGATTGATTGGCAAAAATTCATCGGTAACGACAACAGCACCGAAAAAATTTATAGCATTTTACAAGTCTCTTTAAATGGCTACTTGTTAGGCGGTTCATTGCAGAGTGGCAACAATCCCCCCAATGCCTGGATGGGCAAACTCCGATGGAATGGACAGAGCCTTTTGTGGTCAAAAGCACTGGGGAATACAGGCTTTGAAGCCATTCACGATTTGCAGCTAAAAGCAGACGGAACGGTCGTGGCTACGGGTGTGGAATCGAGTTTCACAGGCAATCAAGAAAATATGTTGGTTTTGGACATTGACGAAGCAAACAACGGAACTATTCTCAGAGCTTTATCTATCGGAGGCGGAAACCAAGATATTGCTTATAGAAATGTGCTGACAAGCGATGGAGGTTATCTATTATATGGAAAAACACTCAGTTGTGGAGGAAATGCCTTCAATGAGGTAGCGGTAAAACTGGATGCTTCTGGTGCACTTTCTTGGACTAAAACATTTGGTCCTGCAAACGACGACAATATTGTAGATGTGGTAGAACTTACCACTGGAGACTATGCTTTTGCTTCTTTTTATCGAGTCGGCAACAACCTCGACCTACAATTGCTCCAAACCGACAATCAAGGAAACATACTAAATGCCTACAACATGGGCAGTGAAGGCAATGAAAGAGCGCTTACCGTAGAATCTCCTAAAAAAATGTTGGTAACTCCTACGGGTATTTTAATGGCTGCCTCAACAGATGGGTTTACTGCAAATGCAACAGATGCGTATCTACTTCAAGCGGACCTTCCTTTGACGGACGATTGCAATTCTACTATCCTCAATATCAGCAGTTCCAACTGCAATTTCAGCAATACCGCCATCAATCCCAATGTGAGCAATGTTCCTCTTCCTATTTTGCAGGATATATTGATTTCACCCATCTCTGCAAACCTTGAACAAAAATCTGTTTGTTGTGATTTAGAGGCAGAAGCTCCCCAAAATTCTATTACCATCTGTGAAGGACAATCCGTTCAATTAGGAGTCAATGCACTGAATGCAAGCGGTTCTCTCACTTATAGTTGGTCTCCAACAGCCGATTTGGACGATGCTACGGCTGCAATGCCTCAAGCAAGCCCTACTTCAAACAGTACTTATTTTGTCACCATTTCGGATGAATCGGGCTGTACTGCCACAACTTCAATGGCAGTAGAAGTTTTGGCTGCTCCAATACTTGAACTTGGCGAAACGATTCAAGAATGTGAAGGAATAGACGTTGTATTGACTCCAAGCGAACCTTTTGATGCTTATTTGTGGCAAGACGGTACAGATACGCCTACTTTTACTGCAATCATTTCTGGAACCTATACGCTGACCGTTACCAATGCCGAAGGTTGTACTGCTACGGATGCTATTGAAGTGAATTTTGTTGAAGTAAACAATCCAATAATTGACTTAGGTATGGGCTCAGACACTTTGATGATTTGCGAAGGCGAAACGATTGTCTTAGATGCAGGAGAAGGTTTCGATTCTTATTTGTGGTCGGACGATTCTACGGTTAGTCAATTGACTGTCGGTGAAGCGGGAACTTATGAAGTCACCGTTTTTACTGCTTGTGGAAGTGGAAATGATTCCGTAGTTGTTGAAGTAGAAGCCTGTGAAAATCCCCAACCTGATAACCCACAACGCATCATCGTACCTACTGCCTTTTCCCCAAATGGCGATGGGGTGAATGATAAAGTTCAAGTCTTGTACAATGAAGGCGTGGAATTGGTCAGATTTGCGATTTACAACCGTTCGGGTGAGCCTGTTTTTGAGACAGCAGACCGATTTGAAGGATGGGATGGAGTGTTTAAAAACGATGAGCAAAATGTGGGTATTTATGTTTATTATTTAGAAGCGGTAGATACGGATGACAGAGACAAACCATTGTTGCTGAAAGGAAATATTACCTTGATTCGATAATTTGGGAATTGGTGTTTGGTGACTTGTGATTGGTAGTATAGAAAGAAATTAGTAAATTGAAGTTTATTTAACAAAATCCATTCTGCCGATATGAAACACTCCATTCTCTCTCTACTCATTGTCGTCTGTTTGTTTGCAAGTTGCCGACAAGCTGACTCTACACTGCAAACAGAATTAGAAGGCTTACAAGCTGCTTACCAACAAAAAAGCACCGAATACGCCAATCTTCAAAAAGAAATGGCGGCTTTACAATCCAACTCATCGAATGATGCTCCTTTGACGCATATCGTATTTTTCAAGGTCAAGCCTGATATTTCGGAAGCCGACAAAACCATTTTGATGAATACATTGAAGGGGTTGGCAGATATTGAAGTAGTGAAAGATTTTGAAGTGGGTGAATTTGAAGACTTAGGCGATAAAAGGGCTTTGTCGGAATACAATGTAGCTATGCAAATGGATTTTCTCAACAAAGAAGATTACCAAAAATACCAATCCGACAAGCGCCATCTCGAAGCAAAAGAAGCCTTGAAGCCTTTCCTTGCAGGGCCTCCTGCGAGTTATGATTTTATGGAGGAAAACTAATTCGACCTCCAAAAATAAGGCGTAAACAAAATCAAGACCGTAAACAATTCCAATCGTCCGACCAACATCAAAAACGACAAAAACCATTTGGTCAAACTCGGTAAACCACTAAAATTGTCCATTGGTCCAAGGTCGCCAATTCCTGGTCCTACATTCCCCAAAGTCGTAGCAACGGCTCCCATCGAAGTAGATAAGTCTAAGCCCATGAAACTTACGATTATGGTGCTGATTACAAACACATGGATATACAAAACTAAGAACACCAACACATTGGTTACAATATTTGGCGTCAGTCGTTTGCCATTGACGGTAAGCGGTACGATGGCACGAGGATGCAACAATCGTTTGAACTCCAAGATTCCGTTTTTGACCATTACATAATGTCGAATGATTTTGATACCACCACTTGTAGAACCTGCCGATGCACCCAAAAACATCAACGCAAGGCAAATCACCGTCAGATAAGGAGTCCAACTCGTGTAGTCGGCTGAAACAAAACCTGTGGTCGTAATCAAGGAAATGACCTGAAACAACGCATCTCGAAAAACCTGCTCAAAAGGCACTTCACGCACCATATATGCGCCCATAGTAATGACCAAGGTTGCGAATAAACATACAAACAGATAAGTCCGAAACTCTTCGCTTTGCCAAACTTTTCGTGGTTCGCCCTTCAATCCAAAATAAATCAAGGCAAAGTTGGTGCCTGCCAAAAACATGAACACCACTAAGACATACTGAATAAAAGGTGCGTAATCTACCACGCTGCTATTTTGAGTCGAAAACCCGCCCGTCGCCATCGTCGTCAAAGCGTGATTGAGCGCATCATAAAAGGACATTTTTCCAACAAGCAGTAAAAGAGTCAATAGAAAGGTCAAAAAAACGTAAATTCCCCAAAGGCGTTTGGCTGTTTCCTTGATGCGGGGATGCAGTTTGTCGGAGGTTGGGCCAGGCGATTCTGCCAAAAACAAATCCATTCCTCCAATACCCAAAATGGGCAAGATAGCAATGGCAAGCACGATAATCCCCATTCCCCCAATCCATTGTGTCATACTTCGCCAAAACAGAATCCCTTTGGGAGTTGCTTCAATATCATTCAGTATTGAAGCACCTGTGGTGGTAAAGCCCGAAATGGTTTCAAAAAAGGCATTGCTAACATCTGGAATCGCTCCACTCAACAAATAAGGCAGCATCCCAAACATGGACATCACCAACCATCCTAAAGTGACAATCAAATAACCTTCACGTTTGCGGATATTGGGAGTCGTGTTTTCTGCGTCTTTAAATTTCCACAACAATCCACCAGTCAATAGGCAGATTCCACTCGAAATCAACAGGGCGTAATGGTCTCCGCTATTGAAGTAAAAAGAAAAGGGCAAGGCAGTGAGCATTAATGCTCCCACTATCAGCAGCAGCACTCCCATCAAATTCCCTATGATTCTGAAGTTTATCATTGAAGTTCAAACATTCAATTAAACAATCGCTCAATCGTACTGATGGCATCGGGCATGGCAAAAACCACCACTTTGTCTCCCATTACAATCTGAAAATCTCCTCGGGGAATATAACTTTCGTTGCCCCGAATAACCCCTCCAATGAGTGCATTTTCGGGAAAAGATAGGTTTTTAATCAATTTTTTGGTGACAGCGGAGTGTTTTTTTACCACAAACTCTATCACTTCTGCATCTACTCCATGCAAACTTGTGATGTCCTCCACCTGGCCTCTCCTTATATATCGAAAAATGTTATTGGCTGCAATCAATTTGCGATTAATAAGTGTATCCACACCAATATTTTGAGAAAGGTGAATATATTCCATATTTTCGACCAAAGCAATGGTGCGTTTTACACCATGTTTTTTGGCAATTAGGCTGGTGATAATATTTGTTTCGGAGTTGGGAGTCACCGCAATAAAAGCATCCATTTCCTCCAATCCTTCCTCCTCCAATAACTGTACATTTCTCCCATCCCCATAAATCACCAAGGTTTTGGGGAGTTTCTCTGCCAAATTGAAGCACTTGTCTCTATTGTTCTCCACCAAAATCACTTGGTATTTGTCCTCCAACAAAGAAGCGGTCAAACGCCCCGTAATTCCTCCCCCCAATATCATGATTCGTTTTACAGGAATGGGTTCTTTACCTGTCACTTGCAGAATCGAATCAATGTATTTTTTTTGAGTGATAAAATATACATGATCATTCATCTGAAAAACAGTATTGCTTCTCGGAATAATGGTTTCTTGTCCCCGAAGAATCGCAATGGGCTGAAACACCAAATTGGGATTGAGGTGTGCAGTCTCAACAATGGATTGATGAATAATGGGCGAACTCTGGTCGAGGGTAATGCCTATCAAAAATAATTTACCCTGTTCAAATTCAAACACATCTGTCAAAGCAGCACGATTAACCAGCCGAGTTATCTCCTTTGCAGCCAACCTTCGAGGGGAAATCAGCGCATCAATGCCCAATTCTTGAAAAGTCTCTACATGTTCTGCAAGCGTATATTCTTCGTGATCCACCCTTGCAAGGGTCATTTTTGCGCCCAATTTTTTGCCCAAAATGGCAGAAATCAAATTGTTTTCTTCTGAGGAGGTCACTGCTACCAACAAATCCGCTCGCTGGATTGATGCTTCTTGAAGGGTCTGAATGGAAGTAGCGTTTCCTTTCAGTACCATCACATCCAAGTGTGATTGTGCATAATCCAATACTTGCTGATTGGTGTCTATCAGAATAATATCTTGCGATTCACTCGCCAACAAACGTGCAAGGTGAAACCCCATGTCTCCAGCACCTGCAATGATGATTTTCATAAATGCAAAAATACGAATAAGGATGGGCAATTAAATAACTTCTTGTTTTCTTTCACTTCTTTACTCTCAACAATTTTCTAAAAACAACATTCACCGCACAAAGCTTCTCCACTTTTTCGGTCAAATCTCTGCCAATGCTGCTTTTTTTATCGAAGGAAAGCAATTATTAACTCACAAAACAGTAAATTAGCTTTCAATTACTTTTTTAAACCTAAAAAATACTAAGACAATGCTTAAAAACTTATTGTTTTCACTGTGTATCTTGATTATTTGTTCGGCACAGTTTGGTTGTAAAGGCTCTAAAAAATCTGTTCAAACACCGATTTTGATTGGGGGTTTTGCCAAAAAAGACATCTACTTCAAAGTACAAGTAGGGGCTTTTTCAGCAGAAAAAGCACAAGACGATCCTTTTTTTGAAGGGGTAGCAGGTATGGAAGTGATGATGGATACCAGTCCAAACGGTTTAATTCGTTACTCAACAGGAGAATTTGAAGATTACGATGAAGCGGATGCTCTCGAACAAGAACTCAAAGCCAAAGGATACGACGAAGCATTTGTAGTAGCTTATGGACGGCAATCGGATGGCTACGATCAACGTATCGAAATGCCTATGAAGCAGCTGATGGAACTCTATGACAAAGCGGAATAGGGGTTTGCGACGGATAGATTCTGTGTTAAAAAAAAACATCTGACATGTTGAGAAATCAAACTTCACAAATCAAATATCACATATCCGACAGGATTGAAGATAGATGATCAGCGAAGTTTGATTTTCGATTTATGTTATCAAAGAAAAACAACTTCACAAACACGGATAAAATGTGTTATATGAATAAACTTCACCACTTATTGATTTTTAGTATTCTTCTCTTATCAAGTGTTTCAATACTTGCCCAAGATGCCTATCATCAGCGATTATTGACACAATTGGAAGAGGACTATGGCTTGATAGGTGGAGAATGGGTAGTGAGTGCCAATGAGTTCACAACCATGAGTAATTTGTTTTATTGGGGTGTAAGCAATTATACCTTGGAAGATGCAGATGGACAGATTTTTACACAGGCTGTTTCGGCTACGGTGAGTGAATCCAAAGAAAATTCATGGGACAGTGGCATTGGAATCATCAACAATCAACCCATTGAAGTAGGAGACAAACTCTTGATTGTTGTGTGGATGCGAGGCACTACTGCAACAGCTATGGGAGCATCTACCAACTTGTTTTTTGAAGACAATATAGTTTATCAAAAAGAAGCGAGTTTAGAGGCTAAGCTTTCCAAAGAATGGCGGCAATATTTGATTCCTTTTGAAGCAAAGCGCAGTTTTGATTCTTGGGAAGCACAAATTGTGTGGCACTTAAACTTACACCTACAAACGGTCGAAATTGGTGGTTTGACTCTCCTAAATTATGGAAACAACTACGAACTACACGAACTTCCTGAAGAAACACATGTCACCTATGATGGCAGGGAATCAGATGCCGCTTGGCGGACATCGGCGGCAGAACGAATTGACCTTTACCGCAAATCGAACTTAGAAGTTTTGGTTGTGGACGAAGATGGAAAACCTATCCCAAACGCATTGGTAGGTATAAAAATGCAGCAACACGCCTATTCTTTCGGAACGGCAGTGGTGAGTTGTGCAATTGCAGGGAATGACTGTCAAGATGATTTTTATGAAGAAAAAATACTCAATTTGGATGGCAAAGGACATGGCTTCAATGAAGTAGTCTTTGAAAATGCCTTCAAATGGAACGCATGGGAAGAAGGTTGGGTAGGCTCTCCTCAACAGGCGGCAGAGGCGACACAATGGCTGGTGAATCAAGACATTCGAGTTCGGGGCCACAATCTCGTTTGGCCCTCTTGGGACTATTTGCCGAGTGACATGGAAACCCACAAAACCAACATTAACCATCTAAAAACTCGGATTGATCAACATTTGGAAACACTCCTAAATTATCCTGTCCTTGCAGAAAACGTACTAGAATGGGATGTCCTCAATGAAATTGTTTGGAATCGAGATTTAGAGTTTTCATTTACAGGCAAGGATAATTATTCCTCGGGGCGAGAGCTTTATGCAGAAATATTTGAGAAGGCTCGCCAAGAATCTCCCGACATGGTGGCTTACATCAACGATTGTGTAACGATTTGTCAAGGAGGGGAAAATACGGAGTGGTATAATAATCTAAAAACCTATATTCAAGAAATCATTGACGAGGGAGCACAAATTGACGGCATTGGTTTTCAAGCTCACATGGGAACAAAACCCATTTCGCCTGAAACGATCTATGACATTTTGGAGGATTTCCACCAAACTTTTGGATTAAAGGCAAAAATCACCGAATTTGATATGGCACAGATGAGTAAAAGTGTCTCGGCGGATTATATGCGTGATTTTTTGACTATTGTATTTAGTCATCCAAGTACAGAAGGCTTTTTGATGTGGGGTTTTTGGGATGGCAGACATTGGCTAAGCGATGCGCCAATGTTTGACCAAAACTGGAACTTAAAACCTGCGGGTCAATCTTTTATTGATTTGGTTTTTAGAGACTGGTGGACAAATGAAACTTTGATTGCTGATGAAAATGGGCAGATTCAAACTCGTGCGTTCAAAGGTGACTACCAGATTTCTGTTGCCTTCAATGGTGAAACCTATTCGACGACTTCAATCGAATTGAAGGCAGATGAAACTTTGGTGATAGAATTGCCGATTGCGACCAATATTGAAGAAATAGAGCGTCAAAATCGCTTTTCTCTTTATCCCAATCCTTCAAATGGCACTTTCCAACTCCAATACGATTTTCCTCAAAATAATCAGTTGCAGTTTGAAGTCTATGACCTTTGGGGCCGTCAATTGCAAATTTTTTCCAAAAATGTGATTCCTCAAAAAGTCTTTCGACATTCTTTTGAACTGCCTAAGGGCGTTTATTTTGTGAAATTAAACGATGGACAGCGGGTGATGGTGGAGAAGGTGGTTGTAAACTAATGCAGCAAGATTAAATAAATTGATGTATGAATTTTGATTTTGAAAACACAGCAACGATTAAAAGGCCTTCCTAAGCTGCTACTCACTGTAACGAAAGTCACGATAAATCAGAGGTGTTTTGTCTATATTTGCATCTTACAAAAACAACCAACCATGAGAAAAAGATTGTGGACGATTCTAAGTTTAAAATGCCCTCGATGTCATGAAGGGAAATTGTTTGAGAACCCTAACCCATACAATATCAATGACATTGATAAAATGCCTTCTCACTGTCCTAAGTGTAACTTGAACTACGAACCCGAAGTTGGATTTTGGTATGGCGCAATGTTTGTAAGTTATTCGGTAACAGCCGTTTTTTTGATTTTTACTTTGGGGTTCTCCTTAATTGCATGGGGTTCTATTAGTCGAACCTATTTATGGATTTGCATTGCCTTTGTTTTGTTGGGTTGGCCCTATGTCTTTCGACTTTCAAGATCTATTTGGCTGACAATTTCTCAGTATGTAGATAGTCTTGGAAAAGGGAAGCAAGAAGTAAGTGAAAAAAAGTAAGACATCATCAAACAATCCTTCACTCCTTGCTCTGAAAGCAATCTAAAACATTAAAATTGCATTTCTACAATTCAACTGATTTCTTTTCATCTAACTATATTTGAATTTGTATCCCGATTAATTTGCGGGATAAGTTTTGAGATTTTAATTTGAATTTTCCTGCTTTCTTTCGTCTAAAGTTTAATAACCTCTGAAGATGCAGTTAAAGAAGTACATTCCGATTCTCAAATGGCTCCCCACTTACAATCGAAATCAACTACGAGGTGATCTAATTGCAGGTTTAACGACGGGAATTTTATTAGTCCCACAAGCAATGGCCTATGCCATGATTGCAGGACTACCACCTATTTATGGGCTATATGCAGCTCTTATCCCCCTACTCATATATGCTATTTTTGGAACTTCTAAGCAGATGGCATCTGGTCCAGTAGCAATCGTTTCAGTATTGGTTATGGCAGGTGTAGGACAATTTGCCGAGCCCGAAACAGAGCAATTTATTCAGTTGGCAATTTTGACGGGCTTATTAGCAGGATTGATGCAAATAACGATGGGAGTTTTACGCTTGGGAATGTTGGTCAATTTTTTGTCGCATCCCGTTTTGAGTGGATTTACTTCTGCGGCAGCAGTTATCATTGGTTTGGGACAACTGAAGCATTTTTTGGGTATCGAGATCCCAAGAAGCAACTACATACACGAAACCTTATGGAACATCCTCTCCCACATACAAGATACACACCTTCTGACCTTAGCAATAGGCTTAGGTGGTGTTATACTGATCAAGCTATTGAGCAAAATTAGCGCTGCATTTCCTGCTGCTTTGGTGACGCTTATCATCAGTACTTTGGCGGTGTTCGCTTTTGGGTGGGACAGGATGGGCGTTCAAATCATCGGACAAGTGCCAACAGGTCTACCTTCCATTTCAATACCCTCTTTTACCTTTGAGCAACTCAACCAATTGATTCCCATTTCTATAACGATATGTCTTATCAGCTTTGTAGAATCCATAGCGATTGCCAAAACATTGGAAAATAGGCACAAAGACTATAAAGTAGATGCGAATCAGGAACTCATCGGCCTAGGTTTATCTAAGTTTATAGGTGCATTTTTTCAAGCCTATCCCACTACAGGTAGTTTTTCTCGCTCATTCATAAACGATGAAGCGGGCGCAAAAACCAACATGGCAGGAGTCGTAAGTATGGTTTTTGTCGCATTGGTATTGATATTTTTCACTCCACTTTTTTACTATATGCCGAGAGCTATTTTGGCTTCTATCATTATGATTTCGGTCTTTGGATTGATTGATTTGAAAGAGCCTAAATACTTGCTTCGCAGCGATAGAAGTGATTTGATTATGTTGGTGACAACCTTCGTGGCGACTCTGGTAATGGGGATTGGCACAGGAGTTTTAATGGGAATTTTACTTTCATTGGGCGAAGTCCTACTTCGCAGTACCAAACCGCACATGACCATTTTGGGACAATTGCCCGACACCGTTTATTACCGCAATGTGGATCGCTATCCCGAAGCCCTTAAGCGTGACGAAATTTTGATTATTCGTTTTGATTCCCAGTTGTATTTTGCGAATGTGAGTTACTTCAAAGACACATTGGAAGAGTTTATTGCAGAAAAAGGAGAAAGCTTGAAGGTCATTATTTTGGAAGCATCTAGCGTCAATGCCTTGGATTCAACGGGAATGCACGTTTTGAAAGAGGTGATTGAAGATTGTGCTCGAAAAGGCATCAGTTTTTACTTTACAGGTGTAATCGGCCCCGTTCGAGATGCCTTCAATAAGGGTAAACTCATCAGTACGATTGGTCGGGAGAATCAGTTCATGCGAGTACACGATGCGGTCGAATATTTTGATGAAATCACCTTAGAGAACACAGCAAAAAAGAATTTTAAAACGGCATTGCAAACCAACTATGGAAAAAAATGACGGTTGAGTTGCTATATGGTTGTATGGTTGTATGGTTGTATGGTTGTTAACGCTCCCAACTATTTTTTATATAGAGTGGAATATCTTCTAAATATTTGACACTTTTTATGATACAAAATTGATATTCAAGCAATTTAACCTAAAGCAATTCAGCAATGTTTCAAGACCTTCAAAATATTATTAAAAAAGCAAGTCAACTCCTTGAACAACAGCAATACCAACAGGCCTCTCTCCTACTTCAACACAACCTTCAATCACTTCAACAATCAGACTCCAACTATGAACACATTGCAGAAATGTATGCTCAATGGGGCTACTGCAATTACTATTTGGGAGAATACAAAGATGGAATCGCTCATTTTGAAAAAGCCATTCACATTTACAGTCAAATCAATGAAAATCAAGGTAAAAAGACAGCCGATTGCTACAATGATATGGGCACTTGTTATGGACGTTTGGGAGATTATGAACAAGAACTAAACTGCTACGAAAAAGCTTTGGTGATTCGGCTGCAACAAACAGATGTGGATTCCGACAGCCTTGCAGAAAGCTATCACAACATCGGTCATGCCTATGGTCAAGTCAAACAGTACGACAAACAACTCGAATATCTTCACAAAGCCATAGAATTGAGCACCCAACAAATAAAAGATTCTGACCCTGAATTGGCTTACACTTACCACAGTATGGCCTGGGCATATCATTTTTTAGGGCAAAATGAAGATGCCTTTTCTTACCATGAAAAAGCCCTTCAAATTCGTCAAAAATCACTCCGCTCTAACTCTCTTTTAATAGCCCAAAGCCACAATCATTTGGCTTGGTATGGATTTTATTTGAAAAGCTATGAACTTGCCATCGAACATCACGAAAAAGCCTTAGTAATTCGCCTTCAACACTTTGGCGCACTACATGAAGATTGCATTATTTCTAATCACGGCATTGCGAAATGCCTCCAACGTTTGGGGAAATACAAACAGGCTTTGCAGCGACTTCAAGGTTGTTTACAAAACTTAGTTCCCGATTTTGAAGCAAAAGAAATTCACCACAATCCTTCCCTCCAATCTTATACCTTTCCACTTCGATTGTATGAATGTTTGAGAGACAAAGCATGGTGCTTCTACCTTCAATACCAATCAAATACGGGCGATTCCAAAAAACTGCAAACGGCATTTGACACCTATCTGCTCACCACCCAACTAATAGACCAAATCCGAAACAGCTATCAAGGTGAAGGTTCAAAATTGATGCTTGCTGACGAGACGACTTGGCTATTTGAACAGGCTATTGAAACGGCGGTAAATTTATACGAACTAACCCGAAATGAGGAATTTCTTGAAGCTGCCTTCACTTTTTCCGAAAAAAGTAAAAGCCTCCTGCTATTGAGTAGCCTAAAAGATGCGGCTGCAAAAATAGCTGTTTCGATTCCCGCTGATTTGCTTCAAAAAGAGCAAACACTCAGAGAACAACTCACCGAACTCGACCGCCAAATCATCGCCAAACAAGTCGCTCTCGAATACCAACAAACGCCCAATTGGATGGCAGATGCCGACTTGCGAACCTTGCAGGGCAAACACTTTGACCTCCTCCAAACTTACACCATTTTTGTTCAACAACTCGAAAGCGATTATCCTGATTATTACCGATTGAAGTACGAGGTTGCTACAATTTCATTGAAGGAAGTTCAACAAAATTTACCTCAAAACACTTACTTATTGTCCTATTTTGTCGGCGAAAAAAAGGTGTATATTTTTGAAGTAAACACTTCGGTCCCTGCTCATTCTACAAAAGTTCATCACTTTAGCAAGCCAGATGATTTTGAAGAAGTTTTAGAAGAATATGTGGAAGCCATTGAAGATATGAGCCGCAAAACCTTCATCCGAAAAGCCTTTCAATTGTACGAATGGCTGCTGGCACCAACTTCTATTGAAGCAAAGACAATCAAAAATGAATTTGAACCTAAAAACCTCATCCTCATTCCACACGCCCAATTGAGTCAAATTCCCTTTGAAGCCTTGATTACCCAAAGTGTTTCTCCCCGAACTCCCTATCCAGACTTGCCTTATTTGATTCAGCAATTCGACATCAGCTACCATTACTCGGCAACGCTTTTGTGTCATTCTACGGTTTCCAACTCCAATAACAAAATTTCGCCAACGGATAGTAGTTTTGTAGGTTTTGCGCCTGTTTATGCACAATTGGAAACCAAAGATTTGACGGGTTTTGAAAATCTGACACAACTCGAACTGGTTTACACCGAAAAAGAAGTACAATCCATTCGGCAACTTTTTGAAGACAAAGGTTTTACCGCAAAAACCTGCTGCCACTTTGAAGCTTCAAAATCGCAGTTTTTGACTAACATCGCCGACCAAAAATACATTCACATTGCGGCACATGGTTTGGTCAATACGGAACAAATGGCGTTGTCTGGCATTTTGCTTTCACCCGAAAAAGCGACCGATAATCTGGAAACGGGTATGCTATATATTGGTGAATCCTACAATTTGCAGCTATCGGCTGACTTGGTGGTTTTGAGTTGTTGTGAAAGTGGAATTGGTAAGCTGGCGAGTGGCGAAGGTATGATGGCGATTAACCGAGGCTTTTTGTATGCAGGTGCTAAAAATGTGATTTTCACCCTTTTCAAAGTCTATGACGAAGAATCTGCTTTGCTCACGCAGTTTTTGTATGAAGGTATTTTGGAAGGCTTGAGTGTGGCGAAGGCTTTGGGTCGGGCAAAACGGCGGTTGATTGAAGGAAAGGAGGTGATGCCTATTTTGTGGAGTGGGTATGTGTTGATTGGTAGGTAAGGATTTTTTTGCAGAAAAACGACTTCAATATTTCACCACTTTTTTAAACATTTTGTAGGGTACAATTTTAAAGATTTTCATTCGTTTTAAAGCCAAAGAAGTTAGTACAATACCCCAAACCTTCAATCCATACCTTATGAAAACTCGACCTACTTTCTTTGCCCTTCTATCATTGTTGCTGTTCAGTTTCCAACTTCAAGCCCAAACCAAAATCATTGCCCACAAAAGCCACAGTGGAAAAGCTGGGACTTTTAATATCTTTTCGGCACACAATTTTGGACTTGCACCCATTGTCACAACGGATACGGTGATTCACGTTTCGGATTCCATTTTTGTAGCCATCATGCACGAAGAGTTCAGCAAAAGCAATTGGCGAGATACGGTCAGATATACCGAAAAAAACAAACGCTACTACTATCGCCACATTTACCTCGGCAAGTCACTCGAAGAGTTGGAGGAAGAAATGCCCAACACCGTTTTTATTGGTTTTGAAAGAAAAGATGAACAAAATCAGAACTTCAATCCTCGTCAAAATATCTATTTCTATCCACAGTTCCCAAACCAAAACTCAAAACCCGATTATTTTCATTTACCTCAACCACGACAAAATAAAAATGACCAAACTCCAGTGAAAAAGAACTGATATGGATACCCCACAAATCCATTGGTCATTTAGGCAAATTCAAATTAAAAACTCAAATGCAAATTCAAACAATACTTTGTAAGCGAGCAAAGTAAATTGCAGAAATGCCTAATTTAATATTTTAGTTTGCCTTAGTCAAAAATTAGGCTTTCGCTTTGCAGTGTGCTTCGTGTTATTGTTTATCATTTCCTTACCTTTTCCCAATACCTTTATTCCCAATGTAGGCAGTTATTTGCAGTCTTTTTTTGAAGGATTAACCAAGTGGTTTGGAGACAATATTCTGCAAATCCAACAACCTTACACCCATCAACTCATTTCCGATTCTACGGGTCTATACATCCATACTTTGCTACTGCTGCTCATTTCTGCAATGCTCAGTTTGATGTGGAGTATCTTGGACAAAAAACAAGACTACTATCCCAAACTTCAATACTGGTTTCGAGTTTTCATTAGCTACTACCTCGCCTTTCAGCTCTTCAAATACGGCTTCAACAAAGTTTTCAAACTTCAATTTTACCTGCCCGAACCCAATATTTTGTACTCCAATGTGGGCAGCTTGGGGCGTGACATTTTGTATTGGAGCGTGATGGGAGCGTCTTATTCCTACACCGTTTTTGCTGGAATCTTGGAGTTGATTCCCGCTTTTATGTTGCTGTTTCGGCGAACGAGGTTGTTAGGTGCATTGACAGCTTTTGCAGTATTGGTGAATGTGGTGATGATTAATGTCAGTTTTGATATTTCGGTCAAAATATTGAGTAGTTTTTTGTTGCTGCTTTCTGTGGTGATAATCCTTCCTAATGTGCCCAATTTGTACCGTTTTTTCTTCCTTCAAAAAGAGACAATCAAACTGCAAAGATGGACACCCAGTTTCACTACATCAAAGAAGATTTGGACGTATCGAATCACCAAAACCTCCATCATTTTTTTGTTGCTTTTGGATGTACTCCTACCTTACTTCAAAGCCCAAAACTTCAATGATGATTTGGTCGAGCGACCGTTTTTGCATGGTGCTTATGAAATCCAAACCTTTGTAGTGAATCAGGATACTATTCCTCCACTATTGACCGAACCCAACCGATGGAAACGCTTTTTTATTCACCGAGAAGGTTACTTTATTGCAGAAACGATGCAGGAAGAAATGGCGGATTTCCCTGTTCAAATCAACACCAATTTGGAGCAAATGATATTGAAGGAGGAGTTGAGTGGACAAGAATTGATTTTTCAATACAATTACCATTCTTCTGACAGCCTACTCATTTTGGACGGTATTTTACAAAACGACACGATTCACATTGAAGCCCGCCAAATCAATTGGCAGCAGTTGCCGCTTTTGGATAGGAAAACCAACTGGACGATAGATGATTATTTTCATTGAAATTACTCAATAGTGGTGGGTTTCGAAACCCACCGCTATTGAGCAATTTATGGTGTGGATATTTCTGTAACTTAAAAAACAAACCTTTATGTCCTTCAAAATCCTCTCTTTATGCTGTTTCTTCACATTCATCTCATGTTCCTCTACTTCAAATGAACTTGAAACCAAACTTCAAAACACCCACCAAGAAACGGTAACTCCCATTGAAGCCCCAAAACCCATCACCCAAACTTTCGACTTTGACCACCCTACATTTTACCCCAAAGACCGAGAAGCCATTATTCAAAGATTGAAGGACAAAGTAGCCGCCAAGCAAGATTTGATTATTCACGCTTTTGTGCCACTTTGCGACAATGAAAACCAAGGCATCGTTCCCGTCTCCAAAGCATTGGGCGATGGTCAAAACCCAAAAACGAACTTGTATTGGGGCGCAATGTATGGCATCAAAAACCACTTCACCAAATCCTCCAAATGGAAGCGCATTGCAGTCCATAATGATATCAAACAACCGCTTTTGGAACGAGTGGTTTTCCAACGAAAAACGCCAAATGGTACATTGGTTTACCTCATTGCAGATGCTTACGATGGCAGCAAGATGAGAGATTGTGTCGTGGATTATCTGCAATCTTTGGCAGGACAAAAAATGGGTAATATAGGCATTGAAGGGAAAGAAGGACAAGGTTATGCCAACGCTGATTTGTTGGTTTTCAATGGTCACGATGGTTTGATGGACTACAATGACATTCCCTATTATTTGAATACACAGGAAAAAGAAGAAAGTAGGGAAGCGAAAGATGCAGTGATGATAGCCTGCTATTCAGGTAATTATTTTCGACCCTTTCTGCAAAAAGCAGGTGCATACCCTTTGGTCGTC
This sequence comes from Bacteroidia bacterium, assembly GCA_030427245.1. GTDB lineage: Bacteria > Bacteroidota > Bacteroidia > Chitinophagales > UBA2359 > JAUHXA01. The sequence continues at coordinate 79,278 of JAUHXA010000012.1, read as the reverse complement.
ACCAATGGTTTGATGGCACCAGAAGCCTATGTTTTGGAGGCAATTTTGGAACAGTGGATACAATTGAAGCCTGCCGAAACGATTCGCAAAAGTGCGGGTATGGGCTACAATCAATACCAAAAATGTGGGGCGAGAGGGGCGGATAGGTTGTTTTCGACAGGGTGGTGAGAGTATATTGTTGAATTGTTGTAGAAAATTAGTTGCTTTTTTCCAAAAGAGGGCCTTTGGTTCATCTAAAGACTTATTTTAGGCTTTGAGGGAAAGAAGAAATACTTTCTCTTCCAAAGCACAATGTTTATCAAAACCTTTAACAACATGAAACTTTCTTCAATTTTCTTACTCGCTGTATTTGGTTTTTTATTTATTGAATGTCAGCAACAAGTAACAGACGAAAAAATCCCCAAAAACTTTCAAGCTCCTTTGTTAGAAGGTATGGGTGATACCCATTTTCCGATTACTACGACTTCCAAATGGTCACAGCGTTTTTTCAATCAAGGTTTGGTTTTGGCATATGGTTTCAATCATGTAGAAGCAGGACGAGCATTTGAAGAAGCTGCACGACTGGACAGCACTTGTGCGATGTGTTATTGGGGTTTGGCTTATGTTTTAGGCCCGAACTATAATGCAGGAATGGATCCAGAGACTTTACCGAGGGCCAATGAAGCAGTGAAAAATGCTTTGAGTAGGGCAAAAAATGCAACACCGAGAGAACAAATGATGATAGAGGCAATGGCAAAACGTTATCCTAAAGAAGCGATTGACGACAGAAGTGAATACGACAAAGCCTATGCAAGGGCACTCAAAGAGGTTTATCAGCAATATTCGGATGATCCTAATATTGTCACAATCTACGCCGAATCCTTGATGGATTTGCACCCCTGGGATTTATACGATGAGAATCGGGAGGCGAAAGAATGGACTCCAGAAATTGTCGCCATTATTGAAGGGATTCTCGAAAAACATCCAAATCACGCAGGAGCGAATCACTTGTATATTCATGCCGTTGAAGCTTCCGCAAGCCCCGACCGTTCTTTGCCGAGTGCCAAGGTTTTGGAAACAGCCGTGCCAGGCTCTGGGCATTTGGTTCACATGCCTTCTCATGTGTATATTCGCACAGGAAATTATCACGAAGGAACGCTTGCCAATCAAAAAGCAGTCCTTGTTGATAGCACTTATGTAGCCATCTGCAATGCACAGGGAATGTATCCAATGGTGTACTATCCACACAATTGGCATTTTTTGGCGGCTACCGCAGCATTGGAGGGAAACAGTGCAGTTGCGATTGATGCTGCTTTTCAGATTGCCAATCTGGTCGATAAAAAATTCATGAAGGAGTCAGGTTACGAAACCTTGCAGCATTACTACATCATTCCCTATTACACGCTCGTCAAATTCGGTAGATGGAATCACATTCTCGAATTACCGCAGCCCAACGAAAGCATGATTTATCCCAATGCCATTTGGAGTTATGCACAAGGAATGGCTTTTGCAGGGAAAGGAGATTTAGAACGGGCAAAGGCTTCTTTGATTTCTATTGAAGTCATCGAACAAGATACAATGTTGAAAAACATCACTGTATGGGATATCAACTCGGTGGACAAATTGGTTCGCATTGCCAAATTGGTTTTGAAGGCAGAAATTCTAAGTCAAGAAAACAAGGTAAACGAGGCCATTCAGTTATTGAAAGAAGCAGTAGCGATTGAAGACCGACTGAGTTACAATGAACCCCCTGATTGGTTCTTTTCGGTGCGTCATTACCTCGGCTATCTCCTCCTCAAAACCGAACAATACGAAGAAGCAGAACAGATGTATGTACAGGATTTGAAAAATTTCCCTGAAAATGGTTATGCGCTAAATGGACTGCAATTGGCACTTGAAAAACAGGGTAAAACCTCCGAAGCAGAAGCCGTCAAGATTCGCTTCAACAAGGCTTGGAAATACGCAGACACGCCTCTATTGGCTTCAATAGTGGATGTCAATTTGATTGACCAAACCCAACGATATGGAAGCATCAACAAGACCCGTATATTTTCACTAGAATATGCAATGGGGATTCCATTTTGCGGAGTGAAGTAAGTAATCAGGAAAATCGAAATGATAGGTCTTATTTTCCTACCTTTACTAAACTACCTTATTTATTAAAATAAAAAATGTTATCTCCCTTACATTCAAACACTTACCTCCTAACAGTTCAATAAATAGCAACTGTCTGTCAGCAAGTTTTTTAAAGATATTACTTTTTTCATAAAAGTGGAGTTGTTTTTGTAACATTTAAAGTGATATTAAGAATTTAATACTTTTTAACACTCAAATCTATATACTAATGAAAAAATTTATGCTTTCTGAACTAGCAAAAATGAAAGGCGTTCAATCGCTTGGTAAACACAGACTAAATACTCTAAAAGGCGGATGTAATAAGGATTCGTGCAAGACTACTTACACATACAAGGACAAGGATGATAAGTATGGTGATGATGGCTGTACAAGTGGTGGTGAAGAAGGGTTCATTCCTCCTCCTGGTACTTGATTCTATTCAACTCTAAAATAAAAAATCCGTAGTGGCAAAATGTCTCTACGGATTTTTTTTTTTGAAACTTCAAAGTCGCTTCTAATAAACCCCATCAACTTTCCACTGTCTATTATAATGTATCTTCCTATAATAGGCAAACTCTTCCATTCAATGTGCTGCCCAAATACTACATTGATTTTTTAAGCATAATAACCTAACTATCATAACAAAAAAAATATGAATTTCAAACACTTTATTTATTAAAAAAAATAACAGCCATAAATTTGGAAAACCGAAAATAGCTGCCTAACTTAATGGAGAATTTTGGAGTTTCTATAAATTCTCACTCAGTTTTTTAATTAGTATAGCTATTGTTCATTCTTTTTTGAACAAACAATTTATTGCGCTAATTAATCTGCGTTTGTTTTTGTTGAGCCAAAACCAAACGACTGAACCCCCTGCTCTTTTAACTTCCAAGTTTACACAACACAGCTAATCAAAATCACTAAACTCGGCTTTGATACTTTGGGAACGGTATTTTTAAGCACATCATCTTTTTACTTGATATTACAATATCAAACAAAAGATGCAACATAATAAACTACTAAAATAGAATGGGAACTATGACCTTGCACAATATCTTCATCGGAATATTCATCTTTTTGACTGCTACTCTGAATCAAATGACTATGGATGCTCAGACTATCCATACCAATTCCTCCAATGAATATCCATTGGCACAAGCCAACTGGGTGGAAATGCAGATGAAAAAGATGAACCCAGAAGAGCGTATTGGGCAGTTGTTTATGATAGCAACTTACTCCAATAAAGATGATGGTCACAAACAATTTACTGCCAATTTGTTGAAGAAGTATAATATTGGCGGAGTAATATTTATGCAAGGAACGGCCCTCCAACAAGCCCAAATGACAAACTACTACCAAGCTGTTTCCAAAGTACCCTTGATGGTATCTATTGATGCAGAATGGGGCTTGAGTATGCGATTGAAAGACACTCCACGATTTCCCAAACAATTGACTTTAGGAGCGATACAAGACAACCGCCTCATTTATGAAATGGGCAGAGAAATCGCTCGTGAATCCAAGAGAATTGGTACACATGTCAATTTTGCGCCCGTAGTAGATGTCAACAACAATCCAAACAATCCTGTTATCAACGACCGCTCTTTTGGAGAAGACAAATACAATGTCACTGCCAAAGGATTAGCATATATGCAAGGCATGGAAATGGGCGGAATAATCGCCTGCGCCAAACATTTTCCAGGACATGGCGATACAGACACCGATTCCCATCACTCATTGCCCATTATCAAACACAGTCTTGACCGCCTCTTAGATATTGAGCTTCACCCATTTAAAGAAATGGCACAACGAGGTATTGGCGGGATGATGGTAGCCCACTTATCTGTTCCTGCTTTGGACAATACGCCCATCTCTAAAGAAACAATTGGTGCAAACACTCCGACCATGCCTACCACTCTATCAAAGCGAGTAGTAACAGATTTATTGAAAGACCAGTTTGGTTATACTGGTTTGGTGTTTACCGATGCGTTGAATATGCAGGGAGTTGCCAAATATTTTCCACCAGGGGTAGTTGATGTCAAAGCATTGTTGGCAGGAAACGATGTGTTATTGTTTTCTCAGGATGTTGGCAAAGGCATTGAAGAAATCAAAAAAGCCATCAAACGAGGCGAAATCAGCCAAGAGGAAATTGACAGCCGAGTGCGTAAAATCCTAAAAGCCAAATACCGAGTGGGCTTGCATATACCTCAAACAATCTCACTGACAGGCATACAACAAGACATTTCTATGCCACATGTTGAACTATTGCAGCAGCATCTATATGAAAATGCACTGACACTGGCTCAAAACAATCGCCGTTTGATTCCCTTCAATGAATTGGATAAAAAAAGATTTGCCTCCTTGTCTATTGGCGTTCCCACTTTGACTAAGTTTCAAGAAACACTTGGCAAATATGCACCTGTTGCCCATCACACTTTGAAAAAATCGGATACTGATGCGGCTTTTGATGCTAAATTTGATGTACTGAAAAATTACGATCCTGTGATTGTTAGCATCCACGAAATGAACAAATACGCCAGCAAAAACTTTGGAATCAATGCCAAAACAATGCGATTAATCGAGCGATTGCAGCAAGTCACCAATGTTGTAGTCACCATTTTTGGCAGCCCTTATAGTCTCAAAAACTTCAATGAAAGTCCTACCGTTTTGATGGCGTACGAAGAAAACAACATGACAGAAGACCTTTCTGCTCAGTTGCTATTCGGTGGCATTGCAGCAAAAGGGAAACTACCTGTGACGGCTTCACCTAACTATGTGTATGGACAAGGATTGACCACAAGTGGCGGTATTCGATTGAAATACACTATTCCAGAGGATGTGGGCATCAATCGAGAAGATTTGCAGCAAATAGATTACATCGCTCAAGGGGCAGTCCGAAATGGCGACACGCCCGGCTGTCAAGTATTGGTTGCCAAAAACGGAAAAGTAATTTACCAAAAATCGTTTGGGTATCATACCTACAATCGGCGAACATCGGTCAAAAATACCGACCTCTACGACTTGGCATCCATCACCAAAGTAGCCGCAACGATTCCCGCCTTGATGGACTTACAAGAGAAAGGACAGTTGAACCTATTTAGCACCTTGGGGAGTCATTTTCCCGAATTGAAATACACCAACAAAAACAATCTTTTCTTACGAGATATTTTGATACATGAATCGGGGCTGAGGGCGTGGATTCCTTTCTATGAGGAGACCATTCCGATTCGAAGCAAGGTCTATAGAACTCAGTGCGATGGCGATTTTTGTATTGAAGTGGCGAAAAACATGTATATGGACAAGAGCTACATGGATAAAATTTTTTCGACCATCAATGACTCCGATTTACCGACCGTAGGCAAATACAAGTACAGCGATTTGGGCTATTTTTACTTCAAACGATTCATCGAAAACAAAACGGGGAAACCTATGGATGAATACGTTCAGGAACGTTTCTACCAGCCGCTTGGACTTAGCACGATGACCTACAATCCCACTAAAAAATTCAGTACATACAGCATCATTCCTTCGGAATATGATGGCAAATGGAGGCGACAAAATGTACAGGGTTATGTTCACGATATGGGAGCCGCAATGTTGGGTGGTGTAGCGGGTCACGCTGGTCTGTTCAGCAATGCCAACGACCTCGCTATCCTTATGCAGATGATGCTCAACAATGGTTGGTACGGCGGAGAACGCTACCTCAATGCAGGTACGATTCAAAAATTCACTTCTTACCAAAAAAGCGGCAATCGAAGAGGAATCGGCTTTGACAAACCCGAACCAGATGCTAAAAAAAGAGCCAACACCACCCGCAAAGCTTCAGGCGAAACTTTCGGACACACTGGTTTTACAGGCACTTGTGTTTGGGCTGACCCACAGCACGATTTGGTCTATATTTTTCTGTCGAATCGCACTTTCCCAAATATGAACAACTTCAAACTGGTGAAAAGCAAGGTTCGTAAGCGCATCCATGAAGTGGTTTATGATGCGATTGAAAAAGGGAAGCAGCGGAATACCGCTTTGAGGTTTTGAGGAAGCTCAAATTCAATTATCAAATACAAATTCAATGCGCTGGCGTAAATTGAACTCAAATCATTTTGAAGTCAATTTACGCCACTTTTTTTCCTTCCACACCTTCACCAAACGATAATTGACATTCTTATCTTCATCATATTCAAAAACTCGGTCAAAAGCCATCAATCCCATTTTTTTGGCGTAAAAACTCGTTTGGGTAAAAGCAAATAGTTCTTCATAAGTATCACTATTTACACTGTGTAAGGCATCTTCAAAACAAACCGTCTCACATGCTTTGCCTTTGAAAGTAAGCGGGTTGCAGTCTTTTAGATGGGTTCTTTCTTTGGCAAAATAGAGAGTTTCATTCTCAGCATTGTTCATCAACATAGACCATCGAACCGTTTCACCTTCAGCTTGTTGCCAGGCAAATACTTCATGCTCTACCAAATCTACAGTATCTGCTTTGCCGTTTTCATCAAATTGAATAAATAACTGCAATTTACTCCCTACACTGTCTATCTGTTCCTCTGCTCTTTCGGTTAGTCGAAAGTCTGCATTGTAAACCTGTGTAGTGAGTTTCCAAGCTCCATTTTTTTCTTCCGTTTTCATCTTCCAAAATTGCGTCAAGTTGGGTTTTTGGGCTACTTCAAACTGATAGACTTTTGTTTTTTGGAGTTTTTTGAGGGGGAAAAAATACTCCTTCAAATCTTGAGCAGACAAAAATTGAGGCAACAGGGTAAACAGAAGAATCCATTGAAGTTTATTCATGGCAGATTTTGCTTAGAAATGTAAATTAAAACTCATCACTTCAAAAGTAAGCTATTTCTTGGATTGTTAAAAATTCATTCTACAGCTTCGTTCAATAAGGTGAAGTTGTAGTGATCTTCCCACACTCCATTTATTTTCAAATATTTCTTCGCAAAACCTTCTTTTTCAAAGCCTATTTTTTTGATTACTCGAATAGAAGCCGCATTTCGAGGGATTATATTGGCTTCAATGCGATGTAATCTTAATTCTTCAAAAGTATAGCGAATCACTTCCTTCAATGCCTCAGTCATCAATCCTTGCCCCTGCTCCTTTTCATCTATTTGATATCCCAAGTGACAAGACCAAAATGCGCCTCTGACAATGTTGGAAATACCAATATTCCCTATTATTTTTTCGGGATTTGATTTTTTGAATAGATGAAAGCGAAAACCTTTCCCCTGTTTGAAGTCTTTTGATTGAAGGTGTAGGTTCACTGCTTGTCTTTCAAGGGTATAATAAGCCTCCTCTCTTTTGGCAGACCACGGCTTTAGATATTCACGATTTCGGAGGTAAAAATCGAGTACCAAAGAAGCGTAGTTTTCATTCAATATGCCCAATGTTAATCTATTTGTTTCTACTGTAAAAAGCATATTTATAGTGATTTGTAATAAAAAAATTATCGTAAATAATCCATATTCACCAACTCTCCAATAATCCGCAGACCATCCATCGTCAAATTCCTGTCTATCAAATCATATTCAGGCTTTAAATTCTCTAAAACACCACTCAATCCACCCGTAGCAATGACCACGCAATCCTCCTTCAATTCTGCTCGATGTCGCTTCAACAAATGACTCACTAAGCCTTCATAACCTATCAAAATTCCCGCTTGAATGGCATGAAAAGTATCTCTACCCAATACTGACTCAGGTACTATCAAAGGCACTTCGGGTAATTGAGCTGCGTTCGTAAACAACGCTTTGACGGTGGTTTTTATGCCAGGTGCAATGGCAACCCCTAATATTTGTTTTTCTTTAGAAACAGTGGTAAAGGTCAAGGCCGTTCCAAAATCCACGACTACACAATTTTGATTCGGAAATCGGGTAATTGCAGCCATCGCATTGGCGACCAAATCCGTTCCTATTTCGCTTTGACTGGGAATGTCAATGGGTAAATAGGAGTAAATTGCAGCATCTACCAAAATAGGTTTTTTTTCAAAAACTTGGATAGCCAAAACAAAAATTTCATCGGTCAGAGAAGGCACGACACTGCTCAAAATGACTTTTTCGATAGCTTGTACATCTAAGCTCACAGCAGCTATTTTGGATTCAAGTTGAGAAAGATAAGATTCAGAAGAAGGTTGAAGATGGGTTTCTATACGCCATTCGTATTTCCAGGTATCGTTTTCATATACACCAATCACTATATTGGTATTGCCAATATCAACAACTATTAACATTTTGAAGGTGGTTTGAAGTGAATCGTTGAAGTTAAGTTTGCTTTGCAAGATAACAACAAAAAATACTTTTTTTAAAAAGAGACATCAAACTTTTAGACCACTTATCAGTTATCTAATTTATGAATTGGATATTGAATTTAGGCATTTTTGTAGGTACAGTCGTTTTCATGGAATGTTTTGCATGGTGGATGCACAAATATATCTTGCATGGACCATTGTGGTTTATACACAAAAGCCATCACCGACCACACAAGGGATGGTTTGAAATCAATGACTTGGTGGTTTTGGTCTATATCATTCCTACCTTGTTTATGATGTATTATGGTTATGAAACCAATCAATGGCTTTGGTGGATTGGAGCGGGTATCAGTTTTTATGGTATTTTTTACTTCATCCTTCACGACATCATCATTCACCGCCGCATCAAATTTAGTTATCGCTTCCAAAACCGCTACTTAAAACGCCTCATTAGAGCACATAAAATTCACCACAAACACCTGCAAAAAGAGAATAGCAAAGCCTTTGGGTTCTTGTATGCTACGAAGGAGTTTGATGTATCCTAAATCCTACTGTCCCATAGCAAATGCTTGATATGCTTCCTTCACCTCCTCTTTGATGTGAAAAGTTTTTTTCCACTTGTTCTCCGACTGAATTTCTTCCTCTTTGCTGCAAACCACCTTTACACACTTCTCATCATAAGGAACAACAACCATAATTGAGCAGGGAACATCCCTTTCGGTAGGAATTGCATTGTTTTCGGTATGCAATTGCAGCAATTTAGGATTTCCTACACTGACCGAATACATCTCTTTTCCTCTCTTATCTACAAAATCCATTTTGATAGAACGATCAGAAACAACCGACTTGGTGGGAATTCCTTGACAAACCTTCTTTACTTCAATATCCCATTCCTCTCCTGTTGCAGTGAGTTCCAACACAATGACTTCTTCATAACCATACATATTGTTTACATCTTCGGTTGAAGGCTGGGAATACAAAGTAGCACTGACAAAAAAACACCAGCAAAAAAAGGATATAAGGTTTTTCATATAATACATTTTTTAATGACTAAGTAATGGTAAAAAAATAACTCCCCGCTTTTTTTGCTAACATACCCCAACCCCTTTCAAAAGGGGAGTATTGGTCGGGAAGTTATTTTTTCTTTTTTACTAAGATACGAAAGAAATAATTCAAGAACACCCCCTTCAATAAGCAAGTACCTTGATTACATCTGTTTATTTTCGTTTTTGAAAGCTCAGATAGAACTTACCATAAATACTAAGTAGACAATCTTCAAGGTTCGATAATCATTTTTTCATACCACCCTATAAATCAAAACATTAATCCATCATCCTTTAAATTCACTCTATAAAAAAGTATTTTTTTGACAAAACGATACTAACCTTTTTTCAAGTCTGCATTATAGAATAAAGAGCTTGACTATACTACGCAAATGGCACAAATTTTGTTTTTTTCTTAGCAGGTTCTTCAAAGGATTCAAGCAGAATCTTTAGTTTTGCGGCTGTCGGAAAACGACATTTAGTATTCATATAAAAAAAATACAGCCGATGGAAAGGCCATGATTAATTAATTCATGGTAAGTTCCATCAGGCCTTCAAAAAGTAAACAAATGAAAAAGCTATACTATTTCCCCCAAAAAATGGGCATTATATTGTTTTGCCTATACCTAATGAGTTCTTGTACAAAAGAGAACACCGACTTAGATAATCAATTAGAAAACGTCCTCATCGAAGCCTCCAAAGGCCAAGGACTCAATTTCTTCCAATTTCCTGAAAATGGTGATTTTGCAGCTATTCCACAAGACCCTAAAAATCCTATTACGGCCACAAAAGTAGAGTTGGGTAAATTGCTTTTTCACGAAACAGGAATCGCCATCAATCCCAAACATCCTGAAGGTGTAGGTACTTACTCTTGTGCAAGTTGTCACCACGTCAAAGCAGGATTTCAAGCCTGTCGTATACAAGGCGTTGGAGAAGGAGGAATGGGCTTTGGTATTAGTGGCGAGGGAAGGGTAAATGATCCTTCCTACCTCAATACCGAATTAGACGTGCAACCTTTGCGAACGCCTTCTGCCTTAAACATTGCCTATCAAACCAATATTCTTTGGAATGGACAGTTCGGAGCGACTCATGTAAACGAAAATACAGATGCTCAATGGACAGAAGGAACTCCCAAAGCAGTCAATCATTTGGGCTATGAAGGAACAGAAATACAAGCAATTGCAGGTTTGGATGTTCACCGAATGGCGATTAAGAACTCTATTGCAGAAATGAGCAGCGAATATCAAACTCTTTTTGATGCCGCTTTTCCAAATGTTCCAACCGAAGATAAATTCACCAACGAAACGGCAGGTTTAGCCATTGCAGCCTATGAACGCACCTTGTTGGCAACGGAAGCTCCTTTTCAAGAATGGCTCAAAGGGAATACCAACGCTTTGACCGATGCCCAAAAAAGAGGTGCAGTTTTGTTTTTTGGCAAGGCGCAATGCAACAGTTGTCATACAGGTGCAGCCCTTAGCTCAATGGAATTTCATGCTTTGGGAATGGAAGATTTGCAGGGCTTTGGTGTGTATGGAAGCGGCCCTCAAGAAGGAGATATACAAGGGCGTGGTGGTTTCACAAAACGAGCCGAGGATATGTACAAATTCAAAGTGCCTCAACTCTACAACCTCAAAGATTCGCCTTTCTTTGGTCATGGCGGCACATTCCGAAGTGTGGAAGAGGTTGTCCGCTACAAAAACGAAGCGATTCCTTCTAAAACGAATATTCCCAAAAGTCAATTGGCGACAGAATTTGTGCCTTTGGGCTTAAACGAACAAGAGATCAGTGACATTGCCGACTTTATTGAAAATGGTTTGCATGACCCGAATTTGCAGCGCTATGTGCCTGAAAGTTTGCCTTCTGGTAACTGTTTTCCGAACAATGATGCAGTGTCTAAGAGTGATTTGGGGTGTGGTTAGGCATGTGTTTGGGTGTCTTGCGTATTGATTTGAAAAGAATATAATGTAGCCATTTAACAATAAAACAATACAACCATTCAAAAAATCCCCTTTTGAAGCCATATCTTTGCGCCTTCTTTTCAAAACATACAATCCTTAGCAAAATATGTCTTCTATAAAAGTCAAAAAAGCACTCCTAAGCGTATCTGATAAAGCGGGTTTGATTCCTCTGGCTCAAACATTGAAGTCTTTCGGCTGTGAAATCATCTCGACAGGTGGAACAGGTCGAAAATTGGCAGAAGCGGGTATTTCCTACACCGACATCTCCAAAGTAACAGGCAATCCTGAAGCATTTGGTGGACGCATGAAAACCATCTCTTTCAATATCGAATCCGCCTTACTTTTTGACCGTGAGCGAGATGCAAAAGAAGCAGCGGACTTAAACATTGAAGCCATTGATATGGTGGTCTGCAATCTCTACCCATTCCAAAAAGTATTAGAAGCAGGAGCAGATTTTGAAACTTTGATTGAAAACATCGACATTGGAGGTCCCACAATGGTTCGTGCTGCTGCCAAAAACTTCAAATATGTAGCAACTATCACTAACCCCGATAGCTACGATTCTATCATTGCAGAATTGAAGGAAAACAAAGGAGCATTGAGCTATGAAACCCGCCATGAATTGATGCGAATAGCCTTTAATCACACCGCTGATTACGATGCGATGATTGCACAAGCGATGGACAAATCTTTGGGGAAAGAATCTTTGCGTTTATCATTTACGGGTGGCAAAACGCTTCGATATGGTGAAAATTCACACCAATCTGCTCTTTACTTCAAAGAAGTCGGTGCACCCAATTCGCTCTACGACATGGACATCTTGCACGGCAAAGCCTTGTCATTCAACAATATTTTGGACATTCACGGAGCGATTGAATCGGTTAGAACACTGAACAGAACGGCTTGTTCGGTCATCAAACACAGCAATCCCTGTGGACTTTGTGAAGGCACAGACCAACGCACTGTTTTGGAGCAAACTTGGGCGGGCGACCCAATTTCTGCTTTCGGTTCTATCATAGCCTTCAATCAAAAATTGGAAAAATCTACGGTAGAGTTTTTGGGATTGGAGAAAAAAGCGAGTCAGCGAAAATTCGTGGAAGTCATTGTAGCCCCTTCTTTCACCGATGAAGCCTTAGAATACCTTCAATTGCACAAAAACCTGCGGGTCATTGCCTACGATGTGAACGCTCCTCGAACTGGCAAAGACATCCGCTACATGAACGGTTCACTTTTGGTACAAGACTTAGACGACCAACTGCACTCCAAAATCGAAACTGTTACGACTACTTCCATTGAAGCTCCCAACGACTTGGTAGAGTTTGGATTGAAAGCCATTTCCAATATCAAATCCAACGCCATTGTAGTAGTCAGAAGAAAAGGTGACATGCTGCAATTGTTGGGCATGGGCGCAGGACAACCCAACCGTTTGGTGGCTTCAAAATTGGCTCTTGAAAAATGTGGCGAAAATTTGACCAATGAATACACAGGCGCTCCCGAAGGTTTGGAGGCATATATCCGTGAAGAATTGGGTAAAACTGTCTTGATTTCGGATGCCTTTTTCCCTTTCCCCGACAATGTGGAATTGGCGCACGAATACGGTATCAAAGCGATTGTTCAGCCTGGCGGTTCGATTCGTGACAACAAGGTAATTGACAAATGCAATGAATTGGGCGTGACGATGATTTTTACAGGATTGCGTCACTTTAAACACTAAAATTTTCTTCCCATAAACATTTCAGTTTTTCAGCCGTTCATTTCCTATCAGTCAACTTCTTTATTCTTCTCGTAAAAATGAGATGAATATTATTTTTACACTGCAAAACCCTTTAATCATGCTGAAAAACAAAATGTTAGTAGCTCTATTGTTTGCGATATTTGCCATCTTAGGCAGCAATATCGAAGCAGAAGCTCAAGGTCAATCAAAACTAGGTTTTGGATTGGCGTATGGAACTGATGTTGAAGAAATTGGACTACACGTTAGAGGAGATTTCAAAGTTGGTCCAGTAGCCAGTTTTGCTCCCAACTTTTCTTACTTTTTTGTGGATGGACCATTCAAGTTCTACACACTAAATGGTGATTTTCATTGGAATTTCTACACTAGTGGAGGAATGCACATCTACCCATTGGTCGGTTTAAACATGACTTTCTATGGCTTTGAAGACATAAATACCGACACCGAACTCGGTCTAAATTTAGGCGGCGGCATTCATGCTCCTATTACCACCAACATGGATATATTTGGAGAAATCAAAACGGTATTGGGTGACGAAATTGTGGATCAAGCAGTAGTCAGTTTTGGACTGCTTTTTGATATTGGAAGATAACACTATGAAGTAATTTTTTAACAAGCTATCTTATATTAGAGCTTTTGAAGTTGGGCAAAATATGCTTACCACTTCAAAAGCTTTTTTTATTTCTATAAGTCGGTAGGCAGCCGTTTTCGCATCAATCGGATTTGACCTCGGTGATTGATTTCATCTTCCAAAACATGGAACCACTTCCAGTAACTGTTCCATTTCATTTCACCTTTAAGAGAAAACCCAAACACATCATTTGAAAATCTTTCTTTCATTCAATGCCTTTTGATATCGTTTAGCATTGAGGATGTGCGTGCTGTAATCTTTCGCAAAATTGTGGTAGCCCGAAAAATCTTCTTTCGCACAAAAGAACATATAGTCGTGGTCTTCCACATTCAAGACCGCATCCAAAGCGATTTTTGAAGGAATCCGAATCGGACCAGGAGGCAAACCATCGTTCCTATACGTATTGTATGGAGAATCCACCTCTTTGTGAACATCCAAAATGCGTTTGATTTCAAAATCTCCTAAGGCAAACTTCAAAGTTGGGTCGGCATCTAATCGCCAACCTGGAGTCCGCAAACGATTGACATAAACTCCTGCAATGCGGGGCATCTCGTCATTTTTTGCCGCTTCCTCCTCCACTATAGCCGCCAAACTTGTCACCTCAATAGGGGTGAATTTTAGGGCATCTGCTTTTGCCTTGCGGTCATTCGACCAAAACTTTTGATATTCTTTCAATGCCCGCTCAAAAAACTGCTCAGCACTCGTATTCCAGTTGAACTGATAGGTATCCGAAATAAACACCGCCATTACGCTTTCTTTGTCAAAGCCTTTAGAGCGTAAATAAGCGTTGTCGTTCAACAAATTCACCAACTCCGTAGAATCTGCCTCCAATTGACTTTCTACCAAGTCAATCAATTGGGCTTTGGTGCGTATGTTGTTGATAATGATATTGAAGGGGTCTTGTTCGCCAATTCGCAATTTGGTAATTATTTCTCGATTTCCCATACCTTCTTTGAGAATATAGCGACCTGGGTAAATCTTGTTGGGATAGTTCATTTTTTGTGCCACCCAATCAAAATCGTTCACATTTTTGAGTATCTTTTCTTCTTCCAATATCTCCAAAACCTTGTTATATCCTGCACCTGTTGGGATATATAAATCGTGTGCTTGCCCATTGTTATTTGCCACATTGGGAGCATATATTTTTTGGTAAAACGTCCAACCAACGCCTGCTGCTGCAATAGCTCCTATCAGCAGAAATAGTAGAAAAACTTTCCAAAAGGAGCTTTTTCTCTTCTTTGGTCTCGATTTTGGTTCTTGTGTCATAAAAAGCAATATTTTTAATAAATAATTTACTCAGTAACGAAGGATTTTGACATTTAGAAATTACTTCTGGGTTTTAAATCCGTTAAATTTCTCCACAAAATTCTTACAGAATGACAAAAAAGAGCGTGTCATATTGGAAATATCCTGTGTTTAAATATCCACAAAAAAAGTTCATAGTTAAATGTTTAAGAAAAACAAACTTCAAAACCAAGAAGTATTTTTCGATACTAATGAAACTCCCCGTTAATAAGCAAACGGCTGCAAAAATAGCATTTTCGCTTTATTTAAACCATTTCCCCTTCAAACTGTTTTGCTTTGGATTTATATACAGCCTCGAACATGAATCTTCTACAGAAAGGAATTTTCCCACTTTAAACAAGATTTCCCAATACACAGTGAGATTCCTTTTCATAATCTATTCATGCTCAATACTTTCATCTACAACCTCCAAAAAATGAAAATAGCCATACACTGGTTCCGACGTGACCTTCGGTGGGACGACAATACTGCCCTTTACAAAGCTCTTAGTGGTGATTTGTGCGTGCTTCCTCTATTTATCTTCGACTCGAATATTTTAGATGAACTAGAAAACAAGTATGATAGACGGGTCCATTTTATTCACCGAGAATTAACTCGTCTTCAAGAGGATGCCAAAGGAAAAGACACGAGTATTTTGGTCAGGCATGGAAAACCTTTGGAGATATGGAAGGAGTTGTTGGAAGAGTATGATATTGGAGCAGTTTATACCAATAGAGACTACGAACCCTATGCACAAGAACGAGACAAAGCCGTTTACGAATTATTGCAAAAACACGATATTCCTTTCAAAGGAAGCAAAGACCATGTAATTTTTGAGAAAAAAGAGGTGGTAAAAGACAATGGCGAACCCTATGTGGTCTTTACCCCCTACAGCAAAAAATGGCTTGCAGCCTACAGAGAAAACCCTCCCCAAATCCACTCATCCGCCCTTCGCTTCCAAAATTTTTATAAAACCACTCCCCTATCTTTTCCAACATTATCTGATATTGGCTTTAAAGAAACCGATACCTATTTCCCTTCAATGGACTTGGACGAAACCCTATTGGATGAATACAAAGAACTTCGGAACTATCCTGCAAAAAATCACACAAGTCGCCTAAGTGTACATTTCCGTTTTGGAACTGTCAGCATCCGCAAAATGGCAGAAAAAGGCATGAAGATGAGCAAAGGTTGGCTCAATGAATTGATCTGGCGAGACTTTTACCAAATAATTCTCTACAATTTCCCGCATGTTGCTAAAAAAGCATTTCGACCTGCTTATGAGCATATTCCGTGGCGAAACAATGAGGCCGAATTTGAGAAGTGGTGTGAAGGTAAGACTGGCTATCCACTTGTGGATGCGGGTATGCGTGAACTGAACGAAACGGGTTTTATGCACAATCGGGTGCGTATGGTCGTGGCAAGTTTCCTCACCAAACATCTTCTTATCAACTGGCAATGGGGGGAAGCTTATTTCGCCGAAAAACTTTTGGATTATGAGTTGGCTTCTAATAATGGCGGCTGGCAATGGGCTGCTGGAAGCGGCTGCGATGCTGCTCCTTATTTTCGCATTTTTAATCCTACTTCGCAGTTGAAGAATTTCGATAAGGAATTGAAGTATGTGAAGCAGTGGGTGGAGGAGTATGGTACTTCAAGCTATCCGCAGCCTATTGTTGAGCATAAAGAGGCGAGGGAGAGGGCATTGAGGGTTTATAAGGAAACGTTGGAGGAATATCGTGCGAGTTAATATTTTAACTCGCACGACTAAAATGTAGAAATTAAGCATTTCCTTCTTTCACAATTTCAACAACTAATTCAGGCTGTCCAAACCAAGGTACTCTTACATAAATTTTTTTAACAGTTCCACAAACCATACATTCGTAATGGGCTGTATCGAAATATACAAACCATCCTTTGGGTTGAAATTTGATTAAAATCATCTTTTGTGGAATTTGGCGGCAACCACATGGAAGGTGCAACTGGGTGATGTCTAAATTTTCGAGGAAATTGTTTTGTCGATTTTTCATCTGTACTGCTTTTTTGAGTGAAACAATTGATTTCATTACTTGACTATTGTTGTTCAAGTAGTGTTCCAAATCTAATGTTTGTTAGTATTTTACTATTAAACAGTGCCTTGTGTTTGAGGCTTGGAATAACAGAAATTTGATAATCCTAAGAAAAATCGCTTTCATTCATTTTATCCAAAGAAAATCAGGTTTAGCCCCCTCCTTCCTTTAATAAATGTAAGTGTATTCAAAATTTAGCTTTACCCCTTTCTTCTTTTGTTTTGTCAAAACACTATCTTGCAATAGTGTTTGGGATAAAAGATGAAATCCGAAAAAAATTCGCTTTTAATGTACTTTTAATCCGAAAAAAAATCGCAACTTCATATAATGCTTACCGTTTACAGGCTGATTAAGAATCTTCTAAGAGGTGGCATTATTTTGGAATAATTTTAATTCTATTTAATAATTTAATTCTATTAATAATGGCTTCAAAAGGTGAAAATTTTACAAAGGGAGAACAACCTAGGGGAGATAATTCATCTACTACTGAATCCAATATAAAAAAGATTCCTATCAATAATATTTCAAAGGGTAGATTTGAGGAAATGAAGGAAACCTTCGAATTAATCAAACCTGAAATGCAAATAATGAGTAAACTTTTAGGGTCATATCAACTATTTGAGCAAGATGATTTACCTGCTTATTGCTTTGAATTACTCAATCGAAGGTGGGAGATGAATGCCTATCCCCAAAGAGCTTATTTTATAAGAAAAATATATGAATATGTATTGTGCGAACAGGGTAAAAAACATAATTATGAACTAGATAAATTATTTAAAGTAAATATAGGCTTCATTATGGAAGTAACCATTGTTATCCAGTATCTACACAATCAAATCATTGATGGCAAGTTTGAGGTTGGAGACATAAAATCCATCAGGCGTAATCTAATAGCTAGCAATATTTTACGAGAAATTTTATTTCAATACATTCAACAAGAAATAGAAAGCCATGATATTCTTGAAAAAGTAAAAAAATGTACTTCTAATATTTTACTATATGTGGACTTAGGGCAAAGAATTGAACAAGAATACAATCATTACAATTCGTATCAAAAAAATATACTATTACCTCTATCTCAAAATGAAATTGGGTTGTTTAGTAATTTACTATGTATTCGTTCCGTCATTGGCTCTGTAAAAAAAGAAATTCCTAATAAAGCAAATTTTATTGAAGCTTATTTTAGGCGCATTTATTTAACTAATGGATGTTTTTATACATTTATGGTACAATTGGTTGTAGATATTTTAGATTATAAAGATGAGGGAGAAAATTTATCAGAATTCGCTACTGCTTTCGGAATTGCTACACAAATCACTAATGATGTGGTGGACTTTGTTCCTACCATAAAAGACAATAATAAAAATCTTTCTTCCAATACAGTAGGAAAAAAATCTACTGACACTTATAGTGATTTAAAAAATAAAAACATTACACTACCTCTAATATTTCACTTATCAAAGAATCAAGATGGACTCATTGAAACATATCTATCTGAACCTTACACTACAGATTCTATTGACAACGCTTCTTTAGATATCACCAAAGAAATCATAAATAGTGGAGCTATTCGAAGGACAATGAAAGTTGGTAGAGATATAGCTGATTTAGGATGTAATAACCTACTTAAAAACCCAACTATTGTCAATTTAATAGACATGATGAGTCCTACGAAATGGAATAAATACTACTTTGAATTTAGTAAAATATAACCAGACACGCCCTTATGTATTCAATACCACACTTTAATGAATTCTCCAACTTACTGCATGACAGACTTCATGCGATTTTATATCACATTGAAGAAATGTCTGATAAATTCACCTTAATCACCAATTTAATTGATAGGAGTCCTGAATATATATTGCAGAATCAAGAGGTTCTGAGATATGCAGGGGCTGAAATGCAACGGAAAATTTTGGAGGATTATATGGAAAGGGAGGATAAGGATAAACAATTCGATGACAATTGGAAATATTTAAGTGAGAATATTATTGAAGGAGACACACCTAAAGTAGAAACTTTTAGATTTCTAAATGATTTTAGAGAAGGTAAATTGGATATGGCTTCTATAAAAGCAGGTTTCTTAAGAGACTATTTTTTAGAACTTTCAAATAAATTTCAAGAAAATGAATATGAAATATTAAAAGAAGTATTTGATATTGAAGAAGATATGTTTTTATCTATCCCAATTATTGCCTTTGGTACTATTGATGGGGTCGTTCATATTATTGGAAAAATTATAGATATTAACAGGTTAAATAATGTAATGAGAATCAGAAGGATTATTAAACTATTTACATTAGAATATGAAAACCTACTAATGGATTGGGATGTAGCTTTTGAAAATGTAGAAAAAATCGCTGAGATAAAATTTAAAAAGACAGAATATGATAAAAGTTATGTAAAAAACAATCCTATTATGCAGGATTTGAAACTGTTGAAATACTATGAAATATCTGAAAACTCTCTTGAGAAAAAAACAGAGAATAGTAATAAAGCCCCCAAACTAATATTAGGAAGACAACGAAAAATATTGGAACAACACCGCCAAAATGCCATTATTTCTATTTTAATAGACAGTTTTGCACATAATATCAGTACCCACAGTTTAACCGCTTTGGCATGGTGGTTTGCAGAGAGGGCGGTTTATTCGGAGGCAAGAAAACGAAATATTAGAGAGCTATTAAAAAAATATGATAAAGATATAAATCAAAATCCTCTTGTTCTGCATAAAAAACACATCAACGAACCTTTGTCCAAAGAACTCAATGTATTACTGCGTTTTTTGGCAGAAAAAGCCATTTTTTGGAATGCCATTACCCGAAAAACCAATTTTACAGGTCAGTTTTTTAATTTATACGATGTATTGTACAAAGAGTTTATCCACAATCCACTCTATCTCGGTTCTATTGCCAATTCCGAAAATGTAAGCAAAATCCACTTTCATTTTACTTTTTATTCAGAAGAAACATCTTTAAGTGCTGTCACCAATAAAAAAATTATCCAAGAAAAAAACAATCAATTGTTAGAAGGTCGATTTGCCAGTATCAACTTCAAAGATTTTTATAAAAAAAAGAACCGAAATAAAAAAAATCAGATACAATTAAAAGATAGCGATACCCATCACATAGAATTTACGGACAGTGTATTTGTCGAAAAAGGCAAAAAATTTAAACTTTTAAAGGGTGCATTGCAAGAGACCATTGCCTTTTTCCCCAGCGGAATAGTAGGCAAACATGCGCTTTTCACCATCTTAGAGAATGAAATTCGCAACGTAAAACATTATAGAAAAAAGGTCTTAAAAAGAGTACAAAAGAAGGGCTTAATCATCAATATTTCCATACATTTTCGTCCTGTCGACTCTGATGCTAACCCGACTACTCCTTTTGAAAATTATGAATTGTTGAAACTGGGCATTTGGTTAAAGCACCCTTCTAAAAATACCGACAGTAGTCTCATTGCTGAACGTTTTGAGCAATTGGCAGGAGATATTATCACTCCCGATACCTTCCGTCCAAAATTGGGGGGAATGTATCAAGACAAAATCTGTGCAGCAATGTTGTTCAACAATACTTTTGACAGTGTGCAGCATGAAAATAACACAGAACGAGATAAGCGTTATTATCCATGGGTAAAATCGGCAGTTAGTCCTGTAGAAAATAAAGGTAGAGTAATCCACGAATTTGAGATTAGCCAACGCAGATACAAAACTGAAAAAGAAGAAAACAGATATAAGGATGATTATGAAGCCTTTTTAGAGAAATATGGAGGAGAAAAAAAGAATGCTTACTACAAAAAATACATTCACTTATGGAAAGCGGAAAATATCCATCCTATTCGCAAAAACGAGCAACTAAAATGGGAAAATAAAGCTCGATTTAAGTTCTTACAAGTAGATACGGACGATATAGAAGGACATAGACAATTGAGAAAAGAGGGATTTATTCGTATTTTAACAGAAACTGTTCCCGATGATGACATTGTACTTGCTTATCAAAAATGGCTGCAAAAATGGCACAAAAGCAATGACGCTGTTGTTATAGATTTGAGATTCGAGCAGGATAGATTGTGTCGTTTTATTTATAAAGATGGACAGTTGATTTTTCAAAATTCCGAAGAAATAAATAATGAAAACAATCCCCATAGAGCTACCTATAGTTCCATTAAAGATAAAAGAGTGTTCACTGTAGCACATGGCAGTAGCATTTCGATAGGTTCTAATTATTGTAATTTCCGCTCTACGGGCGTTTTGTTAAGACATTTTTTTGATGTTCCAACAGGCATTACCAAGATTGAAGATTTAGAAACAGCCAGTATCAGCCCCTTACACCGTTATGAACTATTTGAGACCCTTCTAAGTAAAATTGCCATTATAGATGAGCGGGTATTTGACCGAGTTCCTCCAAGGAAAAGGAAATTTTACCGCAAAAAACTACAACTGGAATTTTACGATGAAGATTTTGTAGAGTGGGATAAAAATATGGAAAAAAAAGATTTAACTAAATATCATTTTTTAGTGGTACACCTTTCTTTTATTGAACGTATGAAGAAAAGGTACAATCCTAAACAGATGTATGGAGAGGGAGACATCGTTGAATTTATAAGTGATTGGATATTAAAGGATAGAGGGATTGATGAAATTCCAGACAATTTTGTATTGGTGATTATTACAGGTAGAGGCAGAATAGAATGGTGGGATAAATTGATTGCAAGTGGTTATGACCGTTTTGTTACTTTCCGCCCTATTGAGAGTTTGCTGTCAGCAGTAGAAGATGCTATTTTGTTGAATGATGATTTTAATCTCAAGTATTATACTTCAAAGGTATTGTTTGGTTCTTAAAATCATTTTTTTTTCCAAAATTCAACTGTTAAAAATTAAATTATGGCGCAAAGACTAACAAGACGCATTTTGCTCATCACCTGGAAATGGAGATGCTTGAATGACTATAAAATAAACACTCAGTATTTAGAAAAACTCAACATAGATGATTTTCTAAATAACTTTTGCCAAGCTCAAAAGAGGCATTGTATTTACAAGACCCTTAGAGTAGGAGGATTCAAAACCAGTAGTGAAGATAGAGAAATAGACATTTCCCCTGATTTCTACATAGAAAAAGGGGCAAGGGTTATCTGTTGCAATATTTACAAAGGGAAGAAACCACGGAAAGTCCTTCACCATCTGATAGAAATCCTTCACCAAAAATACAGTAAAAATGGCGATAAGGTAGAAATAATGCTTTTTTTGCATCGAGGACATCACTACAACTACAAGGATGTTTTGCATTTTTTGGAGAAAAAAGGAGAGTTTGTTAGAAAGTGTTTCTTATTTGAGGCAGGTCAAGATTTTATCTACTATCAGACAGAAAAAAAAGGACTCTTAGATGAGGTTGGGCGGTTTTACAAAGGTTGGAAGAATGAAGGAAAAGAGAACGAGGAATTTGTAAAGACCTACCATATGATTGAAAACAAAAAAGACAAGGAAAATAAGGAAAAAGTGATTGATTCTTGGTATTTCAACAATGTATGGGAGTATTACCAACAGGAATTTAAACAGAAATTTAAAAACCTTTATGTTGATTTTATCAATACTATCATTCATCTAAAAGCAATTCACTCTGATGAAGGTGTTGAGAAAAAAGATTTTATAAAGTATTTGAAAAAACATAGTAAGTTTTCAAAAAAATCTAATAGCAAACTCATTTATTATAGAATCAAAAGTTTTTTGGGTTGTTACGATAATATTGAATTGGAGATAAATCCAAAAACAAAAAAACCTATCAATCAAAAAGAGTACGACCAACTTAAAGATGAAAGAGAAGCTATTGGAAATTTTGAAAAAATACATAAACAATCTTATACATTCGATGATGTCCGTGCAAACTTGTGGCACAAACACGAAGATGATACAAAAGACATAGAAGCACATAATATCTATATCAACTTGTATCAGCTAATGGAACCACTTTTTTTGCCCAAAGTGAGGTATGATAAAAAAATAAATACACAAGACATTCGGAATATTCGAGATAAAATGGAAAAACTAATAGAAATATTGCCTGGAAATAATCTATAACCAACTAAAAGTCCACTATGACCCCATCTCAACCTATTTACTATATTGGCAGTAATCCAGATACGCTTCAATTCTTAGAATCTTCATTGGTAGAACAAGAGGTATTATTGGAATTGAAAGATGTAAACCAATTACAAGAAGTCAATTATTTATTGGCTATTAGTCCTTCAAAAGTAAAATTGGGTAAAAAAATCTATCGATGGATAGACCTTTCCTGTTTGTGGGAAAATTACTTATTGGAGAAGTATCCACATATCAAATTGATGGTTATAGGCTTTTGGAATCGTAGGTGCATGGGCTGTAATGGCAATTATCGAGATATTTTGGATTTGGGAGACTGGAAGAATAGCCTCTTTTCATCCGATTTTCCTTCTTTAAAAGAAGTATATACGAAAAGAGAGATGGAAGAAGATAGATTGAGTCAATGGAATATCAAGCGATATTTGAAGCGTTTTGCAGATGGACATGACCGACAGGGATTCTTCAAATACTTGACAGCTTTAAAGCATACGATGAATTTGGCTTATGATGAATATGAAGCACCAAACGATGCTTATAAATGGAACTATGAAAAGATTGAGAAAGAAGCAATAAGGGCATCAGGACAGGAAGAATGGAAACATTTATCAGAAAGGTGGACTTTTTACAAATCCTTTTTAGAGCACACGCATTTTTGTCAGTATGTAGCAACAGTAAGTAATGTACTCAAAGAAATAGAGGAATATTTTGCTGGTTTATTAAAAAAGCCCAATAACTTAGCTGCGAATGAGAAATTGTTTGCAGAGAAATCGAGGAAGTTTGAACTGCAACTAGAAACGATAGATGATTTATTGAACCGTTATTTGACCCCTTATATATAAAATAATCATTCTCAAATCTACCAATTACAAATACCAAAAAATCTTTTTCATGGCAGAGAATTATAAAATATTGATTATTGACGATGACAAAGAATTTCATCGCAAAATCCGTACAGCTTTTCGAAGAAATTTTGAATTTGAAGGTGCAGATAATTTTCAAAAAGGTATCTCAAAAATCAAACAATGGAAGCCCGATTTGATTTTATTGGACTTAGATTTGGATGGAAACGAAGATTTTGAAGGAGGGGTAGAGAATATTGGAAAGATAAAAAAAATGGATTCTTATGTGCCTGTAATTATTGTAAGTGCTGTCCATAATAAAATAAAATTAGTTTTAAAAGTAATTAGAAATGGAGCTGCTACTTTTCTCTCTAAAGCAGAATATGTATATACAGAGTGGGAAGAAGAGTTTATTAGAGTTATTACAAATGCAAAATCGTTAAAAAAGGCAAGACTATTGGAGCAAAAAATACATCGAATACGGGAAACATCTACTATTATCCATCAATTTGTGACAGAAAATGAAAATTTAATTAAACAAAAACAAAGGCTTAGAAAGCTTGCGGAAACCGATGGTTTTCACCTTTTTATATCTGGAGAAACAGGAACAGGAAAAGAAGTGGTTGCTAGATTTTTCCACCAATCGGGTAAGCGAAAAGACAAACCTTTCGTAGAGGTACATTTTGCGGAGATTCAAGAAACCGTGATGGAAAGTGTCTTATTTGGACACAAAAAAGGTTCGTACACAGGAGCTACAGAAGACCGTGAGGGGCTTTTTGAAGCTGCAAATGGAGGGATTCTTTTCTTGGATGAAATCGGTAAAATCAGTACTAATACCCAAAGACTTTTACTTCGCTTTTTGGATTCATACAAAGTGAGAAGACTAGGAGAAAAAAATTATAAACAATTGGATGTACTAGTTGTCACTGCTACTAACAAAAATTTAAAAAAAGAAGTTGAAGAAGGAAGCTTTTTAGAAGACTTGTATTTTAGGCTCAAAAAAGGCATGGAAATCCATTTGCCTCCATTGAGAGAACGAAAAGAAGATGTTTTTCCCTTGGCAGCTTATTTTATTGGGGATTCGATTGAAGAAAGATTTACGGACGAGGTACTTCAATTGATGGAACAGTATCCTTGGAAAGGAAATATTCGACAATTGAAATCGACTGTTGAGAAAATGACCGTGGAAGCGTTAATGTTGGACAAAGAAAAAGTAGATATGGATTGTTTGACAGAAGAATTGAGAATTTTTACTAAAAGACGGTATGTTATTTCATACACAGAAAAACTTCCCGAACAGATTTTGTCTAATGAGGATGTTCAAACACAACAGATTATTGTGAATTTGCGATTGATTGCAGATGGATTGAAAAACAAAAAAGGGAAAACAAATATTGCAAAACAGATTAATGTCAATTGGAATTCGGATAATGTAAGAAGCCTTATCAAAACCTACTGGAAAAACAATCGAGGTTTAGTAGAGAAACATTCGATTATTTTAGAGAAATACCATACTATTTGCAAATAATGAGTGAGAATTACAAAATATTGATTATAGACAATGATACGGATTTTCATCGTAAAATTCGCATGGCTTTTCGAAGAAACTTTGAATTTGAAGGGGCGAAGAATATTCAAAAAGGTTTTGTAAAAATTAAGCAATGGAAACCTGATTTGATTTTGTTGGACTTGAATTTAGAAGGAAATGAGATTTTTCAAGCGGGAATTAAAATTATTCAAGCTATTAAAGAAGTTAATTCGTTTACTCCTATTATTGTAGCAAGCACTATTCCTATTAATTTAGAAGTTATTGAGAATGTGATGAATATCATATTAGAGGGAGCAGCTATTTTTTTATCAAAAAAAGAATACAATAAGAATGAATGGCATAAGATATTTATTGCTGCAATTGAAAAAAAACTTTTAGCAAACAATTAACCCAAAGAAATCAAATACCTAAAGAAATGCATCAATTTATTACCATAAACAAAGATTTAATAGTTATAAAACAAAAGTTAAAAAAGCTAGCGGCTTTAGATAGGGTTAATTTGTTCATTAGTGGAGAAACTGGTACGGGAAAAGAAGTAGTGGCAAAGTATTACCATCAAGAAGGAAAGAGGAAGGACAAACCATTTATAGAAGTACATTTTGGCGAGATTCAAGAAACCCTGATGGAAAGTGTCTTATTTGGACACAAAAAAGGGTCATACACAGGAGCTACAGAAGACTGTGAGGGGCTTTTTGAAGCTGCAAATGGAGGGATTCTTTTTTTGGATGAAATCGGAAAAATTAGTGCTAATACCCAAAGACTTTTACTTCGGTTTTTGGACTCATACAAAGTGAGAAGGTTAGGAGAAAACCACTACAAAAAACTGGATGTATTGATAATAGTTGCTACCAATAAAGATTTGAAGAAAGAAGTAGCAAACGGCTTTTTTTTAGAAGATTTGTTCTATCGTCTCAAAAAGGGAATAGAAATTCATTTACCTCCATTGAGAGCACGAAGAGAAGATATCATACCATTAGTTAACTATTTTATTAATGGAGATGCTGAGAATGCTTTTACAAAAGATGTATTACAACTAATCAAGAATTATCATTGGGGTGGCAACATACGTCACCTGAAATCAGATGTTGAAAGAATGACTTTGGAAGCTTTAATTTCAGACAAAGAACAAGTAGACATGGATTGCTTGACAGAAGAATTGAAAGTTTTTGCTAAAAGGGAAAATGATTCCATAAAAGATAATGAAACAAAAGAAATTATGCGAATCCTTACATTGATTGCAGAAGGATTAAATACCAAAAAAGGAAAAAGCATTATTGCACGAGAAATCAATGCTAATTGGAATTCAGACAACTTAAGAAGTTTGATTAAAACTTACTGGAAAAACAATCGAGAATTGGTACAAGAATATTATGTTATTATTGAGAAATACGACACCATTTGTAAATAAAATCGCTTTAACCACAATTAGACATGAGTGAGAAACGAAGAATATTGATGTTGGAGAATGATGCTATATTTGTATCAAAAATTCGAAGGAATCTTATTAGAAATGAAATAGAAATTGACCAAGCAGTTACTGAGGATGAAGCAATTAGTTTATTGAAAGTCAACAATTATGACTTACTAACTGTTGATTTTGTTTTGAATAATCAAGATGGAAAACATGACTTAACAAATGAAATAATTATTAATGAAAGTCAAGCCAGAACAAAATTCATACAAAAATTAAGAAAAGACAAGGTTTTACTTCCTATTGTTATTCTTTCAGCTTATTCTTTAAGCACTACAAAAGTGCTTGAAATTGGGGCTAACTCCTACATCAGTAAAAAGAGTATGCAATTTTTTCAACAAGAAATAAACGACGAAATTAGAAATGGTATTCCTTTCCTTGAAAAAGAATACCAAAAAAAAACTATGGATACTGATATTCTAAATAAACTCATTACGGCATATGAGCAAAGCAATTTATCTCGCTTTGCTTTCCCTTATCGACAAAAAAGAAAAGACTTAGAGTACAAACAACTCCTCAAACAAAAACTATGCATCAATGGTATATACATTGAGAATTTAGTGTCCTTTGAAGAGGTAGAGTGGCAACCTCAACCCAATATCAACATTTTATTAGGAAATAATGGTTTTGGTAAAACCTTTCTGAGTCGCATCTTATTAGCGTTGATGTGTGACGGTAACTATGCTCTTCAATTCTTTAACATTCCGACAAAAATTACTGAAGGCTTAGATCCTCGTGAAATCAAGGCAAGTATCAAGATTGAAGTAGAAAATGGAGAAGAAGAACCTATTTTGATTGACCAAAGTAAAGCCTTCTTCAATTCTGCTACTCCAAAAATTCCGATTTTGGCAATTCCCGATGTGCGAACTTTTGACAAAGGACGTAAACAGTTGCCTATGGATATTCAAGAAGATATTATTGGAAATAGTGCAAAGGCTTATATCAAAAAACGCCCCTTTAACAATACAGTTCTTCACCTGTTAAATTTACTCTGTGGATATTATAGAAGAACTAAGGGAAAGCATCCCATTTTTAGGGTATTGAAGGAAGTATATTGCGAACTAATAGGCGATGATAGTTTTGAATTTGTGAAAGTAGGAAAAGCGAAAAAACAAGACAACAATATCTATGTTAAGTCTTCCTTTACCAATTATGAAATAATTAAGCTTCAAGATGCTTCTCAGGGTACTCTTTCTGTAATGGTGATTTTTGGTTTGATTTATCAATATTTAGAGTTAAAAAATAAAATTGCAGAAACGGAGGATGCAAGCAAATCGGATGGCATTGTATTTATTGATGAAATAGATAGTCATTTGCATCCTTCTTGGCAGCAGAAGATAGTGCCTTTGTTGCGGAAACATTTTAAGAATGTGCAGTTTTTTTTGAATTCGCATAGTCCATTGGTGGTAATGGGATGCTTGGAGAAAGAAATATCTAGGTTAGAAAAAGAGGGTGAGAAAATCACTTTAAAACAATTTGAGGAAGATTTTATAGGGTACACCACACAAAGGCTTTATGATACTGCTTTTGGAATAGAAGATAAGGAATGGGCTTATATGGATTTAGCGAGGATTTGGATGCTGAAAAAACCGCTAAAGAAAGAAATCGACGCACTAAAAGAAAAAAAGCAATTGAGTACAATTACTATTGCAGAAGGAATGAGATTAAGAAAAAAAGAAAATGAGTTGAAGAAGATTGAAAGTTTTGAAGAGGCTCGAAAGTATAGACGAACAGCTTTAAGGGAAGAAATTCTTATTGAACAACTTCAAAGAATGAATTATAAAAATAGACAATTGGAAGATGAGTTAATCCAATTAAAAAGCCAAATGCGCACAGCATTGTAATATTTTAAACACCATCCATTCTATGTTTCCAAGCCTATATAAACAGATGATACAGCTTTATGCAGTACACAATTTTGAAAAAATTGAAGAAGAAGATTTATTTGATTCAGAAATTATAGAAGCAAATAATCTTTTAGGAACAGACCTTGCAAATCTCTATATTCTAAGAGAAATAGTGGAAGATACAAAAACAGAATATGACGCTATCTTCCAATCCATAGAATCTGATGATTTTTTTATCCGCTCCAAAGTATTTTTAGAACAGATTGAGCTTCACGGAAAATATACACAAGTCATTAACAAACCAATACTTAAAACCCAAGCAGAAATTCTATGGGATTTACATGAAGAAAAAGAAGGCTCTACATGGAATCAAGATAACAAGAGAGTAAGATTACGAAATGCTTACAGAATCATTAAGCAAAAATTATTATGGTATATTTCCTTCAATCCGAAATTTGTTTTTGATTCTCCCTCGGTTATATTAAAAGCTGCATCTGAAATAGAGGTTTTTTTAAATAAAGTAGAAGAACAAGGAAATTTAATGTCTATTATTTTGAGAAAATTTTTAGGGATTAATAACTTGGCACTAGGATACTGCTCTGAAACATCAGAAATGATTGATGCTTCTGTCTCCAATATATATCAGTTCATTGATTTAGAGGGTAAGACGAAAGGCAATCTTCTAAATTCTGACTATGAGGATTTTTTAAATCATACAACAAGTAAAATACGTCCTTCTATCTTTCTTATTGAGCAGCATTGCGATATTCCTCAATGGTGTGATTTTTACAATTTATTATGGAATATAAACAATTTGCATGATGATAATATTGATTTGTTTTTAAATTCGATAGAGAATATCCGTATGGATTTAGAAGAACAAAAAAAACAGTTATTATCTTTGAATTATGACAATTCACCTAGAATTGTAGAATTATATGCAGATGAGGATAAAAAAGCAATGAAACATTTTAAAAAACATTTAAATGATTTGAGAAATACACATCATCTAAGAATTTGGAATGAAGATGACATTCAGATGGGTACAAACAGAGAGAAACAGACATTACAACACATCAAAAACAGTGACATTATTATATGCTATATCAGCATTCATTTTTTTCTGAATAAAGAAATTCAAAATTGGTTACAACATTCAAATTTAGTAGGCAAGACCATTTTTCCGCTAATAATAGGCTGGGGAGATTGGAAAGACAAAAAACTAAACAAGAATACAAAAAAATTGTCTAATTATAATCCTTTCCCAAATAAAGGTATTCTTAAACCTAAACAAGTACCAAAAGCAATATTCAAACTGAAGGAGCTCCTTAGAATTAAATAAGTACTATCGTCCTCAAAAGAACTAACCATACGAACACCTGCTATCCCATACCCGAAAAAATCTCCTCTCTTCCAAAACAAATCCGAAATTCTATTGGATAAACCTTTTTGCTCAAAACCATAACCCCCTATTAATCAATTATTAATAATCTTGGCGTGATATTGTATTATGATAAGTGTAGCTTTTAACGGCTTAATACAACTTTTAAAATACAATATTATGATAGCTCTCAAATATAAAAAAACCAGAATTAAAAATCTCATCTTACTAAATGAGCGAGATACAAAACGAGCGCAAATCTTCTTAGACGAAGGTTGGATAGTTGGATCATTAGATGATAAAGATATTGAGAAAAAATTAGCCGAGGCAGATTATACCTTCCTTTCACAATTCTTATCAAGCAAAAAGGCTACCAACTTACTTAATACCTACCTATTCCTCCAAAAATTAATCGAACAAGACTACGAAATGAAATTCGTAGGAGTATTTGCCTTTCACGATTCTGTACGATTATCAGGCGAAAATACAGAAATTATCCAAGACATTCTGCAACCAGAGGTTTTGCCAAAGGACAGTAGCGTTTGGGTGAAGCGCTTGGAATTTGCCAAGGGAAGAAGCACCAGAGAATTCCGATACGTCAAGGAAAGGTATCTCAGAAAATTAGAATACCAACAAAAACAAACCCCAAAAAAAATATTTGCCCCAATTATTCAAGGGGCGAAAAAAGGAGTTATTAGAATTTCTAAACAGATACAAAGAATAGCTGCAATTCTATAAAATTAGATAACCTTTAAATAAACATACAAAATGAAAACTTTAGAGCTAACAGAAACCATTAACATTCAAAATATTGTCGAAGATGTAAGTTTTGCCCTTAATAAATATGGCAAGCATCTAAAACGACACAATGGACGTAAAAAGTTAATCAAACGCTTGAATCGCTTTGAGAATTTTCGAGTATTGATTGACTCTTTTGACTTTTATGAACCATTATTGAATATTGAATTAGAAAAAAACAAAGGCAACTTCTCCCCAAATTTGATTAGAAATTGGAACTGGGTCATGTTGTATGCTGAAAATCAGCTCAAAGCAAAAAACGAGGTTTTAACTCAACAAGAAGAAAAAATGGATGAATTTGAAGAAGAAGCTGAAAAAATGATAGCAGAGCAAGAGGGGGAAGGTTTTTTTGGAGAAAATCTTGGTAAGATTTTAGAGTTTTTTGACAAAATCAAAAACGAACTCACTTACCTAAACACCATATTGATTTTGACAGGCACTTGTTTTACCAAAATAAAAAAACTATACATATTTAGAAAATCCAAAGAGATAGTTTCGTTTACTTACCATATACTCGACAACAAAGTTTCTACTCTTTATGAACTGTTTCAATTAGATAAAAAAATAGATTGGTTTAAAAAATGCTGTGAAAAGTATAAATGGCTAAATAGATTTATAAAACTTTCGGTAACTGTTCTAGTCGTTTTCATTGGAATATGGGTAGTGAGTCATGGCATACACTTGCTTAAAAACCCCATGAAATTTATCATGAAAATGGTTCGAGGGAATATAGACTTTTTTACTGATAACACACCCATATAAGTATTATTTATATTTTTTAAACATTGCTGTGTAATATGCTTTAGTATTGCACAGCTACAAAATCAACAATCATGAACACAAACACAACAAAAGAAAGCTATGAAACGAATTTTATAGCATACATAACATGTGTACTTACTTATAATGCTTTGATTGCTGTCAGTCTTTTCGGAACATTTTATGTCAAGCAATTACAACTTGGTAAATTCTTCGAAATTCTGACCTTCTGCCTAATATTTGGCTTAGGTAGTGGAGTTTTTATTTGGATAGTAAGTATAGTTATCTCTCGAAATGAAGAACATCAAGAGATACAATAACAGAAACTCAATATTCAATTTTTCTTACCTCCTACTGCTTTAGACAAGAAATTTCAATTAATCTCAAGCAGTCATTAAACACTTACAATCATGAATACAGACGCTACTCCCCCAACAAATATTTCTACTACTCAACAAAGGTCTAAAACTTTAATAAACAGACAGAGTTCATTAAGTTTTACTGCCTATGCTTTAGTCCTTATTTCCTGTATGGGATTAATTTTCTTCAGCCTTTTAGGGGCATCCTATGTTAAAAATTTAGCCCTAAATGAAACAGTTGAAACCATAACATTTATCCTATTATTTGGTTCAGTAGGAGTAGCATTCATTTGGGCAATCAACAAAGCCGCCCACCTAAAAAAAAGAGGAAGGACTCCGCCCAAAAAGAAGTTATCCTCTTTCTCCGAAAAGTCCAACACCTATATCGCAAATCTAAATACTATGAAAGGCGGACACCACACAATCGAAAACAAGACTATCCCACACAGTTCAAAATCTCTAAGAGAAAACTGTAGTTGGCGTGGTTTCTACCACGTTTTGTAATACCTTCAAAATATGCCCACACACAAAAAAGACAGCCCCACTTTCACAAGGCTGTCTTTTTTTCCAATATCAATATCAAAATCAATCACCAAATCACATCGCAGTCGTAATCTCCAATTGAATATTCACCTGAGGATTAATAAAGCGATCCCCAAGAGATTTATCATTGCCATACACCAAACCCCATTGAGTACGATCAATATTAAAATTAGCACGACCTTTGACAGCCTGATCCACAACCTTCAAAGTCGCAGGAAAAGAAATGTTTTTAGTCACTCCTTTCAGCGTCAAATTACCCGATACAAAATGCGTTGCCCCTTCAGCTTTGTCTTCTTCACCTTCCACAGCCGCTTGACCAGTATAAGGTTTCACCCCAGTGATTTCAAAAGTGGCAGTAGGATGATTCGCTACATCAAAGAAATCGTCACTTTGAAGGTGTCCTGTTAATTTTCCAGCACTTTCAGCATCCATTTCCTCATCAGTAATTTTAAAATTTGTCAAATCCATATCAATCTTACCACCAGTAATCTCTCCATTCTCAACAGAAATGGTACTGCCTTTAGAAATTTGGATAACACCTGTGTGCTGCCCAATAGGTTTAGTCCCTATAAATGTAACTGAACTTTGTTCTACATCCACTGCCAAATCATTGCCAGTTTGAGTTGAAGTCTCCATCTTCTTTGCCTCTTCTGCATCCGCTTTTGGAGCATCAGGAGCAGAGGTACATGCTGCCATACTTGCAGCCATTATCAATACAACAAAAAATTTCTTCATTTTGAAACGTTTTATAAAAAATTGAGTAAAATAAGATAAAATCAAAACTATCTTAATTTTAAATTGTTCAGCAAGAAGTTAAAAAATAAGGACAAAGATAATACAGTCAAACACATAATTGCAGTTATTTGGCATGAAATATGTCATTGATTATAATATTACCCAACTTTATTCCGTTTTTAATTGGTATTTCCAAAAACTTGCTGTAATATTGCAGTAGATTCCAGCGTAAAATCATCATTCAAAAAACAAAACAACCCATAAAAATTATAAATCCCTACAAACCAATGTATTTATAATTTTAAATCTTGTTTTTTGATAATTACTTTCATCAAGTGCCCCCTTACATATTTCAACCGCACTATTGTTCATTTATCCAACACAGCAATACTACTTTAATCACAAATAATCATCATTTTAACTTTAATAACAATATTCTAAATAATTTTCAACCCCTTTTCTTAACACCAAACAAGTATGTTCACTTCAATTGTTTAAAATCATATCCGTATGTACGACATTCTGCAACTGAATGAGATGTTGGTTCCCGAATTGAAAGATATTGCAGAGAGTTTTCAGGTCGATAGTCATCAAAGATTAACGAAAAAAGATTTAATCTTTAAAATTTTGGATAAACAAGCCAAAATCTCCCCTCCTGCCAATGTTGATGTCACCGAAGTCCCCATAGAAGAACCTGTGGAGCTTACCGACAAACAACCAAAAACTCGCACTCCTGCCAAAACCAATCTCAGAAAGAAAAATCCTGATAACAAACCTCAAACAGAAGAACCTGTTCAGCAAGACCAACCAAAAACTGACGAGGATAACAATAATGTAGTTCCCCCCAAGAAAGAACGCAAAGAGCGGAAGGAACGAAAAATTGATAAAGTAAAAGATCGAGAAGGAAATGATTCTAGGGAACGAGACTCTCGTGACATCACTAGAACCAGAAATAGTAGGGATAAAGACTCTCGTGACAATCGAGGCAGTAGAGAGGACCGCTATAACAAAAAAGAAACCTTCAATATTGAATTCGATGGCGTTATTCAAGGTGAAGGAGTTTTAGAAATGATGAGTGATGGGTATGGATTCCTTCGTTCTGCCGATTACAACTATCTTACTTCTCCTGACGACATTTATGTTTCCCCTTCACAAATCAAGCTTTTTGGTTTGAAAACAGGTGATACTGTGCGAGGTGCGATTCGACCTCCGAAAGAAGGCGAAAAGTATTTTGCTCTCTTGAAGGTAGAACTAATCAATGGAAAACGTCCTGACGAAGTGAGAGATAGAGTTCCTTTTGACTATCTGACTCCACTTTTCCCGATGGAAAAATTCGATTTGGTAACAGATCCTACGCTGTATTCTACTCGTACCATTGACCTATTTACCCCTATAGGTAAGGGGCAAAGGGGTTTGATTGTGGCTCAGCCAAAAACAGGTAAAACTTTCTTATTGAAGGATATCGCCAATGCAATCGCCAAAAATCATCCAGAAGCCTATCTAATCATCCTATTGATTGATGAACGACCAGAAGAGGTGACGGATATGGAAAGAAGTGTAAATGCAGAAGTAATTGCTTCTACTTTTGACGAACCTGCTGACCGTCATGTAAAAGTGGCAAGCATTGTACTGCAAAAAGCCAAGCGACTGGTGGAATGTGGTCATGATGTAGTCATACTATTGGATTCTATAACCCGACTTGCCCGAGCCTACAATACTGTAGCACCTGCTTCAGGTAAGGTTCTTTCAGGAGGTGTTGAAGCCAATGCACTCCACAAACCGAAAAAATTCTTCGGTGCGGCTCGGAATATTGAGCATGGAGGTTCACTGACGATTCTCGCTACTGCATTGATTGAAACGGGATCTCGAATGGATGAAGTCATCTTTGAAGAGTTTAAAGGAACAGGTAATATGGAGCTCCAGCTTGATCGTAAACTCTCCAACCGACGCGTTTATCCAGCCATAAATGTAATTGCTTCCAGCACCCGCCGTGAAGATTTACTTCTCGATCGTGACGTATTGCAGCGTATGTGGATACTCCGTAATCACTTTGCAGATATGAACACAGAGGAAGCAATGAACTTTTTACTCAATCATATGAGAGGCACACGCTCTAATGAAGAATTTTTAATATCAATGAACGGCTGATAAAATGCAAGTTCAAACTCAAAATACAAATCCAAAACCAGTATTTGAGTTTAAACTTGCACTTTGAATTTTAATTTTTGAAAGTTTATTTTTATATTCTCTCAATAAATGCTAAATTTGCAGCCCAATAATAAAAAGTAAGGAAAATGAAACGTACATTTCAACCATCAAGGCGAAAAAGAAAGAACAAACACGGTTTTAGAGAGCGAATGAGCAGCAAAAGCGGTCGCAAAATTTTGGCACGTAGAAGAGCCAAAGGACGAGCAAAGTTGACGGTTTCTGACGAGTTGAGATTGAAGTAGTCTTGTTATTACTACTTTCTTTCTAAGCTATTTCTAAAACTTTTTTATATTTGAATATGGCAATCAAACCACAAAGGCTTGGTTGCCATATTGTTGTTTTTATACCTCAATAGAAATATGACCCATGACTCCCCCCGTTTTACCTTCCATAAAGCGGAACGCCTCAAAAGCACAAAGATCATTGATCAGCTATTTGACAAAAGGCAGTCGAAGTCTAAGGTCATTTATCCTTTCCGAATCGTCTGGCTCGAAACAGAATTACCTACTCCTTTTCCTGCACAGTTCATGATAAGCGTTCCCAAACGCTTCATTCCCAAAGCTCACAATCGCAACTTTATCAAAAGACATGTACGAGAGGCCTATCGGCAAAACAAACACCGACTGTATGCCATATTTTCTAATTCACTTCAAGAAAAAGAAGGTGAAATTTCAGACAATGTTCCAACTATTCAGATAGCCTTGATGTTTATTTATTTGGGACGAGAACCGCTACCATACTCTATGATTTATGGTAAAATGCGTGCTTGCCTTCGATTTTTGTGCAAACAATACGATCGCTAATAAAATGCAAAATCTTCGAAAAATACTGGATTTTCTTTTTACTCCAATAAAATTCATCTTATTGTTGCTGATAAAATTCTACCGCACCGCTATTTCACCCTACACCATGCCTACTTGTAGATTTACTCCTACTTGCTCTCAATATGCAATGGAAGCCCTTCAAAAACATGGATTTTTATACGGTAGTTTTTTGGCGGCAAAACGCATACTGTCTTGCCACCCATGGGGAGGGCATGGGGAGGATCCAGTGCCTTAGATGTGATAACCAACCCTAAGTGAAACTTCAAATTCAAAGTACAAGCTCAAATGCAACTAATAGCTGATATTGAGTTTACTTTCTATTGGTCTGAATTATTTTGGAAGGTTCACTAATAATCAATCACTTGCTGTTCCACTGTTTCAGGCAACTCTCTAAAATCATAGTGCTGATTGCGGAGTTGTGGCGTAAAACCTGCTTCACGAATCGCTTCTTGTATGTCATTGGAGGTGAAACGGTGTGGTGCACCTGCAGCCGAAACTACGTTTTCTTCAATCATAATTGAACCAAAATCATTTGCGCCAGCGTGCAAACAAATTTGCCCAACCGCCTTGCCAACTGTCAGCCAAGAAGCCTGAATGTTGTGAATATTCGACAACATGATTCGGCTCAGCGCAATCATTCGCACATACTCATCCCCTGTCACCTCATTGCGAATATCGCGAATGCGACGAAGCATTGTATCTTCATCCTGATAGGGCCAAGGAATAAACGCTAAGAATCCGTTTGCTCCTTCGGGTTTCATAGCTTGTATTTCTCTGATTCTCACCAGATGTTCCATGCGTTCTTCAATCGTTTCGACATGCCCAAACATCATGGTAGCAGAAGTTGTCAAGCCCAGTTGATGCGCTACTCGCATGACTTCCAACCATTCATCAGAGCCACATTTGCCATTCGCAATATTGTAGCGAACCCTATCTACCAAAATTTCTGCGCCTGCACCTGGCAGCGAGTCCAAACCTGCCTCCATCAAAGCCTCCAACACTTCACGATGTGTTTTTTTGCTAATTTTTGCGATATGTGCAATCTCAGGAGGCCCCAAAGCGTGTAATTTCAGATTTGGATACAGACTTTTCAGTTCTCTAAACAAATTGGAATAATACTCTACGCCCAAATCGGGGTGATGTCCGCCCTGCAATAACAACTGCTCTCCACCATATCGAAAAGTTTCTTCGATTTTTTGTTTATACGTTTCGATACTCGTAATGTAGGCTTTGTCTGCAAATTTTGCAGAAGGAGGTACAAAGAAATTGCAGAATTTGCAGTTGGCTACACATACATTGGTGGTATTCACATTGCGGTCAATAATCCAAGTCACTTTGCCCAAAGTGTCTTTTTTGTGGTATTTCCGCAGTTCATTGCCCACATACATTAATTCGGTTGTGGTAGCATTGTGAAATAAAAAAGTCCCCTCTTCAATTGTCAAAGGTTCCGCCTCACCGTAATGTGAACGCATCGCTCTATCGAGCAGTTTGGAAGTATTCATATCGTTAGATTTTTCCATTTTAATAAGTAGTATGGAATTTGTTCGTACAAAAATACGACAATTACACTTGGTAATGGAATAATGTCTGCAAGCATTAAATAGTTTTCAATATTTTCAGTATTTTTTGAAAATTCATTCTACTTCACAAATTTTAGCCCTCTATTCAAAATGTTATTCGGCTAAAACTATTGAAAAGTATGATTTTTAGCTGAATATCAAAAATCATGCTTGGATAAAAAGATTAAATGACAGGAAATACTCATTCATTATGCCTTTTTGTCATAACACCTAATTGAAACATGCCATATCTGCAGGTGAATAGAGATGGCACATAGCTTGTTATAAGTTGATTGATAAAAGTAGATTTCAAATAAAAACAATTGTAAGCCATGCAAAAGCAAGATTACTACAACATATTGGGGGTGTCTAAGACTGCGACGGCTGAGGAAATAAAAAAAGCCTACCGCAAGATAGCACTCAAATACCATCCCGACCGAAATCCAGATGATAAGGCAGCGGAGGAAAAATTTAAGGAAGCAAGTGAAGCTTATGAGGTATTGAGTGATGATGAAAAGCGCAAAAAATACGACCAATTTGGACACAAGTGGAAAATGTACGAACAGGCAGGGGCAAATGGAAGTGGAACAACTGGCGGCTTCCACGATTTTTTTGGAGGTCAAGGTGGTGCAACTCGAGTAGAGTTTGACGGTAATATTGAAGATTTTTTCAGCCAATTTGGAGGAAGTGCGGGCCAAACTTCAGGTGGACCAAGTGATATTTTTGAACAGTTTTTCAAACGAGGAAGCAGTGGAGGTGGGCAGTTTGCTTACAAAGGAGCAGATATTGAAGCCAATTTTAGCATTTCCCTAGAAGATGCTTACAAAGGTGGTAAAAGGGTCATTGAAATCAATGGTCAAAAGCTACGGATTACCCTTAAAAAAGGCATTGCAGATGGAAGCGTTTTGAAGATAAAAGGCAAAGGTGGAAAAGGTAAAAACGGCGGGCCTAATGGAGATCTATTTTTGAATATTCACATTGCCAAACACACTATTTTTAAACGCAAGGGAGATGATTTGTATGTGGATGTACCTGTAGATATTTATAAAGCGGCTTTGGGGGGTAAGGAGAAAATACAAACTTTGAAAGGCAATATTAACATCAATATTCCCAAAGGTACAAGTGGAGGTAAGGTGCTACGGTTGAAGAATTTGGGAATGCCTCAACCTGACAATCCTTCAAAATACGGTAACCTGTATGCGAAGGTCAATATACAACTTCCTCAAAATTTGACGGATAAAGAACGTGAATTGTTTCAACAATTGGCAGATTTGAGAAAGTGATAATTGAAGGAAGTATTTCAACTAAAAAAGCCGACTTAGTAAGGGTAAAAAAATAACTCCTCGTTTTCTTTTGCTAACATACCCCATCCCCTTTCAAAAGGGGAATATTGGTCGATGAGTTATTTTTTCTTTTTTACTTACCAAGTCTTCAACCCTAACACCGAAGATCTTATAAGTCGGCTTTTATTTTTTTAGATTTAAATGATTAAGTTATGCACTTTTACCTCTTGTACTCAATGCAACAATTACAATCACAAATAAGGCAACGACTACCCATATTATGGGATTGGCATACCACATAGCTTCTCCTCCATCAGAGCCAATATCCACATCAATGTCAAGACCTTTATCCCCATCCTGAGCGAATGCAAGAAAATTGCAGGTCATTAAATACATAAAAGCAACTGCTTGGAATAAATATCCCATCGTTTGATTCAACATTTTTGAAAGTTTCATAGTTGTTTGATTTTTTTGTTAAAAATGATTTTTACATCTATATGATGCGTGATTTAAACGTAAAAACTATCCAAATGTTGACAGCTCAGAAAAATATACTTAAAATCACAGGTAAAGTATTTTTCTTATACCTCCAAACCTTCTTCTAAAAATCATCAAAAGAATCGGTAACAATTTGCTCTCTCACAACATCAATTTAATACCTTGCTTTTTGAAGAAAAGCAGACATTCATTTGATGATTACTTATTGTTCTACTAGCCAAAACTGCTTAACTTTGGCAATCAAAACATTTCCTCTATGAAATACAATCTACCAATACCTCAAAGCCTTCTTACTTTCCTCTTACTTCTTTCCCTTCAATCCACCCTTGCCCAAGATGTTATGATGCAAGGTTGGTATTGGGACTATCCCAAAACCGCCAATGGTCACAATTGGGCAGATACCATTGAAGCCAAGGCTACCGAACTCGCCAATGCAGGGATTACTCATGTATGGTTGCCGCCTTTGTCGAGAGCCAGTTTTGGAAGTGGCAGCAATGGCTACGACCCGAAGGATTTGTATGACTTGGGAGAATACGGTGGAGGAGCTACGGGTTTTGGAACTCGTCAGCAATTGGACGACCTCATAGATTTGTTTGGAAATGTGGGCATTGAAGCCGTTGCAGATGTAGTTTATAACCACCGAGATGGCGGAAGTCCAGAGGACAATGGCGCAGTGGAAGGCTGGATAGAAAACTACAACAGTACGAAAGTAAACAATGGCGATGCA
This sequence comes from Bacteroidia bacterium, assembly GCA_030427245.1. Lineage (GTDB taxonomy): Bacteria > Bacteroidota > Bacteroidia > Chitinophagales > UBA2359 > JAUHXA01. The sequence goes on along the minus strand of JAUHXA010000012.1, from coordinate 38,755 downwards.
CCTTTTCCATCGGATAGATATCGCTGTGTTTTGCCTTTGGGCGGTGCATCTGGAAATGGGGCAGGCGACTACTACTTCAAAATTCGCTCGGCTTCCCAACACTCCAATTACTACAACAAACCTTACAAAGTCTATATGCACACCAATACGGTGGGTTTCCAAAACCAAGTGGCTTTGACCGAAAGTGAACCCAATGGAGGCGGAGATTGTGGACAGGGCTTCAATGACTTGACTTTGGGTGTGGACATGACCGCAACGACAGATGGAAGTGGCTGCTTGACTGATGAATTCAAATTGACGCTTTCGGCAAGTGATTTTGATGCGAATGGCGATGTGCTGTATATTTATCTCACCAACTCCAATGGCAACTATTCCGACCACTTTATTTATGGTATTTGGGTAGCAGCACAATCACAAGACATTCAAAGTCAAGTCGTTTACCAAACCTATACCGACTTTACCAACCTACCAAGTGGACGTGGCGGAATGGACTACAACTATTTCAGACCCAACGGAAACCCAACCTCTTTGAGTGGCGACCAAGATGGTATGTGGTTCTTTTACGACTACGACCAGACCAAACAAGAAACCATTGACACCTTGCAGGAATGGAGCAAATGGCTTTGGCAAGATGTCGGTATTCGGGGTTATCGAATGGATGCAGTGAAGCATTTCCCTTCTTCTTTTACAGGCAATTTGATGGACTACCTACATTATCAAGGCATCAATCCAGGCATTGTAGTCGGCGAATATTTTGACACCAATGCGGGAACATTGAAGGCTTGGGTCGACAATGTATTGAACGAAATGGATGCCGATACAAAAGACTCGATTAGCGTTCGAGCTTTCGATTTTTCCTTGCGAAAAGCATTGAAGGATGCGTGTGATGCCTTTGGCTATGATGCAAGAGACATTTTCCATGCGGGAATTGTGGATGGTGCTGGTGGTTCGGGTTTTCAGGCGATTACCTTCCTCAACAACCACGATTACCGAGAAGAATTTGACCCACCAGTGCAGAACGACCCGATTTTGGGTTATGCCTATCTTTTGACCAACAATCAAGTCGGTTTGCCCTGTATTTTTTATCCCGACTACTACGGTACAAACATTCCTCATGCACCCAATGAGTCATTGAAGGAAGAGCTGGATGATTTATTGCAGATTCACAAGGTCTATATAAACGGCTCAACAGGAAGGGATTATTTGAGTCGCCACAGCACGCCTTATTTCCAAAACATCACCAACAATCTCCACAGTACCACCGTATTCTATCAAATCATGGGAACGCCTTCGGGCAACGACATCATCGTAGCCATCAACTTTGCAGGGGAAACGCTCGACATGACACATGGCGTAAACGTCAATGCAAACTTGCCAAACGGAACGATTTTGACCGATTTGACAGGTACAAGCAACACTGCTACAACAACTGTCACAGGCGGCAATATCACCGTTTCGATTCCTGCCCGTTCCTATGCTGTTTTTGGTGTGGATGTATGCGGAGATTTGGACGCAACGATGGAAGAAACCGAAGCAAGCTGTCATGGTGGCGAGGACGGAACGGCAACCGTTACGCCTAGTGGCGGCGCAAGTCCTTACACCTACAATTGGTCAAATGGTTCGACAACAAATATGGCGACAGGCTTGGCAGCAGGGGAACACAGCGTCATTGTAACGGATGATAACCAATGCAAAATCACCGAAACGGTTACAATTGTTGAAGCCCAAAGTGCGGTCGACAATCCTTCGAGCTACGACCTTCAATTTGCGAATGAGCAGAAATCATGCGGCAACGAGAGTAGTTTTTGTGTGGATATTCAAGTGAAAGGAGCAACGGCTGCGCCCGATTTTGCGGTAGGTTCGCATACGATTTGGGTCAATTACAACAAAGCATCTATCACCAACCCCACTTATACGGCTGCCAACTTCTTCAATTTGACCGCTTCGGGTGGAGGCGCGACGGAGTGTGAAATTGCTCCCGAAACAACTTACCAACCTTACTTCAAAACTGCCACAGGTTCAAACGAAAGTGGCGCATTGGGCGATTGGAATGTCACCACGATTATGAACAGCAGTGGTTTTGTCTGCAATGCCGAATGTCCGATTGTGAACAATACGGATTGGGTGAACTTTGGAACAATCTGTTTTGATGTGGTGAATGGAAACGAAACGAGTGATTTATCTTTTGATGCAGATTTGACGGTTATCAACCAAAGCAACGACGAACCACAACACACCGCTAACAATCTCGGTACTTTGGACATTACTACTACGGTCGGTTCTCCAATAGCGGATGCTGGACAAGACGTGACGATTTGTGAGGGTAACAGCACACAGTTGGGCGCAACGGGTGGTGTGTCTTTCGCTTGGACTCCCGATGATGGCTCTTTGAATGATGTGACAATTGCCAACCCAACGGCAGACCCAACTTCTACAACGGTTTACACAGTCGTTGTGACAGATGCAAATGGCTGTACGGACAGCGCACAGGTGACGGTGAATGTTGATAATTCTGCCAATTGCTGCCCCGACGGTGTGTCGGTCGAATACGAAAACACCAACAGTTTGCCCGCTTTGACCCAAACCTCGGACTTCATTCGTGCGGGTAATCTAAACGATGGCGGCAATGTGGTGGTTCAAGATGGTCAAGCGATAACCTTTCAGGCTGCCAATTCTGTGCAACTGGAAGCGGGTTTTGAAGTGGAAAATGGTGGTGTTTTTGCTGCAATTTTGGAGGCGTGTAATGCTGCGCCTTTAGTCCAAGTACCTTCAAATGAAGAAGATGCCAATACAGAATCGACAGCCTTCAAATCTTCGATTGAAGAACTTTCTGCAATCGTCTATCCCAATCCCTTCAATGAATCTACAACCATCGAGTACTTTTTGCCACAAAACGACAGCCCTGTAACATTGAGCATTTACGACTTGTCGGGTAAAGTGGTGCAGCATTTGGTGAACAATCAACTGCAGCAATCGGGAACGTATAAGGTGACTTTTACGCCTTGTGACTTGGCGGATGGGGTGTATATTTGTGTATTGCAGGTTGGGGAAGAAAGACGGGTTGTGAAGTTATTGAAGGGGTAAAAATAGTTGTAAAAAATTGATTTATAGTGATAATTAAATTCTGCAACCATTGGTTGCAGAATTTAACTAAAAACTGGCGAAGCACCTTCCTTCCTTTGAAGCGATTGAAAAAAGACTGCAAGCTTTGGGTGAAATATTAGATGGCAATAAAGGAGAATAACCTTCCTAAACAAAACTTTCACCAACGTTTACAAAGTAACCCAATCCGAAGAAAGAGGGCTAACCGAACTCTACTACAACAAACAATTCGGCGTTGTTGTCTTCAAAGATTTAGACTTCAATTTGTGGGTATTTGATAGATTTGAATAAATAGCATCATCCATGATACAATACACAAAAGGCGATTTATTAACAGCTCCTACTGAAGCACTCGTAAATGCAGTCAATACAGTAGGTGTTATGGGAAAAGGAATCGCACTGCAATTCAAAAAAGCCTATCCTCACAACTTCAAAGTTTATCACAAGGCTTGCAAGGATAAGGTTTTTGATATAGGGCAGGTTTTAGTGGTTCAAGAGAGTACATTAATTGAAAAAAAATACATCGTTAACCTTCCTACTAAAAAACATTGGCGAGGAAAGTCTATATATGAATACATTGAGACGGGCTTAGAGGCTTTGGTACTTGCAATTGAAGAATATGAAATCAAGAGTATTGCAATTCCTGCTTTGGGCTGTGGTTACGGTGGTTTGGAATGGGAAAAAGTGAAAGGGTTGATAGAGAAATATTTAGGTGACTTAGAGGAGATTGATGTTATGGTTTATGAGCCACATAAATTCGTAAAATATTCATAGCTTTGTTACATTGTAGTATTAATTATGCAAAAATATTTTTCCTATGAGGTTTCTGATTGTTACTTTTCTTTGCTTTTTGGTGATGTTGGGGGCTTGTAAGAAGGATGACTCTATAGGAGACACAATTTCTAATATTGAATGTGAAGTTGACACAATTGATATAGGACATGTTTTTGTAGATAGCGTCTCTCTAAACATGATTCCTTATAGAAGGGAAGGTGAATTAATTTTTTATAAAAATCAAGAGGGAGAAGAAATAAAATTTCAACCTCGATATCAATTATCTCCCGTCCTTCAAGCATACTATAGTACACCTTTTACACTAATTTGCGAAAATGGAAATGAAAACCAATATAAATTTGCACGTGAGCAATTTGGAATACCGTATAGTAGTTTTGAATCAAACATTGAATTTAGCTTGAGATTATATCCTCATTATTCAATGAGAAAGCCAATATTTGCAGATAAATTTCACATTCAGCTATTTACATTAGTTGAGGGAACAACTCATAATATAGAGTTCACTCTTGAATTTGAATATATTGTTTACCTGCGAGGTAATGACAGCGAACAAGAGGAAGATTTTGGTATTACGAAAGACTACGAATTATTCCCTAATGTAACCCTCCTAAACAAAACCTTCACCAACGTTTACAAAGTAACCCAATCCGAAGAAAGAGGGCTAACCGAACTCTACTACAACAAAGAATTTGGCATTGTTGCCTTCAAAGATTTGGACTTTAATTTGTGGGTATTTGACCGATTTGAATAAACTACAACTACCCATAAATTTGGCAGATGCAGCCTATGTTTGTGTATTGCAGGTTGGAGAGAATAGACGGGTGGTGAAGGAATAGATAGACCGAACCTTTCTTTTAGTAAATTACTTGTCTTAGAAAAAAGCAAAACGCCAACGTTAAGTTGTGTTTGCAGAATGTGAAATATAAGACGGTTTAGGAATGAAAAATACACCATTAAAAAGATACGAACAAATGTGGGTTGCTTTTTCTGACGAAGAAAAACAGGTCTTGTTGTGTTTTATGCCTTTCCAATCTAATTTTTATTACAACTATGATATTTTTTGGGATTATTTATCCTTATTATCCGAATACCACCATTTGGATCAAAACCCTGAGCCATTTTACAATATAGTCATTAAAGCAATTGATGTAGGCTTCTTGGTACAGGCACCTTCAAAACTTGCTTTTCTAGAAGTTTCTCCAATGTTTTCTCACTTTCTAAATCAGTATGTCAAAGAACAGTGCCCTTCCCATTTTTTGAAAACGCTCAATGAAAGTTTTATTCGCTACTACACACAATCTGCCAAAGAACTATATGGCTTGTTGAAGTCCGATTTGGAGGAAGATCAATCCACTTTTAAAGAAATACTCAAATATGACCACTCAAATATATACCATGCTGCTTTCTTATCTGCTGATTTAGGTGAGGATGTTTTTTTCGTGTACTATATACTTTCTACTTATTTTTATGAAGAAGGTCTATTCGACCAGCTTTTACATTTTTGTCAAAAATTAAAAACTGCTATTGATCGCCAAATAGAATCATTTAGTGATACTCAACTCTATGTATTACTTATTGAATCTATAGGGACGGCCTATTTAAAACTTGAACGTTTAGGTGCAGCAAAGAAGTATTTTGAAGAGGCTTTGACATCTTGTCAGGAAAACCAGCATACCTTTAGAAAGATAGATGTCAAGATTCTCAAATGTGCCTTGTATAGTAGTTTGGCAAATTGTACAGATAATGTGAATTTGGCTTTGGATTACCATAGAAAAGCCTTGTCCTTAGCAGAACAAGTTGATGGATATACACAAATGGGGAGCCTCCTATTCAATTTGAGTGAAGCTTTATTTGAACTTCATAAACATGAGGAAAGTAAGCATTATTTAGACAAAGCTATTTTATGTTACGAAAATACGGGTGATAAAAAAGGTTTGAAGGCTGCTCAGCTTAGTTTGGCTCGTCATTTACAACATGTAAAAGAGTTTATTGATGCGGAGAAGGAATTCCAACAAGCTTTGTCAGACACAAAGGAAAGTCAGCCTATTGGAAAAATCTTACAAGATTTGGCAAGTTTGTATTACACTACAAAGCAAATTGATAAAGCCGAACAACACTGCCAATTAGCTATCAAGGATGCGATTAAACATAAAAACCACCAACAAGAAGGAAATGCCTACAATTTATTAAGTGCGGTTAGCTTTGAGAAGGAAGTTTTGGAAGAAGCTTTTGAGTATGCTCAAAAAGCGCTACTTTGTTATGAAAAAGCGGAAAATCCTACACTGATGGCTCAGACTTATTCCAATATCGCTTTGATGTGTTACAATATTGGTTTCTATGAGGATGCAATGAAGGTATTGGAAGAAGGAATGGTGCTCTATAGAGAAATTGAAAACCCATTTGGATTGGCAAAATCCAGAGCACTTTTGGCTATGAGTCATTTGGCATTGGGACAGCAAGACTTGGCGCAAATGGAGTGTCTAAAGTCTTTGACTTATTTTATTGAAGTAGAACACATACCAGAAATTGAAAACAGCATAAAACTTGCAGAACGTATTTTTGAAGTTAGTCAAGACATTCATTTTAAACACAAAATCAAGCACTTAACGAATGATTATTAGAATAAAAGAGATTGAACAAACTGAGCTGGGAGATTTTAAAATAGAATTAGATTTTCAGGAGAAGGCTACTTTTGAAATAGAACTAATCAATCCATTTAACTCAAAGGAAGAAGAAAATTTTGAATGGTATTTTGAAAAGTATATTTCTGAACCTTATACGGCAAAATCTCGTGTTGAAAGTTGTCAAAGTAAACTTCGAGAGTATGGAGAACGACTTTTTAAAGGGGTTTTTCAAAATAATAAGGAGGTATATGCACTCTATAAAAAGATCATTGTCGAGTATAAACTAACGGACTTGACCATTGAAGTAATTGGAGCAAGTAATGATTTTCAAGCGATTCATTGGGAAAGCATGAAAGATTCTGAACTGTCCAAACCTTTGACCATTAGTGGAGTGATATTCGTCAGAAAAAATATTAATGCCGTTTATATCAAGACAAAAGCTCTTGCTTCTCCTTGTATCAACCTACTAATTGTAACGGCAAGACCAGAAGAAGAAAACGATGTGAATCACCGAACGATTCAAAGACCTTTGATAGAATTGATACAAAAATCATCCCTACGGGTCCGCCCTCATATCTTAAGACCAGGTACTTTTCAGCGATTTATACAACATCTGGATGAGGTGAAAGAGGGTTATTACCACATTATTCACTTTGACTTACATGGAAAAGTGGCTACTTGGAAAGAATTGATAAAAGAACGAAGGGCAAATAAGTTGAGTTTTCAACAGTACAGTTTCAAGGGAAATTTCAATATTCGGTATGGGGTAGATGACCTAAAGGAATTTGGAGGAAAGAAGGCGTTTATCTTTTTTGAAAGCGATGAAAAAGGAGTGGCAGTGCCGATTGAGGCAACGGAATTGGCGCAATCATTGGAAACAAAACACATTCCTATCTGCATACTCAATGCTTGCCAATCTGCAAAACAAGAAGGGGAAGCGGATGAAACGAGTTTGGGGAAGGCTTTGGTTGAGAAAGGGATGTACCTTGTATTGGCAATGCGTTATTCTGTTTCGGTGACAGGAGCAACGAAGTTGATGGAACAACTGTACCGAAGACTGTTTGAAAATCGTAAAGTTGAGGAGGCTATTTTTTTTGGTAGAAAGGAACTCTACAATCAAAAGAGCAGAAAAGCAGATTTGGGTTATGAAATAGATTTGGAGGACTGGATGCTTCCTGTGGTATATAAGAATCGAGATTTTGAGTTCTTATTGGAAAAATTTGACGAGGAAGAAGAAATTGCCTATTACAACAAACGCAAACAATACAATCGGTACAAAGCTCCTAAGTATGGTTTTTATGGAAGGGATTTGGATATTCTCAAAATCGAAAAACTATTGTTGAAACACAATCATTTGCTACTTATTGGAATGATTGAAATAGGGAAATCTGCACTTTTGAAATACTTGTCTTGGTGGTGGGAATTGACCGATTTTGTTGAAGGAGTTGTCTATCTTGATTTTAGCAAACAGCACTACACCAAACAGGAAATCATGAAAATTCTTGCAGAAAAAATATTTTCTACCGAAGAGTATCAAGCAACTATTAACAAGCAATCCTTGATTCTTCAAGAAGGAAGAATACACCAAAAACTAAATGCAGATAGGTACTGCCTCATCTTAGATAATATTTTCCAGCTAAAGGATATGAATCTTGTTGATTTTTTGCAGGGAATCAAGGGAAATACACTTGTTTTGTATGGTTCTGTAAATCCAGAAAATGTCCTTCAAGACGCAACTTTTCGAGACAACATATACAGAATCAAGGGGTTGGACAAAGAAGCTACTTACGCACTTGCTAACAGCATTTTGGAAAAAACATGTGGCAAAAATATCAAAGCAATATTGAAGAGAGAAGAATCTGATTTACATCGCTTATTAAAGATCTTAATGGGTTTCCCTTCCGTGATGGAAAGGGTCTTGCCTCATATAAAAGAAATGTTGGTAGTAGATGTTTTGGAGAACTTCAAATCAGGGGATTTGAAGTTGGATTAATCATCTAATAAATCAATCACTTGGATAGCTTCCTGCATTCTATTTTTATTTTCCCAATCCTCAAATTTTTCAAAAATCACGACTGCTTTTTGATAGAATAGTTGCATTTTTCGAAGAGAAGCAATCCCCTCCGCTTCGGGAGCGCCGTCTGCCAATTCCAAAAAACAATCACCAAAAAGTGCGTACACATTCCCCAATTTATATTCATCATCTATCTCTTGAAAGGCATTCATGGCTTTGTGGCAATAATCTATGGCTTCTTGATAATTCCCTAATTTGTATTTCACCAGTGCATACAATTCAAATGCCTGTCCTTCAATGTGTACAAAGTCAAATTGGCTCGTTAAATAAAGTGTTTTCTGGATAAAACCGATTGCTTTTTCATACATTTCCCTTCTATATGCCAATATACCCAATGCAACCGAACTCATTGCTAAGGTCTGATAGTCTTCTAAATCAAGAGCCAACTGATAGGCATTCAGCATATATTGTTTGGCTTGTTGAACCTGTTTTGTATCTGTTTCAATGGTACATTCTGAAGACAACAAAGTTCCCAAGTTTTGATAAATAGCCATCTTTCCATGCTCAACATGGGCTTCTTCAAAAATACGAAGTGCTTCAAGGTAATAGTATTCTGCTTCCTTATAGTCCTTTTTTTTGAAGGAGACATTGCCTAAATTTTGGTAGATTTCGGCTTGTTCAACAGGGTGTTCTTGGTAAAAAGGAAAAGAGCTTGCCATCTTAAAATTCTTTATAGCTTCTTCGTATTTTGTCAATTGAAACCAAGCTACGCCAAGGTTATTTAAAATTTGTGCTTGTAAATAATCATCCAGATAATCCCCAGAAAAAGTATTGATTTCGCTTGCTTTTTGGTATAGAAGTACAGCAAACGTATATTTTTCTAAAGCTAATTGAGCGTTAGCTTGTTCTATAGTTGCAGTTATGCGAAGCATGGTCACATAATCAGAAGGAACTTGTTTGTCTAATAAGTCTAAAAAACCATCTAACCAAAATAGCATTTCCCGATACTCTTTTGCGAATGTCATATAAGAGGTCAATATAGAAAGGTAAAATTCAATAAACTCACTTTTAAAACGAAACGCATTTTGAATGACATACCGCAATGTATCTTGTTCAAAATAAGTTACTAATAGTCCATCCTCTATTTGATTTTGGTTATGTGATTTGATAAACTCATCAACGTAAGATAGGTAATAATGATAGTATTGAAGAAACGCTTTTTGAAGCATTTCCCGAGTTTCAATGGAAAGTAAGTTTCGCTGATGCTTCAAAAATAGAGCAATGGCAGGTTGAATTTGTATGAAGCTGGCATCTTCTTCAAGATACAACCATCCCAAGTCGACTCCCTCTCGTAGAGCAACATCGAACACTTTCTCATTCAAATGGAAATAACCTTCACTATTCAATAGCATTACATACGTAGCCAACATCTGTTCTTCAATGTTGATATAGGTTTGGAAAGGTGTCAGAGCAATCAATACTGCCTGTATATCTGCATCTAATTTTGTCCAATGATGATGAATAGATATGTTTTTCTGGAGCTTGTTCATTTTCTAACTTATTTTTAATACACGTCTCTTCGACTTTAATCACACCTTCTCCACTTCTTTCCAAAATTTAGAAAAGGCTGGCTGCTTCTTCAAAAAAATCATCTTTTCTTCAAATACTTCCCTCACCTCTTTTGTCTTGACAAGTTCCAAAACATTAACCGATTTGTGGTAATAGTCCGCAGCCATAGGCATTTCTTTTTTTAATAAATAAAGTGCCGCCAAGTCTATGTAACTCACCATACGATTGCGAGGTGAGGTCGTTTGGTGAAGTGATTTCAATTCATACTCAATAGCCCTATCGTATTGATACAACTCTGTGCAGGTCTGACTCAATCTATGATACACCAATTCAAAGGCAGTTGATACATTTTCTTGTTCATAAAAATAGATTGCTTTTTCAAAATTAATCAATGCCTTCTTGTATTCCTTTGTAGCAAAATAAAGCTCTCCTAAGTTGAATTGAATATCGGCAGCCCTCCGATCCGATTTATCCAAAAGCAAAGCCTTTTTCCAGTACTCCTCAGCAGCAGGATAATCTTCTGTACCAAAAAACAGGTTCCCTAAATTGTGATAAGCATTTGCCTCATTGGAAACACTCTTTAAGGAAATAAATACAGCAATAGCTTTGTGAAAACAGTCTTCGGCTTTTTTGTAGAAACCGGAATTCCCTACAACTGCCAAGGAATAATAAATCATTCCCAAATTATTTCTAACAATTCCTGACAACAATTCACCAGCAGGATAGCCTTCATTAAAAGCCAAGGCTTTTTCATTGTGAATTCGTGCCAATTCATACTTCCGCCAATTGAAATACATTGTTGCCAAATCTGAATGTAGAGGAGAAAGTTCTCGGCTATCAGGATACTCTTTTAGCAACTCAAGAGCTTTGTTAAAGTAGGTTTGGCTGGTTTCATACTCGGCTAACCGTTGATACACATTGCCTATATTCTTGTATAGTCTTGCCAGTTCTTCGTCATAATCAACTGTCAGCAAAATCGTTTCTACCTTGCCGTAATATTCCAAAGCTTTTGTATAGTTCAACTTTTGGTGATAAGCCATGCCCAATTGATGGTAAACTTCCCAATTTTTAGCATCTTCTTTGTGACTTCGAATCGTCAAAGCCTTCAATAAAGATTCTTCCGACAACTCAGGCTTATCCAATCGAATATATGCAGTTCCTTTATCATGATACAAAATGGAAAGTTGAAGAGGGGGAATTGTTTTTTGTTCCTTTCGTGCTTTCTTCAATAACTGGTCTAAAAACTGAATGATTTCAGCATATTTTTCGATTCTTTTGTAATAGTGAGTTGTTGTATTGAGCGTATGCAAACAGATTCTGTTTTCTTGATACAGCGTTTGGGTAGTTACAAAACAGAGGTTAGGTAATTCTAACTTTGCCCACTCAATTCCCACTCTTAGGTTTGCCAACTCTGGCGCACCCAATTGGTTGTTAATATAAATTGCCAAACGGTAGTAATACCATTCAAAGCCTTCTAAAATACCTTGTTTTAAAACTGATTGAGATTGAATAAGAGTTTGAAGAAAAAACCTCAACAATGGATGCATTTGCAAGAAAATAAGGTTGTCCCCCGCTCGTTTTGCTGCTTGCAGATAGCCCAAATTTTCTAATTCTACGAGGAGTGCATAGAATTTCGAAATTGAAAAATCTAACCTTACCCCTCCTTTTTTTAATTCATTGAAGTACTCTCCAATATATTTGGGCGAAGCATTAAAGATACCTTGAAAGGGAAACAAGGTTAATAAAATTTCATTTTCTATAATTAATAATTTCAGTTTATTATCCATGCCTAAAATTACACTTTTTTGTAGAGTGACTACCTCTTTCTTTTTAGACTTCAATTTATGGATTTTTGTTCAGTTTGAAAAAAAGTTCTTTGAAGATTTAGGTGGTAGCAGCTATCTGGGAATACCAGTTAAAATCTTACCTCTTGCTCTTCCATCCTTCGTCCAAAGCCTAAAAAGAATGAGTTTTTTGAATTAATCGAAGGAAATCATTTGTAGAAAATTTTCCTTATTTTCGCCTTCAATTCAAACAACAATATGACACAAAAACAATTAGAGGAATACCTATGGGGAGCTGCCAATATTCTGCGGGGAATGATTGATGCTGCCGACTTCAAACAATACATCTTTCCGCTGCTCTTCTTCAAGCGGGTTTCGGATATATACGACGAGGAATACCAAGAAGCACTCAAATTGTCGGATGGCGATTTGGAGTATGCTGCTTTTGACGAAAACCACAGGTTTCAGATTCCCGAGGGCTGTCATTGGCGAGATGTCAGAACCCAAAGTGAGGATGTCGGTAAGGCACTCAAAGAGGCAATGAGTGGCATCGAAAAAGCCAATTTCACACTCTTACACGATGTATTTGGCGATGCTCAGTGGACCAACAAGCGCCGCTTGTCGGATGAAAAATTGAAGGATTTGATGGAGCATTTTTCACAGATGGACTTATCGGTCAGCAATGTGCCACACGATGCGATGGGCGATGCCTATGAATACCTTATCAAAAAATTTGCGGATGATAGCGGACATACGGCGGCGGAGTTTTATACCAACCGAACAGTCGTCCAACTCATGACCCGCATCACCGACCCACAAACTGCCGAAAGCATCTACGACCCGACTTGTGGAAGTGGTGGAATTTTGCTCAATTCGGCACTCTACCTCAAGGAACAGGGCAAGGAATACCGCAACCTCAAACTCTATGGGCAGGAACTCAACCTGATTACCTCCGCTATTGCCCGCATCAACATGTTCATGCACCACATCGACGAGTTCAAAATCGTGCAAGGCAATACGCTCGACAATCCGCAATTCTTGTACAAAGACCAACTCCGTCAGTTTGATGTAATTATGGCGAATCCTCCTTACAGCGTCAAGCGGTGGAACCAAAAGAAATTTCCGAGTTTTGGGCGCAATCTGTGGGGAATGCCGCCGCAAGGTTGTGCCGATTATGCGTTTCAACAGCACATCGTTGCGAGTCTCAAACCCGATACTGGGCGGAGTGTATCGCTGTGGCCGCATGGGGTTTTGTTTCGGGATGCGGAGGCGAATATGCGCCGACAAATGATTGAAGCGGATTTGGTGGATGCGGTGATTGGTTTGGGCAAAAACCTGTTCTACAACAGCAGCATGGAGAGTTGTTTGTTGGTGTGTCGGATGCAAAAACCCAAAAATCGGAAGGGGAAAATCGTATTTATCAATGCGGTGGACGAAATCAAATTGGAACGCTCTGAGGCGTATTTGCTGCCCGAACATGTCGACAAAATAACAAAAGCTTATTGGGACTTCAAGGATATAGAGGGCTTTGCGAAAGTGGTGGACAGGGAAGCGGTTTTGAAGGACAACAATGGGAATTTGAGTGTGCAATTGTATGTGGAACAGGCTGTGGATAATGTAACTATTCCAATTAGGGAATTGTATGAAGGGATGATGAAAAATCAAAAAATTATCAATTCCTCTATTACAGAGTTAAATAACAAATTAAAAGTATTGGGCTTTGAATATGATTTCTAAAGAAAACTGGAAGTACAGGGCTTTTGGTGAACTAGTTACTCACTATGAGGAAACTGAAAAAGATGAAAAAAATCGTCAAAAATCACTATTTGTAGGGGTTGAGCATCTAAAAACCAATCAATTAAAATTAAAAGAATGGGGCAAAGATGTTATGCCTACATACTTTAGGAAATTTTATGAAGGAGACATCCTTTTTGCAAAAAGGAGGGCTTATCAAAGGAAAGTGGCTATTGCACCTTTTGATGGAATTTGCTCACCTCATATTTGGGTTTTAAGAACCAAAGGTGGTTTACTTCATAAATTACTGCCTTTCATTATGCAGAGGAATGCTTTTTACGATTATGTAAATGCCCATTCTGCGGGAACAATGTCCCCTTATATAAAATGGAATGCGCTTTCTAAATATGAAATCCCCCTTCCTCCAAAACCCGACCAAGAAAAAATCCTTTCTCTTTTTACGACTTTAGAACAACTCATTGAAGCAAGTGAAACCCAAAGTCACAACCTACTTCAATTGAAGCAAAAACTATTGGCGGATTTATTGAAGGAAAAACCCGTTTTTGGAAATATTTTACAAAAATCCGATTGTCAGAAAGTTACACTTCAAAAAGTAGCCAAAGAAATGCGACAATCCGAAAAGAATCCTTTGGAAAACGGTTTGACCCGTTTTGTGAGTTTGTCGCACATCGAAGCGGGCAAATTGAACATTTCAAATTGGGGGAACATTGCAGAGGGCACCACTTTTACTCGTAAATTTGAAGCAGGAGATGTTTTGTTTGGCAGACGCAGAGCCTATTTAAAAAAAGCAGCCTTAGCCGATTTTGAAGGTTTGTGTTCGGGCGACATCATCGTTTTGCGAGCCATCCCCCAACAGATTTTGCCCAACTTGCTGCCCTATTACGTTTCGGCAGATGCCGTATTTGATTTTGCAGTCAGTCAATCGGCGGGTTCGCTTTCGCCGAGGGTGAAGTGGAAAGATTTGGGAAAATTCGATTTTTGGCTGCCTTCAAAGGAGACGCAAGCCAAAATATTGGAGGTTTTGCAGCATTTGGATGCTTTGGTGGATGAAGTCGAACAACAATCGGCAACATTGAAAGAATTGAAACAAAGTTTGTTGGATGAAATATTGGGGTAATTTTTAGAATATATAGATTTTTTTTCTTAGTTTTAAAACATGAACCTATTAACCCCTTGAGGTTTCACTTCAAGTAGTAGTTTTGGGAAGTCCGATAGGACTTGAATATTTGTAGAAAAGTACAAAACAAGAGAACCCCAGAACTCCATCAGAGTTCAACCCAAATACAATCAACTAAAAAAAACTCCATGTACCTCCAAAAAATAACTATCCAAAACATACGGTCTATTCGGGCTTTTGAAATGGCATTTTCGGAGCCTGCGGGTTGGCATGTGTTGATTGGCGACAATGGTTCGGGCAAGTCGAGTGTAGTGCGAAGCATTGCAGCTACACTGATAGGACCTGAACAAATAACCGCAGTTTTGCCTGTTTGGGAGGATTGGTTGACCAAAGGGCAAGAAAGTGGTCAAATCCATTTGGAATTGCTACCTGATTGGACTGTCGACTCTATTGGTAGAGGGCAGCCACCCAAGAACAAACACATTGAAAATCAATTCATTTTAAAGAAATCAGAAAATGGCAAGGTAAAACTAATAACCAATATTTACCAGAAAACGCTTTCTCCTCGAAACTACAACTGGGGTGACAACTCAGGCTGGTTTTCGGTAGCTTATGGACCTTTTCGGCGATTTACAGGAGGCGATGAACGAAAAAACAAGGTCTTTCATGCTTCTCCAAAAGCAGGCGCACATTTGAGTGTATTTGGGGAGGATGTCGCATTATCAGAAGCTTTGGATTGGCTGAAAGAACTGGACAATAGACGTTTGCGAGAAAAAGAGGAACACCTAAAAGAATCGGGTTTTTCCACCCTTGAAGAACCACAACAAGCATACATTTCTCCCAATGCGCTTATTCTGGAGAAACTAAAAATCTTTATCAACGAAAGTGGTTTGTTGCCCCACAATGCTCAATTCCACGATTTTGATGTAAGTGGAAATCCAGTTTTCAAAGATGGCAGAGGACATTTGATTCCTGTGGTAGAAATGAGCGATGGCTACCGTTCGATATTGAGCATGATATTGGAGTTGATACGCCAATTGATTTTGACCTATGGACCGGAAAAAGTATTCAATGGCGATTTTGAAGCGGGAAAAATCACTTTATCAGGTGTCGTTCTGATTGACGAAATTGATGCACACCTCCACCCTACTTGGCAAACCCGAATTGGTGAATGGTTTACCCGTTATTTCCCCAATATTCAGTTCATCGTCACTACGCACAGCCCTCTAGTTTGTCGAGCCTGTGACAAGGGCAGTATTTGGCGATTGACGGCTCCTGGAAGCGAGGAAGAACATGGAGAAATAACGGGCATTGAAAAAGACAGATTGATAAGCGGCAATATCTTAGATGCTTATGGTACAGAACTGTTTGGAGCATCTCCTGTACGTTCTGCAAAATCAAATAAAATGCGAGAAAGATTAGGAAAGTTAAACATTGAGTACGCACTCGGTAACATTACCGAAGAAGACGAAAGTGAGCGACAAAAACTTCAAAAAATTCTATCTACCGATGATCCAATTGGCTTCTAATGACATTTCCCAACCCACCAAAGATAGGTTGAGTGACTTGCAAACTCAAATAGATGGAGAAGCCACTTTTGCGGAAAAAACAGCCAAAGCAAAAAGTCTTTGGAATGGTAAAAGTGGCTCTAATGTTGGAAGAACTGCCTTTGAAGATGTCAAAGCGGTTTTGGAAAGCATGTGCGTGTCTGTTGAGGTGTGCAATTATTGTGAACAGAATGAAGCAAATGATATAGAACACATTGCCCCAAAATCCTTTTTTCCTGAGTGGACATTTGTATGGGACAATTATTTGTTGGCTTGTAAACAGTGTAATTCTGGTTACAAACTCGACAAATGCCATCTTTTAGATGGTAATGGCACATTACATGCCACTCAAAGAGGCAATGAACCGATTCACAAAACGCACTGCTTTATCAATCCAAGAACCGAAAATCCCAATGATTTTTTGATACTCAACATGTTGACCTACAAATTTGAGTGTATTCCAAACTTAGAAGCTCCAGCTAAAAACAAGGCTGAAAAGACATTGGAAATACTCCAACTTAATGAAAGAGATAAATTAATTGAAGCAAGGAGAAAAGCCGCCATCTATTACTACGACCGCTTGGAACGATTGGTGAGAGTTTTGGCAGCTACAACCATTCAAGAAATAGAGCAAATATTGACTCCTGCTGATAATCCTGTAGATACCGCAATCGACTTGGCAGCTAATCAAGCCAATATCAAACAAAGCTTCAAAAGAGATATTCAAACTCATCAGCATCCCTCTGTGTGGTATGCTATCAAAACAGTAGGAAGAATCGTCAATCAACAATGGGAATATTTATTCAACCAACTACCCGAAGCCCAAAACTACTAAAACTATGCCTTTCAATGAGTCCAACAGCGTAGAGCATTTCTTTGTCCATCAACTCAGTGGGGTCAATCTGAACAATAAAATAGCAGAACCCAAACCCACCTATGGCAAACTGCAATGGCAATACATTCCTGCGTCCCAACTTCAACGCAAGACAAGCGATATTTTGCTGGAAAGCGAACTAAAAAAATCTCTCTGCCGCCTCAATCCTGCAATGGCTGCTCAACCCGAATTTGCAGAAGATGTGATTCGCAAACTACGTGCTATTTTGCTAACCGTCAATGACGTAGGTTTGGTCCGAGCCAACGAAACCTTTGTCTCATGGCTGCGAAATGAAAAATCGCTACCCATCGGCAAAAACTACCGACACACAAAGGTCAAATTGGTAGACTTTGCACATCCCGAAAACAACAGCTACATTGTCACCAATCAACTGAATGTGCGGGCATTAGACACCAAAATTCCCGATTTGGTGCTGTTTGTCAATGGGCTGCCTTTGGTAGTGGGCGAAGTAAAAACGCCTGTGCGTCCTGCGGTCTCATGGTTTGATGGAGCGCACGACATACACGAAATCTACGAAAACGAAGTCCCCCAACTATTTGTGCCCAATGTGTTTTCCTTTGCTTCCGAAGGCAAAAAATTGTTCATTGGAGCCGTCCGCACACCTTTGGAATTTTGGTCCCCTTGGCGCATTGAAGAAGCCGCCGATGAATTGAGCCGTTTGATAGGACTCGAAAGAGTCGGCAGCCAATTGAGGCATTTGCTGAACCCCAAAACCATTTTGGACATACTCCAATACTATTCGCTCTATGCCAGCAACAGCGCAAAAAGGAAAATCAAAATCGTCTGCCGCTACCAACAATACGAAGGCGCAAATGCAATCGTAGAAAGGGTGGAAAGAGGACAAATCAAAAAGGGCTTGATATGGCATTTTCAAGGTTCGGGCAAATCGCTCTTGATGCTCTTTGCCGCCCGCAAGCTCCGCAAACAAACAGCTTTGCAAAATCCAACCGTCTTGATTTTGGTAGATAGAGTGGATTTGGACACCCAAATCAGCACTACTTTTGAAACGGCAGAAGTGGCGAATGTGCAGACGACCGATAAGATTTCGGAACTGCATGAACTGCTGCAAAAGGAAGCCCGCAAAATCATCATCACCACCATCTTCAAGTTCAAAGATGCACCGCCCAACATGAGCGAACGCCACAACATCATCGTCTTGGTCGATGAAGCACACCGCACACAAGAAGGAAATTTGGGGCGACAAATGAGAGCCGCTTTGCCCAATGCTTTTTTGTTTGGACTCACAGGAACGCCCATCAATAAAGCCTATCGAAATACGTTTTGGGCATTTGGCGCAGAGGAGGACGAAAGCGGTTATATGAGTCGCTACACCTTTCAGGACAGCATCCGAGACAAAGCCACTTTGCCCTTGCATTTTGAGCCCCGACTCCCTGACTACCACATAGACAAAGAGAACTTGGACAAGAAGTTTGATGAAATGGCGGAGGAATTGAAGTTGAGCAAAGAGGACAAAAGCAAACTGTCTCAGATGGCAAATAAAATGTCCATTTTCCTCAAAGCTCCTAAAAGGGTTGCCAAAATTGTAGGAGACATTGCAGACCATTTCCAAACCAAAGTGCAGCCTTTGGGCTTCAAAGCGATGATTGTCACCCCTGACAGAGACGCTTGTGTACAGTACAAAGTTGAATTGGACAAACATTTTGCTACGGAAGCGAGCAAAATTGTGATGAGTACGACCAGCAAAGACAGCACAGAATTCAAACAAAAATATGGTTTGGACAAGGAGGCACAAGGAAAAGTGGTGGAAGAATTCAACGATGCAGCTTCTGACCTTCAATTCTTGATTGTCACCTCCAAATTATTGACCGGCTTCGATGCGCCCATCCTCCAAACAATGTACCTCGACAAGTCCTTTAAAGACCACACCTTGCTACAAACCATTTGCCGCACCAATCGCCTGTTTCCTGACAAGTCTTTTGGCAGAATTGTGGACTATTATGGTGTATTTGACGACACAGCGGAGGCTTTTGCTTTTGACAAAGAAGTGGTCAAAAAAGTGATTACGAATCTGCAAGCATTGAAGGAAATGCTGCCTACCTTGATGCACGAATGTTTGAAGCATTTTCCGAATGTGGATAGAGACATTGCAGGTTTTGAAGGTTTGGAACTGGCTCAAAATTGTTTGAATTCCAATGAAAAACGGGATGCCTTTGCCAAAGACTACGGTTCCTTGTCCAATCTTTGGGAAGCCTTGTCGCCCGACGAAGTATTGACTCCCTACGAAAAAGACTACAAATGGCTCTCCAATGTGTATGAATCGGTCAAACCTGTGGGAGATGACAGCGGTCGTTTGTTGTGGCATGTTCTAGGTCCAAAAACAACGCAATTGATTCACCAACACATTCAGGTGAAGGGAATACACACAGACATGGAAACGTTGGTCTTGGATGCCCAAATGATTGACAACCTGATAAATAGCGGTGACGAGGAACAAGCCGAGGTCATCATTCGGGTTTTGGTGAAAAGACTGCGACAGGGTGGAAAAAATCCAAAATTCAAGGCTTTGAGCAAACGTCTGGAAGCCCTTCGAGACAAAGCAGAACAGGGCTTGATTAACAGTGTAGCCTTCGTCAAAGAACTGTGCGAAATCGCAAAAGAGGCTCTTCAAGCTGAAAAAGAAGTGCATACTCCACAAGAACAAAAAACGGCTAAAACTGCCTTAACAGAACTTTTTTTGGAGCTAAAAACCGACCAAACGCCTGCGATTGTGGAGCGAATTGTGAATGATATTGATGCGATTGTAAAAACGGTGCGCTACGATGGTTGGCAACATTCGGGAAGGGGTGAACAATTGGTACAGAAGGAATTGCGGCGGATTATTTGGGTCAAATACAAAATCAAAGACCAAGAATTGTTTGATAGGGCGTATGGGTATATTAAGGAGTATTATTAAAATGCCTTTTTGAACAGGTAATTTGACATTTTAATTATCATTCGTGGTTTAATCAGGAAGAAATACAATAAAACAAACCAAATTTTGCGTCTTTTTCACTCTCCCTTCGTCCTATATTTTAGAACAAGACACAAAACGAAAATAAATGAAACCCCAAACCGATATCACCCACATTTGGCATCGCTTTCACCAAGAACTCAAAGGCTTCATTGTGAATGTGGTCAAAAGTCCAAGCGATGCGGACGATATTTTGCAGGAAGTATTTGTGAAAATCATCCGAAACATAGACAAGGTGAAAGAAGTCAAACAATTGCGTCCCTACCTTTATGGCATGGTGCGAAATGGAATAAGCGATTTTTTCCGCAAGAAACAGCACTTTAGCGATGAAACGAAGATTCCCGAAAAATGGTCAGAAGAAACCGCAGAATCTCTCAATACTACCATTGCAGAATGTTGCATCCAACCTTTTATCCAACAATTAACTCCAAAATACAAGGAAGCCTTGTCATTGACCGTCTTTGAAAACCTACCTCAAAAAACCTTAGCCAAGCAGTTGGATATTTCTTATTCGGGTGCTAAATCGAGGGTGCAAAGAGGCAAGGAAAAATTGAAGAAAATAATTTTGGATTGTTGTGCATATCAAAGCGATGTGTATGGGAATTTGATGGAGGCGAGAAACAAGGATTGTGATTGTTCTTAGGGTATAGGTCTATCGTTTACAGCCTTGAACATAGCTTCTCCCGAGACCTCGGGAAATCTACTATGAAAAAGAATCTTGCATAGCGTATGCGCTACAGTGTGTGACACGTCAAGTGCGGAAAGTTCCTTTCCATCTAGAAGTTCCTGTTCAAACCCAACCGTTTTTTGCGTCTTTTTGAAGAACCCTACGTGTTCCCATTGAATTCTTTAAACAACAAAAAATAAAAATCATGCAAACAGAACAAATCAAATCTTTGGTGAAAGAATCTTATGGGAAAATTGCAAAAGTGAAAAATCAAAACTTCAATAGTTGTTGTGACAGTTCGGGCTGTTGTTCGGACGGAGACGACTTTACTTCAATGGCTGTCAATTATGACAATGTAGAAGGATATCAAGAAGCAGCCGACTTGTCTTTGGGATGTGGATTGCCTACCCATATTGCCAACATTCAAAAAGGAGATACGGTGCTTGACTTGGGATCAGGTGCAGGCAATGATGTATTTGTGGCTCGAAGCATTGTAGGCGAAACGGGCAGAGTAATTGGTATTGACATGACTCCCGAAATGGTCATTCGTGCCTTGCAGAACAACCAAAAGTTGGGCTTCAAAAACGTGGAATTTCACTTGGGTGAAATCGAAAACATGGAAGGTATTGGAGACGAAACAGCGGATGTGGTTATCAGCAATTGTGTAATGAACTTAGTACCCAACAAAGTAAAAGCCTTTACAGAAGTATTTAGGGTATTGAAAACGGGTGGGCATTTCAGCATTTCGGATATTGTCTATCGAGGCGAACTACCAAAAGGCATTTTAGAGGCATCCGAATTGTATGCAGGTTGTGTGGCAGGAGCAAGTGAACAAGGGAATTATTTGGGAATCATCAAATCGGCAGGCTTCAAAAACATGGAAATCAAACAAGAACGTTTGATTGAACTCCCCGACAACCTCTTACTTCAACACCTCAACGAAACAGAATTAAACGCCTTCAAAAACTCCGATTCGGGCATTTACAGCATCACCGTTTATGCCGAAAAATTGGAGGAAGGCAAGTGTTGTGAAGCGACTGAAAGTAGTTGTTGTGGTAGTGAGATCAAAACGAAAGCGACTTTGCAGCCTGAAAAACAAGCAGGTTCAGCTTGTTGTGGAACGACTTCTATTGAAAAAAAAGGAGCTTGTTGTGGCTGATTTTTCAAAAAAAAATGGTTCTTTGACAATTATTGCAAAACACCGCAGAATGTATATTCTGCTATCTCGTTGAAAGGTTTAAAGTATTGATAATTAGCAATGAGAAAAGCGAATATATATTCGCTGGTGGTAGCTATCGCAAAAATTGTCAAAGAACCAAAATAAATAAATTATGCACACATCCATACAACACATTTGGCAAGACCTTCACCAAGAACTGCAAAAGTTCATTCAGAGCAAGGTGAAAAATACAACAGTGAGTGAAGACATTCTCCAAGAAGTATTTGTAAAAATCCAATTGAAGGTGCATACCCTCAAAGACTGCTCAAAACTCACCTCATGGGTCTATCAAATCACCCGAAATACCATCACTGATTATTTTCGCAAACAAAAACGCAGCTCCTTTACCTCCATTGAAGAATTGGAATTGCTGGCTGAGGAAGAAGAGCCTTTTTTTGAAGGCTTGACGAATTGTATCAATGGCAAAATCAATGAGTTGCCCGACAAATACAAGGAAGCTTTGTTGTTAACCGTTTTCAAGGATTACTCACAGAAAGAATTAGCCGAATATTTGGGCATTTCGTATTCTGGTACAAAGTCGAGGGTACAACGAGCCAAAGAGAAAGTGAAGGGCTTGGTGGCAGATTGTGAAAATGTGGAAACAGATGATTCTGGAAATATTTTGCGTCCTTTTTAGGCTTCTTGCGTCCATTGGTTGATTGAGTTTATTTCACTCCAAAAAAAATCAACAATGAACAACTTACAATCAATTGAAGTACAGATTCTAAACGCTTTTGTCGAAAACAATCAAGGCGGCAATCCCGCAGGCGTGGTAATGGATGTCGATGATTTGACCCATGACCAAAAATTAGCAATTGCAGCCCAAGTCGGTTTGTCCGAAACGGCTTTTGTATCGAAGTCAGAAACAGCAGATTTCAAGCTCGACTTTTTCACTCCCAACCGACAAATCGCCCACTGCGGACACGCCACAATTGCGACTTTTTCTTACCTCAGTCAACTCGGAAAAATCAAACAGGTGAACACTTCCAAAGAAACAATTGACGGAAGAAGGGAAATAAAGATGGTGGGTGATTTGGCATTTATGGAACAAACTGCTCCGACTTATACCCAGATTTCGGCTGCAAAAAAGGAAATAGTTCTCCAATCTTTGGATTTGAAGGAATCCGACCTCTTGCCCAATGCCCCTATTTTGGTGGTCAATACAGGCAATTCGTTTTTGCTTATTCCTGTGAAGAATACGAATATATTGAAGGAAGTCCAACCCAATTTTGACTTAATTTCTCAGATAAGTGAGGAGTTTGATTTGATTGGTTACTACATTTTTACGTCCGAACACAAAGACGCAGAAAAAGATGTGCAGACCAGAATGTTTGCGCCTCGCTATGGAATCGAAGAAGAAGCAGGAACAGGTATGGCGGCGGGACCTTTGGCGTGTTACCTTTATGATGTCTTGAATATCCGACAACAGCGATTTTTGATTGCACAAGGTCAATGGATGATGGTTCCTTCTCCAAGTTTGATTGTGGTGGACTTGACTTTGGAGGACGAAAAAATTGTAGGTTTGATGGCGGGCGGCAAAGGGAAACGAAATTTGGTGAAGGTGGTGAGGATATAGATTTAAATAAACGTTTTGATACCTTTGACGTTGTATAAATCAATGCTCATTAAAAACGTGTACAACAATGAAATTTTTTCAAGAGTTTAAGGAATTTGCCGTCAAAGGAAATGTGATAGACATGGCCATTGGTATCATCATCGGTACTGCCTTCAATAAGATTGTCAGTTCTTTGGTGAAGGATGTCATTACTCCAGCAATGGGTTTCATGCTCGGCAAGGTAGATTTCTCCGATTTGCAGATTACGCTCAAGACCAAAGAAGTAGGCGCAAATGGCGAAGTGATACAAGAAGCAGTAGCCATTACTTACGGCAATTTTATACAAACGGGGATTGATTTTCTACTAATTGCTTTTTCGATGTTTGTGGTCATCAAGGTGATGAACAGTCTCAAACGCAAATCAGAAGACGAAAAAGAAACAACGACTCCGACTCCCAAAGACATTCAACTATTGGCTGAAATACGAGATTTGATGAAACGGCAAGTCAATGAAAATACGGATAAAAGTTAGTGAAAAAATATTTTTCAGTTAATTTTACTTATATTTGATGAACACTCTCATTCAAACAAAGTCTCCTTTCTCTTAACTCACTACCTCATTGATTATGCTTCAATTCGACAAAAAGAAGGCACAGCAGCAAAACATTGATACACAGCAAACGACACAAACAAAGCAACAAACTCCAAACTTTGTGCCGCTGCCTTATGATGTTCATGCAGCTCCTAACCAGCTAAAGAGTGAAGAAGATAATGACTCCACAGACAAAAAAGAAATCCCTACTCATTTTGACCCAGTACAAGCTTTTGGACTCAGCACCCAATCTTATTTAGACAAAGATGCTCGTGGTAATTTACCTGCTTATAAACACAATCCCACTCAAACAAAGGGAAGCAAAACAAGCTCGCCTAATACTATAAAATCAGGCGTAGAAAGCTTGTCGGCGATGCCTTTCAACGATGTAAATACTCCTGCCCAGTTAGAGAGCGAGAATGATTCCGGAGACTCAAAAGAAATCCCTACTCATTTTGACCCTGTGCAAGCTTTTGGACTCAACACCCAGTCTTCTTTAGACAAAGATTCTCGTGGCAACTTACCCTCCTACAAACACCCACCTATCCAAAAAAAGGAAAACAAAACAGGATTGCCAGACAACTTAAAATCGGGAGTCGAAAACTTGTCGGGAATGCCTATGGACGATGTGAAAGTCCACTACAATTCTTCCAAACCTTCTCAACTGCAAGCCCACGCTTACGCACAGGGAACGGACATTCACCTGGGTTCTGGACAAGAAAAACACCTGCCACATGAAGCATGGCACGTTGCCCAACAAAAACAAGGGCGAGTCAAATCTACCATGCAAATGAATGGGGTAGGGATTAACAACGACAAAGGATTGGAAAGAGAGGCAGATGTGATGGGCTTGAAGGCTGCGACCATTCAAGAGAAAGCTAAAAGTCCCATACAAAAAGTCGAAAATAAAAGTGCTTCAAGTACAGCCAGTAAACCCATTGCAGTACACCCACATACACAAGAAATTCAACTAAAAGGTACTGCTAATGCCAATGGACTCACTGGTATCTTCAACAAAGTAGCAAGCGGAGAAATAGACGAAAAGAGCGACTTCAATTCACTGGATGGAAGTGTGCCTATTCAAGGATTTTTTGTACACATTTTTAAACAGGTCTTAAAAAACCCACAGATTCTTAGAAGCATTGGAAAAGAAGTAGTTAAAAAAGTAGCAAGAGGAAAAGAAGCTTTTAAACAGATAGGAAAAGAAGTAGCTAAAGACGTTGCTACGGAAATCGTCATTGATACTGCAATAGAAATGGTATCAAATATTTCCGAGGAAACCAAAGAAAAAGTACTGGAAAAAGTCACTGAAAGTATTGGGGCAAGTGATTCTGAGTCCAAAATAGCACTTATTTTATTTCAAAACCGTGCACTTCTCACAGAGTTATATGAATTTTGCCAATTGATTTATCCTGATTTAAAGAAAGAGTTTGATGGAACAGTATCGCAGTTTTTTACTGGTTTAATTACAGAAAAATTAGAAGAAAACGGCTATGAAATATCTGGTTTTCAGAAAGATCTTATGGGTGTTGTACTCAATGGTGTAATGGCTGCAGGAACAAGTTATGCTTTTAGTCAAGTTGCAACCGCTATACAACATTATTTTCCTGACTATCTTGAATCTGCAAAAGAATGGGCAAATATATTGTATTCAAAAAAGGATACGATACTTGAAGCCCGAAACGCATATAAGAACACAAAAGCCATAGCATCTGTTGGCAAAGGTGTTAGTGGTGTTCCTCCAAAAATCCCCCATCAAACCACCAACATTCCCAAAAACAGACCTGAATTTAGTGGACGGCGTAGTAAAGGTGTGGGTAAAATTGTGAAAAAAGGTCTCAAAGGCTTCAAAGGAGCCAAAGGAGTAAAAAATCTACCTGAAAAGACTACTTCCAATACAGGCGGTATAAAAAACACAACTCCGAAAAAGTCCAAAGTTAAATCCCCTACAAAATTTCTTGCAGGAGATGAAGCTCCAATTATACAGACCAACGAAGAATTGATGGAGCAATTCAACCAAGACATGATTACAGGGGCAAAAGTGTCAACTATAAGAGGCTTGTTGAGTGGATATATGTCTGCAAGAGAGGAATTCATAGCAAGTAGAGGTAAACCTGCATTGGAACGATTGAAAACCACAGGTGTTGAGTTTGTTGAAGAAACCATGGTCACTGCCGTATTGGATTTCATGGTGACACAAGGGGTAAGATTTGTGATAGTCAGAGGAGGGATTTATTTGTTAGGCGGACCAGTTGGGCCAATTATTGCCGTTGCAGATGCAGCAAGCATGATAGGTGGAATGATATACAGCCGATATCGTAAGCAAATCAATGCTGGCGTGCGTTGGGCTATTCACAATCCTTCTGAAGCATTGCGATACGGTTTAGATCCTATCAAATCAGGCTTGGTGAAAGCTTACGAAGTTGGTAAGTCAGGTCTGAAAAAAGGCTACGAAGCTACTAAATGGACAGTAGAAACAGGAGTGAAAGGCGGTGAAATGCTTTACGATGTGGGAAAACGGACAGTTGAAGGAGGAACAGAAGCAATCAAAAAAACAGGCGAAACGATTTATGATGCCAGTCAATGGATACAAGATGAGGGATGGGATACGACCAAAAAAGCCTTTGTTAAGGGTTAT
Organism: Bacteroidia bacterium; assembly: GCA_030427245.1. GTDB lineage: Bacteria > Bacteroidota > Bacteroidia > Chitinophagales > UBA2359 > JAUHXA01. The sequence goes on along the minus strand of JAUHXA010000012.1, from coordinate 11,911 downwards.
GTAACTGCTGCACAAGCTGTTCAAACAGGAAAAGAAGGCATTGAAGCAATTATCAGCGATCCTACCGTTGTAGAAAAATACATCGTCCAAAAAGCGGAGGAAGCCTACGAAACGACTAAGGAACAAATTTCCACACTTGTAGAAAGTGGACAAGACGTGTATGCTACCGTTTACCAATATGCCTACGATAAAGCCACCTCCCTATGGAAAGGAGGAATTGAAACAACAAAGTGGATTGCTAGTGAAGGAACAAGAATAACCAAAGATGCCTTTATGGAGGGTTATCGGCTCGCCAATGTCGGGGCTAAAAAAGGACTTGACGGAGCGAAGTCGGTTTATACAGGAACTATAGAGGGAGGTAAATATGCCTATAATGGTGTGAAATACAGTCTCTCTTTGGCAAAACAAGGTGGGGAGTTAGCCTATCAGAAAGGAGTAGAAGGTATTGGATATGGTGTAAGCAGCATTTATTCAGCTCTTCAACAAGCATTCTCATTGGGTTATTATTCAGTAGAGAAGGGTTTTGAATATGCCGCAGAGGGAGTAAAAATGGGTTACAACGGAGCTGTTTACACAAAAAATGCCCTCTATCAAGGATTCAATAGCAGCTATTCCTTAGCTCAAGGAATGATTTATCAAGGAATGAATGGAATTCTTTCTGGCTATGGGTTTATGCAGAATATTTATTTCAATCCTGCTCTATTAGTAGCTTATGCTCGAACTTTGGCATCCGATGGCTATACTTATGGAATAGATCTTGCTCTGAGAGGAGGAGAAATGATGTATGAAGGAGGAATGTGGGCAGGTAGCAAAGCCTATGAAGGTGGAAAGTTTGCAATCAACAAGACCACAGGACTTGTCAGTGCAGGTTGGAACAAAGCCAAAAACGCACTATTGAGTATAGCTGAAGTAGAATTTTTACTTACCTGTCTCATGGCAGCAGGATTGATGGAAGACCCTTATGCCGAAAAAGAACAACCACAACTCAAAGCATTGGAGCTTCAATTGTATGCCCTCAAAGGACTTCAAAGAGAGCTTGCCTTCAATATTGATATGTCACAATATTATCAAATGCCAAGTATAGAGTCACTATTTTTACCTACTTATACGCCATTTATGGAAACAGATGTAACAGGTCTTATGAGGAACATTTCCAATACCCGACAGAAAGCTTCTCAAAATGCGCTTACACTCTATAAAGGTTACTCAAAACGAACATCATTGTATCCATTGATGTGGCAACCTACTTTTGCAGCTATTATGTTTACGGGAGTATATCAACTCTTACAAGCACAAAATATGAACGCTTACGCAATGGGGCTTCAAACCATAAAAACCGCACCAACCAATATAGTTAAATTTAAAGATTAAACATATATGTCCTTACTACTCACTGTCGTTGAAGAATTTTTAAACCGAGATGCTTGGCCCTACCACAAGATGGAAGGAGTCACTGCCATTCAAACTACCTTTGAAGGTAAAACAGGAAAATGGTCGTGTTTTATTGAATCTTTAGAAAACATCAAACAAGTTGTTGTTTATTCAGTAGCTGCAATAAAAGTTCCAATTGATAAGCGTATGACCGTCGCTGAATTGATGACCAGATTGAATTATGGCATTAGATATGGGAACTTTGAAATGGATTTTGACGATGGAGAAATACGCTTTAGAACAAGCATAGATGTAGAAGGCACACAATTGCTTTTACCAATGGTAAAACAACTCCTTCACTCTAATGTGGCTTTAATGGATTACTACCTGCCAGGAATATTGGGCGTACTATATAGCAATAGAACTCCCGAATCAGTTATCAATGAGTTCAAAGAAATTTCTTTTTGATTTTTTCAGTAAACATTTCTCTAAACTTAAATTCAAGAACCAGTCACAGGAGGATTACTACAGCCTCACTCCAAGCGTCAAATAAAAACTTCGTCCATCCGAAGGGATAATCCCAGGACCAGGGTAAGCCGCTGCACGTCGAGTAAAATATTGAGCATCCGTCAAGTTGTTGATGCCCGATTGTAGTTTGTAGCGGCGATAAGTATAACTCACCGAAAGGTCTTGAATATTATAAGAAGGAATCAATCCACGAGTCGCATCGACCACAAATTCGGCATTCGTTGCATCGCTGAAATGCTCTTGAGTGTAAGCGTATTGATAGGAAAGTTTCAAGTTTTGGTAGGACAAATTAATGCCTGTTTTGAGGCTGAAAGGTGGAATCAACTCCACGTCATTGCCTACAAAAGCCGATTGACCAGATAGGTATTCCCCCTTCAATGCGCTGAAATTGGTAAAAATAGACAATCCCCACTTCTCTGATTTTTTGTCGATAAGCTGCAATACATCTGCTTCCACATAAGCTTCTAAACCCAAAATCCGAGCATCTCCAATATTCGTCCGAAAAGCCACCGATTTTTCGACAACTGCTGGGTCGGGAACGGTGATTTCACCCACGCCAATTCGGTTTTGATAGCGCAATAAAAACACACTTGCATCAAACTGAACCGCCCCCTTCAATGCCTGTCCACGAATACCCAAATCTGCATTGTAGCCTTTTTCGTCCTTCAATAAACTATCAACTACTAAATTGGGATTGACGACCGCCAAATCGGTGAAATTGATAGAGCGGTAATTTTGTGAGAAATTCCCATAGGCTTCAATATTGTCAGAAACTTTGTAGCCTACACCCAAACCAAACAATGCAAATTTTCGGCTGTTCTCTTTGGCATCTTCAAATTTTTGCTCAAAAATCACCTGTCCACCCGAAAAAACTCGCTCCTTGAAGAAACCATCCGAAGCAGTGCGAATGTACTCCAATCTTGCGCCTGGGGTGATGCTCCAACCACCTTTGAGGTTGAACAAGTTTTCGACAAACAGAGAGGCGTTGCGGCTTGGAAATTCGTATTGAGCACGCTCCAAATCATCGGGATTCAAAAAACGAAAATCGGCATCGCTGCCATCGCTTGCATCTCCCTGTTGACTCACACTAAAGCCCTGATAGTATCGCCCTCCAATCAAAAAAGTGCTGGATTGACTGCCCAATTGATAGCGGTGAATCAAGCGGGTTTCATTGCCAAAATTTTCGTATTCGCCTCGTATCAAGTCTCGTTCTCGCAAAGGGTCGGGACGGTTGATTGCGCCCAATTCACCCAATGCTTCTCTACGGGCATTGAGGTAGAAAGTGCGACTGTTGATTTTGGTGTTGTCAGATAATCGGTAATCCAAGGTCAAGGCTGCCAAGTTCCAATTGACCTGAAACCAGTTTCTGGCTCGCTTCGATTGACGTGCGTCTTGCTCAAATTCAAAATCTTGCAGTCCACCTGCTTGCTGCGCCAAATAGTCCATGTAAGTGTATTGCAGCCCAACTTTTAGCTTTGGAGAAAATTCGTGGTTCACATTGACGTAAGCGGTATTTTGGTGAAAATCAGAATTGGCTCTCCAGCCATTGCCTTGTTTTCTTTGGAAAAAAGCGTAATAATCCGTCTTTTTATTGCCGCCTCCAATGCTATTGAAGGTGCTGAACAAACCGAATGAACCCACCGTATTTTCGGTCACAAACTCAAAGGGTTTTTCCTTGTTTCCTTTTTTAAAGACAAAATTTAACAAACCACCAAACTGTGGACCATATTGAAGAGAAGCTGCACCTCGCACGATTTCTATTCGCTGCAAAGCCTGTGTCGGCGGTGTGTAATAACTTTCGGGATAACCCAAAGCGTCTGCGCTGATGTCGTAACCGTTTTGTCGGGTATTGAAGTTGGAGGTTCGATTCGGATCCAAGCCCCTTGCGCCAATGCTCAGTTGCAGCCCTGCGCCATCGTTCTCCCAAATATTCAGCCCTGCAATACCTTTATATACTTGTCGGGCATTGTTGGTCGCCAAATTTCCCACCAAATTACTCATTTCAATTACTTCACTTTTTTTGGCTGCATAAATCGCCAAACCTTCTACATTGCGGAGGCGGTGAATGTTGTAAGTGACATCGGGTTCGGCTGCTACATCGACTGTTGCCAATTCCAATTGCAGATTTTCCAATGCAATATTGACAACCACATCTTGTTGATTTTCAATTTTTACTTGTTTCTTTATTGAAGTATAACCTCTCAAAAAGAAAGTCAAGGTATAAGTTCCGTCTGCCACGTCCTCAAATTGGAATTCTCCCTTTCGATTGGTTTCCTCCAATTCTCCTGTTTCCTCTAAGAATACACTGACTTGCGCCAAAACCTGCTGGTTCATTGCGTCTGTGATATTGCCTGTGATGTTTGCAGCGTAGGTTTGAAGGCTGCAAAGGAGGATAAATAGTATGTAGAAATATTTTGACATGGTTGTGTTTTAGTCCTTCAATTTAAAATCTATCTCCAATTCTGGAGTCAATTCTTGTTTACCTTTTTTACGTTTTTTCTCCAAAAAACCAATTGCCAAACAAGTAACAGGTCGGCTATCTTTTTCAAAAGGCTCAAAGTATTTATTTTTATTGATTTGTAGAATGGCTTCTTTCAACAGAGTCTCCATTGTTCCTTTGTTGGCATACTTCAATTCGAGTATATAAACTCTATTTGGGAAACGCAATACTCCATCTATTCGACCCAACGGAGTGGATTCTTCGGTTTTTATTTCGACTCCAATCAGCATCAACAACATTTGAAGCAAGGAGTGATAGTAGGCTTCGTCTGTATTTTTGCGAAGTTCGTGTGGAATTTGATTGAAGAAAGTACGAACGAGTTTTTTAGCAAGTTTTAAATCTCCAAACTGGAAAGCCGTCCGCAACTGGTCAGCGTTTAGCTTTGTTGTATTGAAGGAAACTTTGTAGAAATGATGTAGAAGATTGGCAGTGAAGGAATAACGAACTTCGTGATTGGGGAAATTCAAGTAATAAGTTTTCAACATGTTTTTTGATACAACCCTATCAATGGTCAAATAGCCTGTCTGATACAGCAATTGCTCAATGGTCAAATCTTCTAAATCTATGCTATTGAAAAAATCTTTGTGCCTTACAAGGTTTTCATAATCGCTCGTATGTTTTTTAATATTTTGATATTCAGTAGCATTGGTAATAAAATCTACCAACATTTTGGGAGTTCCTGTACTGTACCAATAATTGTAGATAGAAGTGTCATTTAGTGAATAAAGTAGTGAGTAGGGGTTGTAAATTTTATCTTTTCCGCCCCAAGAATAACCATTGTACCAAAATTTCAGGTAAGACATTATCTCTGCTACTGTCTTGTCCTCTTTTTGAGCAAAAGCTAATAGATAATCCGCAAAATTGTTTTTGATTTCTTCTGTGGTAAAACCTAAGGTCTCATTGAATTCTTCTTTTTCAGAAATGTCTCGAATATTATTCAAAACCGAAAAAACAGACATTTTGGAAAATTTGGAAATGCCTGTCAAAAAAACGAGCTTCCAATAGCTAGGCGCATTTTTTATCCAATCATACATGTCTCTCAGCACATCACGATTTCCCGAAGCTTTTTCTAAGTTGTTGATGTGGTCGGTAATGGGTTTATCATATTCGTCTATTAGTAAGACGATTGGTTTACCTGTTTGCCTATAAATTCCTAATATGAGCTTAGATAGAAAACTCTTAATATTTGTATAGGGCTTTATTTGAATATCATATAAGCTTGCGTAGTGTGTATCTAAATAGTCTATGATAGAATACTCAAACTCCTTTCTTGTTCCCTTGTTGTCAATTTGTGAAAAATTCATCCGAATCACAGGATAACTTCCATGCTCCTTCCAGTCCGTTTTGCCATCTATATAAAGCCCTTCAAACAATTCCTTTTCTCCTTTGAAAAAAGATTCTAAGGTGCTGATAAACAAAGATTTTCCAAACCTGCGAGGGCGAGCCAAAAAATAATACATTCCCTTGTCCTCCAATATGCGGGCAATGTGCATGGTTTTATCCACATACACACAATTGTCCTTTCGGAGCCTTGGAAAATCAGAATGGTCTAATGCAAGTTTTTTCATTTGTAAAATCGTTTATCTTCTAAACGGTAAAATCCAATTTTTCTTTCCAAATCCATCTTCAATACTTGCCAAATTCACATTTGGGTCAATGAATTGCTGACTCGTTCTGCCATTCAAAGCCACATGAGCATCAACCGTCACCACAGGATTTTTCATGCCATGATGAGTCTTGTATTCATCCGCCAAAAAGTGGGCAAATTGAAGGATGAAATCAGGTTGAATACTCATTTGTTTTTCTTGGTACAAAGTTAAGTGTCTGCCGTTGATAATTTCCGTTTTGCGCTGTGTTTCTTCGTCAGCTACAAAAAAACGAACTTGCCCCACTTTTTCGACCAACATCACCCGCCACGCAAAACGATACCCTTCTTCTGTCCACATCACATTTCCAGCATAAAGGTGGTGACGGAAAGGGAGGAAGAGTTGAAGGAGGAGGTAAGTCGCTAAAAGAATTTGTGTAAGTGTTTGTAGAGACGTTTTACTAAAACGTCTGTACGTATTTGAGTTGGTAATTGTATTTGCTTGTTTTTTATCGTTTACTACCCACCGTTTCAACCGTTGACAAAGTTTCCAACTGTTGTCAAGGTTTTCACTATCATTTCTCCGTGCCTCCATGCCTCCGTGTTCCAAAAAACTCTCCATCTCTCCGTCTCTCCGTTCAAATCCAATCCATCCAAGTAGTTTGTCGTGAAAATTTGCAGGAAAAAATACCAAGGTACTCAAGACCATAATCAAAGGAAACAATCCAATGTTGAAGAGCATATAAGTCAATCCATGAAAAACAATTACTGCAATATAGGCTAAAGGTCTTGTGGGGGTGTACATCAAAAAGTAGGCAATGGTCAAGTCGTATAATGCGCCGACCCAACTGAACAAATAAGCCGTTTCTTTGAATTGGAAGAAGTAACCCAAGACAGGCAAATCAGTATGTTCGGGCAACCAAACCGCCAAAGGCATGGCACGAAAAAGCCAATCCGAATTGAGTTTGGCGATTCCAGCACAGGTGTAAACGATGGTCAATTGAAGGATGAGAATGTTGATGCACCAAGCAGGAACGGTATTTAACTTCAATTGTGGTTTTCGCCAAACGTCTAGGGAGAAGGCACGATTTGCAGGTAAGAAAATGAGGAGGAAGGCAAATAGACAGACCAAATAGTAGTGATTCAAATAGTTGGTTGCGTCAATGAGTTCGATGTAGGTGAAACTCAGAAAGAAAGCGATGGCTGCAAGGCGGTAAAACAAACCCAACGCCATGAACAATGCACTCACAATCGCTACTCCAAAAAGTAGATACATTCCTGTTTCGCCCAAAGGTTTGACCCACTCAAATCCATAAAACTTGAAAAAAAACTGGGGTTCGAGATACAATTTTTCAATCCAACCCTTCCACACAAAACGCAAACTTCCCCACATCATCAATGCACCAAATAAGATGCGAAAAGTGATGAGCGGGGAAATTGAAGTTTGTTTATGGATGTATTGCTGAATTATTGGATTGTTTTATTGCTAAATTGTTGGATGGCTGTATTGTTGAACTGCTGCGTTGCCTTCTGTGTACAGTGTGCAACAATAAAACAGTATAGCAATTCAACCATTTATCTAATCCGAATCACTCGGATTGTCGATATAAGTAATGGAAACACACAAGACCGAAGGCAAATCCGTCTTGATATTCACCACTTGTTTGGTGACTTCATTGTAGGCATTTTCAACGACAGTTGCATCTGCTTCAATTTGTGCCGAAAGCGGAGAAGACAAATCGTTGAGGCTATTCAAGGCAGATGTGAATTGATTTTTGATAATGTCATTCAAAGACTCTCCATTTTTTTCAGCATTTGCACTGACCAAATAATCATCCAAACCCAAACCGCTTCCTCCTAAATACAAGTTTCGGCTTGCCTCCAATGCGACTTTCAACAAATCCAAAGACTGCCCGCTGTAAAACGCCTCAACTCTATCTGGATTTGGAAAACCAAGCGTCAAAACACCCGAAGGAACGCCCAGTTTTTCACGCTTAATCAATTCGTAATTGGCATTGAATTGATTGATTACCAAACTCAAGGAAGTTCCTGCCGCCGTACCTGTATTGTTGATAAACGTTTCATCATAGCCATTCACCCAAGCGTTGTAGGTATGGTTTACCCTCTCTTGAATATCTGCCATTACCGCTTCCAAATACTCTTCGTAATTCGCAGCATTGTCGCTTAAATATTTGAATAAAATAGCATTGTCGTCTTCTGCAATACCGTACAAAAGATAATCCATTGCAGGAAAACCTTTGTCGTAGTTGTCGGGTTGGTCAAAATCGTAAGTACGGGTTTGAATGTTGGTTTCCGTCATCGCTACATCCAATGGAAAATTATTGACGCTACTTCTTAAAAATACTTCTTCGGCAGGTCCAAAATTGTATTGTGCCGCTTTTTGCCAACTCGTATAAGCTGCAATGTAAGAGCTTCTTAAACTCTCCAACGTTGCCAAATCGTAGGTGCTTGTGAAAGTTTCGGTTTTGGAAGCCATGTCATCCACCTTTCCCTTCAAATCTGTATAAGCTGGCAAGATGAGATTATCAGCTATGTTTTGTAACATAGCTGATTGGTCAAAATCACCGCCACAACCTGTCGTCCCTCCTCCATTGTCGTCTTTGCAGGCATTGAAGGAAAGGAGTAGTAAAAGGAACAGAAAGGGTATATTTTTCATTGCGAATAGGTTATTAAAAATCTGTGAATATCCAATAAATCTGATTTATCTGTGATTAAAATTCATCCTTTTGAGACTCCAATCCATAAGCTGCTGCCAATTCATCTTTGGCTTGCTGCAATTTTTCAACCGTTGTATTGTAAAGGTTCATTGAAGCAAAATCAGAACTGCCTGCCATTGTGGTCAATAAATCGGCAACTTCTTGATTACTTACTTTTTTGTCAGGATTGAATTGAAGTCCATAGATGAATCCAATACCTTCCGAAAGGCTGTGAGAACGAAGAGCCATATCGTCAAAATTGGTGATTCCACTGTTTAGGTAATGCAAAGCAGAACCAACTGCAATCATTTCCCATATTTCACGAGCTTCTGCAATCGCCTCGTCACGAGTCTCTAAATCTCCATTGGAAATAGCTGCTCGACCTTTCAAAAAGGCATCCATCAATTTTTGATTGGAATCCAATAAATCGTTTCGTTGATTGGAGTAGCTGCCCCAAAAGACCAAGCCATCTAAATTGGTAGGGAAATCGGTAGGCACACCAAAATAACCAAAAGCTTCGTCCCAGTGATGTTCCATTGCCGTTCCTTCCCCTTCTTCAATTACTTCGTTGTCGACATCCATTTTGTCGTCTCCAAAATAAACAGCCGTAGATTGGTAGTAAAAACAAGCCCCCATCAAGCCTTTTTCGATTAATTGGGCATGGTCTAAACCATCGCCGCCTACTAAATAACTCCTTGTACCATCCAAACTTTGAATGATACCTGTTACGCCTTCGCTACCTGCAACAGTAGATTGACTTGCCGTTGCCAAAGCTTCAAAAAGTGTATCGAAATCCGTTTGTGCATTTTCAAAAGTTTTGCTTTTCAACTGCTTAGAATCATCATAAGTGTTTGACCAATTGGCATTTGCAGCATCGTTGGCGTACATAGCCTTCAATCGGTTGGCATCCAAAACCGCTGCCTCTGAGCGTGAAGTAGTCATGTAACTTTTCAATTCACTCATCATCGCCAATCGTTGGGTTTGTCCACTGTAATTAACATTGTCGAAGCTGTAAGTCTCAGGGATTTCATAAGTAAGTGCATCGTCGTCGTCTTTGTCACAACCAACGGACAAAACAACAAACGCCAATAAAATAAATTTCAAATAGGATTTTAACTGAATCATTTCTGCAAAGATATTTAATTTTAATTAGACTAATTCTAAATAAGAACTATCGCTGCAAAAGTATGACTTAAATATTGCGCTGACAATACTGCTATTTGGGTAATTGGGATAATGATTTTTGTGGGAAGTATACCTAAGTTTAGGTACATCGTTTGATGAGGCTTAGTTTGTGGGAGTATTTTTTGGTGTCGACATTGAAGATGCCAGATTCATGTAGTTTATCGACTCTTACCTTGCCGCTTGCATGGATGATGCTGTTGTTATTTAAGACAATGCCGACATGAATGATTTTTCCATTGTCGTTATTAAAGTAAGCCAAATCACCTGCTTTGATTTCTGCAAAGTCTTCAATGGTTTCGCCAATTTCGGCTTGCTGATAGGCATCACGAGGAAGGGCGATGTTGCCGAGCTTAAACGCCAATTGGGTGAAGCCCGAACAGTCAATTCCAAAAGGAGAACGTCCTCCCCAAAGGTAGGGAGCGTGTAAGTAATTGAAGGCGAAGCCAATGATTTGTTGAGGGCTTGCTTTGTCTTTGCCCATTTTGTAGGTGGTTTCACCTAAGTAGGTATAAACTTTATCAGCGAGTTGGGTTTTTCTTCCATTGAAGTGTGGAAGGCGGCTCCCGATTAGAATGGGGAAATATTCGGAAATGTGGAGAATGGAGTGTGTTGTTTCTAAAGTGTGAATAGGAGGTTCGTTTTGGAGATTTTGATATTCACTTTTAGAAATAGGTAAAAATTGTTTTTCGTCAATCCAGCCTTTGTAGTTGTCAAAAGTCGTTTGAATTTGTAGCCATTGACGGTCTTGCTCCAATACTTCAAAGGTTTCACCAAAGAGGAGTTGATTGACCATTTCGCTTTTGTCGGAGGCTTCTGCTCGCATGGGAATGACGGCGAGGTGAACGATGCCGAATTGTGGAGTTGAGGTGAGTTTCATTGTTATATGGTTAAATTGTTGTAGGGTTTTATTGCTGAACTGTCGTATTGGGTGAGTGACAATTCAGCAATATAACCAGACAACCCTAAAAACTAAGCTTTGCTGTCTTTCGCCAATTCTGCTGCTTGAGATACCCAATCGTCACGTTTGATTCGTCCTGGGAAAAACTGGATAATTTCTGTGACGGTATCAATATCGGAAGGGGTGAAATTGGCGATTTGACGGAAAGTGTAGATGCCCAGTGCATTCAGTTTCTTTTCGATGAAAGGTCCAATTCCTTTGATGATTTTCAAATCGTCTTTTTCGCCTGAAGTCGCTCTCCCGATTCGTTCAAAATCGAACTGTCGAGATTGTTTCATGATTTCGGATAGTTGCTCGTCGCTTCCAAATTCTTGGACAATGGCTTTGGCTTGTGGCACCCAACCATCTCTTTCGATACGTCCTGGGAAAAATTCGGTGGCTTCGGTGACATCTTCAATGTCTTTACTACCAAAATTGGCGATTTGTTGGAAAGTGAAGATTCCCAACGCATTCAATTTCTTTTCAAAGAAAGGTCCGATACCTTTGATGCGCTGCAAATCGTCTTTGTCTGCTTCGTCTGCTCGTCCGATTTGGTCAAAATTAATGTTCCCTGCTTTGTTACTGATTTCCAGCAAAATGGCATCTTCCTCACTTATTTCTCCTGTTCCGTAAGCGTTTTGTGGAGCATCGTTTGAAGCTTGCGCATCCTCTAATTTGTCCAAACACTCGGCACAATCTTTTTGAAGTTGAGTAGCTTGTGCTTTTAGAGTAGCATAATCTTCTTGAACATCCTCATACTCGGCTTTCAATTCGTTGTAATCTTTTTCAGCAGCATCTAAGCGATTAAGATAGTAGGCCGAATCTTCTTGCAGTTGTGTGGCTTGTGCCATTAAGATGTTGTATTCTGCCTGAGAGGCATTGTGTTCTTCTTCGGCAGCATCCAAACGATTAAGATAGTAGGCCGAATCTTCTTGCAGTTGTGTGGCTTGTGCCATTAAGATATTGTATTCTGCTTGAGAAGCATTGTGTTCTTCTTCGGCAGCATCCAAACGATTGAGGTAAAAAGCACAATCTTCTTGAAGCTGTGTCGCTTGAGCTTGAAGTTTCGAATAATCCTCTTGTGTCTC
>JAUHXA010000100.1 GCA_030427245.1 Bacteroidia bacterium | reverse complement strand
TTAATATTTTAGTTTGCCTTAGAATGTAGAAAGGTTATCAAAAAATAAGTTATGCAGCACTTCAAAAACAAAACTATTTGGATTACTGGAGCTTCCGAAGGAATCGGCAAAGCTTTGGCGCAGCAATTGTCAAAAGAAGGGGCGAGAATCATTTTGACGGCTCGTAATATGGAAAAATTGAGAGAAGTACATAGCTCTTTGAACGGAGGAAATCACTTGGTCTTGCCCATGGATTTATTGCAGACCGATAAGATTCCCAATTTAGTGGCGGAGTTATTGGAGGAAGTTCCGAATATTGACATTCTCATCAACAATGCGGGAATTTCTCAACGTTCTTTGGTAAAAGATACAAGTTTGGAAGTCGACCGTAAAATCATGGAACTGGATTATTTTGCAGTGATTACCCTCACCAAAGCCCTTCTACCTCATTTCCTCCATCGAAAAAGTGGGCAAATCGTCACCATTAGCAGTATTGCAGGAAAACTGGGCACACCAAAACGAAGTGCTTATTGTGCTGCAAAACATGCTGTTATAGGCTTCATGGACAGCTTGCGAGCAGAGGTTCATGAGGATAATATTCAGGTTTTGGTCGTAACGCCTGGTTCTATCCAAACCAATATTTCCAAAAACGCATTGGAGGGAGACGGCAAAAAACATGGGGTGACAGATGCGGCTATCGCCAATGGTATGGAAGTAGAAAAATGTGCTGCAATGATTGTGAAAGGCATGAAATCAGGTAAACAAGAATTGTTGATTGCAGAAGGGAAAGAGAAGTTGGCGACTTACTTGAAGCGATTTGTGCCAAGCTTGTTGTTTAAGATGGTGCGGAGTGTGAAGTCGACCTAATTTTTTGAAAAACTAAACAATTTCCCCTCCCTTCAATGTTAATGCTTTGTTTTATTCATTTACAACAAACGCAACATCAAAAATACATGACAGCGAATCCAACCGCCTCACCTCTCATTGCAGTAGAAAAGCACCTTCTTGATTTTGAACAAACAGGCTATTTTTCCGGACTTATTATCGATTATCTTTCTGATAATGAATCCCTTCGTCCATTTTATCAATATTCTTTTGAATTGGAATCTTTTAGAGAAGTTATCGAAAATACAGCTTCAAAAGATTACGATAGGGAAAATCTTCGGGCTGTTTTTGAAAAGCAATATTCTGACCTGAATTATTCTTCAAAAGTTGCTAAAAACATCGCTTCTATTGCAGACTCCAATACCTTTACGATCATCACAGGACATCAAACCAACTTGTTTACAGGGCCTTTGTACTTTGCGCATAAAATATTGAGTACCATAGTTTTGTCAGAACAACTACAAGCAACCTACCCCGATAGTCATTTTGTCCCAGTGTATTGGATGGGAAGTGAAGATCACGATTTTGCAGAAATCAATCACATCAATTTGTTCGGAAACAAAATCGTGTGGGAAGATGCTGAGGGGAAAGAGAGTGCAATGGGGCGGATTCCAACAGAAAGCCTTCAAGGAGTTTTTGACCAAGTAGCGGAAATTTTGGGAGAAAGCGATAGAGCAAAGGCTACCCTTCAATTGCTTCGACGAGCTTATTTGGAACAGCCAACTTTGGGAAAAGCAACTCAGTTTATCGTCAATGAATTGTTTGGAAAATATGGTTTGTTGGTCATTGACCAAGACGATGCCGAGTTGCGGAAAACCTTTGTGCCGATTATTGAAGAAGAGCTATTGAAGCGACCTTCAAAGGCTTTGGTCGAGGCTACTAACAAAAAATTGGAAGAAAAAGGTTATCGAAACCAAGCTTATGCAAGGAATATCAATTTCTTTTATCTAACAGATGAATTGCGTCAACGTATTGAATGGAACGTAGAGATAGAACGTTTTGAAGTAATAGATACCGATATTCGTTTTACCCAAGCAGAAATATTGGAGGAGGTGAAAGCACATCCCGAACGATTCAGCCCCAATGTGATTTTGCGACCTGTCTATCAGCAGCAAGTATTGCCTTGTTTGGCGTACATTGGCGGTGGCGGAGAGTTGGCTTATTGGATGCAGTTGAAGGGAGTTTTCGACCATTATGGGGTGAACTATCCGATGTTGGTGCTGCGAAATTCGGTGTTGTGGATTGACAAAGGAAATGCCAAACGAATGGAAAAAGCGGGTTTGGATGTGGTCAATTTATTTCGCAATACAGAGAAATTGGTAGTGGAATATGTGCGGGAAAATTCTGAAAACCAACTGAATGTTTACACTGAAAAACAAAAAGTAGAATGTGCATTTGAAAGCATATTGAAGAAGGCAATTGAAATAGACCAAAGTTTGCAGTCTGCAGTGGTGGGTGAAATGAAAAAAACCATCAATGCAATGGAACGTTTGGAGGCAAAAATCTTACGTGCCGAAAAACGCAATTTTGACAATGCAACCAATCAAATTCGCACCATCAAAGACAAACTTTTCCCCAATGATTCTTTGCAGGAACGAAAGGATAATTTGATTGCTTTTCACTTCAAATATGGAGATGCCTTTATCGAAACCTTGAAGGAAAACTTGGATTCACCCTTAGAAAAGAAATTTACGGTTTTGGTAGATGTTTAGTTGATGCTTCGTATTCTGATTTATTAAAACATCTCACCTTGCTTGGGCAGGTATCAACTGAATTGGGAACAGTGAAGGCTTGAGTCACAGAAGTGGCGGCCAAGTACCCAAAAAACTACAATCTTTTTCATGGGTAGATTATTGAAAATAATATTTAGTGAAAAAAGTTTTACTTTTCAATACAAAAACCCAACATTTCTGTCTATCAAAACGTTAAAAGTAAAACTTTTATACATATTCGTTGCAAATCCCTTCATAATCAAAAAATATAATATTAGTAAACTTCAAATATCGCACCAACCCCAAGCCTTTCTGATAACAAACATCTTACACAATAATTAAATAAAGAAAAAGAGGCTAGATAAAGTACATAATTCCAAAAAACATTTATTTTTGCATAACTTCATTAAATATTCTTGTTATGACAACACCAACTACACACGAATCCACAAAAACTGATGTGGATGAGTTATTAGAATCTATTATTGGGCAACAATGTAACTTAGTGGTTCACAACGATGAAATCAATACTTTCGATTGGGTCATAGAGTCCCTAGTAGAAATCTGCAACCATACCCTGCAACAAGCTGAGCAATGTGCTTTGATCATTCATATGAAAGGGCAATACTCTGTTCGTCATGGTGTAGAAAGCAAATTAAAGCCTATGCGTGAAGCACTTGTAGATAGAGGAATTGGTGCAACGATTGAATATCAATAGCTACAACATCACATGACCATTTGTTCACTTGTGTATAGTAATTGTTCTCCAAAACATGCTATGCTTGGTCATTTATTTTGTTAAATTAAGAGCCTACAAAAAAACCTCCAAATCATTTCCTTTTTCCCTATGCCTATCTACTCATTAGACAAAGATTATCTAACCTTTCCTCCTCCTTATATGGCTGAGGAGGATGGAATGTTGGCAATTGGAGGAGACTTGTCTTCCAATCGGCTGTTGTTGGCTTATAGTATGGGCATTTTTCCGTGGTTTTCCGAACACGAGCCTATTCTGTGGTGGTCTCCCGACCCAAGATGTGTATTATTTCCCGAAGATTTGAAAATTTCGAAGAGTATGAAGCAGGTTTTCCGAAAAAAAACCTTCACAGTTACTGCCGATCAAAATTTTAGAGAAGTCATCAGTGCTTGCCAACAACAACCCCGAAAAGGACAATATGGTACTTGGATCACTTCCGAAATGCTTGAAGCTTATTGTAAACTTCATCAAATGGGTTTTGCCCATTCCGTCGAAGTCTGGAACTCCCAACAAAAATTGGTAGGAGGTTTGTATGGACTGTCTTTGGGCAATTGCTACTTTGGTGAATCTATGTTTGCCCGACAAAGCAATGCTTCCAAAGCAGGGTTTATTACCCTCGTTCACAACCTTCAAAAATGGGGTATAGACTTAATTGATTGCCAAATACATACCAGTCATTTAGAAAGTTTAGGAGCTATCAATATCTCACGTCAAGCTTACTTAGAAGAATTGGAAGTATCCTTGCTTTCTGAAACCATTCGAGGCAAGTGGAATTTAGAGGCTGTTTCATTTTAAGGAAATACAACTCCTTCATTTACCAATCTACCAGCTCAGGTACTATCTCCTTCGCCGATACCTTCAATTTTTCACAATAGGTTTTCACTGCTCCTACCCTTACAGTCTCTACATTGTTTTCGATACGTTTGATTAAGCTGGTTGGCAAACCTGTAATGCTTGTTTTTTCTTGAAGTGTCAAAGGTTCTTCCAACCATTCTTCTACGATTAACAACCAACGAAGATGCCGATACAACCGCTTCCAGTCAAAATCAGCGATTTGTAGTTCTGCTATTCGCAAGACCACTTTTAGTAAATGGGTTGCAAATAGGTTCAACAAACTATCTTCGTCTGCTTCTAACAGTTCTTCTTCCTGCAATACGGTCACAATCTTCACCCATTTTTTCTCATATACATATTCTTTGGTGTTAGTATCGGGTAATATAAAAGAATTGGGTAACACCACAAAGGCACACTGCAATTGCAGCACCCCTATTCCATAATCGGAGAGGAGTATATTTGCATTGAGAGAACGTTCTATTTGGTAAAAATACGACATTTTTTTGCCCAATACCATCCAATCCGCTCCTCCAATGCCAAAATCCAGTAAAAATTGTTTGCTCACAGAAATATGGGGTGTCAACCAATTTTCTTTTACCAAGAGGGTTTTGACATCTATATAAAAAATCTGCCAATCAAAATCTGGTATGTCCATATCTGCATACAAGGCAATGGATTTCAAAAACAAAGTTGCCATTAATTCTTTGGCAACTATTTCACTCTCCTTATTCAATTGATTGTAATTCAGCCTCAAACTAATCGCCAAAATCTTATCTACTTCGCTATATGCCTGTTTTTCGTCTCGTTTGATGGGTTCATCTTCTGCAAAAGCGAGAAATGTAAAAATCAGCTGTTCTATGCTTGTTCCATAATCTGAAAACTGAATTTGTTCATTGAGCAATGCTTCAAAGGCTGCTATATCTAATTTGGGAGCAACTGCGGGGTTGCTTGCGCTGTTGATGATAAAAGGGGGTTTTTGTTGCATTTTTCGATTTTTTTTGTATTTTTACGGAATTATTGCATTTTTGCAGCTTATTTTGGTATAAAGCTGTTCATTCTGTTTTTTCATTCTTAATAATGCCCAAATTTACGTTTTTTATTTCAAAATTCGTATATTTTCGACATTTTATTTTTAATAAATGTACCTTCACGACAACATCCGCTATTTTAGAAAGAAATTGGGCTTGAATCAGGTGGCTTTTGCTGATTTGATTGGAGCTAAGAGAAACACTATAAGTGACTATGAAAGAGGCAGGTCGAATCCAAGTATTGACTTGATTCGCAAAATGGCAGAATTGTTCAAAATCAGTTTGGATGATTTGATTGAAAAAGATATGTCGCAATTTTCGACAGAACACTTGAGTGAGGAGGCATTGAAGGTAGGTAAACTCGCAGAAGAAGCGACTCTTTACTATTCTAAAGTAGTAGGAGAATTAGATAAAGCCGTTTTGGCAGATATTTCCGAAAACAAACGCCTTCAGATTACCCAATACATCGAACGATTGCAGTTTGATTTACAACAATTGAAGCAACAAAACGAGGGTAAGGATATAGAAATTTATTACCTCAAAAATTTAATTACGGCTAAGGAGCAGACGATTCAAAACTTGAAGCGGTTGATAGATTTTTTGGAGAAGCAAGTCAAGTCATAATTCTTCAATCAATTCTTGTTCCTTCTCTAATGCAATGCCATATTTTGGCTTTTGCCAGCCCAGACCTTCATAATAATCAGCCGTTTTCTTAAAAGTAGTCTCCAAATCTTCAAATTGCAGTTCAAAATCCGCTTTGATTTTTTCATTGTCTCCTGTCAACATATCCTTACTTGTCCAAAAAGAAACCCCCGCCCATTGATGAACTTGTTTGCTTTGCAGCCAATCTGCCTCTACATCTATCCATTCAGGTTCTTTCTCCAAAGCATTTGCCATTGAAGCAGTTAGGTCTTTCAAGGATAATATAGGATGGGTAAAGACGTTGTAAATAGTACGATGTTCTTTTATTTCAATGGCCTCAATCATGGTTTTGACCAAATCATCTACATAAGTAAAAGACAATTGGGTTTTACCGCCTTCGGGAAGTAATATTTTGTCTTGATGCTGAATACGATACAACCAATAATAGTGTCGATCATAAGGATCGTATTTTCCATAGACTACCGAAGGCCGAAAAATAATCGCATCTAATTCGGGTGTGTTCAACAAAATTTCTTCACAAGCCACCTTTTTTGCGCCATAGTTTTGTCCTGTGATGTCCTCTGCCGTTTTATCTTCTTCGGTATAGGTTTTTAAATTTGTATCTTCGGTGATGACCTGATTTTCACAAGCTGCATCCTCATAAACAGACACAGTAGAAACATAAATATACCGTTTCACTTTGTTTTTCAATATATCCACAGCTCTTTGAAGTGGGTAAGGATGATAGCTCGACACATCAATGACTACATCCCAATCGCCGTTTTGGAGTTGATTAATATCGTCTGTCCTTCGATTTCCAGATATTTTTTTGACATCAGGGAACAAATTGGGCATACTTTTACCTCTATTGAATAGGGTAAGGTCGTATTGACCATTTTCTAATAGCAGTTCAACCAATCGGCGACCTATAAATTGAGTGCCTCCAAATATGAGTATTTTTTTCATTTTGATTTTTTTAAAGTTTTAATTTTCAAACCATGAATCCTATAGATTTAAGCTCCGAATTGTCCTTCCGAAATGTCCGCAGCAGCGGCAAAGGAGGACAACACGTCAACAAGGTATCTACAAAGGTAGAACTAAATTTTGATGTGGTAAACTCTCAGTTATTGACACAAGCACAAAAGCAACTTTTACTAAGTCGACTCCAAAATCGCATCAGCAAAGAAGGTATTTTCCGATTGACCGTACAAGACGAGCGTTCAGCAGTGCGAAATCAAAGTATTGCTATTGAGCGTTTTGAAGCCATTATGGAAGCCGCTTTGACTATCCGTAAAAGACGAAAAAGACGCAAACCCTCCAAAGCCTATCACGCCAGTCGGTTGAAGAAGAAAAAACAACATTCTGAAAAGAAAAAGAGTAGAAGCAATGATTGGCGGAAAAACTTGTAGTAGGAAGCCTTTCAATTGCTCTTTTTTATTTTTAGCTTTCATTCGTTACTAATCGTTTTTTATTTTAATTTTACTCATTCATAAAAAACCATTTAGTCTATGCACTTACCCAAAGCCATTAAAAAAGTTTTTGAAGAAAGGAATGTTACCCATTTGAAGGACTTTTACAAAAAAGTAAAAAGTCTCACTAAAAAACAACCAACAAATGAGGAGATTGAAGCAGCGATTGACGAATACTGGGTTCAAAATGCCATTTACGATATTGCTATCAATTGGAACGATGAAACCATCATTTATCGAGAACAACTTTTCCAAGATACTCAGTTCAGAATCAACCTGACTGAACAGGAACTCGCCCAAAAACGACTCTATGTAGGACACCGATTCCAACCTTTTATACACCCCGAAATACCTCTTTTAAACCTACAATTGCAGGATGAAGAGGGCTGTGTCATTTCTCTCAAAAATGTAAAATTATCCCTTGAAGAAGCCTTCATTTACATTTCTCTTTTAGCTCCTTATAGTGAAAATCAGCCCAAGGTAATAGATCAAGATAACGTTGCTATGGATTATTATGACTTGAGTGATTGGATGACCGCCAATGACTTCCAAGAAAAAGATGCCTTGTTGATTGTTCCGATTGATTACGAAAACAAGGTTTTTCAAATAGAGAAAATGACCTCTCGGGAAATAGCAACGCAAACCTTTGTCACTCAAAACAAAGATCAAAAGCTTACCGAAGCCATTGAAGACGTATTGAATTGGTACCCAGATCCTATGCCCGTAGATGTTTGTTTGTTTTGGGCGTATGCCATTTCCAAACCTGCATTGATTGAAAATCCAGGCACGCCATTTGGCCCCTTTATCAGTTCTCACGAAGACTTCACTTTTCATTCTTTTTCCTACTTTTCCTTTATTCATTACCATGACTACGAAGAGAGAATATTCGAAGATGCCTTCTTAGAAAATCAATTACCAAGCCCAAAAGTAGCCGGAAAAGCAAAAGACATCAATGGGATTTTTGAAGAAATGGGAAACAGCTATTCAGAAGATTTTGTGATAGGATTCATTGTTCACCAACTCCACAAAGACAAGGAGATAAAAAAGGCAGACATAAAATCTATTATCTTCAAAGAAAATCAACTATTCGGGAACGAAAAACAAGCTAAAAATTTTGAAGCAGCTTTGGACAAACTCATCAAAAAACTGCAAAAAGAATGGAAAACAAAAAGGCTTGCTCCTTCTCTTCAACGCTTACTCAGCAAAACTTTGGACTTGAAAATTACAATTGTCAATGGATTGCGAGAGATTGATGCTAATTTGACCGACTTAGAGAATTTGGATATGAAAGCAATGAGTCAATTGACCAGTTTTGACACACTAGGCGAACAGATTCTGCACTTTATGTTCCATGCCGAAAACGAAAATCAAAAATTAACCCCTGAATTTGCCGCAAATATTATTTCCAATGTCGAGCAAATGAAGGCAAGTTTTCAAGAGGGCTTACAGTATATTCTTTCGAAGTTGTAGTTACCGAATCACAATTTTCTGAACGCCACTAAAAGCCTGCATTTCTAACTTCAAATAATATACTCCTTTCGGCAAATCGTTCACTGCAATTTGTTGTCGGTTTTCGATTCGATTTCCTTCAAAACGTACCGATTTAACAGATTGTCCCAAAGCATTGAACAGCTTTGCTTCAATCCCTTCACTGAACATTTTGTGGACTTCAATTGTCAAATCCGATTCCACAGGATTGGGATAAATTCGAATCCAATTGGGTAGCGATTTTGGAGCTTCCATTCCCACCTCCAACTCTACTACAATGCTTTTTTGAAGGGTATCTAAACAACCATTTGCACTTTGGGTGATCAACTGAATAGCGTAAACACCTATTGTATCATATTGGTGAACAGGATTTTCTAAATCAGAAGTATTTCCATCACCAAAATTCCAAAGAAAATTCACCGCTCCTAAACTGTTGTTCGACAAGTCAAAATCACTGTCATTGAAAATCGTATCGGGAGCTTCAAAATCGGCAATTGTAAAATCCACTACCAAATCAAACTGCAATGTATCGGCAAAAAATTCATGCCCTGCGACTAATTTCAATTCATATTTTTTCGGCAAAGTATAGATATGAGTCGGATTTTCTTCCATTGAAGTCGTGCCATCTCCAAAATCCCAATACCATTGTGTAGCATTTTCACTACTCAAATTTTCAAACTGCACCCTACCCCTACAAATTTCTGACAAGTCAGCGGCAAAGTTTGCCAGAGGTTTTTCATAGACTACCATAGTTGTTGGCACAATGATATAAGGTCGCACAGGGTCATCTGCAAATACTTCAATATCTTGGTGATACGTTCCAATTTCCAAATCACTTGCATCAAAATTGACCGTCATTGTTTTGGTTTTATCAATCGCCACTGTTGTTTCTTCTTGCGAAGCTTCTATCCAAGCATCATCAAAAGTCCGCAATCGAACCTCGTGTTTTTGAGCAATCGTGATGCCTGTATTGACCTCCTCCGAATTGACCAACATCACTTCCAATCCCCCTTCTTCAAAGCCTTGCCCCTCCGCTATATCTGCCCAAGCGAGGGACAAACTATCTTGAATATTGTATATCGTGTCATTCACCAAATCTCCTAAACGGGCTTTCCATTCCCCATTTATATACAAATCTGCAAACTCGTTTTTTCGGTTGAAATCCCCCACCATATTGAACTGCAATTGCAGCGAATCTGTCTCTTGCAGGCTTTCAAAAATATGAAGAGTCGTGTCTGCAATTTTGTGAAAATCTTGGACAGTTAAGCTGTCAAATCGGGTGAAAGAAGCATTTTGGGCAGAAAAATTCAATTCGTAAGCTCCTGTATTGAAGACCGTAATAGCACGCTCGGTTTGTTCGCCAACAGCTAAAGCGACAAAAAGCGAATCGGGCAGCACCGCAATTTTGGGTGCGCCAATTGCAGCACCTATCAATGAAATGGTTTGAATACCAACATTGCTCTGAATTTCAAAGTTCTCTTCAAAAACTCCTATTGAAGTAGGTGAAAAAGTCATCATTCCTTCATAACTCGTTTTGGGCGGCAATACTAAAGTCACAGTACCCACTTCAAAAGCAAGGTTTTGCGCCCCCATCGAACTCACAAAAAGCGTATCTGTTCCCATATTGAAGACTTCAAAAGGCTTAGAAATACTTTCGTTTACTCGCACCATACCGAAGTCAATCGTTGCAGTCGACAATTCCATTGAAGCCATACCCAAAACTTCTAATTGAGTGGGAATGATATAAGAGTTATTTGCGGATTCATTGGTGTTTATTTGCAGTGGAAAATCATAAATCCCCGCATTTAAGTGACTTGCATCAAAAATAATTTCTAAGTTATCCGTTTCACTTGCTTGTACTGTTTCATTTTGCTTCAATAGTGACAGCCACGGAACGCCATATCCTATCAGCTCCACGCTGTGTTGATTCATTCTATCACTTCGAGGTTCAACTTCTTCACTGTTTTCCAATTCCACCAATAGTTGTCCATCCGCCAGCAAATGACGGTAAACAGGTGGTTGTAAGGTGATAATATGCGTTTCATCTTCCGTAGACTCCGTATTGTCGTCTAATACATACTGAATCCCTTCTCCATCTAATCGTAGCCAAACTCGCTCATTTGCTGCATCAAAATCACCATTTAGTGTAACCTTCAATTGAAGGAAATCGCTCGCCTCCTCTCCTATCCCTTCAAAAATATGTATGGTTCTGTCTCCCGATGAGTCGAAAGTTTTGGTGCTTTTGCCCAAGTTTCTTTGAAGACTGGCATCGTAATACAAGTCTCCAATCCCGTTATTCCGAACAGGCACTTGCTGAAGGATTTGCTCTCCAGCATTTAAAGTTATACTCAAAGGTTCTACGGGAATCGTGGCTTCTGATGCAGCTTGTATGTGAATGGTTCGTGTAGTTGTATCTGACTGAAAACAGGTTTGTGCAATTAACTGAACTTCGTACGTTCCTGTCATGTCAAAAATGTGTTTGGGATGTTTTTCAGTGGCAGTTGTCCCATCTCCAAAATCCCACAAATAGCTCGTTCCTCCACGACTCAAATTGGTAAAAACCACTTCTCGATTCAATGGGACATCATCAGACGAAAAGTTAAAATCGGCCGTTGGTGCAATGAAAATGTTTTGGGTGACTTCATCACAAGCTCCATTTTTACACACCTTCAATGAAACAACGTAGTCACCTTTTGCAGTAAAAACGTGTGTTGGATTTTGCTCAATTGAAGTCGTGCCATCGCCAAAATCCCATTCCCAACTGTCAGGCTCATTGATGCTTTTATCTCGAAATGTTACACTACCTTCACAAGAAACGTTTCCAATTTGTTCAAAAAACGCCACGGGATGTGCTAAAACAGTCAAAGTACAAGGAATGGTTTTCTGAGGATTTGCAGATTCGTTGGTCAAAATTTGCAGTTCATTGGTGTAAGTTCCTCCCCATAAGTTGCTGGCATCAAAGACTATTTCCAACTCTTGATTTGTTTCGCCTTCTACCACTCCATTTTTTGCTGTTTTCAGCCAATCATCGTGGTCTGTCACTAAGCGTATTTGATAGTAATTATTGCCACCTTCTTCGAGTCCCACTTGATTGGATTTCCCGATTTCTACCTTTAGTTTTTGGTCGGCCAACCAATTGGCCACTTTTGTACTTCCAACATTGAAGGGAAACTGTGATGTTATGGTTGTCCCATTTGCAGCACTTTCGCTGTTGATGCCAATGGTCAAAAATTCTTCATCTTCAATTCTAAGCCATAAAAATTCGCTGACTCCATCAAAATCTCCATTGATGCTGACCTCCAGTCTGAACTTATCCAAAGGGCGTACTTTCTCAAATAAATAGGTGTCTGAACTCAAGTCAGTGTAAAATTTTTCGACTGTGGTATCTCGCTCAAAAGCTTTTGTAGATGTGCCAAAATACATATCACCTGCTCCAATATTAGACAAATTCGCTGCCTGTGTAGTACTTGTTCCTGCCATTAAAGTGACATCAAAATTTTCTGGTGAAACTTGCAAGGTGGGCTGAGGCTGAATATTGATTTGTTTTTGAAGTGTATCCGCAGTATAGCAGTTTTTAGCGGTCAAGGTAACATTAACTTCGCCACTTTCGGTAAATAGATGGGTGGCGTTTTCTGCTCTTGAAATCGTTTCATCTCCAAAATCCCAATGCCATTGATTGGCTGCAATGCTCTGATTTTTAAATGAAATTGGTACCTGCAAAGGACTGTTTGCAGGAAGCCAACTAAAAGCCGCGACTGGGGTTTCTTCTTTGGGTATGGAAAAATAACGAATTTCAAAACCTCGGTTGTTGATTTCTGGGCTGCTGCGAAAATGTAAGGTTATAGCTCCACTTTCAGCCCAAATCGTGTCTTTGGGAAAAGATATTCCCGACTCGTTCAGTAATAAGGGTGCATCTACCGTAGTTCCATCGTAGATCAACAATACATCGTCTTTGGCTTCTGTGTTAAACTTGTTAATAACAAACCCCAAACGCTCTGTTGCGGGAGGTTCAACGACTAAAATCCCATTTGTATTGTCGCTGTAATAACCAAAAGGTCCGCCGCTGTCATACAACATTCCTTGACAATCCTCCATTCGCTTTTTACCCGTTTTTGGCACTCTTGCTTCGTGACATTCAAGGGCTTCTTGGTCTATTTTTATAAACGCTTTTTCGGTCAAGGTATCGCATCCAAAGGTATTGCAGGCTATCAGTTGAACATCGAAAACACCATTTTTCTGATAAATATGAGAAGGGCTTTGTTTGGTAGATGTTTCTCCATCTCCAAAATCCCAGTACCATTGGGTTGGCTGATACAAGGTATATTGGGTAAAACTCACTTCACCCTGACAGGTAAATGCATCATTAAAATCAATAGAAGAAATGAAGGGGTTTCGGTTGGTTTGGTGACATTCCCAAACGGCTTCAAAACCTGGGAAAGTCCGTTCTTCTCCTCCATAAGAATTGAAACGAAGGTGAACGGCATTGCCCGTTGAAGTGATGGATTCGCCATCGTTTGGAAGTCGACTGCCCCAATAGACTCCAATCAAAGGTGCATTGTCATCTATGCCATCGTAGATATACATTTCATGGTTGTTGCTGGCATCAAACTGCCTAAAATCCAAAGTGATGTAATCGGCTTCGGCTACTTCAATGGTGATTTGGCTTTCTTTGTCTTTGGCATAATCTCCCATTTTTCCTCCATCGTCATACAATACGCCTTTACAGTCGTGGAGTATTTTTTGTTCTTCTGGATTGAATGGAACGACATTGCAGTAAACGGATTCTTCCTCCATCTTTATCCAGTTTTCTCTGATAAGTGTATCTTTTTGACCATTGCAGGAAGTGGCAATCAATCGAATGGTGTAATTGTCAAAACCTTCAAAAGTATGGGTAGGACTATCTTCTGAGCTTGTGTTTCCGTCTCCAAAATCCCATTCGTAGCTGTTTGCCCAAATACTGTGATTGGCGAACTGAACGGTTACTTTATCACTGCAAAATTCGGTTTCGTCGGCTGCAAAATTCGCCATTGCCTTCAATCCGTCCGTCTCTCCCAAACCAACTGCATACCAAGCTTTGGCTACTTGTTGGGCTTCAAAGGAGCAATCTCCATACAAATCCATTGCTGCCCGAATTGAGAAAAAACGTGCATCTTGATAGGTCGCAGGTGGCGTGAGGTAAATGGTCAGGTTTCGATAGGCTATGGCTGTTGCGGCTTCTAAACCAATGCCTTCTACTTGGTAGGTATTGTCTAAATCGTTGATGCCTTCACCTCCGTTGACCAACAGATAAAACCAATGGGTTTGGACATTGCTGCGATTGTGGGTTTGGTTAAGGCTCCAATATTCGCCATTGTAGGTATCGGGGTCTTCTAAGGTTTTTGGGGAAATGGCGGAACGAATTGCACCTGCTCCGTCTAAGGCTACTTCATCACCTAATAGAAAATTGGCGGTTTCTGATTTGGCATAATGCTCTACGGCTATGGCTATTATATCGCTGAATGATTCGTTCAATGCTCCTGATTCTCCTCCATTTATGAGATTGGCTGTGTAGTCGGTCACCGCATGGGTAAACTCGTGGGCGCAAATGTCAAGGGAGGTCATGGAACTTCGTCGCTCATTGTCGCCATCACCATAGGCCAGGTGTTCGCCATCCCAAAAAGCATTGGGATAGACATCGCCAAAGATGGGATTTAGGTAATGGACATAACTTCTAATGGTTATGCCTTTTCCGTCAAAGCTTTTGCGTCCGTGTTTTTCTAAATAGTAGTCGTAGGTTTTTTCGGTTGCCCAATGTACGTCTGTGGCTACTTCGTCTTGCTCTTCGTTGAAGTTGTCCCAATAGTTGTCTTCGTCTTCAAATACGGTGGCATCGGCGAATAGATTGGCTTGGTGCATGTTGTATGTGATAATGTTGCGTCCCTGTTCTTGAAGTAAATACGTGTCGTTTTGTTGATCGGTGGTGATGGTTTGGATGCCACTGTACTTGGTGACGGCGGTGGCTTGGGTGTCTTCGACAATGGTTAAATTGTCGAATGGTTGGATTGTTATATTGTTGGATTGTTGAATGGCTGAATTCTTAGAAAAACTTTGACAACGGTTGGAAACCTTGGCAACAGTTGAGTCAAAGAAACACAAGTTTGGACTTGTAGGACTTAATTTTGAACGCTGAGACGCTGAGTCGGAGAGATTTTTTTTGAAGGAGCTTTGACAACGGTTGGAAACCTTGTTAACAGTTGAGTCAAAGAAACACAAGTTTAGGCTTGAAGGATTTAATTTTGAACACTGAGACGATGAGATGGAGAGATTTTTTTTGAAGGAGCTTTGACAACGGTTGGAAACCTTGTCAACAGTTGAACTTGAAGTATGAGTCGTGCATAGTCGGTTTTGGGTAGCGGTGACCTCACCTGTTTGTGCGTCTATGTATATCCAAAGTCTTTGAAGGGGTTGGAGGGCGTAGAGATCTATTTTGTAGGTGAGGCGAAAGTCTTGGGTTTTGAAGTTGAGGTTTTTGGGCGCTATAACCAATTCAGGGATGGGGAGATAGGATTTTTGTTGGTTTTGGGTGAGGTGTTTTAGGTGTTCATTTTCTGCCTCTATTTCCCAACGATAGATTTGCGCTCCTACGTGTTCGATGGCTTTTTGCAGAGCTTCTTTTGGGGTGATTTTGGCTTGTGTAGGTATGTTTGGGATATTGAATAAACTGCCATTGTAGGCTGTAATAATGTTTTTTTCGTTGGTATGGCTAATGATGATAGCACCTTCAATGGGTACGCCCGATTGTAGAACTTGATAGCGTTGATGGGTGAATCCCAATTCGTCTTTTTCTGATTGAAGGATTTGTAGGCTTGTATTGGAGGATAATTGATTTTTGGTTTTTAGCCACGATTCAAAATTGTAGGAGGCGACTTTGTCGGTTGTTGGATTGAGTTGTTGGTAAAACAAATTACCTGTTTTTGCATTGAAGTGGGTGTTTTGTGCTATTGAAGGAAGGACAAGGAAAAGTAGAAAATGAAAAAGTAGGAATTTGATTTGGTTAGAGGTAAACATTTTATTTGAAGGCATTTTTTTAAAGTTATGTGCTACTATCGAAAGGCACAAAATAGTAATAATACACTCATTTTTTTCATCTTTTGTAAAAGCTATTGTCGCTCTGCTCACTACCTACTCGATTTTCAAGGGTGATTTTTCAAAAACTGATTGAGAGTAGTCGAAAAATTTCGTTTCTAAATTTGAATAGAAATAAAAAGAATATGCAAAAATGTCATATTGAAAGGAAACTACTTGGCATCTGATTTGTACTTTTGTACAGTTTTTCTTGAAAATGTAAATTCCATCCGACTATGTCTTCTATTGCAAAGCCTTTGTTTGTTTGTTGCATAAATCTTTTGTTTTTCACATTATCTATACAATCTCAAATCATTGTAAAAAAACAACGCAGTGAAATGGATTATATCCGTTGTGCCACGATGGAAAATCATGTAGAGCAACTGCGTTCCAACCCCAAACAAGAAACGCTTGATGAGTTTGAATCTTGGCTTCAGAAAAAAATTGCGGCTAATAAAAAAGCGGGTCTTCAAAAAACATTGTATACCCTTCCAGTAGTAGTTCACATCATTCACGATGGCGAATCAGTCGGTTCGAGTAGCAATATCAGTGAGGCACAGGTTATTTCTCAAATTGATGTATTGAATGAGGATTTTCAAAAACTCTTAGGTACACCTGGCTACAATGACCATCCTGATGGAGCTGATGTGGAAATAGAATTTTGCTTAGCTGAAATAGATCCAGATGGAAATATCATGCCTGAACCAGGTATTGACCGTGTGGATCGAAATACACAGGGCTATAGTTCACCCCCTTATGTTTCAAATTGCACATCTCTTAACACCAATTATATCGAAAATACCATCAAACCCGATACCTATTGGAATCCCGACGATTATTTCAATATGTGGGTCATGGATTTGGGTTGTGGATTGTTAGGATATGCTCAGTTTCCGAGTAGTTCGGGCTTAGATGGCCTGAACAACAATGGAGGAGGTGCGGATACAGATGGAGTAGTAATGGGCTATCAGTATTTTGGTTCAACCGACAAAGGAACTTTCCCTGCAATGGAGGCCCCTTACGACAAGGGCAGAACGGCTACCCACGAAATCGGTCACTGGCTGGGCTTGAGACATATATGGGGGGATAGCAACTGTGGAAACGACTATTGTGCAGATACTCCTACCCAACAAGGTTCGAGTAGTGGTTGTCCCAATACGACTACTTGTGATGGAGTAAATGATATGGTGGAAAACTATATGGATTATTCTTACGATGCTTGTATGAATATTTTTACGGAAGACCAAAAAACACGAATGATGACGGTCATGCAAAATTCTCCAAGAAGAGGCAGCCTTCAAAATTCTACTGTTTGTAGTGTACCAGATGGACCTCCAACGGCTAATTTTTCTGCTGACAAGACAGAAATTTGCCCTTCGATTACGGTACAATTCACTGATGAATCTCTTGCCAATCCTGCCGTAACAAGTTGGAACTGGGCTTTCCCTGGCGGCACACCTTCTTCTTCTACTCAACAAAACCCAAGTGTAACCTACAACAATATTGGAAGTTACAATATATCCTTGACGGTAGGAAATGGCAATGCGCCTAATGATACCAAAACTGTGAATAACTATATTGTTGTAAGTAATCCAAGTGGAGAAGATACTCCTTACTCCGAAAATTTTGAAGTAGTTGCGAACAATACATGGACAGCCATCAATCCCGATAATGATTTGACTTGGGCAAATTATACGGGTGCAGCAGCGACCAACTGTTCCAACAATGGTTCTCGTGCGGTTTATATGGATAATTATTCAGAAGACAACAGCAATACGACAGATACTTACACCCATGCATTTGATCTTTCGGAACTGGAGACACCAATTACCCTCACTTTTGATGTGGCTTATGCTCGTTACAGTCAATTTCTTACAGTAAATGAAGATGGATTGCAAGTAGATGTTGTCAATCTTTGTGATGGATCCAGCACCCAATTGTATGACAAATTTGGTA
The DNA here is from genome assembly GCA_030427245.1 of Bacteroidia bacterium. Taxonomy (GTDB): domain Bacteria; phylum Bacteroidota; class Bacteroidia; order Chitinophagales; family UBA2359; genus JAUHXA01. The sequence continues at coordinate 449 of JAUHXA010000100.1, read as the reverse complement.
GTACTTTGGCTACTGCTGCAGACCAATCCACCGCATTTGTTCCTGAAGATTGTAGTGAATGGAGAACTGAAACCATTGATTTGTCGGCTTATGTAGGTACTGTCATCGGAGTAAATTTTGTGAATATTGGAGGATATGGAAATCGCTTATACCTCGACAACATCAACATTACAGGAACTACTTGTACTGCTACCAATTGGTACGCAGATACGGACAATGACACCTATGGTGATGCTGCCAATAGCCTTTCTGAATGTGAGCAGCCTGCTGGCTATGTAGCGAATAATACGGATTGTGACGATGGAGACGAAAACAATTGGTCTTCCTGCAATACTTGTCTCGACACAGATGAAGATGGATATTTTACAGGCTGTGATGCTTATACAACTATTGATGGTCCTGATTGTGACGATGGAGACGAAAACAATTGGTCTTCCTGCAATACTTGT
>JAUHXA010000099.1 GCA_030427245.1 Bacteroidia bacterium | reverse complement strand
ACCACCTCACTAATCCGCCAAATGATACGCCTCCATTATCTGCTTGTTCACCTCCACATTGTTCAAGAAAGAATAGCCCATTTTTTCATCGGGAATCTTCGCAACTGCTTTTTGCAGCAATTGATAGGCTTTATTCAAAATATCGTTGGCACGTTCATCCTGTTGCTGCAAAAGTACTTGATAGCAGTGTAAATATGCTTTTAGGATATCAGGCGTACTTTGCACATCTTCTGCGCCATCAGCAAATGCCAAAATTGCAGCCGAATGTTGCAGGGCTTGTTCCTCTTTCCCTTGAGCCAAAGTTGCCAAAGCCAAACCCGCCAACGGTTCAAGGCGTGCTTTTCCTTCTTTTCGCAAGTCCAAAGCCGATTGATAAGCTGTTTCTGCCTCCTCATATTGTCGCAATTCGGAGGTGATATGTCCCAACAGTACATTCGCATGACTTTCGATGTATGAATCTTTTAGTTCTTGTGCCAATTCCAAAGCAGCTTTTGCAAACTCTTTCGCTCGATAGTAGTCGCCCAGATGCAAGTGCAATTCACTGAGGTTGGACAAGGTATATTTCTCTTCACTTCGATTGCCAACCTTTCGATTCAATTGAAGAGCCGCTTCAAAGAGGGTTTTGGCTTCGTGATACAAGCCCACATTTTGCAGTGTACCACCCAAATAACCCAATGCCGAACTTTCAACATAAGGATTGTTGGTTTCTCGACAGAGGTTGATGGCTTTTTCGTAGTATTTTTTGGCTTCCACATAGTAGCCCTTTAAGAAATTGAGTGCTCCCAAATTGAAGTATACATAGCTCACACTGCGTCTATCCCCGATTTCTTCATATAGATACAAAGCCTTTGAAAGCGTATCTTCCATCAGTTTGAGCTTGCCTTGAATATTGTATACAATACCGATGTTGTGGAATATCGTACTTTGCAGCCTTCGGTCACCGCTTTGTTCTGCAAATTTCAATGCCTCTTTGTAGTAATCCATTGCCGTCTCCGACTGTCCTTGAGTTCTCGCCAAAACGCCCAAACTTTGCAGCGCTTCTGCCTGACCTTTGGGTATTTCAACCGATTTATAAGCCTCAAGAGCCAATTCATACTGAGCTTGAGCAGTGGGATAATCCGCCTTTTCATACGAAATAATACCGCTTATGTAGTACGTATCTGCTATCAATTGTTGGTTTTCAAAATCATCTTTTCTACCGATTACTTCTTCAATCACTTCAACCGCATCCTCATAATTGGAAATCGTTTTGAAGTAAATAATCAACCGAACTTTTGCCGCTAATTCCAAAGAATCATCTTCTAATTTTTTAGCAATTTCCAACATTGCTTCAATATCCTGCAACTGTTCTGTCCTTTTAGCCAGTACTTCATACACTTTCTCTCGTTGCTTCAATAGGTCGTATCGAATTTTATATTCGTCCTCATCTGTCAGTTCCAAAGCACGATTAAAATACCCAACAGCCATTTCATTGGCAAACTTTTTGGCAGCTTGTTCACCCGATAGTTTGGAGTAATATCTTTCCTGTTTTTCGTCTTCCGCTATTTGATAGTGATACGCCAACAAAGGATAATAAGGCGCAAGCATATCAAAGTCTTCATTTTGGAAAGTATCTTCAAACCATTTGGCTACTGTTCGGTGTAGTTGTCGTCTTTGAGCGAACAAAAGTGTCTGATAAGCAACTTCTTGTGTGATGATGTGCTTAAAAATATACGCCAAATCGGGTTCTGGGATTTCCAATGGCGTGAGGTCTAAAATTTCCAATTTGCTCAGATGCTCGTTGATTTCCTGCGCTTCAATTGGAATGTATTGATTCAGCGTATAATGCAAAGGCGTATAGGCAAAAGTACGACCAATCACCGCCCCTACCTTCAATATCAACTGACGCTCAGGAGGCAAACGGTCAATACGTGCCAAAATCAAACCTTGTATGCTGTCGGGTAGTCTTTGTGTGGCTTTCTTCAAATCAGCCTTCACAATACATTTTGCCTTTTCACCATCCATTACCAGTTCGATGATTCCCTGATCTCGAAGTGTAAATATCAATTCTTCGGCATAAAAAGGATTCCCTCCTGCTCGCTTCAATACCGCCTCCGCCAGCAACACAGGCAAATCACCTGCATCAATCTTCAAGCGATGCACCACCAACTGTATGATTTCTTCCGAACTCAATACCTCCAAACCCAATTTGTTGGTGGCTTCCAACTGCAATAGTTGCTCATAATACAATTGATGTGGATAGTTATCGTCCAAAGGTCGCAATATCGTCACCATCATAAACGGTACTTTGGCAACCAAAAGCGAACGGCTGACATTGAGCATCAGCTCCCAAGATAACTTGTCAAACCAATGCACATCGTCCATTATCAAAATCAATGGGTTCTCTTTTGCCCATGCTTTGAGGAGTTCGATGATCAAAATATTCAAGCTTTGCTGCCTCAACTGAGGACTCAACTGCTCGGTCAATTCGTTTTCTACAAGACCCAAGTTTAGAATGTCGTTGAGCAGTGGCAAACGTTCGATTTGGTCTGGAATCAATTCCATTGCGGTCATTGCCACAAAAACTTGTTTTTCGATGGGATCTTTGATGGCATCTAATCCAAAAAAGTCGGTCAAAACATCCCGCCAAGCACGATAAGGTGTTTTTTGTTCGATACTCAAACCTGTACCAATGAGATAGGTAAAAGCACTGTCTTGAAGATACTGCATAAAAGATTTGACCAAGCGAGATTTGCCCACTCCAGCATCTCCTTCAATGCTCAAAATACTGCCTTCTCCGTTTTGAACATTCTTAAAAGTATCCATCAATTGTTGGAGTTCGGCCTTGCGACCAATCAATTGACTGCTGATTTTTTTGTGTAGTTTACTACCTGCCTTACCAGTTGGCTGATAGACTCGAATCAATCCGCTTTTACCTTTTACTCTGATAGGCGTAAGGCTGTTGAAGGTGATTTGGCTGTTGGCAGAACGGTAGGTTTCATAATCACACATAATTTTGCCGCTGCCTGCTTGTCCCATGAATCTCGCAGATAGGTTTACAACATCACCAATGACTGTATATTCTGCCCTGTTTGGGCTTCCCATAGGTCCAGAGAAAACACGCCCAGAAGTGACTCCAACACTCAAACTAAATGGAAAATCTTCGTGTTCTCCAATCCAATTCTGCAAGTCCATCGCACAACGAACTGCCCTTGCAGGATCGTCTTCGTGTGCAAAAGGAGGCGCACCAAACAAAATCAACAAAACTGTTCCTTTGTCATCTACTGCCAATTGACGAATCGCTCCTTCATAGCGATAGGTCGTTGCCTGTGCCATTTGGACAAACTGCTGTAAATACTTGATTGCCTGTGGATGATCGTAATCTAAGCCATCAATCCCCACAAAAATCACACTCATCGGCCGCAACTCTGCCAACCATGTCTGCAATGATTTATTCAACCAAGACAGTACCGAACCTGCCAAAAAACGTTTGGCATAGTTTTCTACAAATTCTTTGTTTTCAATCGAATCATAGTCCAAGGGTTGAAGAGGTGTAGGTGTCAGCCAATTGGGGTAAATCACCTCCAAAGCTTCATCACTCAATACAATGTCCCCTTTTTGTGCTTTTTTTTCTGCCTCTCCAATTTGTCGAAGAGGATCGCCTGCTATGATGTATTCCCATCTATTAAATACACCACCAACTTGAATACCTTTGAGATGTCCGACACCAATGCTGATCGTCATTTGAAGAGCTACGATACCAATGCTTGTTTTCAATTCACGGAAATCCGACATAGCAGCTTGCATTGCTTTTGCAGCTTGCATGGCACGTTTGACCGCTTTCCCCATCGTTTCACCTCTTGTTGGAAAAACAACCGTCACTGCATCACCACTAAACTGTACCGATTCGCCTCCTTCGCTTTCGATAATGGCAATCATCCGAGTGAAATATCCATTCAAAATCCGAGTCAATTCCTCTGGACCTTCTGCGCCTTTTTGAGCCAAAGCTTCGGTAAGTGGTGTAAAGCCCGATATATCCGCAAACATGACCGCCGCATCAAATTCTTCAACCACAGGTTCAACAGGTAGCTCCTTTGCCGAAAGGATGCTCTTCATCAATGTGGGTGGGATATAAGGAGTAATTATCGAGAGGCTATTTGATTGTTTATCAGACATAATAGAGGTAGTTTCATTTATTGCTCGTCTCAAAGAATATAAAGATAAGCATTTTGTGAGACATTGTTGTACTTATGTTTTATAGCATAAGCGTCCAAAAAGTAAACAGTTAAGCTGCAATTTTTGTGCTAAAATTTTGGGTTTTCTTCAATTAAGCGTCCTCGCCTTGCTAACTTTACACTTTATATTTCTAATTTTCATTTTCACTTCAATTTTCATTTTGAATGTTGTATCTCGTTCCTACCCCTATTGGCAATTTAGAAGACATAACCTTGCGTGCCTTGCGAATATTGAAGGAAGTGGATATTATTTTGGCAGAGGATACTCGCAAGAGTGGTTTTTTGCTGAAACATTATCAGATTTCCAAACCCCTTCAATCACATCATACGCACAACGAACATAAGACGTTGCAAAAAATTGTAGAACAACTACAAAATGGTGTCAAAATGGCTTTGGTGACAGATGCCGGAACACCTGGTATTTCTGACCCTGGTTTTTTGTTGGTTCGAGAATGTCGGAAGGCAGGCATTGAAGTAGAGTCTTTGCCGGGGGCTACGGCGTTTGTTCCTGCATTGGTCAATTCGGGAATTCCCTGTGATAAGTTTTGTTTTGAAGGTTTTCTCCCTCAAAAAAAAGGGCGTAAAACCCGATTGGAAACTTTGCAGTCAGAAACCCGCACCATGGTTTTTTATGAGTCGCCTTTTCGATTGGTGAAAACATTGGAGCAGTTTGTTGCGTTCTTTGGGGAAGATAGGCAAGCATCCGTTTCGAGAGAATTGACCAAAATTCACGAAGAAAACGTGCAAGGCACACTTGCAGAACTGTTGCAGCACTTCAAAGCCAAGAAAGTAAAAGGAGAAATTGTGATGGTGGTGGCAGGATGTTAACCAAAGAGTACCTAATTAAGGATAGAACACGTTTAAAAAATCATACATCACAAACCACGTAATCTTACATCGTAAATTCATATATAGTGCAGAACTGATGGATATATGAAGCACGATAGACGATAGATAATGTTGGATTTATTTCACTCGAAAATATAAAAACACAAAAAAATGTATAAAAACTCAATCGCAATAATTTTCGCTTGTTTGCTACTTTTTATAAACTGCAAATCAAAAAACAAAACAACCGCAACTCAAACAGATATTAGTGTTTCAGAAAAATCTGTTGAAGTAGCACCCGATAAAAACTATGTCTTTCCTTACAATTTTACAGAACCTACCCAAAAGCAAAAATTACCCAATGAATTAGACGAGCTTTCGGGCTTTGATTTTTTGGGAGGATCTTTGTTTGCTTGTATTCAAGATGAAAAGGCAAATGTTTACATTTACAATTACGAAACGGATGAAATCACAAGCGATGTAGATTTTGGTAAAAACGGTGATTTTGAAGACATTGAAGTAGTTGGCAAAGATATTTGGGTATTGCGAAGCGATGGAGATTTGTATCATATTACCAACTTCAATACAGACGACCAAAAAACAGAAAAATACGAAAACGAGCTTAGTTCTTCGAATGATGCGGAGGGTTTGTGTTTAGATGCTTCCAAACAAAACCTCTTAATTGCCTGCAAAGGAAAGGCACACGATGATGCAAAGTGGAACAATTACAAGGCGGTTTATGCCTTCAATTTGGAGAAAAAAGAAATGTCTTCCGAACCTCTTTTTGCCATCTCTTTGGACAGCCTATCCAAGCACCTTGCACGAGATAAAAGTGCTGAAATGGTTCAGAAGGTTGCCAAATTTTTGAATCCCAAAAGCGGTGATTTGTCTTTTCAACCTTCAGGAATTGATATTCACCCAATAACTAAAGAAATTTACATCATCGCTACGGTTGGAAAACTCTTGGTGGTGATGGACAAAACTGGTAAAAAAATTGTCCACATAGAACCGCTTGATCCTGATGTATTCAAGCAGCCTGAAAGCATTTGTTTTATGTCAAATGGTGATTTGTATATCGGAAATGAAGCGAGAGGTGGCAAAGCGAATATATTGAAGTTTGCCAAGTAGGAGGAAGTGTAATGCAAATACAACTTCAAACTCAAAACAGCACTTGATTTTGGAAAGGGAAATTTCAAGATTTCTTTGGTAAGAAACTAAGCAGAGATTGCACTTGCCGGCAGTAGAGAGAAAAGTGTTTAATCCTCCAATTTCAAACCTTCAAACAACAACATAAAAAGCTGCTCTGCAATTTTTTCTGGAGGAAGTTTGCCGTCGGGTCTATACCAATCATATAGCCAATTCATGGCAGAAAATAGACCACGACAGAAGAAATGAACATCTACTTTTTTGAATTCCCCCGTTTCGATGCCTTTTTCGATGATTTTGTAAAAGTCTTGTTCATAGCGTTTGCGTTGTGCCTTGAATTCTTGAAGATTGTCTTTGTCTAAGGAACGCCATTCGTGTAAGAATACTGCTGAAGCATCCAAATCTGTAACCACTACTATGACATGAGCTTTGATGGCTTCTTTGAGGGTTTCGGTTGCAGAAACTTCCATTTTTTTCACCCTTTCGATGGCTTGAAAAAACTGTCTTGCCAAATCAAAACAGATGTCTTCTAGTATTTCCTCTTTCTTTTTGAAGTGATTGTAAAGGCTTGCCGCTTTGATACCTACGTCCTCTGCAATTTCTCGCATCGTAGTAGCCGTATAGCCTTTTTTGCGAAACAATTTTTGAGCAATTTTGCGGATATGGGTTTTTCTATCGGAAGTAACTGGATTGGAATTCATTTTTTATTTTTTGAAGGAAACTCTTGGGTCCAATATTCCATAGATAACATCTACGAAAATGGTGATGAAAACAAACAAAACTGCTGCAAATAGAATGGCTCCCATAGCTACAGGAAAGTCCAAATTGTTGAGTGCATTGACCGTTTCGTAACCCAAGCCTTTGTAATCGAAGATGATTTCGATGAAGTAAGCTCCTGCTAAAACCGATGCCAACCAACCTGAAATAACAGTCACAACAGGATTCATTGCATTTCGCAAAGCGTGTTTGGCAATGACCGTATATCTCGACAAACCTTTGGCGTAGGCGGTGCGGACATAATCCTGAGAGAGGGTTTCGATCATGGCAGAACGGGTCAACTGAACGATTATCGCAATGGGTCGAATACCCAAAGCAATGGCAGGAAGTATCAAGTTTTTGAGCACCAATACATCTTCCCCATAATTGTTCATCTCATACAACTGCCCTGTGTGACTCAGTCCTGTCCAATCGGAGAGGTAATAACCAAATATCATCGCCAATAGGATTCCTGAAAAGTAGGAAGGCTGTGAAATCCCCAATATCGAACCAACCAAGATGGTATTGTCCAGTCCCGAAAACTGTCTGATGGCTGCAATAATTCCCAAAATGATGCCGATGATGGTTGCCCAAGTAATGGCTGCCAAACCTAAAATGATGGTTTTGGGAAGAGCTACCATGAGGATGTCCCAAACTTTTCGTTTGGTTTGGTAAGACCTTCGTAAGTAAGGCGTTTTTGTAACCAATACGCTGTTACCCAATGACATTCGCTTGGTATATTCGTATTTTTGTTGGTTTTCGGGTGTGTCTTCATGTATCGAAATAGGGGAAATGTCTCGTATGTACATCGCAAACTGGGTAGGCAAGGGTTTGTCTAAACCCAATTCTTTGTTGATTGCTTCAACAGTGGCTACGTCTGCTCGCTGTCCCAAGGTCAATCTTGCAGGATCTCCCAAACCATTGAACAACACGAATACAATCACCGTCACACCGAATAAGACGAGTATGCCGTAGAGTAAGCGTTTGATAATATATGCAATCATTTGTTTTCCTTTTTAGATGTAAACAGTCAGAACAGTGAAGCGGGATAATGAACAATGAAAAACTATCATTTCTGGCCTCTTCTCCTCTTCTTCAAAAACTATTTCAACAACCACGTTTTTTCCAATGGATTGTAGGTCAGTTGAACTAAACCTACCACATTCGGGACTTCTTTTTTTATCTCTTGAAGGGCCATTTCTGCTTTTTTCTTGTCGGCATAAAACCGATAGACGACTGCACATTTTTCTTCTTCTTTTTTCAACAGTCGAATGATATGAGGAATCGCAATTCCTTTCTGCAAAAACTCATCTGATACCTTCTTTGCACCTATGCAAGTCATGCTTTTAACTTGGGTTGTATCTTCTGGATTTGAGAAGGTTTCTTCTGCCAAATCTTCCCAACTAACGACCACCAAATACAAATCTTTCCAGCCACTTTGTTTCGGTTCCATTTCGGACATGTTCTCTAGTATCTTGCCTACGACCTTGCTGTACTTCGAGTCGGGGTAATCTGTCACAAACTTCTTGATGGCATCAATGTTGGTGGCATTGGGGTAAAATTCAGTTGCTAAACCATTCACCATGTAGCTTTTGTCAAATTCGCTTTTGATGACATGCACATCCGTCAAAGGAGTCAATGCCATTTTAAAATCCGCCTCAATTTTTTTGGTTAGTTCGTTATCAGGATATTTTTCTTGCATTTTTTCTCCAGTAAACACCATTTTGCCCTGTCCATCCAAATTCAAAAAAGGATATTCGCCCATCATTGAAGTAGTTTTTGCACTTTGAAAGTCCATATATAGGCGAAACACCTCAGAAGCATATTGTTGCATTTCTTGGGTGAGCATTTCACTGGGTCCTAAATCAATATACATACCCTCTGAATAAATGGCTTGCATGCCCAGTACCTTCAATTCTTCGTCCAACTTTGCGCCTGCTGGACTGTGATAGAAAACACCATCATGTATGGCAAGTGGGTCTAATACTTCTTTGTGCAATGCTTGGATGATTTTGTCGTCTCGCAGATGAAACAATTCCTGTAATTCTTTGTCACTGCTTACAAATTCAGAAGCATTTTTTAGTCTGTAAGCATAGCTATTGAGGAGCTTATGTAAGTCTTGCTTAGCTTGACTGATGCTGTCTAAAACAGGAAAGTTTTGGTGTAAGAATTTAGGACTGACAGAAATAGAAACTTCGTCATTATCCGAATTACTCGTTGTACCATCAGAATTTTTATTTTCACATCCTATAATAGTAAACAATAATAGTATTAACAACCATTGTGTGGTTATGCGACTACTCATATCCTATTAAAAATTAAAATATTAAAAAAATTGAATCGTCAAAAATAGTAAATTAACCCCACTATCTCACACAATTCGCTGACGCATTACTTCATATAGACTCATTGCAGTCGCTACTGACACATTGAAGGAATCAAAATCGCCTACCATCGGAATTTTTACCCACTTATCTACTATTCGCAGCAGTTTGGGATTGATACCGCTGTCTTCTGCTCCTACTACAATTGCCATGGGGATGCTAAGGTCTGCTTGATGTAATAATGTTTCTGTTCGCAGGGAGGTGGCCAAAACTTGCAGGCCATTTTTTTGGAGGTATTCCACCGATTTTTCCAAATCTTTGACCTTACAAACAGGAATCTTATTCAGTGCACCTGCCGAAGTTTTTAAGGCTTCTGCATTGATACTCGCTGATCCTTGTGTAGGAATCACCAAAGCATGGACTCCACAACCCAAGGCGGTTCGGGCAATTGCGCCAAAGTTGCGAACATCGGTGATGCCATCGCACACCAAAAACAAGGGTACTTCTCCCCTATCGTAGGCATGACTGAGAATGTCTTCTAGTGCGTAATAACGTATCAATGCCAAGTAACCTGCTACTCCTTGATGCGCTGCATTGCGAGTCAATCGGTTGAGTTTTTCGATGGGTACTTTCTGAATCGTTGCACCTGTTTTTGCAGCCATTCGAACAATTTCTTTGATACTATCGCTTTTCAAATTCTTTTGGACAAACAGTTTGTCGAAAGATTTGGCAGATTCCAATGCTTCAAAGATGGGATTTCTGCCGTAAATTAGATTCTTTTCTTTTTTGTTCATTATCTGATTTTTTAACCGTAGTAGGTATATAAGGCAAATTCAAACAGGGCTTTGTAAGCCAATTGTTTGAATTTCCCGAATGGCTAATTTAATGTTTTAGTTTATGTTAAATTTCCAGTACCAAGCCATCATACGCCAAAAATACATTTTTAGGTAATTCAGCTTGTATCTCTTCATGTAAGCCCATTCTATGACTCAAATGGGTAAAATAGGCCCGTTCAGGCTTCAATTCTTCGACCAATTCTAATCCTTCCTCCAAGGTCAAATGTGACCAATGACTTGTTTTTTTCAGGGTATTGAAGACCACCACTTTGCTACCTCTTATCTTATTGATTTCTGCCAGAGTAATGGTTTTTGCATCGGTAATATAGGTAAAATCACCCACTCGAAACCCCAATACGGGCATTTTCCCATGGATTACTTCAATGGGAACGACTCCTACACCATTTACCTCAAAAGGCGTATCCGCATAAATCGTATGTGCGACAATGCTGGGTGCGCCAGGGTATCTATTTTCAGTTGGAAAAGCATAGGGAAAGGACATTTTGAGAGCGTGTTGCGTGGCGATATTCGCATAAATTGGGAGGTCTTTTTCGGTGCTGTGATTGTAGGCACGTATATCGTCTAAGCCTGCTGTGTGGTCTTTGTGTTCGTGGGTAAATAAAACAGCGTCGAGATTTACGATTCCTGCCCGCAACATCTGTTGTCGAAAATCAGGTCCAGTGTCGACCACCCAAGTTTGCCCATCTACTTCAATGGCTATTGAAGTTCGCAGCCGCTTGTCTTTCTCATTAGACGACCTACAAACTTCACATTCGCAGCCAATTACAGGCACACCCATTGAAGTTCCTGTTCCTAAAAAAGTGATTTTCATTCTTATTCTTGTCAATTTTGAATTTTCTTTACTCATTCTCCTACCAACTGCTCATAATATTTTTGGGATTTGTCTTCCAAATCATCCGTATCTACTTCAATGTGTTTCAATATTTCGAGTAGGGACAAAATACGAGCTTCCGTCGAATGGTATTTGTTGATAACCACTACTTTCTTACTCTCCAAAATACAGTAACCTGTACTAAAACTGCCTTTTCCTGTTCGGACTTCGTATCCGATTTCTTCGAGCAGTTCTTCCATTTTTTGAAGGGTATGTTTGGTGTATTTAAGCATCATCAGCAAAATTAAAATAAAAATTTCACAACACACGGTAACATCTGCCTATTGAAGTACATAAAGAGGCAAACAAACTTTTAAACCTTTAAAAAAATAAGTATCATGAAAACCTCAAAATTTTTCGGAATTGTATTGTTTGCTTTCTTTTGTTTTTTCCTTCAATCTGCTACATCTTATGCCCAAAGAACTCGAAGTCTGAGTAAGACAAATGCGCAAGTATCAAACAAGATTGACATTAGTAAATTGACCGTTTGCAAACCTAATAATTTTTATGCCTCTTATGTAGAGTTTGCCAAAAAATCCCCCAACTACAATGTCATGGCGGTGAATGTTACTTTGGTTTCGTTGTGGAATCACTTTACGGGGCAAGCAGCAGGGCAACTCACTTATAGTCCCAATACTTGCAGTTTTGTGGGTACGATTGATTTCAGATTCAGCGACCGTTTTTATTCTTTTCCCAACTGTAATACCTCTGGCGGTTTGAATATTTCTCCACAATATCCCTTCAATCCCAAACATTTAGACAAAGCTAAAATCAGCATCAATGCTACTACGGGCATGGTCAGCCTTCAATTGTGGGGCAACAAAACTTTTGATACCAACATAACCAAAGGAATCATCAATGGGTTTGAAAAATCTTCAAATATGATGATAGCGATTACTTCTAAAAAAGAAGAAATCCCGATTATTAAGTAGATGTGGGTTGTCAGGTGTAAAGTGTAAGATCATACTACTGTACATTTTTAATTCAACCACAAGAGGCACAAAGAAAACAAAAGTAAAGAACTGAAATTCGACCATCTCTTTTGTCCCCTTTTGATACTTTTGTGGTTCAAAAATCATATTAGCAGTAGTATGGTGTAAGATATAAGATTGAAACATCTGTTGGATTTTTTTAAATCTAACAGATGTTTTTGTTTGTCAACCAATCACCAGAAAAAGCCTTATTTTTACGGCTCTAACCAACCAATTGATTTTTGTATGCGGAAATGGTCTATGCTCGAATTGAACCGCTTGTCGGTGGACGAGTTCAAAGAAACAGAGAAAACACCTTTGGTCATTGTATTGGACAATGTGCGGAGTGCCAACAATGTAGGCTCGGTTTTTCGAACAGCAGATGCTTTTGCGTTGGAGGGCTTACATTTGTGTGGCATCACCGCTTGTCCTCCTCAAAAAGACATTCGAAAGACTGCTTTGGGTGCCAGCGATTCTGTGGCTTGGCTGCATCACGCCGAAACCGTTGAAGCGATACAACAATTGAAGTCGGAAGGTTATCAAATCATCGCCATCGAACAGGCTGAAGGCAGCATTTTTTTGCAGGATTTTGAAGTTGAGGAAGCATCCAAATACGCCGTTATTTTTGGGCATGAGGTGAAAGGGGTCAGCAATGAGGTCATGCAGTTGGTGGATGCATGCATTGAGATTCCACAGTTTGGTACCAAACATTCGCTCAACATTGCAGTGAGTGTAGGGGTGGTGATTTGGGATTTGTTTGCAAAAATGCGTTTCTAAACTTTACATTTTCATTCATTACCTACAATATAGAATGTCTTCTCCTACTCCTTCTGTTTTCCGTCGGTGTCTCAGTTATCTTTGGGAACAAGAAATCCAAACGACAAGTAGTGTGTTCAATCCTTATTTGGAAGTGACCATGAGTAGAGGGCGTTTTCGATTGAATACCGAAAACGCTACTTATTCATTTGAAGATTTGTACGACAACTACTATAAAAGCTTCAAAAAATACGACCTTCAAAACCGTTCTCTTCAAAAAGTATTGGTATTGGGTTTGGGTTTGGGCAGTGTCCCTTTGATGCTCCTCAATCATTTCCAACAAAATCAAGCTCATTTTATAGGGATAGACATTGATGAAGTAGTGATAGATCTTTGTCGTCAATACATCCCTCAAAACTTATCAAAAAGACTGACTACCTTTTGTGAGGATGCCTACCATTACGTACAAATAGATGATATTCAATACGACTTGATTGCAGTAGATGTTTTTTTGGACGATTTGACTCCCATGAAATTTAGGAGCGAGGTTTTTCTGCAAAACCTAAAAAGGCTCATGCACTCTAAGTCCTTGCTGTTCTACAATACCATGACGATTTCGACCCATTCTTATCAACAATCTCACCGTTTTTTTGAAGATCGATTTTTACCTATTTTCCCAAATGCAGAGATTCTTAAGATGCAGAGTAATAGGATGTTGATTGTTGAAGGAAAGAAATAAGTCAAAGGACATCTAGTATTGACTTAGTTTCAGCTCACATTCGATGAATTTTAAAAAGCCACTTCATTGTATCTCTATCTATAAAGATTTAATTAATTTTGCAGCTATGGAAAAAGATAACATCTTCGACAAAGAATACTCTGCTATTGGCGACTTCAAATTTGGCGATTCAGTCGTCTCCGTTTTTGATGATATGGTGACTCGTTCTGTCCCATTTTACCTCGAAATGCAGCGCATGATTACCGAAATGGTCAGAGATTTTGCTGCAGAATCTTCCAATGTATATGATTTGGGCTGTTCTACGGGGACTACTTTGATTAATTTAGATCGGGTTCTACCTCCCAATGTTCAGATGGTGGGATTGGACAATTCTACCGAAATGCTTGAAAAATGTCAACACAATTTTGAAGAAGCGGGCATCACTCGTCCTTTTCAACTGAAGTATGCCGACCTCAACAAGGGAGTGGAAATGGAAAATGCTTCGGTTGCCATTTTGTGTTTGACCCTTCAATTTGTACGACCCTTATATCGTGATAGGTTGATTGCAGATATTTACCGACAACTGAACAAAAATGGCTGTCTCATCATCATTGAAAAAGTATTGGGTGAGGATTCTCTCTTCAATCGTTTGTTTATCAAGTATTACTATGATATGAAAAAACGACACGATTACAGCGAAATGGAGATTTCACAAAAACGGGAAGCCCTCGAAAATGTGTTGATTCCCTATAAGCTCAACGAAAACATCGAAATGATAAAAAATCATGGCTTTCGATATTGTGAGACTTTCTTCAAATGGTATAATTTCAGTGGACTGATTGCAGTGAAATAGTAGTTGGTTAAATTTTCATTCATTCATTAGTTTCAATTTTGGACGGAACAAACTCCATCCTACTTAATTTTCATTTCCTACGCATGGTTAAACTTGGCAACTTCTTATTTCATTATCGAAATATTTTATTCCCCATTTTTTACATTTTACTATTTATTCCTTCTCCTGCTTTATTCGCCAATTATTGGACGGCAATTGGCATCGGCTTGTTGGTCATATTATTGGGGCAAGTCGTGAGGGGCATGACAATCGGCTTGGACTACATCATTCGAGGGGGTAGAGACCGAAGAGTCTATGCCGAAGACTTGGTGACAACTGGCATTTTTTCTCATTGCAGAAACCCTCTGTATGTAGGGAACTTACTCGTATTGTTAGGTTTGGGCATTGCAGCCAATTCTGTTTATTTTGTTTTTATCATGATGCCTCTTTTTATGTTTTTCTACCAAGCGATTGTTTTGGCAGAAGAGAATTTCTTACGCAACAAATTCGGCTCAGGTTTTGACGATTATACCCAAGATGTAAACCGTTGGTGGTTCAATTGGAAAGGCTTAGGAGAGACGCTCAGCAATGCAAGTTTCAAATGGAAACGCTTCGTTCTTAAAGAATACAATTCGACTTATACTTGGTTGATCGGCGTTTTGCTTTTGGCTGCAAAACATCAATACTTTGAAGATTATACCTTACTTGAGCAAAATCACATTTATTACCTCACCCTCTTACTGCTGTTTACGGCGGTATATCTCTACATCAAATTCTTGAAAAAGACCAAAAGACTGGTAAGTAACTAAGAATATCTCATGCAAGGAATCATTTATTAACACAATGATAACATATCCTTGATTTAACAGTTACTTTTTTGCGAAAAAAGTTGTACTTTTGTGGTTTAATTATCAAAAACATAATTTCTATACTCTTTTTAAAGTATTTTTTAAGTAAAACGTAAATATCATGAGTCTTAAAAAGCAATTTCTCAAGAGCAAACCTATTTGTAAAGTAACCTTCAAGTTACCTAAAGAAGCCGTTGTAGAAGCAGAATCTGTAAAACTATTGGGCGACTTCAACGAATGGGAACAAACATCTGCTGTTGCCATGACTGCCTTAAAAAATGGTAGCTTCAAAACTACATTGGATTTGGAAACAGGCAAAGAGTACCAATTCCGCTATTTGATTGACGATGAAAAATGGGAAAACGACTCGGAAGCTGACAAATATGCAGTTTCTCCTTATGGCACCGAAAATTCTGTTGTGGTTTGCTAATAAGGCATTTTTAGTTTAAAAGACATTTATTGAAGCGACTGCAAATGATTTTGCAGTCGCTCTTTTTTTGCTTTTATTCATACAATTTATTTACCTCACTACTACCAATCGCTGATAGTGCTGCAAACCCGACTCCGTTCGCAACTCCAAAATATATACCCCGTTTTGAAGTTTGCTTGCTTCAAAATCCATGCGCTGCAAAACCTCTCCTTCAATCGCTTCACCCTGCAATACCTCTCCTACTTTTTGCCCATCCATCGAATAGACAGATAGCCAAACTTTGGAACTTTCCGCAAGGCTGAACTCAATGAAAGTATGGTCGCTGAAAGGATTCGGATGGACACTAAAAGAGTCTTTCGTGAGGATGTTTTCTTGACCTCGTTTTTGACTCGTGACAATGCTTTCATTGGTATTGGTAAAGACCACAGACTCGTTGCTGCAACCGTTGGCATCGGTGACGGTCAAAGTCCAATTCACCTGTGAACCATAGACTACTTGGAACTTTCGACAATCTTTCCCTGCATAAGTTTTATCTACCCACGCAAAACCACCCGATACCTCCATATCCATGCTGTAAGGCAATGTGCCGCCGCACACAACCGCTTCAAAGATGTCTTCCCCTGCCCCATTGCCTTCTGGAAGGACCTCTGAACTGATTGCCTCAAAAGTTTCGGGAACAGTTATCGTCGTACACTCAATGTCAAAACAGCCGTCTTGAATTGTGCCTGTTTGGTAGATATTGTTTAAGGTCGTTGTGATGGGAGAAGGATTGGGCAGGCAATCTTGACATTCGTTGTATGCACACACCAAATAATTACCTGCCACCAAACCTCCAAAACTGGCACTGTTTCCTTCTTCAAAATCTACTAATGATGTATTGCCTAAGTTGTTTTGAGTGTAGAGGAAGAAATATTGAAGGTAGTTTTCATCTGTTTGATGACCTGTTGCGCTGACTTCAATGGCTTCCCCCGCACAAATTGTTTCTTTATTCGTTGTCAATGTTCCCGATTCTGCCAAACAAGGTGTGGCGACTACTTCAGCCGTTGCAGTTCCTGTGCAGCCTTCTTGATTGGTCACAGTTACAGTATAAACTCCTGTAACCGTTGTAGAAAAACTTTGATTCGTTTCACCATTTGACCATAAATAGCTTTGTGGAGCTAAGTCATATGTACCCGCATCCAAAGTCGCTTGTCGCCCTCGGCAGTATTCAAATGTGCCTGTAATCACAGGCTGCAAGGGTGCTAAAACTTCGATGGACAGCATGGTATTTCCTTTGCAGCCATTGGCATCGGTAACAGTCACCATGATTTCGCCCGTCACAGGCCCTGTTATCCAATCCACTTTTGCTGTGCGTTTGCCAGTGTTTTTGTTGGGCTTGTTGGTAAAATTACCATTCGTGACTGCCCAAGTATAGTCTGTATAGTTGTCAAAACTATTGTTGTAATTTCCATCCGAGCCTACTTCTTCTCGCTTCAAAACATACTTTAATTCGGTCGCTTCTGAGCAAACAATCCAATTTTCATTGAGGGTATTGTTGTTGAAAGCGGGAACGGGATTTTCGTTTTCAATGACAGTTACTTCATCTGTGCCTGTGCAACCATTGGAGTTGGTGACGGTGACGGTATAAGTACCTTTACTCACGCCAATTCCTTGACTTGTTGCTCCGTTTGACCATTTATAGCTTGTCCAATTTCCAGCACTTAAAATAGTAAGGTTGTCAGAAGCGCAATATTGAAGTTCTCCTGTAATTGAAGGATTCGGGTTTTCGTTTTCAACAACGGTCACCTCGTCTGTTCCTGTACAATCATTGGAGTTTGTGACAGTGACGGTATAAGTGCCTTCGCTCGCTGCAATCATTTGTGTTTCTTCACCATTCGACCATTTATAGCTTGTCCAAGTTCCTGCGTCCAAAGTAGTTGTGAGGTCAGAAGCGCAATATTCTAAAATACCTGAGATGGAAGGAAGGACAGGAGCAATCACTTCTACTTCCATGTTTGTACTTCCTTGGCACCCATTGGCATCGGTGACCGTCACCAAAATCTCACCTGTCACAGGACCTAAATTCCAATCTGCTTTTGCTCTGCGTTTACCATTGTTTTTGTTGGGATTGTTGGAGAAAGTACCCTTCAAAATAGACCAAGTGTAATCCGCATAATTGTCAAATTGACCGTATTGACCATCAGAACCGAGTTTTTCTCGTTTCAAGGTGTAGGCGATGCCTAAATCTTGCGAACAAACCAAGCTGTTTTGATTGAGGGTTACGTTGGTAAAAACAGGCTTTGGGTTCGCATTTTCGGTCACGCTTACTTCATCTGTTCCTGTACAATCGTTGAAGTTGGTAACAGTGACGGTGTAAGTGCCTTCACTCGCTGCAATCATTTGTGTTTCTTCACCATTCGACCACAAATAGCTTGCCCAAGTACCTGCATCCAATGTAGTAGTGAGGTCGGAAGCACAATATTCCAAATCACCTGTGATGTTGGGTATTGGATTGGCGTTTTCTACCACTGTTACTTGGTCTGTTCCTGTACATCCTTTGTTGTTGGTCACAGTGACCGTGTAAGTTCCTTCCCCTACCTCAATGATTCGGCTGTCTTCCTCATTCGACCACAAATAAGAACTCCAAGTACCTGCATCTAATGTAGTGGTCAAATCCGAAGCACAGTATTCCAAATCACCTGTGATGTTGGGTATTGGATTGGCGTTTTCTACTACTGTTACTTCGTCTGTTCCTATACATCCTTTGTTGTCCGTGACCGTAACGGTGTAAGTTCCTGCGCCTACCTCAACGGTTTGCGTCTCTTCGTCATTCGACCACAAATAAGAACTCCAAGTACCTGCATC
>JAUHXA010000098.1 GCA_030427245.1 Bacteroidia bacterium | reverse complement strand
CGGGAAGCGTTCACTTTCCTTCAAAAGCTTTACACTCAAACTGCTCCAATACCTTTTGAGATTCCCATCGGCTGTCAATTCTAAACAACAATCCTTTGTTTTGATTTCCCAACTCGCTGAAATACTCACAGAAATAACGAGCAACCGCATAATGCACCCTCCTTTGGGGATAAACAGGCACATTCAATTCCTTCAATGCCCAAATATCGGTATTCACATACACAAGAAACTGTGTGTTTGAAATCGGCTCTGTGTGTTGTCGAATCATTGGAGGCAATTGTTTTTCATACTCTTTGGGAATCACCACCAACAAACGGTTGGTTTTCCCCGCATAGAGTGTATTGGATAGATAGTAATCCCACATCCCAAAATGACTAAACAAAGGCATCACAACCACTAAAATAATTACGCCCCACCTCACAATGTTTACACCCAAAGTAGCGGGCAAACGCAGACTTTGTAGGGAAAGGGTTTCGTTTTTGTAAAATACAACTACGACCAAAGCCATCATCGAAATGTTCCACGGTACAATGATCAGATTTTCACTTCGCCCAAAAGGCCCCAAAACCACCAAAATAAACAAGTGCATCAAAAGTGCTGCAAAAATTGCATAGTTTCGTGTGGGTTTCCAAACCAAAGCCAGACCTATTCCCAACTCCGACAATCCCATTCCATAAGCCAAAACTGCATGAATAGTTTTGCTCTTATCTATCTGCATACCAAAAGTTTCGACTAAATAAGGGTACACAAAATCAGCAAACCCTGAATGTAGCTTATGGACACCACTCCAAAAATACATGCTGCTCAAAACCAAAGCTGCAACGGTAAATACGATTGTTTCTCGTTTTTTGTTGGAGAAAGGGCTGTGAACAATCAGCAACAATAGGAATAGCAACAAATAGAGGTAAAACCACGGCTGCCAACGCATCTGATCATATAGACACAAAACCAATGCTACTCCCAAAAAACCCAATATCCAACGCTGTTTTCGCTGCAATAACAACAAACCCAAAAACAACAATGCCATTCCAAATAACACATAATCAATTGGATAAAAGATACTGGGTAAATGTTCACTAATTGGAACATTCGGAAAAACCCTCGTACCGATCCACAATTTGAAGCTGAATAACATGGTAGCTATGACTGCCAAAATATTGATGGTCGTAAGCCACCAAAGACGGGTTTGATTTTTAATCATGATACTTTGGATGCTGTTGTTACTTTGATACTTTGGATCATACTACTGTACCTTTTTAATTCAACCACAAAAGGCACAAAGAAAACAAAAGTAAAGAACTGAAATTCAAACATCTCTTTTGAGCCCTTTTGATACTTTTGTGGTTCAAAAATCATTTTGTACAGTAGTATCACTTTGGATGCTATTGTTACTTTAATACTTTGGACGAAAGAAGTAGGACGGATCAGCTCCTTCGTACTAAGTCTAAATATCCTACTTCCTGCCTCCTATATCCTGCTTCCTATATCCTCCTCCCCTACTCCATCGCTTGATAAATCGCCTCATGGATTCTGGGGCGAATATTAAGTTTGTAAATCACCGAATTGTTGCGAGTAGGATAGACTCGGTTGGAAAGGAAAATATACAGCAAATTGTATTTCGGATCTGCCCATACAAAAGTTCCTGTATAGCCCGAATGACCGTAACTCTCAGGACTCGCATCTTTGGCAGTCGAACTCAATTTTGCATTGTAAGTAATCAACGGTTTGTCAAATCCCAGTCCTCGACGGTTGCCTTCCTCACAGTATTGACACCGAGTAAATTCTTTCACAGTTGTCTCACTAATGTATCGCCGGCCATCGTAAACTCCACCATTCAGGTACATCTGCATCAACTTTGCTAAATCCATTGCGTTTCCGAACAAACCCGCATTGGCATTGACTCCCCCAATCATTGCCGCCCCTTCGTCGTGCACATATCCATGCAGTTGGGTTTTGCGAAAAAAAGTATCTTTTTCGGTCGGAACAATCTGATTGAGCGAATAATAACGCCACGGATTGAAGGTCAAAGTATGTGCTTCAAGTGGTCGGTAAAATTCGGTTTTGAGGTAGGTTTCAAAATCAGTATGAGTGAGGTCTTCAATGATTTTGGGGAATAGGTAAAAAGCCAATCCTGAATATTTGTAACCTGCCTCCTCATTCAAAGGTGAATCTTTGATGGCTTTGAAAATTTTCCTTTTGAAGTACTTTCGATGCAGCCACAAATCGGGTGATACTTTGACCGAATACCGTCTTGAAGAATCCCGCTTAAACGTTTTTCGTTTGAATTGCCCTTGCTTAGGCCAATCTGTATGAACCGTATTTTGCCAGTAAGCTATCCATGCTTGCAGCCTTGCGTGATGCGCCAAAATAGGACGCATTTTTAAGTCTGCTTTGTTGGATTTTTTGAGTTTTGGGACATAATCCGCCAAAGTTGCTTCCAAATCAAATTTGCCTTCATCATACAGTTTCATCAACGCAGGCAAAGCAGTGGTAATCTTGGAAATAGAAGCCAAGTCATACAAATCCGTTTTTTGAAGGGTTTGAAGTTTGTCGTAGGTATGGCTACCAAAAGCTTCGTGGTAAACAATATACCCATCTTTCGCCACCAACACTTGCGCTCCTGGAAAGGCTTTTCCTTCAATTCCTTCTGCAATAACGGCTGCAATGCTGTCCTTCAATACCTGACCATTCAAGCCCAATTGTTCGGGGCTTGCATATTGCAGTTTGCCAAGATTTGGAGGCAGCTTTTTCATTGAAGTAATTTCACTTTGCCCTAAAAAGTTATTGCAATGAAGAAGTGTAAAAATAAAAATGAAGAATTGATATTTCACAGTTTCTGGATTTTTAGCCAAAAAATCCTAAAAGATAGCCATTTTAACCCTACTTTTAAACCCATGCTGCTTCAAAAAGTCAAAAAAACAATTACAAACCATTGAAGATGAAACATAAACGAAATCCAATGAAAAACTTATTTTCTCTTTTTACCACCTCTCTCCTACTCTCCTTTGTTTTTTCCTCCAATGCATACGCCCAAAAAACCTTTGTGCCACAAGTAAAAGGAGAACAAACGACAACAACCTCTACAAAAACAGAGTCCTCCAAATCTGAAAGAAAAACCAAACCTGCTCCTCCACCTCTTCCTTCAAAAAATAGCAAAGTTGATGCTTCTTACCCAAGCGTAGCCAACATCCTTTCGTTTGCCGAACAACACATAGGAGTGCCTTACAAATGGGGCGGCTCGACTACACAAGGTTTTGACTGTTCGGGCTACGTGCAGTATGTTTGTAAGAATGTTGGAGTGAATATTACCCGTACTACCAGTACTCAGGTAAATGAAGGTAAAAAAGTAAGTGTCAAAAAAGTACAAAAAGGAGATTTGGTGTTTTTTGGAGATAAAAAACGAGATATTGACCATGTTGGATTGGTGGTATCGGGCAAAGGAGAGCCACTACAAATGATTCACGCTTCTTCGTCAAAAGGGGTGATGATTACCAATATCGAAAATTCATCTTACTGGAAACCCAAACTGCAAAAGGCTCGCCGAGTGTTGGACAAATACGAATTGAAAATGGTCAATGCCAAATCTCAGCGACAATTGAAGCGAGCAGCTCGCAAGTATTTGAAGAAGCAACAAGGGTAAGGTTGTTGCCCATACTGCTATACATTTGTAATTCAACCACAAAAGGCACAAAAGTAAAAAACTGAAATTCACCCATCTCTTTTGTGCCCTTTTGATACTTTTGGGTTCAAAAATCATCCCCTTCTTTTATATTCAAAACTACAACCATCATGAGCAAACATATACTTCTTTTCTCATTATCGGTTTTAATCCTTTCTCTATTTTCGTGTTCTCCAATCATCTACAACAACCTCGATACCTACTACAAACAGGCTAATATTGATGCAATGTATGCTGAGAAGGATGAAATTTCCAATTCACTTATCGCCATTTCCCCCAACAATTCTTATCTTCAATGGCAGGGAGAAGGAGAGGAACAAAGAGTCTTAGTAGTGACTTGGACAAAATATATAGATGTAAAGAAATCGGTCACATTGAAATGGGGTGAAACATGGGTAACAGCTTGCCCTGAATTGCAGGATTGGTACACAAAGAATAAAAAAAGGATTAAAGATACAGACTTGCGATTAGAGCAATTGTTGGGTTTACCTCCTAAAAGTGGTAACACACATTTCATTGAACTTTGGGTCAAACCTTCCGATATGTTTCGCCCCGCCCCCGACAATGAAATCACCGACCAAACTACCTATTTAGAACTCCCCAAGGAAGTAGATTCAAGCTACAAAGAGTGGTATAATAGTAATATCGTATTCAGTTATTACCCCTTAGCTTATCCGTGGACTCGTTTGGGTTATACCTATGATTGGGGAAACAAAAAATCGGAGATAGGTTTGAGTGAGTTTGTCATTCGCAAAAATGCGGAGGTGATTGTAAAATCTATTCAGACAACAGCAGATTATTTGAAGAAATAATAGTAAATTTGTTTATCTTCAATCAACAAAACATCAAACAACCATGCAAAAACAACAAACTCCTCACACTCCAGAATTAAAAACTCCCAACGGAAAAGCCTATGATATACCCGCTGAAGGATCTTTGGGCTTACTCGCATTGGGATATGTCGGATTGATGGCTTGGCGAGCTAAAAAGATTGAAATCGCAAAAATAAACTCCAAAAAAGGTTCATGAATATTCTAAAATCCTGTTTTCTTACCTTCCTGTTCTCTTTTCTTTTCTTTGCCTGCAATGACAACGAACAAAAAGCTTCAAAAGACAGTCGCCAATTTTTTCGCTACAATCAACAAGAAGGCATCACCTCCCTCGACCCTGCTTTTGCCAAAAACTTGGCGAATATTTGGGCAGTCAATCAACTCTATAATGGTTTGGTTCAAATTGACGATGGCTTGAATGTGAAGCCTGCAATCGCTAAAAGTTGGGAAATCAGTGAAGACGGTTTAATCTATACTTTTCACCTTCGCAATGATGTTCGTTTTCACCAACACCAATTGTTTGGTGAAGCAAAAGGTCCTATCGTAACAGCTCATGATGTCGAATACAGTCTCAATCGCATCATTGACGAAAAAGTGGCTTCAACAGGTGCTTGGCTCTTCAACAATCGTTTGGCAGCCGAAAACCCCTTCAAGGCCTTGGACGACACAACTTTTCAAATGACCTTATTGCAGCCTTTCCGTCCGATGTTGGGTATTTTGAGTATGCAATATTGCTCGATAGTTCCCAAAAAGATTGTGGAGCATTTCGGCAAAGAATTTCGTAAAAATCCTGTGGGTACGGGAGCTTTCAAATTGAAGTCTTGGCGAGAGGGCGATGTGCTGGTGATGGAGAAAAACGATACCTATTTTGAAAAAGACAGTGATGGCACACAATTGCCTTACATTGATGGGATTCGAGTGACCTTTATGGACAATTTGCGAACAGCATTTTTGAAGTTCAAAGAAGGAGATTTGGATTTGTTGTCGGGCATTGATGCGACTTACAAAGATGATTTGTTGAGCAAAGAAGGGGAATTGTTACCCGAATGGAAAGACAAAATTAAGTTGATGCGTTCACCTTACCTCAATACAGAATATTTGGGTATTTTGATGAAAAGCGACAAACAAAACAAAGCATTGAATGAAAAGCGAGTCCGACAAGCCATCAATTATGGGTTTGACCGTGTGAAAATGATAAAATTCCTCCGAAACAATGTGGGCATCCCTGCAACATCAGGCTTTGTACCAAAAGGTTTGCCTTCCTTCAATCCGAGTAAGGTCAAAGGCTACGAGTACAATCCAACAAAGGCGAGGGCATTATTGAAGGAAGCGGGCTACGAAAACGGTAAAGGATTGCCTGTCATTAAATTGGAAACAACGAGTGCCTACAAAGACCTTTGTACTTTTATCCAAAGTGAACTGGCAGATATTGGTTTCAAAATTGAGTTGGAGATGCACCCCGGCTCGTTTTTGCGAGAGAAAATCACCAAAGGCGAAGCGCAATTTTTCAGAGCTTCATGGATTGGCGACTATCCCGATGCCGAAACCTATTTGACCGTTCTGTATGGCGGCAATCCTGCCCCACCTAATTATACACAGTTCAACAATGCGGAATACAATGCGCTTTACGAGGCAGCTTTGTTGGAAAATGATGATTCCAAACGCTATGAAATGTATCAATCTATGGACAAAATTCTAATTGAAGAATCTCCGATTGTGCCGCTTTATTACGATGAGGTTTTGCGGTTTACACAAAGCAACATTGAAGGTTTGGGAATTAATGCTTTTAATTGGTTGTATTTGAAGGGGGTGAAAATTAAATAAAAAAAGCTCAATAACGGTGGATTTCGAAACCCACCGTTATTGAGCTTTTTTAAGTATAGGTATCTAATACCTTTTGATTTACACAATTATTTAGACCACTTGGCTGCAAATTTGTGACTGTTACCAGAAGCATACCCTGTCACCAATTCTGTTTTGTAGCCTTTGCCTGTCCAATGATTGAACTGTTGTTGGTATCCAGAGCCACTCAATCCATGTTTGGCAGCACCTCCTTTTGAAGTTCCTTGCCAAATAGCAGAGAAATAAGTCGTTCCATTGTGATTGTAGGCACATAAGTAAGCCAATTTTCGACCTGCATTTTTGTTCGCCATATATTCGGTTTGGTACTGAGCAGAAGTTAAAGAACTCTTTAGTTTCCAACTTCCTACGTTTTCTTTGGTATAGAAAGCAACATAGGTTTTCTTTCCTCCTACTGAAGATACTGCCACATTCATCGGCTTATAACCCTGCGAACTATACTGATCGAAGCGTTTTTGGTGGTCTGAAGCGGATAGTCCGTGATAGGCTTTCCAAGCAGGACCGCTTGTTTTGACCATGATTACTGCATATCTCAATTTTCCAGCACTGACATAAGATTCTACTTGATGCGGTCTATAACCCATAGGCACATATTTGTCAAATACTGCTTGATATCCTGAAGAAGTTAGATTGTGACGTGCCAACCAAATGCCTGATTTAGGCTTGAACAAGACATTAACGAATACCTTTCCATTCACATTGTAAAAATCTGCCCAATCAATCATGTATCCTTGCCCTACGTGTTGATTTACGAGTGCTTGATAACTGTTAATAGAAACTTGATGTTTGGCGATTTGGCTGTAACCTGCGTTGGGTGTACCGTTAGAGTCGGTGTAATACAGTTTGTTGATAGCTGCAATATCTCCTGCGCTCAATCCTGTTCGTTGTCCAATGTTGACTCCCATGATTTTAGGAGTAATCGTTGCTTTACCATTTTTGCTGAAAGAAGTGCTTCGGTAGTGCATAATCGAACCATAATCATAAGCCCCTACGTCAAACGCATCGTCAATATGTTTGTCGAAAGCAAACTTGTAGTCGTCTTTGATGTTTTCCCAATTGACGGTGATGTGATTGTCTCGGTCTTCTCTTGACTGTTCGTGAAACAAACCCAAAGCATGACCAATTTCGTGTATAATCGTTCCTTTGCCACAACTTCCTTTTTCCAAGCGAATGGTTTGTTTGCCACCCTGTCTACCAACTGCTGACCAGCAAGCTTCCCCATCATGTGTCGTAAACTCAATGTAGTCCGTTTGGTTGGCTCGTGGAATCATCTTCACATTGGTTTTTTGGTTGACATGAGCAATCGCCCCCTTTGTGTCTTGTTCTTGTGTATTACTCAAATTGCTGTTGATGATATAAGGCACAACGCCATTTTTCCATCTTTTGGATTCGTCATCTACAACGACTGCCAAACTAAGTCCTGTCAAATCTTGCAATTCGCTGTCCTTTCCTAAGATAATGTCTCCTTCCATTACAGCCGTTCCATCCGCCATTACTTCATAAGTAACATTGATAGGAGATTTGTGATAAGGAAGCAATAGTTTTTTGGTTTTGAAGCCTGTCGGTAATTTTTGAAGGTTTAAGGTTGCTGTTTTGGGGGCAGTTCTACCCATTCTCGTAGTTCTTCTTTGTGCTTGAATATCAGCACTTAGCAAAAAAACGAATAAAAATGTAAGAAAGCTCCAAATAAGGTTGTTGAATTTTGAGCGTGTCATAACTTTAAATTTTGAGGTTAAAAAAATTTACTGTTTGTTTTCGCTCAACATAGACGAAACAGACGGAAGTTTTGGGAAAACAACCGTCTATTTAAGTAAGGTATTTTTGAAGAAAATGTTAATTTATTTGCCCTGTTCCTTGTCAATCGCATCGCTACTTGCAGCTGCTTTCATCCGAGCCACAAAGTTGTTTCTTTTCAGCATTGGAGCAAGCGTAAACTGATAAGCCAAGCCTCGTTTTTTGTCCTCTTTCATGCGGTTCTTTTCCTTAATGTCCGCAATCTTTTGATTGAATTCAGGCTCCGAGCTCAATATCATCATCGTCCCTTTTTTGTAACTGAAATAGTACCAAGGGCGCTTGCCATTTTCATCTGGTTGTAGTTCAAAATACACATCGAAATAGTCTCCACTGCGTCTCAAACCAAACTCTATATAGCCATCCACCATTCTGTTTACATACCTTTCGCCTGTAAAACTGACTCCAATAGGTCCAGTCGTGCGAACCGTACGAGTGCTTGTATCAAAAACCATTTGAAGGTCGGTTAATAAAAAGCTCTGGTCCAGTCCTTTGAAGCGTTCAGGTAGATATCCATATTGACCAATCACCCGCTTCAATTCTCCCGCATCCTTATCACTCGCAAGCTCTACTGCCGCATTGACAAACCCATCTTTGGAGTAGTCTACCTCATCGGCTTCGGCATTGTAGTAGCGGAAAGATTCGCCAATGCTCTCCAGTAGTTCCTCGTCAAAATGAAAATCAATCCCCATTACCACATCTCTGAATTCGAACTTCCCTGTTTTCATTTCGTTCAAAATCCTTCCTGCCGCATCTACTTTAACCAAACCATAATCTTCACCCAAATAAATTCGTCCATCCGTAACGACTTGATTGGTTTCATCTAATAAGGTAAAAACATCTCCTTTGAGCGATTCCCCGCTTAGTTTTTCCTTACTTGCTACCTGGTACATATTTTTTTCAGAATCGTAACTCAAATCGCCTGTCCCTCTGAAAAGTACGACATCCAGAGGTGTTCTTTTTTTGGTCAAAAAAGCACTATATAAATTCAAGGAGTCCATGTCCTGCAAAACGCCAAACATCAAAGTATCTTTTCGTTCACCAATAGGATTGGTCACATCCATCTGAATATTGTCGGGATCAATAGCATCCTTGAAGGAAAACCACTGAACATCTAGCTGAGGCGACAACAACTCCAGTTGGGCAAAGCCATCAAAAACGAGAAACTGTTCTCTCGAATCTAGTAAGATATTTCCTTTGAAGTCTATGTTTTTATTGAGCTTAAATTCTTCCTCTTCAGGCATATTCGTAGCTCCATAGGTGTAAAACTTGCCTTTCAATTCGGGTTTGTCCAATTCTTTCATCTCCTCTTTCGTGTATTCTCTGGTGCTAACCAAATCAAAATCAATCTTTTGATTTTTCAAACCTTTGCCTTTATATCGGTAAGTTCCTGTCGCTTCAAATTCGTTGATACTCTTTATCTTAACAGTGACATTACTCAGTTTGTGGTATTCATTCAGTGTATCTGCCACAATCAGAGCTCTCTCCAATGGTTGAATATCCGCTTCAGGATTGATCAATACTTTGGTATCGTAAGGTCGAATTTTGGCATCTGCAATATTGATATAAGGCACACCATCAATTTGAATGGTATTCTTCTCCAAATTTACAACCCCACCTGAGGCTTCAAACTTCAATCCACCCTGATCAGGATGTGTAGATTCAAAGTAATTGTTTTGGCTGTTTTCTGGCATCCGTATGTTGATCAACTTTTCGTTGATGACCCAATAAAATTCACTCGCCGTTGTTTTGTACTGATTGTAGGGAAGCACAATCGGGATGTTATCTCCATTTGCCAAAAACTCTCCAATCATATCGTCCATATCAACTCTTGACTTCACATTGTAAGAGTTGAAGGCTACTTTAGCTACCTCCTCATTTTTGATAACCACATCCGAAGAATCAGACTGAAAAGTACTGGAGGTATAGGTAAATTCATCAGCACGAATAGAAGCTTGTGCCATATTCATCGTTCCTTCGCCCTTCAATCCCTTGGAAGACAATAACAACCCTCCCTTCAATGTCACCTTGTCTTCAAACATGGTAAAAGGCTTCTTATTTCGCATCGTCACTCTCATACTGTCGCTCTTGGGTAGCCACTTCACTCCTACTTCGCCATTGTGAGCACTCGGAAACTCCACATTGTTTACCTTTTTTCGTTCCATGGCAAAAGTATCTGCTTTGGCCATCAATGAATCTGGTAAAAGGTGAAACTGCTCAGATTCGAGCATACTTGACAGGTAATTGATGCGTCCTGTGCTTTTCATTCCATTATTACTCATTGTAATACTCCCTGTAAAAGTTCCCAATCCATAAATGGGATAACCTTCTACCTTAGTCTCCTCTGTAAAACCCAAAGATAAATCCTCCTGCAATTTTGCCTCTTGTTTGAAGTCAGGGAAAATACCTCCACTCACCATCGTTCCTGCAAAATTGAGTTGTTCAGGCATGATCTCATCTAAATCTTCAAACTCAAAGGGATCTAATTGAAAGTAAAACTTGTCTTCCGAATAAGCTCCGTCATAAAGGTTGGGGTTTTCATAGTAGAGAAACGAATTTTTGTCACTCACAAATCTAGGATAAGAAGGATACCTTTCCAAGCCCGACTTATTGTTTTCCTTGTCAATAAAGAGTGTTCCGCTCACATCTCTAACAGTCGTATTAATAGGTGCAAGTCCTTGTACACTTTGATGCTTGCCAGTTTCGTCAGGAACATAAATCTGCATCTTGTCGACCGAATCCAGTTTGATGGTAAAAGGGTCGTAGTCAAAGAAAAAGTTTTTCCCCGTCAAATCCACACGACCTGCCACAATCGTACCATCTACCTCCATATTACGATTGCGCTTGACTCGTATCAGCTTTTCGTGAGGAAACATCACCACTTGTTGAGAATCACTCAATGCTACTTTTTCCACCCCCGTAACCAACAGTTCTTTGGTATCTAAGTCCAATTGAGCATTCTCTTGGTCAGGCTTATCTACATTGGACACCAACAAAATACGGTCATAATCGGTTTCTCCTTTCATAGAATGTAGATAGTGCAATGCCTTATCTCGAATGGTAATCATCTTGGTTTCGCCATCATAGTATATAAATCCATCTTCAACTAAGTCAAAAAGAGTCGCCAAAATATTGGAGGTTTGGAAGTTTCCAAGCAAAGAGGCAAATCTATCCGACTCCAATTGCCAAGTGCCTCCTTCCGCAATTTCGCCCAACTTCCGAACAGGATCAATACCTGTTATCACACTGTATTTCAGCATACGCCCTTTCTCAAAAAGGTTGAAAGATTCAAAAATAACCTTCAAATCTTTTCGCAAAGAAGCCATTTTGAAGTTGATAACAGGCGTATTAATTTTCCAAAAAATCGCATCTACATTTGCCTCCAATTGATGAAAAGAAGACATAAAAGCAATCTGGGAACTCGCCTTAGAATCACGTACCAACTGCAAATCTTTGTTAGGGATATTGTATCGTAGATTCAAACTTGGGTGATAGATAGAATCTTGAGCAAAATAAACCGATACAGTCGTATTGACCGAATTGATTTCTTCTTTCGGTTTTACTCCAAAACGATGGGATTTGGCCACCATAATTTTTCGCCCATCCTCTGCATAGAAATTGAAGGCAGCCTTTTTTTCTTCAGTTCCAAAACCAATAATTTTTTCGCCCTGCAATCCAAAACCTCCTTCAAACTCCAATTGGGGTGCAATGTTTTTCATGTGAATATCTGTTTCATACGACAGAAATTCAGGATACAAAAAAGTCCCTTGAATTTTTGCAGACAATTTATCTGTCAACTTTCCTTTCAGAGGGCGCTGAAAATAAGTTTTGTGATAAAATAATGCATCTTCCACTACATAATCACTTGCATTTAGGTCAATATCATAAGAGCCAATTTCTACATAAACTGTATTGGGATCAAAGCCCAAACGTTCCCATGTTACCTTCCCTTCTTGTCCTTTCCAAAGATTCTTCATTGGAAAGAAGCTACCTTTGGTATTGATAATACCCATTGTATCCTTTGCAGTGTAGGCATATAAACTTGCCTCTTCCACAATTAATTCAGGAATATTGTCTGTAAATTTGAACTCATAGTCCACCATTTGAATTTCCCACCGCTTTCCACGCGTTTTGTAAAGCGAAAAATCCTCAAAAAATATTTGCGAAAAATTTAAGAACTCTGTCCAATCTGCAAACCGAGAAGACTCCATATTGGTGCTGATCTTTTCCACAATGCCATGCCATTCAGTGAATTTGTCGGCAGGAGCACCTGATATCACAAATTGGTTGATAGTACTTATGTAAAGAAACAGGTGTGGATATGTACGCATGCGTTTCTTAAGCATTTCGTTAACGGTATTGATAACAGCCGTTTGATTCTCTCCAGTAATTGCCCCTTTAAGATTGGCAACAAACTGTTCGGCAGCCTCTTGACCATCTTCCCGTTTGGACTTTTCAAACAGTTCTATCATTTGTTTTGAAAACTCTCCAACATCCGTAGATAATTGTTGAACTCCTTTTTGAGCGAAGACAGTGTTGGGGGATAAAAAGATAAAAATAAGGAAAGAAGCAATTGCAGAGGTGACTCGTTTCATACTGTATTTTGTATTTATCTGAACTTTACTTAATCTTAAAAAAATACTACTTTTTAAACGTCATAACCACCCAATCGTTTCGCCGAAAAATATCCAAAAGCTGCAAAGAACATTCTCTGGCTCGCTCTTCAATACTTTCTACGTCGGTATGTAGAATACCACTCAATACGACTAAATTATTGGTGTTCAATGCGTTTGAAATAATATCAAGTGTATTTAATAAAACAGGCACATTAATATTTGCAATAATAACGTCAAAATGTTTATCTATTATATCTTTATGATTGCCTAAAATAGCGGTGACATTGCTAATTTGGTTGACTTTTGTGTTTTCGAGTGTATTTTGATACGACCAAGGATCATTGTCTATAGCTATAATGGACTTAGCCCCCATGAGAGAAGCCACCATTGCAAGAATACCTGTTCCACAGCCAAAATCTAAAACAAATTTGTCTTGAAAATCGATGTCCAACATTCGCTTCAATACAAGATAGGTAGTTTCGTGATGCCCTGTCCCAAAAGCCATTTTCGGTTCTATAACGATGTTGTAGGTAAACTGTTGATCTATTTGATGAAAAGGGGCTTTTATGAGTATTTTATCATCTACCATGACAGGCGCAAAATTACTTTCCCACAGTTTATTCCAGTTTTGCTCTTCCATATCTTCTACACCCTTCCACCTAATCTCCACTTGTGCCGAATAACGGTTGAGGAGGTGCTGAATAGACCATTCATTAAAATTCTTTACTTCAATATACGCTTTTAGTTCTTCATTATTGTCTTCAAAGCCTTCATAGCCGAGATAAGACAACTCGGCTATGAGCACTTCAATAAAGAATGGATTGTCAACTTCAAAAGTGAGAATCTTGTAATTTTTCATAGGTTTTAGGGACTTCTCTATCTCAAAAAGTAGATTTGTTACTTTTTGAATTTGCAGTTTGAGCTAAAGTTTGAATTTGAACTTTCTCTAAGCTGTTTTCTTCGCATCCTCCAAAAACTTCGCCAAGCCGATGTCTGTCAAAGGATGTTTGAGTAAACCAAGGAATGCGCTCAAAGGACAAGTCACCACATCAGCTCCCAATTCTGCACATTTGGTAATGTGCAAAGGATTGCGAATAGAAGCTGCCAAGATTTCGGTTTCAAAACCATAATTGGCATAAATCTCTACAATCTGATTGATCAAATCCAATCCATCCCAAGTAACATCGTCAATCCTACCAATAAATGGAGAAACATAAGTCGCTCCTGCTTTTGCAGCTAAAAGTGCCTGACCAGCTGAAAAGACCAACGTACAGTTGGTGCGGATTCCTCTGCTACTCAAATGACTGATTGCTTTCACCCCTTCCTTAATCATCGGAATTTTCACCACGATATTGTCTGCAATATCTATCAATTCCTCTGCTTCATCTATCATCCCTTCAAAATCGGTAGAAATGACTTCTGCACTCACATCGCCATCCACCAAATCACAGATTTTGCGGTAATGACTCAAAACAGCGGACTTCCCTTTGATGCCTTCTTTTGCCATCAAAGATGGATTGGTTGTAACTCCATCCAAAATACCCAAAGCAACCGCTTCTTCAATTTGTGCTATATTAGCAGTATCAATAAAAAATTTCATCTGTTTATTTTTGTTTTTCAAAGGTCACATAGAAATTTCTATGACTATACAATCATTCCCTTTTATGTTTTAATGATTATTTAGTCATGGACGTTTCATATAGAATAAAAGGTTTTTGATTTAAAATGTAAACCTAAAAAGGTAATTCATCGTTTTCGATAATATCACCATCAAACTGAGGTGTAGTGCTGCTTGCTTCTTGGGTGGGTGCCTGAGGATTCGCATCGGCTGCCTTTTGTGCTTCAATACGCCAAACTTGCAAGTTAGTAAAATACAAGGTAGTACCATCGGGTTTGTTGTATGGTCGCCCTCTCAAATCGAAATGCACTGTAATCGCATCTCCTTTGCTATAGGCATCCAAAATAGAGCAGTTGTCTTGCACTAACTGGAATTTGGGGTATTGAGGGTAATTAGAACTTGTATCTGTTTCTAAAACGAATTCTCTTTTTTTAAAAGTAGCTGTTACCTGTTCTGTATCGAAAATTGCAAAAAGATTTCCGTCAATTGTTAAAGACATAAGGATTTGTTTTTTATTTTCTTCAATGATTAAACCATTACAAAAGTACGTATTCATTTGGTGTAGAAAGGTGAAAAAAAGGTTTTTTTAGAAAAAAAGGAGTTTTAGAAATTTTACTTCTTTTTTGAAACCCTCTACAATAAAAACAGTAAATAAACACATGGTTGAAAAGCAACACAAAATTTATAGGGCAATAACTTGCTTTTCTGATGAAAAATATTAATTTTGCGCCACTTTAGACCAATGTAGATATAATTTAATATAACTATATTATTAACATCAAACTTTTAGACCTATGTTTTGGACTTTGAAATTGGCAAGCCAGTTGCTAGATGCACCTTGGCCTGCAAACAAAGATGAATTATTAGATTACGCAATAAGAACAGGAGCCTCTGAAGCTGTTTTGCAAAATCTTCAAGAATTGGAGGAAGAAGACGAAATTTATGAAACCATCGAAGACGTTTGGCCTGATTATCCACGCAAGGATGACTTCTTGTTCAACGAAGACGAATACTAAGGCAAATTCAAGACCTGTCCCGAAACCTTGGGTAAAGGTTCAAATGCAAATTCAACTATTCGCTTACTAAACAAATAAGCTGAATTTCATGAAGGACTAATTTTATTGTACGATTTGTTTATAGAAATGGAGATAAAATTGGATAAACCAATTTTTATCTCCATTTTTATTTATTTTTACATAAGCCATCACAATCATTACAGCATACATTTATAATTTTTGGTTTATTGACAAAATCTGTAATCTGAGATTTTTGAAGCTTATGCTGTTTAGTGACACTTGACTATTTTATTGACAGTCAATTTTTTGTAAAGGCAACTTCAAGACTCTTCATTGCGGTCACAAAATTGTCAAAGAATCTAATTTTCATTCATTCCATAGAAATATGAGCAAAATAGAAGAAACTACTTCCTTTGTGATTCGTTTTACCCAAAAAATGTTCAACGATGAAAACGGAGAAGCACAAGTACAATGGCGCAGTCACATTCGGCATATTCAAAGCGGAAAAGAGCAGCGGTTTTCTGACTTCAGCAAGGCAATTGAATTCATCCAAAGCCAATTAGCCGAACTAACCCTTCAAGCAATGGAGGATAAACCCGTTGAAGAACAAAAAGGTATTCTCGAAAAGAGCTTTAACATATGGAAAAAAGTGGCATTGGACTATCCCAAAAAGATGATGGAAACCATCAAAGATCCTAAAGCACAAGTAGAACAGATACAAAATCAAGTGAGTCAGGTAGGAGAAGTCATCAGTCAAAGTTTGGAGACAGAAATCAACCAATGGCGGGCTGCATCAAAAGCCGATATCTCTCAGCTATTGAAGGCTGTAAATAGCATTGCAGCAGATATGAACGTACTCAAGGCAAAAGTTGATGAAATAGCTAAGGATAAGTCATGAGTCTTCCCGAAAATCATATCGAAACCATTTTAAAGCGAAAAGAAGAAACGCCCCTAAAAATTGATACCTTGGGCTACTTTCAAGTAATGCTTCAAAACCAGATTATTCCTGATAGTCAGTGGAAAAGGGACATTGCAGTGCAGCTTTTTCAATTTTTTATCACCATCAGAAACCAAAGAGCGTTACACAAAGAACAAATCATCTATCAACTATGGGGGGATGTCAGTCAAGAAGCAGGAAGCCGCAACTTCAAAGCGGCACTGCACAATATCCTCAAAGTCATTGAACCCGACAAACCCAGTCGTTCCCCTTCTCAATACATTATTCGTCAAGGACTCACTTACCGCTTCAACAAAGAAGCCATTTGGATAGACATAGACTGTCTGGACGAATTGATTACCTTCGGCAATCAGGAACTTCACCAAAACCCGTCCTTAGCTGCGACTGCTTACCAACATGCAGCAGAACTCTATCAAGGTATTTACCTCCCCAACCGAATTTATGAAGATTGGGCTGCCGAAGAACGTGAACGTATACAAGTTCTGGTATTGGGGGCGATGATGACCTTAGCTAAATTCAAAATAAAGGAAAACCCCATGGAAAGTATTCGACTCGCCAAAAGAACACTTTCTATTGATGCGACTTGGGAAGATGCTTACCGAATCCAAATGGAAGCCTATATGGAAGAGGGTAATCGCCCAATGGCTGTAAGGGCCTATCGCCAATGTCAACAAATCCTCCAAAAAGAATTTGAAATCGATCCACTTCCTGAAACAAAAGCACTCTTTAAGAAGATTAGTGAGATTGAGTAAAGTTGTGAATTGTGCAAAAAAAAAATGTTTTTTCTTCAAAATAAGTTTTGTTCTATTTTTTTCCTATCTAATTACATATCAATCAGTTACCTTGCCTTTACACACTTCAATACCTCCTTGTAACTGATTTGTAACTCAAATGCAACTACATCGTGACTCCACAGGAACTTGCCCCCCTTATATTTGCGGCATCAACAGTGAATGATTTGATTTTTTGAAAAAAATCACTCACCTAAATTGCAAATTAATTACAAAACAATATAAAATAAAGTAAAATGTCAAACAATATTAAAACCACAAAAGAAGTAAAGCAAAAAGACAATGGACTAATGGCACAAGCCAAAGTTCTTAACAATGTTGCTCTTGAAGTGAGCGGAGATTTGGTAGAAGCAGCTATCAAAGGAGGTAAAACAACACAACAAATTTTTGGAAAAGCATTGAATGGTGGTATCACTATTTTTGGAATGCAGCAAGATTTGGTTTTATCTGTTTTGGAAAAAGTAGCAGAAAGAGCTTCTAAAAATGACCAATTGAAAAAAGTGATGGCAGTTTCTACAACTTACGTCAATCGTTTCAAAAAATCAACCGAAACTACTACAGATAAGGTAAAAGCAACCGCAGCAGAAGTAAAAGAGACTTTAGCAGAAAAAGCTGCGGATGTAAAAGAAACTTTAACTGAAACAGCCGAAGAAGTAAAGGGAATTTTGGCAGGAAAAGCTGAGCAAGCAAAACAAGAAGCAGTGAAAGCAGTCAATAAAGTGACTTCTGATGCAGGTGTTGTTACTGTTGCAGTAGAGAAAGAAGATTTAAAGAAAATTGATGGCATCGGACCTAAAATGGAAGAAATTTTGGTAGAAGCGGGTTACATCACTTTTACTCAACTTGCACAGTCAAGCGTTGAAGAATTAGAAGAAGTATTGGCAGAAGCAGGTTCTCAATACAAAAAATTCAATCCTGCACCTTGGATTGAGCAAGCAAAATTAGCTTCTGTGGGTGATTGGGATGGCTTGAAAGCTTGGCAAGAAGCCAACTAATAGTGATTAGTTGATTATTGACAGGTAGTTAAGGTATTATTTTTTTAAAAAACTCAAATAAAAACAATAAATCATGTCTGTAAAAACGCAATTAGTAGATACTTTCAACAACGTGAAAGAAACAGCAAAAAATATTAACGAAAAAGCAGTCGCAGTAGGGGAAGAAGTTTTAAGTGAAGTAATGGAAGGCGGCGAACAATGGCAAGAATTAGGCAAAAAAGCCATTGACGGTAGTGTAAAGTTAGTTGGACAACAACAAGAGTTACTTTTAACCGCATTAGAAACGGTTAAAGAGCAATTGACAGTAAGTTCAGAGCGTCTGAAAAATATAGTGAGCGCCAAAGGATAATTTATTGGTATAGAATAATCTTTATCCAAGTGATAAATGGGGGCAGAAGTTGAATAACTAACTTTTGTTCCCATTTTTTTT
>JAUHXA010000097.1 GCA_030427245.1 Bacteroidia bacterium | reverse complement strand
AAGTTATTTGCAGTCTAAAAAGACTTCGTATATTTGCATCGGAGAGTTGGCAGAGTGGTCGAATGCGGTAGTCTTGAAAACTATTGACCTTTACGGGTCCAGGGGTTCGAATCCCTTACTCTCCGCTACAATATTAAAAACCTTCAATATCAAAATGATGTTGAAGGTTTTTTTGTTTTTTACTTCTCTTTTCTCAAGTTCTTATTCCCTACACATACTGCTGCTCATAATACTGTTGATAAGCTCCCGAAGTCACATTATTCAGCCATTCTTCATTCTCTAAATACCAGTCTACTGTTTTTTCTAGCCCTTCTTCAAAGGTCAAAGAAGGCTCCCAATCCAATTCACGTTTGATTTTGGAAGCGTCAATCGCATAGCGGCGATCGTGTCCTGCACGGTCTCGCACAAATGTAATTAATTTGGCGCTATCCCCTTCCGGGCGACCCAATTTTTTGTCCATGATTTTGCAGAGAAGATGAATGAGATCAATGTTTTTCCATTCGTTATTACCGCCTACATTGTAAGTTTCGGCAGTGACACCTTTATGAAAAATCAAATCTATCGCAGCCGCATGGTCTTTGACCCAAAGCCAATCACGCGTGTATTTTCCATCACCATAAATCGGAATATTTTTGCCATGCTTGATGTTGTTGATCGCAAGAGGCAGGAGTTTTTCGGGAAATTGGTAACCACCATAATTGTTCGAGCAATTTGAGACAACTACGGGCATCTGATAGGTATGCCAATAAGCTCGCACCAAATGATCCGCACTTGCTTTGGAGGCAGAATAAGGGGAACGAGGATCATAGGAAGTTTCTTCGGTGAACAAACCTTCTTCACCCAAAGTACCATACACCTCATCGGTCGATACTTGGTAAAATCGTTTACCTTCATAGTCACCATTCCACAAATTCTTAGCGGCGTTCAACAAATTCACCGTTCCGACAATATTCGTATAAATAAAATCCGTAGGGCTGATAATTGAGCGATCTACATGCGATTCTGCGGCTAAGTGAATGACTCCTGTAAATTGGTAGTGACTGAAGAGATTTTGGACAAAATCATTGTCGGTAATATCGCCTTTCACAAAGGTATAATTGGGCTCATTTTCAATGCTTTTGAGGTTTTCGAGGTTGCCCGCATAGGTCAGCGCATCTAAATTAATGAATTGGTAATCAGGGTATTTTTTGACCATCAAATCCAAAACATGAGAGCCTATGAATCCTGCTCCACCTGTAATCAAAATTGTTTGCTGCATGTTGTTTATTTGTTCTTTTGAGATTTAGCAAATTCAAAATCATGTACTTACCATCAAATAATAAGCCATTTGTCCATTTTACATCCGAAGATACAAACTTTTCAGTATTGGGTTCATTTTCTAAAAAAGGTAAATTGATATCGTCATCACCTGAACTTTGTTTTAGCCTTCACCTTTTGTTTATATTGTAAAGCATTTTTATTATTTTCACTCCAAATGAACAAAGATGCTCGACTATACTTTCAATCCCGATGAGATACACATCCGTCCCCGATTTTCATTTCATGCGCCTTTCTCAGCAGAAGTCTTGCTTGAAAAAATACAACTCAAACTAAATGAAGACAATCTACCCTGCAAAGGAAAGGTAATCATGCACCATGTCGTTTTGGACATTCCCATTGAAGACCAGCACTATTGGTCGCCACAACTACACCTTGAAATAGAAGATGAGGAGGATGTGAGTAAAGGGCAAAATAGCTTGGTCCGTGGGATAATTGGGCCTCGACCTACTGTGTGGACTTTGTTTTTATTCATTTATGCTGTTATTGGAATCATTGGTCTGATGATTACTTTGTATGGCTTATCCAAGTGGTCTTTGGGTGAATTTTCATTGGCTTTGTTTGGTATGCCTGTTGCCCTTGTTCTAATGTCCTCTGCTTATCTGACGAGCAAGTATGGTGAGAAATTAGGACACAATCAAGTAGAGATTTTAAAGGACTTTTTGAGAAATATATTGAAAGAGTTGCAGGAAAAACCAGAAGAAAATCAGTAGAAAATTAGTAGAAAATCAATGGTTTCATCCTCACGAGTCCACAATACCTTTTTTGCAAACCTAAGTTTTATACATTATAAATAAATAATTATATTTTGTAAATTTCTCCATTATGATGAAGAAGAGATTCTTTGGTACAATCGTGCGTATTTCTCTACCGCCTTTTCCAAATCATAATACTCAAAAGCCTTCTTTCGAATTTCAATAGCCTTATACTTTTTTTCCTTCAATTCAGTCAACATCCTTGAAGCCGTATCCTTCAATGTGACTTGCTCAAAATCATCTATCGCAATACCACCTTGTGTATCTTTAATAATTTGCTTCACATCACCCACACCCGTATTGCAGACGACAGGAATCCCCATCGCCAACAATTCACCGAGTTTGGTAGGCGAACTCGAAATTTTGGAGTACAAAGGTTTGATGAAAAATACACTAAAATCAGAAGCCGAAAGAAAATACCCTACCTCTTCTCGCTTCGCAAAAACGACTTTAAAATCATTGGACTTCAATCCATACTTTGCAGCCACTTCAAAAATGGTTTCTGGTTTTTCGGGAGTGACAAACAAAAACAATGCGTTGGGGTGAATCTCCTTCAATTGAGTGAAAAACAGCAACATTTCCTCCAACATATACCAAGTTCCAATCGAGCCCAAATAGGAAACAACCAACTTATCTTCAGCTATCTGCAATGTTTTTCGAGCCTCCTGCTTACTTTGTTTTGATGTCAATGGGAAAACTTCAAAATCTGCGCTACAAGGAATCACTCCAATCGGAACATTGGAATTGTAGGCTTTCCATTTGGTCATTTCTGCCTTTCCTGCTTCTGTCAAAATGACAACAGCATCACTGTTTTGCAGATAATCCGCCTCCTTTTTTTTATATTGACGGTAGGCAAAACGGTAAAAAGGATTTTTTAGGTTCCATAAGCCACCATCCACTCGTTCGTCCACCCAAAAACCCCGCATATCAAACAAAAATCGGACTCCAAAACGCTTTTTCAAATACCAGCCAATATCCGCACTTACATAACTCCTGCAATGTGTCATATCGAAACCCTGCTCTTTGTGCAATTGTGTCGCTTTTCGGCGAAGTTGGTAAATGTCCCAATATTTGGCGAGGATGGGCGGGGAAGCCGTATAAAAAATGGGTTGCCAATTGATGTTGTGTTTTTCTAAATATTGACGAATTCCCTTTTCATACTTTTCAAAACGTTCTTTTTTCTCACAACTCAACAGCGTAAACTGATGCCCTTTTTGTTGTAAACCAACAATATAAGGAATCACCTGCGATTGCCCCAAAGGATCCGTCATTCCGTCGTAAGATATATAGAGTACTTTTAGTGCCATTGAGGAACAAAAATAGGATTATTTTCATCAAATTTTCTGCAATTTTTTAACAAGTACATTAATCCCTTCTTTGATTTAAAAGTCTAAAAATGAATAATAAAAGTTGAATCGATTCATCCTGTAAAACCCATTTATTATGTTGTGCCAATTTCTTAAGTTTCGCCCCGTTGGTATGCTTCTCACTTTCCTAATTCTCACTTCAACAACATTTACCTATGCCCAAGAACGCTACAATCCACACGTCAAAAGTGCCAAAAAGAAGTTAAAACGAATCACTGCGGTATTGCCTTTTCATAAAAAAGCACAAAGCATGACCGTTGAAGTAGAAAACGGCAGAGCATTTTTGGAGGGTGATATAGCCATCAACCAAACTCCCACTAGTAAGCTAATACAAGGTGCAGTAGCCATAGCTTCAACCAATTACCGTTGGACAGACGGCATCATACCCTACACGATTCAAAGGAATCACCCTCAAAGAAATACCATTTTGGATGCTATTGAATACATTAGCAATCACACCAATATCTGCATTGTCCCTCGAAGTGGAGAACGTGATTATGTACAGTTTGTGCGTTATGACTTGGGTTGTTGGTCTTATGTAGGACGACAAGGAGGAATGCAGGAAATCAATATCGGTAATTGTGATTTTGGGGCAATTGTCCATGAAATTTGTCATGCCATAGGATTGTTTCACGAACAATCTCGAGCCGATAGAGATGAATATATCACCATCAACTGGAACAACATTGAACCCACCCAACGCCAAAATTTTGACAAACATGTTTCGATGGGAATTGATATTGGAACGTATGACTACAGTTCCATTATGCACTATCCTGCTTGGGCATTTAGTTACACAGGTGGCGCAACGATCAGCTGTCCAAGTCACGGAGGCTGCCCCAATACGATGGGACAGCGCAATCAACTAAGTAATGGTGATTTGCGGGGAATTCAATATCTATACAGCGATGCTGAAGGTTGCGGAAACGGCTATACTCCACCTACGCCTACACCAAAACCCACTCCCAAACCGCCTGTCACTACCCCCAAGCCTACACAAAACATTGTGGTAGCAGTGACAAACATGTTGGGGAATAATCAATGTTCTGAAAAAATTCAATTAAATATAGGTGGCGCCAACACACAATTCAACCTTTCACTGGCAAGCAAACAGAAAACCGTTGAATTTGTTTTTCCAGAACCTGGTTGGTACACTTATTCCATTGATGCCCAAACTACTTTCTATAAGTCGTTTTGGGGGTGGAACTATACCTACAATCGCAAGGGATCAGGACAGGGGAAAATCTATGTGGACAGCAATAAAAAATATTACTTGGCAATGAAAGCCAGTAACAACAATAGAGGCAATTATACGGCTTACTTGCAGGAGCAGCCGTGACATTAAATCTGTGAAAAAGCCTTTGGAAATTTTATTGTTCTAAACAAACATTCTTCCAAAGGCTTTTGCTTTGCTGCAATTTATCCATTTCCCAAAACAAAATCACCGAACCGAAGTCATTAAGCTTCCCCAAAAGGAAGATTTTTGAACTCCATAAGCAGTCATGTATTTTTTCTTCAAAAATAAGTCAATGTCCTGCACCGTCACCCTCCCATCCGTATTTATATCCAAGCCCTTGTTCATTTCGTAGTTTTTGGAAGGCTCGGCATACATTGTATAGCAATAATCTTCGCCCAAAGCTTTGGGATATAACACAGCTAAGTACAAGTCGGTCAAGGTTTCGTAGGGCTTGTACTGCTTTCGTTTGGCATCAAAATAAGCATATACATAATCTAACTGTTGAACATGATTGAGGTTGCGTAGTTTGGCGGTCGTAATGTCAAAATCTTTTGCAGTAGTTGGCATAAACTGAATCAAACCCGTTGCACCACTACCTTTGAAGTTGGCAACCGAAGCATCAAATCGAGATTCAGAGTGCATAACCGCCATCAACCATTCAGGCGGGATGTCCAATTTTTTGCTGATTTTGCGAACTTTACGCTCAAAATCACCCACATCGTACACATACGGTTCGGCCGTTTCGAGCAAATACAAACGCTGCGGCTCGTCGTTGTTTTTCTTTTCACTCGTCCAATGGCTGAACGTATAGGTGGCAAAATTAGATAGCAATACAAAGACCAATATTGCTTTGAGATGTTGTTTTACCCACAATTGGTAGAGTCGTTTCTTGTCAAATTTTATGATATTCATCCTTCAAAGATTTAAGCAGTAAATAATAAAGTGTTCCTGTTCTCTACTAAGATACGACAAAATGTAAAAGGTTGAAAATGTGAAACTTGATGCGAGTGTGGATAAAACCTGAGTGTTTGGAAAACTGTATTGACATTGGTGTATAGCCTGTGTGTAAGCCCATTTGAAGTGCTTCAATAAATGTGTATAATTCAAAAAGGGGCGTGGATATTTTGTTGAAAAGAAAAAAGACCTATTTTCGGCACAAAACCGCAAATAGGTCTTTTTGAAATTCAAACTCAAAGCGTGAGTTCAAAACTTGTCCCACATTTTAATCGGGATTCAAAGGCTACTCTAAAAAATAGTTTGCGAAATTATGATTATGAAAATCAAACTATAATTACCTGTCTACCATAACCCCCATGTCAATAAGTCGCTAAACTCGTATCAATCTCCTTGGCATACGCCAAAACACCTCCCTTCAAATTGTAGAGATTTTCGAAACCAAATTCTTGCTCCAATGCTCGAATCGCATC
This sequence comes from Bacteroidia bacterium, assembly GCA_030427245.1. Classification (GTDB taxonomy): domain Bacteria; phylum Bacteroidota; class Bacteroidia; order Chitinophagales; family UBA2359; genus JAUHXA01. The sequence continues at coordinate 12,821 of JAUHXA010000097.1, read as the reverse complement.
TGCACTGCGCTTGCCACTTCTGCAATGAATGATGACCTGCTTATCTTTTGAAATCTTATCGGCGTTTTGGGTAATTTCCCCCAAAGGAATTAATTCACCTTCAATATTCACGATTTCGTACTCATACGCTTCTCGGACATCAATCAGTTGAAAATCAGCCCCTTTATTGATAAGACTTTGAAGATTCCTAACTGTTACTTCTTTTACAGGAAGTTCCTCCAAGTTTGCTCCCGGCAATTTCACATCACAAAACTGTACATAATCAATCAAGCCCGTTTGAGTAGGATTTTCACCAGTCAGTGGATTCTTTTTACTCGGTCTGACTTTCAAAGTTCGAGTTTCAAAAGTCGCTGCATCATACAAGAAGAGTCGCCCCGAAAGCGTCTTCCCCACTCCTGTAATGACCTTGATAACCTCCAAAGCCTGCATACTTCCGATAATTCCTGGCAACACACCAATCACCCCTCCCTCTGCACAGTTAGGAACGAGCTCCGCAGGAGGCGGTTCGGGAAATAAATCTCGGTAATTGGGACCTCTTACCCCTGTTTCATCTGTGTAATTAAAAACCGAAACCTGTCCTTCAAAGCGAAAAATGGACGCATAAACATTCGGTTTGCCCAGTAATACACAAGCATCGTTGACCAAATAGCGAGTTGGAAAATTGTCGGTTCCATCTGCAACCAAGTCGTAATCTTTGAAGATTTCGAGGGCATTGTCGGATGTCAATCGCTCATTGTGAACAATGAAATTGATGTGTGGATTGAGCCCTTCTAAACGTTTTTTGGCGGCAACAGCTTTGGCTTGCCCCACGTTTTCGACCGAAAACAAAACTTGACGCTGTAAGTTGCTTTCATCCACTACATCGAAATCCACAATTCCTATTGTGCCGACTCCTGCAGCAGTCAAATACAATAATAATGGACTGCCCAAACCACCTGAACCAATCACCAATACCTTTGCAGCTTTGAGTTTTCGCTGACCCTCAATGTTGAATTCTGGGATGATAATGTGGCGGCTGTATCTTTCCAGTTCTGCTTTGGAGAACTGAACATTTTTTGCTCTGCCGTTTAATAATGACATATTTTTTGGATTGTTGAATTGTTAAATTGCTTTTTGAAATTACATTTGCAGCTTAATTGACTCCTCCTGCAATAGCGGGTACAATACTGATTACTGAACTGTCATTAACAGCCGTTTCTGACCCTTCCAATTCGTTGATGTCTTCATCACCAACATAGACTCGAATGAAAGAACGAATATTGCCCGAATTGTCCAATATTTGCTGCCCTAAAGTAGCATTTTCAGCCACCAAATTGTCAACAACAGCTTGAACGGTAGTACCATTGGATTCAAAAGATGATTTACCACCTGTGAATTTTCTAAGCGGTGTTGGAATGATAATTTTTGCCATGATTTTATTTTTTTGTGTTTATGTTAATAATTTATGTTTACGTTTTAATGTCTTTGGGTTGATAACTATGTTTGAAAGTTCGTCTACTGATGTATTCTATGGGGTGAACTATGTGAAGAAGTAGCACTGCCACCAAATTCCGACTCCTGGCTCCTATTTGCTAGCTTCCAACAAACCTCTTCCTCTCTAAATTCTCGTATGTCTTCCCTCAACCGCCAAGATTGAATCGTATTGAATTCTCCTTCCATGACAGAAATAATGACATAAGAAAAATAAGGCATTGCTTTTGCCAAATCGTGGATTGAAGCTACAGAAGGATGATTAGGATGTGAGTGATAAACGCCTAAAAGCAATAGGTCATTTTGAAGGGCAAATTGCTCGGCTTTCATATAGTCAAAAGGAGAAATTTCAAAACGTCGCCTTTGGTCACCTTCTTTGCTGTTGAGAACGGGTCGTGCGATGGTAACGATGCGCTCCTCTTCACTTTCTGTGCCATAGAAAAAGCCGCAACATTCATTTGGAAAAGCGTTGATAGCATCTTCTATCATGACGGTAGAGGCTTCTTCGGTTATATTTAATAGTTGATTGGTCATAGTATGTTTACTTTTAATTTAGTTGTAGAAAGCAGGATACAAGAGCGAGACTCTCCATTTTTTAACTCCTGCTGAATTACCTACTTACTACTGTACAAAATGATTTTTGAACCACAAAAGTATCAAAAGGGCACAAAAGAGATAGTTGAATTTCAGTTCTGTACTTTTGTTTTCTTTGTGCCTTTTGTGGTTGAATTAAAAAGGTACAGTAGTATGTTCCTGCTTATGACATCCTCTCTCTCATCCAAAAACGTGCTTTAATACCTCACTGTATTTGTCGGCACTGTCAGGAAAAACAGTAACAATCACTCCTTCTTCAATTTGTTCGGCGACTTTCACAGCACCTGCCAAATTTGCAGCCGCAGAGGGACTCAACAAAATGCCTTCTTTTCGGGCAAAACGTTTGATCCATTCGTAAGCCTCCATTGTATCAATAGCTAAATTTTCATGGGCAATACTGCTGTCGTAAATATTGGGGACATTTGCAGTTTCGAGGTGTTTCCAACCTTCCATGCCATGTAGTGCCAAATCGGGTTGAAGAGAAATCAATTGAATGTCGGGATTCAAAATTTGCAATTTGCGACTTGTACCCACAAAAGTACCTGTTGTGCCCAAACCTGCAACGAAATGCGTGACCTGCCCCTCTGTTTGGTCGTAGATTTCCTCAGCCGTTGTATAATAGTGTGCCTTCCAATTGTTGTTGTTGGCATATTGATCGGCATAGTAGTATTTGTCGGGAAACTCGTTCTTCAATTCACGAGCTTTAGCTTGAGAACCATCCGTCGCTTCAAAACGTGAAGTGTAAATAAGATTTGCCCCTAATGAATTAAGAATGAGTTTTCTTTCTTTCGAAGCATTTTCGGGCAAACACAGCGTAACAGGTACTCCTAAAGCAGCTCCAATTGAAGCATAGGCAATGCCTGTATTTCCACTCGTTGCATCCAACAAATGAGTGCCGGATTGGATTTTATGCTTCAAAATTGCTTGTTTAAAAATATTGAAGGCAGGGCGAGCTTTGACGCTGTTTCCCAATTGTTGCCATTCTAATTTGGCGAAAATTCTTACACCTCGTTTTCGATAGGCATTGCGAATCTCCAATAAGGGCGTATTGCCAATATTTTTTTCTATATCGTTGATTCTCTTGATTAATGCCGTATTTGGCGAAATTTGTATTGCAGTCATTTTTCTATTTTTAGAGCATAAAAAAAAGCCTTTTCACTGTTTTTTAGCGAAAAGGCTTTGTTGCTTTTGATGGATAGTGTTTTTAATTTATTCACACAATCTCCCCCTTTCACTAATATAGTAAATCATACAACAACAGCAGCAACAGCAAGTACTTATGGTATGATGAAGAGAGGAAGTCATGTTTTTATTTTTATTAATAAAAGGATGTTTTGTTGATACTTTTTTCTTAACAATAAAAGCATAAAATGGTTGTATCTAACCATAAAAAAAGCCTTTCCGGTTAGAGGAAAGGCTTTCTAAATTGTGAATTATTCAGAACATAATCTATCCTCTCCGTTGATAACAGACTAAACAACAACAGCAACACAAAAAAGGAGTAAAACCTGTTTTCATAAGAGAGGATGAAATGTTTTTTTATTTTTATTAAGCTGCGAATATAATGTAAAGCTATTCATATCTGCAAATGTGAGGCTATTTTTTTTTATTTTTCTTCAAAAAAAAACAATGCACCTATTAATCGCTCAATAAAATGGTAATTTTGTCACTATAAATTTCAAAACATAACTATCATTTTCATGCACAAGAATATAGTATCTAAACAATTGTATCAAGAGGCTTTAGGCTATTTTCCGGGAGGGGTCAATTCGCCTGTTCGGGCATTTAAGTCGGTCAATGGAACGCCGCTGTTTATAAAAAAAGGAACAGGATGTCGGATTACGGACGAAGACGATCAAACCTATATTGATTTTTGCTGCTCTTGGGGACCTTTGATTTTGGGTCACAACCATGCGAATGTAAGAACAGAAATCATTGCGGCTGTCGAAAAAGGTACTTCTTTTGGAACGCCGACTGCTTATGGCAACAAGTTGGCGAGTTTGATTTTGAAGAACAACCGTTTCATCGAAAAAATACGCTTTGTCAATTCGGGGACAGAAGCAGTGATGTCGGCTATTCGCTTGGCGAGAGGCGCAACGGGCAAAAGCAAAGTGGTAAAATTTGAAGGTTGTTATCATGGCCATGTGGATCATCTGCTGGTGAAAGCAGGCTCTGGCTTGGTGACTTTTGGTGTTTCTTCTTCGGCAGGTGTTCCCGAAAATTTCGCGAAGGAAACACTGGTTGTCCCTTTGAACGATGCGGCTGCTTTGAAACAAGTTTTTGAAGACTATAAAGACGACATTGCTGCAGTGATTGTAGAACCGATTCCAGCTAACAATGGATTGTTGCTTCAAGACAAGACTTTTTTGCAGTTGCTTCGAGCGAAATGTACGGAATTTGAATCTATGTTGATTTTTGATGAAGTGATTTCTGGTTTTAGAGTAGGATTTGAAGGGGCTGCGGGCTATTATGATATTCAACCCGACATCATCACCTATGGCAAAATCATTGGTGGTGGAATGCCTGTTGGAGCGTATGGAGCGAGTAAGGAAATCATGGGTTTTGTAGCACCAGACGGCCCTGTTTATCAAGCGGGTACATTGTCTGCAAATCCTGTGGCTATGGCAGCGGGGGCGGCACAATTGAAGGAATGTTTGAAGCCGAATTTCTATGAAGACTTAGAGCAAAAAACCAAAGATTTTGTAGGGATTGTCAATGGTCATGCAGAGCAAAAGGGTTATGCGTTTCACTTGTTTTCGGTAGCTTCTATTTTTTGGATTGCCTTTACAGAAGCGGAACACATTAGAAGTGCCGAGCAAATTGAAGCGGGAAAAATGGACTATTTCAAACAGTTGCATCAATACCTACTCGAAAACGGGGTTTATATTGGGCCTTCAGGTTATGAAGTGGGGTTTGTTTCTTCTGCACATTCGACAGCAGATTTAGAAGAGGCTGCGGCGGTTATGTGTCAAGGCTTGGATAATATTTTTGGATAGCCTTTGATATACAGCATCGTTTGATTACTTTCGTAACAGAAATGTAAAAATTATTGACAATACTATGAAGAGGCTAAAAGACAAATTCAATCAAGTGTTTGATTTTGCTTCCCGTCCGATGATTATTTTTTATGCCATCAGTTTGTATGCCGTACTGGGGTTTGGGTGGTGGATCTACTACAATATCAATGCAAGTAATAAGCACTTTGAAAACTCCATTGCCATATTGGAAAAGACCTTTGAGGAGAACAACTTGAAGGCAGAAGATGTCAATGGCTCAACAGGCTATGATATGGCATTGGAGGAGCGTGAAAAGAGCAATTTGACGGTATTGGGTGTAGGATTGATTTTTATTTTGTTCTTGATTTGGGGGGCGTATAAAATTCATTCGGGCATCAAAAAGGAATTGGAGCTTCACCGACAGCAGCGAAATTTTTTGTTGTCGATTACCCATGAGTTGAAATCTCCCATTGCAGGAATCAAACTTTCTCTCGAAACTCTCTATACCCGTAAGTTGAACATTGACCAACAGCATAGGCTTCTTCACAATTCACTGAAGGATACAGAAAGACTAAAATCTCTGGTGGATAACATCTTAATGGCTGCAAAAATCGAAAACCAATCCATCATTTTCACCCGATTTGATGTGAGTTTGTCGAAAATTGCAGAAGAGAGCACTCGCAATCTCAAGGATAAGTTTGGCAAACAGCGATTTTTTGAAATCAATATAGCTCCTGGCATTTTTATAGAAGGAGATTCCAGCGCATTGACCTCTATTATTGTCAACTTGGTGGAAAATGCCATTAAATATTCTTTGCCCAATTCAACCATTGAAGTCTTCGTGACAGCCACCAAAGAGGTTGCCCAATTGATAGTAAAAGACAATGGTATTGGTGTTGAGGAAGCGGAGAAAGAAAAGATTTTCACCAAATTTTATAGAGTAGGGAATGAAGATACCCGCAAAACCAAAGGGACGGGATTGGGTTTGTTTATTGTCAGACAACTGGTTGATTTTCACGAAGGGACAATTCGTATTGAGGACAATTCTCCAAAAGGGACTGTCTTTATAGTAGATTTTCCTCGCATCATTCCGAGAAAGCAATTGAATTCATTGGAAGAAAAAAAAATAGCTTAAAATGTAACTATTCGTTATCATCAAACGACTTATAGGTAAATGTACTTTGAAGAAAAACTTTTGAAGCTTCATTCGATACGGTTGATTATCAACAATTGGGCGAAAGGTTTAATTGTTTTTTACATTTTTTTTCAAAAAAAGTGACTACTTGGGAACTTTTATAGTAGTAAACATCATTAATAGGTGACAACGCAGTACTATGCAACACCAAGTACCTTACAATGTTTTTTTCTCTTGGTGATATTTTCATTAAGTGAAGATATGGGCAGCGGGTTTCGCTTGCAATGCTTTTTGCTCGCTGCTCCATTTTGTCATTTTTTTTGATTGAGTTTTTTAAAATACCTGTAAGATGAAAATCAGTCTTTTCCTACTTATCTCAACGATTATTTGCTTGTATTTTAGTCAGGCACCTACTAACTCTACTACGACACCTGCCTACACAACTGAAGAAACCATCACTAAAACAGTGAATGATTCTAACAAAGCAACTCGTCCATCTATGGATGATACCGATACCAAAACAACAGATACCGTATTGGATCAAACGAATAATAGTAGCGGTGAAACAGAGGAATATTTAAACTTTGTGAGGAAACAAATGAAAGAATCTATTCGGGAACATCTACAAAATATTCAGGAAAAACTTGGAGAAGAGTACGATGAAAAGACTGAAAAACTCATATTGCTCTAAATTTTTTTACAAAACCAATCGTCAAATCGAACTACCTCATATCCTGTTGGGTCCCATTGCATATCTCCTTTTGCATCTTGAAGTAATTTTATGTCTTTTTTGTTAATTTCCTTTACTTTACTGAAATCTCCATCGTTTTGTAGCAAAGCATGAGCAATCTTGTGAATGGTTTTTGCCCTATTTAGGTTTACATTTTTGTTTCTGGAAAGCAATTTCCTAAAATTTTCCAATTGAGACTCCAACCAATAATAGTTTCCTTGCTCAAAGGTAATATATATCAATAACAGTTTGAAACCTATATACCAACCTGTCTTATCTTTGGTCAGTTCATCTGATTGTAACAGAAACTCGTGTGCAGCACTTAAATCCCCTATTAAAAACATCAAATTTGCTTTGAGATAATTCCACTTTGCACTAAAATAAGCCGATTTGCTAATGTTTTTGTGTTTAAAAGCCGTTCTTACATCTTCTTCTGCTGCTTCCAGATCTTGGTTTCGAAGGTGTGCCCAAAACTGAATTTCCAAAGCCCTCAAGAAGTTGAAGGAATCTTTCCGAAAAGTATTGACTGCTTTTTGTGCAGGTTTCAAGGCTTTTTCATACTCATTGATTAGAAGATAGACATGTGCCAATTGCATATTGGTTCCAGCAAGGGCTGATTTCGACTTAACAGCAGCTTCTTTTTCAATAAGGTGTATAAATTCAATTTGAAGTTCAATCCCTTTTTGGTGATTTTTTTCGATATTAATGTAGTAATTAACTGCAATAAAATAATACCAGTATCTTACTCTTACAGATTTTGTTTTTTTGATATACTCTTCTATTTCGACAAGAGCATCTGAAATAGAGATTTTGTTTTGGTTAAGGGTATTTAAAGTAGATTTGTTGATGTATTTAATATTATAAAAATGGGTTTTTGTGTTAAAAATAGCTTGTTGAAGTATTAAGCATTTTTCCATTCTGCGAGTATGTTCCCAATATATTTGAGCCTTCCCTTCAAAACTTGCCTCCTCTCTAAGAGTGCTTCTGATCTCCATTTCAAGATTCGGAAATTCATATTTTATGGCCATAGAGAGAGCCTTCTTCAATAGACCTTTTCCCATCTCTTTTTCACTTCTATTATAGAGTAAGTCTGCTTGTATGATGAGTTTTCTACATTCTAATTTTTTTTTTGCAAATATCGTTTTGTATATTTTTTCTGGATTTAAAAACAAGATTGTGTTTAACAAATCAGTTTTTAGCCGTTCTTTTAAATGAGAATACCCAGATGTCGCATTTGTCTTTCCATACAACAGTTCTATAGCTTCTTTATCTGTTTTTACCTTCCCACTCGTAATCAAATTTAATAGTTCTAGCTTTTTACTTGGCTCTTTATTTTGCTTCACTTTGTAATATCCCCTCAACATTCGCAGTTCAGGTTGCTTCAAAATATCCACTATCTGTATCAAACTTTCCATTGAGAACATAATTTATAAACAAAACAAAAACAGATTCTTATAGAGAAACCCAATATCTCCACATCAAAAAACTGTGTCCAAATCTGTCTGTTTTTGTCCTTTCGCACTCCTTTTTTTCTCTCCATATTGCAACTATATTTAAAAAATAACTCCCGAATATCAAAAATTTACAACTATGTCATTATCCAAGTTAGCTTTAAAAAACACAACGGTATCTAATCTATCTACTCAATTTGGTGAAAATATCCTTAGTACAAACCAATTAAACTATATCAAAGGAGGAGAAGTACCTTCCATTATTGATTGGGATACAAAAGAATTATAAGAACAAAAAAACGCAATAAATAATAATACTCTATAGCCCTCTCCAATAGCTATAAAGTTTTTAAAATGGTTTAGAAGCAATATGTCCTTCCCTCTTAATTATAGAAATCTATTTTATAATGAGAGGGAAGTTTTTTTTGTAAGGCAATTGCACGAAAATACAGCATATCATAACCTTATGGTGTATTTTTACGTTAAAATTAGTAAAAAAATATTTATTTTCTTGCATTATGCCCCAAAAGCCTATCATATTACTTGCTTTCGCCAACGATCATTTTGGTGGTGAACACCTTCAATTTTTGGTAAAAGAATTGGAAGGAATTAGAGAAATTTTTGAAGACCATCAGAATGTTCCTTACGAAGTCAAAATCATTTACAGTGCGACCATTGATAAGATAGTAAAAGAGTTTCGACGCCCTCCCTATCGAGGTAGAATCATTGCATTTCACTATGGCGGTCATGCAGGTAGCGGCGAAATCATGCTGGAAACATCAGAAGGATTGCAGCAAATCACCAAAGCGAAAGCCTTGGCTGACTACCTTGCATTACAAGAAAACCTTCAATTGGTCTTTCTAAATGGCTGTTCTACCAAAGGACAAGTAGAAGGATTACTTAATGCAGGTATATCAAAAGTAATTGCCACCGATCGAAGTGTTGACGATCAGATGGCTACCGAATTTGCTGTCTCATTTTACCACAGTCTGGTTGCAGGCAATTCCCTAGAAATTGCCTTTAAAGATGCCAAAACAGAATTTGAACTCAAAGGCAAAAATATCCCAATTTCTGAAGTTCGCCTTCCTCGACGTTTGTTTACCAACAAAGGCATTTCTTTAGACAATTTTGCTTGGGGACTGTACCAAAAAGAAGCTTCTACACAAATTTCTGGTTTGGGTCGCTACAAACACTTACTCTGCAATCGTTATTCACAGGTAGAAAGTTTTTGCAATTGCATCATCAATCGGGTAGAACTTTTCCCCAAACAACCCATTACCTATCTTGTATATGGTGAGGCAGACGAAAACCATAGCAGTTTGATATTGCGGATTGCAGAAATAGAACTCCTCAAAACCATCCCTATCACCAAAGAAGAACAAATTTTTCGTTCCCAAATCAAAGAAGTCTGGCCCAGTTTTGGTCAATTGCAGGACATGCAAAATACCCTCAAAAGACAACTCTCTAATGCTTTCAAAACCAACAACGGACTGCAATTGGAGGCAAACAATATTATTCAACAATACAAACACCGAAAAGGAATTGTGGTATTGGAACACAATATTGACGGTACAGATTGGGATGGTCAAACTGAAAAATTACTGGATTGGTATCTCAACTCTTTTTGGAACCTTCAATACGATTTCAGCCTTCCGCAAATCGTCATTTTCATCAATGTAAAATATCCTTTGGTAAGCGGTGGTTTTTTCAAACGCCTGTTTAATAAAAACTTCAAAAAGGGAAAAATAAGAACTGTTCTCACCGAAATTGCAGCCAAATCCTCTGAGCGATGCCGCCTCCTTCCCGAATTAAATCCTATCAGAATCAACGAAGTAAACAATTGGATAGATCAATACGGCGAAGATCAATTGGATTATTTATTAGACGAAATTTTTAACAAGGATGATGATGGGCTTCAACCTATGCGAACCGTCGAACATCACCTCAAAAGTGGCTTGGAAAAACTGCGAAAACAAAGAGATAGGCAACTTATTGCAAAATTATAAGCATATATCATTTTACCGTTAAGTTTTCGTCAAAAAACACTTATTCCACCACCTAAATGTTACTTTGTAGCCACTTTAGCTATAAATCCTGTATCCATGATTACCACTTCTTTTTTTGAATTGTTTAAAATCGGTCCAGGGCCTTCTAGTTCCCATACAGTAGGGCCTATGCGAGCAGCCAACCGTTTCCGCCGAAATATTTGGAAATTTTTACAAAAAACACAAGAACCTACCAACAAAGGTTTTAACATAAGAGTAGAACTATATGGTGCATTGGCTGCAACCGGACATGGACATGGCACACATCGAGCAATTTTTGCAGGTCTGTTAGGACAAGAACCCAAAATGGTTGATATCGAACAATTGAACCACTACTTTGAAGAACCTCAAAAAAAATACACCATTCCATTCAAAAACTGGAACATCCCATTTGAAGAAAACGACATCTTTTTTGATTATTCCCCCAGCAAATATTGGCATCCGAATACCTTAAAATTTGTATTGCTCAAAGACCATAATACGCTTCTTGAAGAAGTGTATTTTTCTATAGGAGGAGGGTTTATCGAAAAAGAAGGAATAAAAATAGAAATGCTCAACAAACCTCTTCCCAAATATCCATACTCCAACTTTGCAGAATTGGTGGCTCAATTGGAGAAATCAAACTTATCTATTGACGATTTCTTACTCGAAAACGAAATAGCTTTAAGTGAACGAAGTACAGAGGGGGTTTTGAAAGGAATCCAAGAAATCATGGAAGTCATGCACCAAAGTGTTTTAGGCGGATTGTCCAAAGAAGGAATTTTGCCAGGCGGTTTGAATGTTTCTCGTCGTGCCAAAAGCATGTATGAAAATGCGCTGAAAATGGAATCTCAAAAACGATATGGCGATGCGTTCTTTGCCCGCCTAAATGCGTATGCATTGGCGACTTCCGAAGAAAATGCAGATGGGCAAATGGTCGTCACCGCACCTACTAATGGAGCAGCGGGCATCATTCCTGCTTGTTTGGAATATTTAAAAAACGACTGCAAAATGCCCGATGCTTTGCTGCAAAGAGGGCTGTTAGTAGCTGGAATGATTGGTTACATTGTCAAAGAAAATGCTTCTATTTCGGGAGCAGAATTGGGCTGTCAAGCAGAAGTCGGTTCTGCAGCTGCAATGGCTGCGGCTCTGTTCAGTTTTGTATATGGAGGCGATATTCACCAAATCAGTTCTGCTGCCGAAATTGCGATGGAACATCACTTAGGAATGACCTGCGACCCCATCAAAGGACTCGTACAAGTGCCCTGCATCGAACGAAATGCCAACGGTGCTATCAAAGCCTACAATGCCTATCTTCTGGCTTCGACCAGAACAAGCAAACCCCTCATTTCTTTTGACCAAGTAGTGGAGGCTATGCGACAAACAGGCAACGACTTGTCTTCAAAATACAAAGAAACTGCAAGAGGTGGATTGGCAGCCACTTATGGGATGCCTGGAAGCTAGTTTAATTCAATCACAAAAGGCACAAAGAAAACAAAAGTAAAGAACTGAAATGATTATCGAAATCTGTGCTAACTCGCTTCAATCTGCTCTAAATGCCCAAAAAGCAGGTGCAAATAGAGTCGAGCTTTGCAGCAGTCTTTTTGAAGGCGGCACAACACCTAGTGCTGCAACCATTCAATTGGCTAGGAAACACTTGACTCAAACAAAGCTTTTTGTATTGATTCGCCCAAGAGGAGGTGATTTTTGTTACAGCGATGTTGAAATGGAAGTAATGCTGGCGGATATTCAATTTGTGAAACAAGCTGGTGCAGACGGAGTCGTATTGGGAGTATTGAAGTCAGATGGTCAAGTAGATATTGAACGTACCCAACAACTTGTAGCTGTGGCAAAACCCATGCAGGTGACTTTTCACCGAGCTTTTGATGTTTGCTCCAACCCTTTTGAAGCCTTGGAACAAATCATTGACATGGACATCCAACGAATTTTAACTTCTGGACAAGAACAAACAGCTTTCTCAGGCGCAAATTTTATTCAACAATTGGTGGAAAAATCAAGTGGACGAATTATTATTATGCCAGGAGCGGGGATTCATAAAGAAAATATTGCTACTTTGCAGCAAATCACTCATGCAACTGAATTTCATCTTTCAGCCAAAGAATTGGTCCATAGCCCCATGACTTTTCAAAACGAAAAAGTATGTTTTGGCGGCAAAATAAATCTCCCTGAATTGGGCTATTTTGAAAGCAGTATTAAGAAAATGCAGGAATTGATAAATAAATTCTAAAAAAAATATATTTTTTTGTCCAAAACCCATCACTCAATTCGTCTAATAGAAGTGAGTAAAGGAATAAACCAAATCAACAAAAAAATAAAAGAGGTTTTAAGGTTTAATTTTTTACTATGGCGGTCGTACTATGTGAGGCATATGCGGCCGTTTTTACTTTTTGCCTTCCACAA
>JAUHXA010000175.1 GCA_030427245.1 Bacteroidia bacterium | reverse complement strand
TCTTTGATTAGAAAGTTGGTGAACTAAAAAGAACAATCCTCCACTCCTCTATATTCCATACTGTAAAACGCTATTTGTAGCAAAAAGAAAAAAAAATGTTTAGCGAAAATTTCGCTAAACGATAAAAATATCTTATATTGCAGAGTAATTACAGGTTGGCAACTAACCTTAAAAATTTCTTATCATCCAGAAATTCTATAAAACATAAAAAAAGCCCTTTCCAACAACTTTGGCGAGCATTGGAAAAGGGCGATATTATTAACAGCATTAATAACAACGTAAATTTACAAAAATGGGGCGAACTATTGAAGTGCACCCTCTAAAAGGTGATTGGCAGACCAGTCCGAAGATATATTTTTCGTTGTTATTAAGCATTAAATTTTATGCCTTATGACAACTTATAAATCTGCAATTGGAGCGGTGCGCTCTCTTAAAGCAAAGCACGGAAGTACTTGGTCTGCAATCAGTCCTGAAAATGCAGCTCGTATTGCAGTTCAAAACCGTTTCAAAACGGGCTTGGACATAGCCAAATATACCGCCGCTATCATGCGTGAAGACATGGCTGCTTATGACGCTGATTCATCAAATTATACCCAGTCTTTGGGCTGCTGGCATGGATTTGTGGCGCAGCAAAAAATGATTGCAGTCAAAAAGCACTATGGTACGACCTCCAAAAAGTACCTGTATCTTTCTGGTTGGATGGTGGCAGCTTTGCGTTCAGAATTTGGACCTTTGCCCGACCAATCTATGCACGAAAAAACAGCCGTGCCTAAACTGATTGAAGAAATTTACACTTTTTTGCGTCAAGCAGATGCAGTTGAATTGAACGACTTATTCCGTCGCTTAGATGCAGGGGAAGACGTTCAATCGGAGATAGATAACTTTGAAACACACGTAGTTCCGATTATTGCAGATATTGATGCGGGTTTCGGAAATGAGGAAGCGACTTTCCTATTAGCCAAGAAAATGATTGAAGCGGGTGCTTGTGCTTTACAGATTGAAAATCAGGTTTCGGATGCCAAACAATGTGGTCATCAAGACGGGAAAGTAACCGTTCCACACGAAGATTTTATCGCCAAATTGAATGCCTTGCGTTATGCCTTTTTAGAGTTGGGTGTAGGAGAAGGTATCATTGTAGCAAGGACGGATTCGGAAGGTGCGGGTTTGACCCAAAAACTCCCCGTCTCTAAAGAAAAAGGCGATTTGGCTTCCAAATATTTGGCTTTTGTGGAAGCAGAAGAGGTAGCGATTGAAGAAGCAAATGACGATGATGTATTGTTGAAGCGAGATGGAAAATTGGTTCGCCCTGTTCGTATGCCAAATGGTTTGTACAAATTTAGAGAAGGAACGAATATCGACCGAGTCGTTTTGGACTGTGTAACAAGTCTTCAAAACGGTGCAGATTTGCTTTGGATTGAAACTCCTACGCCGCATGTTGGTCAAATAGCGCACATGGTCAATCGGGTAAAAGAACAAATGCCGAGTGCCAAGTTGGTTTACAACAATTCTCCTTCCTTCAATTGGACCATCAATTTCCGTCAGCAAGCCTACGATGCCATGTTGGAAGCAGGTGAAGATGTATCTATGTATAATCGTGCAGCTTTGATGGATGCCAAATACGACAATACCGAGCTGTCTTATCGTGCGGATGAAATGATTCGCACTTTCCAAGTAGATGCGGCTCGTGATGCAGGTGTTTTCCATCACCTAATCACCTTGCCGACTTACCATACGACTGCTCTACACATGAATGACCTTACGGAAGGGTACTTTGGTGAAATGGGAATGTTGGCGTATGTTCGTGGTGTTCAACGTCAAGAAATCCGCAAGGGTGTTTCTTGTGTCAAACATCAAAGAATGGCTGGTTCGAACTTGGGAGATGACCACAAAACTTTCTTTGCGGGTGACAAGGCATTGAAGGCGGGCGGTGCTAAGAATACTAGTAATCAGTTTGAGCCTGTTCCTGTTTTGGAGATGGCGCATTAATACTCTATAACGAAAGTTTTTTTAGACAGTAAGGTGTAATCTTTGAAGCATGAAAAGGTGACATCTTGCTGTCGGTTTTGAGATTACACCTTTTCGATTCCTCAAAGATGTCACCTCAAATCCTTAAATTATTTTCGTTAGAAGATTAGAAAAAAAGAAAAAATAACTCATCGACTAATATTCCCCTTTTGAAAAGCCTGCCCCGATTTCTCGGTGGGGGATGGGGTATGTTAGCAAAAGAAAACGAGGAGTTATTTTTTTACCCTTACTTACTTCAAAAAAGCAAACATCATACTTGCCCGTTCAAGTGTCCACACTTGAGCGAAATCTATATAGCAAGTCTTATTGAAATTCAAAAAATAAACGAGTAAAATATCTCATTGCCATAGGATAAGGTGTTATTTAATCGGTACATTTAAAAAATTCTGCTTGTTTCAAATTTTGTGCGATTTACTCACAAGATTCTTACAGAATGACAAAAAAGGGTGTGTCATATTGGAAATATCTCGTGAAAATGTATCTACAAATTCTATTTTACAGACAAAACTTGATTAAAAATACCAAACCAAAATTACCCGATTAATTTTTGAATCATAATCAGACTTGCAGAGTAAATAGTAAGGAGTGTGGACACTCCAAACAAGGGTTTTGTTCAAGTCCCCGATTCATCGGGATGTACCACAGGAGACTTGAACAGGCATAAAAACTTAAAAATACAATGTCAAAAATATTCAATCCAACCCGTAGAGTCTTGCTTGGACCGGGACCTTCTGACGTTCACCCCAGAGTACTAAAAGCCCTGTCGACACCACTGCAAGGGCATCTTGACCCTGAGTTCGTCGAAACGATGAATGAGGTAAAAAGCATGGTTCAACAAACTTTTCTGACCAAAAATGAGCTGACCTTTGTGGTTTCTGCTCCTGGGAGCGCAGGAATGGAAACTTGTTTGGTCAATTTGTTGGAGCCAGGAGACGAATGTATTATTTGTGTCAATGGTGTTTTTGGTGGAAGAATGGTCAATATTGCCGAGAGATGTGGTGCAGTAGTGCATAAAATACATACCAAATGGGGTGAAATAACGGAAGTGGCACAAATCAAAAAGGCTCTCGAAAAATGCCCGAATCCCAAACTCGTTGCATTGGTTCATGCCGAGACTTCAACAGGAGCTTTACAGCCTTTAGAGGAAATCAGCGACCTTGTGCACAATGCGAATAGTCTTTTGGTAGTCGATGCGGTGACTTCTTATTGCGGCGTGCCATTGAAGGTAGATGATTGGAATATTGATGCCATTTATACAGGTTCTCAAAAATCGCTAAGTGCGCCTCCAGGCTTGTCTCCTGTTAGTTTTTCGGAAGCTGCGGTGAAGGTTTTAGAAAACCGAAAAACGCCTGTTCAAAGTTGGTTTTTGGATTTGAGTTTGGTGAGAAGTTATTGGAGTGGCGCAAAGCGAACCTATCACCATACAGCACCTGTTTCGTCGGTTTATGCTTTGCGAGAAGTTTTGGCGTTGGTGCTTGAAGAAGGGTTGGAGAACCGTTGGAAACGCCATAAAACCATACATTTATACCTCAAATCGAAGTTAGAAAAATTGGGTTTTAGCTACTTGGTAGAGGAAAAATACCGCCTACCTAATTTGAATGCTGTTTTCTTACCCGAAGGTTTGGACGAAGCCAAGATTAGACAACAGCTTTTGAAGGAGTACAATATTGAAGTAGGTGGTGGCTTGGGTGATTTTGCAGGCAAAATTTGGCGCATTGGCATTATGGGCGAAAGTTGCACCAAAAATCATGTGAATATGTTGATTGGAGCGTTGGA
>JAUHXA010000096.1 GCA_030427245.1 Bacteroidia bacterium | reverse complement strand
GGGCTTTGTTCTAAACCGATAAACTCCAAAAATTGTACTTGTAAGTAATCTTCAAAATATAGATATTCGGGTTGTCAATGTGTTCCATCATCAAAAAACGTATATCTATGAAAAAGTCCAGTTCTACCATCATATTTCTTTTCTTATTGATTTTGGCTACTGCTATATGTTTCCAAATATTACCAAATCCAAAAACGGAAACCACACTTCTTCGAACCTCTGCCCAAAAATTTGAAGAAAAAACTCATTCATTTATAGGAGCTTATGAATACATAATGCAAATGAAAGCCAATCCTAAAACGGGACGAATTGATGCTTCAGATGTGAGAAAAGCACACCAAGCAGCAGACAAATTGGCTCAAAAACGAGCGAAAAAGAAAGCAGACGCTATTGATTGGAAATTTATAGGACCTAACAATGTGGGAGGGCGAACCCGTGCTATTTTGGTTGATAAAGACGACTCACAAAAGATGATAATTGGAGGCGTATCGGGCGGTATTTTTACCTCCAATGATGGTGGTTTGAATTGGGAGGATCATCCCCAAAATACCGAGTTTCTTTCGCTGTCTATTTCAGCGATTACCCAAGCTCCTAATGGCGATATTTATGTCGGAACAGGTGAAAATTTTGACGGCCGAAGTTATGGTCAGGGCAAGCTCGGAAATACTGTGTTACCGGGCACAGGTGTTTATAAATCTACGGACAGAGGGAATAGCTTTCAATTGTTGGAGTCTACGATACCCAATTTGATAGGAGGAAATAATATTTATGGTCGTGATTGGGCCGCTATTCAAGACATTGAAGTGAGTCCTTTGGATTCGAATCGCCTTTATGTAGCCACGAATAGAGGTATTCAAATCAGTCAAGATGGAGGTGAAACTTGGTCAAAAGCCAATGGCATATCTTCTAATGCGATTGCGTATGATATTGCAGTGGCAGAAGATGGGAAAGTGCATGCTGTGGCGAGCAGTCGCTATTATCAATCAGTAGATGGAGTGAACTTCACAGATAATTTCACAGGAAATAACATCGGACAGTTTGAAATATCATCGGGCAACAAAGTTTTGGCAATGTCGCCTTCTGACAATGATTATTTATACATTGTGACAGTCACCAACGCAGGTTGTTTACGAAAGGTTTGGCAGTCCAAAAATGGGGGCGAAACTTGGCTTATTATTGGAGAAGGCGATAATGTATTTCTTAATCCAATGAGCAATGGCACAGGTTGCCAAGGTTGGTACGACCTATGTGTGGTGGTCGATCTTGCTGACCGAGAACGCATTTTTTTGGGAGGCGTTTCATTGTGGTCTTGGTCTTCACAAGACAATTGGAATCAATTGGATGGAGGAGTCGGGGCTTATTATGTGCATCCCGACAAACATACTTTGGTATTTGACCCCAACGACTCCAATAAACTGTATATCGGTTCGGATGGAGGGATTGCTCGAAGCACAAATGCTCAGAATTTTTCTCCTACTTTTGAAGCCATCAATCAAAACTATTTTGTGACACAGTTTTATGGCATGGCAGCAAATATTGAAGGTAATGTGATAGGCGGCACACAGGACAATGGAACGGTATTCGTTGCATCTGATGGCAGTTCGCTCTACGAAAATCACCCTTACATCACTGGTGGCGACGGTGGTTTTTGTGCCATCTCCAAAATCAAACCTCTGGCCTACTTTATTTCTGCTATCAATGGCGGAATCAAACGCTCAGGCAGTTCTAAGCCTCCTTTTAGCAGTTTTTTTAATTTAGTAACTGATTGTGAGCCTACCGATCCTAGTGGCGGCTGTAATCCAGATGGAAGATTGGACGGCAATCCCTTGTTTATCACTCCCTTTGTTTTGTGGGAAGACATCGTTGCCTATTCTATTGATCCGAATGTGCAGAAAACCAAATTTATAACGGGTGCTTGTGACGGTCGGGTTTGGATGACAGAAGGTTGTTTGGATTTTACGGCTATTCCCAGTTGGAGGGAGATTGGACGATTTTCGGCGAATCGTTGTGTTAGTGCCATTACCGTTTCTAAAGATGGAGAAACGGTGTATGCAGGCACAACCGATGGTAGAATGATGCGAATATCTAATATTGATAGAGAAGAAACCACGACGAAAGAATTTATAGTAAGCCCTGGACAGTATGTTTCGAGCATTGGTGTTGACTTCAATCCCGCTGATGTGGTAGTGGGTTTGGGGAACTATGGTCAAGATCAAAACATCATGAAATCTTTTAATGCCAATTCTGTCAATCCCACTTTTTCTTCTATACAATACAACCTGCCTTTGATGCCTGTCTATGCGGTTGCCAAAGCTCAGTTCAATGTAAACAATTGGCTAGTAGGAACAGAGTTGGGGGTTTGGGCTTATGACGAAAGCACCCAAACTTGGACAGAGGAAAACGAGAAAATGGGTAGAGTTCCTGTTCACAGTTTGCAGTTTGAAATGGTCAAAGTAGTGGGTTGTGAGATTTTGTATGCTGGTACTCATGGACGAGGCATTTATCGAAGCACAGATTTTACACTTTCTGGATGTGGTGAAATTTTTCCCGATGATACCGTTTCGATTGAGCGTTTGAATCCTATTTCACAAATACAATTGTACCCCAATCCAATGCGTCAAAAAAGTATTTTGGATTTTACATTGATTGAAAAGGCGGATGTGAATTTGCAAATTTTTGACCTTCAAGGTCGGATTATTCGACACCGAGAATTGGGCGTATTGGAGGCTTATACTCACAAGATTGAAATCGAAAGAGGCGAATTGGTTGCAGGTAATTATCTGGTCATGCTGTATTCAGGTAATAAAAAGGTGAGTAAGAAGCTGGAGGTTTATTGAAGTCAAACAATTTGTCTTATTATAAAAATATTCATTGTAGGTTTTTATTGTATTTTAATTATAATTAATGTGATTTGGTTTGGAAAACCTATATGTAAAAAATGAATATTTACTAATATAAATCAATGTTATTAATAGTGATTTTTTTTAATCATCAAGAGCTATTCTTACTTTGAAAAACCCTAAAATTATTATTATCTTTACTAATGTTATTTTATTTCCCACCCATTTCATATTCTCTTTCACATACTCAAATGTAATCTAATTGGTTAATTCGTTTTTTTTTACGTTTTAATTATATCCCATTGAAGAGAGATTATTAACTAACCTGAGTAAAGTATTGAGGATAGTATCTAATTATTTAAACTGTATAAATTAGGGTTTTATGAAACAAACGATTGTTTACAAATTAATGTTAATGGGATGGCTATTTTTTGTCACTCCCTTTATTTTTGCTCAGAACTCTGGTGGAGTTAAAGGCGTAGTTGTCAATACACAAGGGGAATCCTTGCCTGGAACCAATGTGGTTTTAAAAGGCGATTTTCCTCGTGGAACGATTACAGATGAAAATGGTAATTATGAAATATCTAACTTGTCACCAGGTAGTTATGAAGTGGAGATTAGTTTTACCTTCATTGGTTACAAGTCTATTACCAAAAAATTTACGGTTCGTTCAGGACAAGTGACAACTTTGAATGTGACACTTGAAGAACAAGCGCTCCAAATGTCGCAGATTGTTGTGACAGGAACATTTGATGAACGTACCAAATTAGAGTCAAGTGTGGGGATTACTACTTTGAATCCTAAAGGAATTGAAGAAAGAAATGCTCGAAGTGCAGGTGATTTACTGCAAGCAGTACCAGGTACTTATGTCGATAATTCAGGTGGAGAAGTTGGCGCAAAAGTATATGCCAGAGGCTTGGCGTCTGGTTCACGTTCGCAGCCTGGTTATCGTTATCTCTCTCTTCAAGAAGATGGTCTACCCATCACAAGTGGACAACTCTTCTACGGATTTATTGATATGTACCATAGATTGGATGCTACGGTAGGTCGAATGGAAGCCATTCGCGGAGGAAGTGCCTCTATCACTGCTGCCAACGCACCAGGGGGGATTGTCAACTTTATTTCCAAAGAAGGAGGAGAACAGTACGAAGGATTGGTGAAGCTGCAATCAGCTGTTCAAGGAAGTGGAAACTTATTGGTGAGAGGTGACTTCAATGTGGGAGGACCTATGGGAACAAATGGCTGGGCTTACAATATAGGAGGTTTTTACCGTTGGGATGAAGGTCCTCGAAATGTGCCTTACGATGCCAACGTGGGAGGGCAACTTAAATTCAATCTCAAAAAAACACACGACAAAGGTTCTATCAAAATCTATGGAAAATTCCTTGATGATAAAGTGACCTTTTACCAAAGTGTGCCGATTATAGATTTAGCTAACAATACCCCACAAGAAGGCTTCAATATTACAGAAGATACGTATTTTTATGATGTCCAGAGCGATAATATTATTGATGGCCGTAATATAAAACAAGACCCCAATGCAAAGACCAGTTTCCATATAGACAACGGAATGCAGGCGCAAACCTATGCTGCGGGTTTGGATATCCGTCAGGATTTGGGTAGTGGATGGATATTGAGAAACAACTTTAAGTATTCTTCTTTTGAAGAAAATGACGACCGTTTTGAACTTCAAGCCATGTTTCCCAAAGTAAATGGACCAGGCTTGTTTTATGGACAGCCAGGATTCACCAACTTCACCTATACGGATGTGGCCACAGGCGAAGTACTGTACAGTGCGCCAGAGGGCATAGACAATCTACCTACCAATTTTCTTTCTACTTTGGGGGTATTCAAATATGAAGGCGATTTTTCAGACATTGCAGATCAGTTGACTTTATCTAAAAAAGCTGGAAATCACGACCTGACCATTGGAGGTTATTTCAGTCATTTCGACCAAAAAAGCTTCTATACTGCACATCTTGGATTGGGGACTAACGAGCCTCAACCCCGAATGTTGATGGCAACACACCCAAATCCTGTCCAAAGCATTCCTTTCTTAGCAGGTGAACCTGACTTTGTGTTTAGTGATGAGAGTGGATTGTTGGGGCATGGAGCAGGAGCGTATGTGAATTACGAAAGCACCTCTACCAATATTTCTTTTTTTGCAAGTGACACTTGGCAAGTAAACGAAAAGTTGAACTTAGATTTGGGGATTCGTTATGAGTCTATTACACATAAAGGACGAAAAGAAGATTATGATCGACCGATTGATACTGTTAATCCTCTAACTGGAGACGGATTGAAGTTGTTTATCAACCCTCAAACAGGAACACCAATTTTAAATCCAGCAACAGGAAGACCTCTTGCTTTTCCAGAAGGAACAGATGGAGACTATACAACCTGGTATGACATAGCTACTCGTAGAAGTACAGATATTTGGAGAGATTTTGAGCATAGTTACAGTTACTTGTCTGCTTCTTTGGGGGCAAATGTAAAGCTGAACGAAAACAGTGCTGTTTACGGGCGTTTCACTAAAGGTAATAAAGCTCCTGAATTGGCATTTTATCAAAACAATTTTTTGAATTCAGAAATTGGGAAAGGAGAAGTAGAAGAAATTACTCAAGCAGAATTGGGATACAAGCTAAATGTTTCAAAGACTTCTTTGTTTATCACTGGTTTCTATAGCCAAATGCAGAATGTACCATTTCAACAGTTTGCTATCGGTCAAAACAGTACGACAGTAAGAAGTCCTACTACCTTTAATAATATTCGTACAATCGGTACAGAGATTGAAGCGGTAGTCAGTTTGGCAAAAAACCTTGATTTGAGATTAATCGGAACCCTTCAATCAGCAACGCTTACCGATTTTAGCTATTACAATCTTAGTGGTACATCTCATCCTGTTTTTATAGGTGAAGTTTATCCAGAATCGCCTATTTATCTCAATCAAGCAGGGGAAGCGATTGCACCTGGTACGGCAAGTGATGATTTTATTGAAGATTTTTCAGACAATGATGTGCCAGATGTTCCCAAAGTAATGATTGATATTACACCTTCTTATCAATTCAAAAATATCAAAGCTTATGTAAACTATCGCTATACAGGAAAGCGTTGGGGGAACCGCCGAAATACAGTAGAGTTAGATGCTTTTGGACTCCTAAGTGCAGGTATTTCTGCTCAGTTAACCGAAAGCCTCTCACTAAATGTAAGCGGTACGAACTTAGCAGGAACAGAGGCCTTGTTGCTTTATGTAGGAGCTGGATCTCTTAGTATAAGTCCTGAAGATGTCACAGCCGAAACTATTGCAGAATATGAAGTACAGGGTCGCCCGATGTTGTTTAGAGCAGTGATGCCGAGAGTTATTACAGGCGGCTTGACATTTAAGTTTTAAAGCATACTGGAAATTGACGGCTTAGCAATAGTCGAAAAAAAAACTCCAAATGCGGAACTTACTTTTGATAAGCTAGTTGTATTGGCTAAATTGATATACGAAAACCTTGTAGGGCATAAGTTCTACAAGGTTTTTTTTGGGAATGATATTGGGTAGGTATTATTTCAAGTAACTAATCAAATTTGCGAGTCAGTGAATTTATTGTTATTTTACTAAAGATTAACATTTACTCAAATCAAACCCTTAGAATATGAAATTAGTGAATACACCAATTGCATGTAAGATTGTTCTATTACTTTTATTTGTTTCCCTACAAGTAAACGCCCAAAACATAGGTGGAGTAAAAGGAGTCGTTACCAATACACAGGGCGAAACCTTACCAGGAACGAATGTGGTTATCAAAGGTGATTTTCCCCGTGGCACTATCACCAACCAAAATGGAGAGTACGAAATATTGAATTTAATTGCAGGAGTCTATGAAGTAGAAATCACCTTTACTTTTATTGGATACAAATCCATAACAAGGAGATTTATTGTCCGTACTGGTCAAATTACTACCTTAAATATTACATTGGAAGAACAAGCACTTCAAATGTCGCAGGTAGTAGTCACAGGTACTTTTGATGACCGAACAAAATTGGAGTCGAGTATTGGTATTACGACGATAAGTCCAACAGGTATCGAGGATCGAAATGCTCGCAGTGCGGGAGATTTGATGCAAGCTGTTCCTGGCGTTTATGTGGACAATGCTGGTGGAGAAGTAGGTGCCAAAATCTATGCAAGAGGCTTGGCTTCGGGCTCTCGTTCTCAGCCAGGTTATCGCTACATCTCGCTTCAAGAAGACGGACTTCCTGTGATGAGTTCCCAACTTTTTTATGGTTTTGTAGATATGTTTCACCGTTTGGATGCCACAGTAGGTAGGGTAGAAGCGATTCGGGGCGGAAGTTCCTCCATTACCTCTGCTAATTCACCAGGTGGAATTGTCAATTTTATTTCCAAAGAAGGGGGCGAAGAATTTGAAGGTGTGGTTAAATTGGAGTCGGCCGTTCAAGGAAGTGGAAATCTATTGTTGAGAGGCGACTTCAATATCGGAGGGCCAATGGGAACAGATGGATGGACTTACAATTTAGGAGGTTTTTATCGTTGGGATGAGGGAGCTCGAAACATTCCCTACGATGCCAATGCAGGTGGACAACTCAAATTCAATCTCAAGAAAGTACATGATAAAGGTCTCATTAAAATATATGGAAAACTACTGAACGACAGAGTGACTTTCTACCAAAGTGTACCGATTATTGATGTTCGAAACAATACTCCTTTAGAAGGATTTGACATCACTGAAGACACCTACTTTGTCAATGTTCAAAGCGACAACATCATTGACGGACGCAATGTAAAAGACAATCCGAATGCAACCAGAGATTACCACATTGACGATGGAATGCACGCCCAAACCTATTCTTTGGGCTTAGAAATCCAACAAGATTTGGGAAGTGGGTGGATATTGAAGAACAACCTTAAGTATACCTCTTTCACCGAAAATGACAAACGCTTTGAATTGCAAGCATTTTTGCCAAAAGCCAATGGACCAGCCTTATTTTATGGGCAGCCTCAGTTCAATCAATTCACCTATACCGATGTTGCGACAGGAGAAGTGCTGTACAGTGCTTTGGACGGAATTGACAATATACCCACTAACTTTTTGACAGGTGTTGGCGTTTTTGATTTTGAAGGAGAGTTTAGTGACATTATCGAGCAAATTTCATTGTCCAAAAAAGTGGGCAATCACAATCTAACCATAGGAAGTTTTTTCAGCCATTTCAAACAGGAAAACTTTTTTACGGCACACATCACAATCGGAACCAACGAACCAAATTCTCGCTTGCTAGTAGCAACGCACCCCAACCCAATGTCGGCTATCATAGGCCCACAGCCTGATTTTCAATTTGGTGACGAAAATGGCTTGATGACGCATGGTGGAGGCTCGTATGTAAACTATGACGGAACGGCCAACAACCTGTCCTTCTTTTTGAGCGATACATGGGAAGTCAACGAAAAACTAAATATAGATTTAGGGATTCGATACGAAAATATTACCCACAAAGGTAGAAAGGAAGACTATGATACACCTCTAAATGACATCAACCCTCAGACTGGCGCAGGACTCCAATTGTTTATCAATCCTGCAACGGGAATGCCCATTCTCAACCCTGCAACGGGTGCTCCTTTGGCATTTCCAGTAGGACAAGATGGAGACTATACGACATGGTATGATTTGGCAACTCGAAGAAGTACAGGTGTTTTTAGAGAATTTGACTACAACTACAATTATCTATCGGCTTCACTAGGAGGGAATGTAAAATTGGACGAAAATAGTGCAGTTTATGGACGTTATACTTTGAGTAACAAGGCACCCGAAATGGCTTTTTACCAAAATAATTTTACAAATGTCGATATTGGGAAAGGAGAGATTGAAGCCATCAATCAACTGGAACTGGGCTACAAACTCAATATCTCCAAAGCTTCCTTGTTTTTTAATGGATTTTACAGCCAAATGGAAAAAGTTCCTTTCCAACAATTTGCGATTGGTGCAAACAGCACAACTGTTCGCTCACCGACTACCTTCAATACCATACGAACTATCGGAATGGAAATTGAAGCCGTTGTAAGCTTAGCTAAAAACTTGGATGTTCGGTTCATCACTACCCTTCAAAATCCCACTTTGACGGAATTTAGTTATTACAATTTGAATGGTACAACACATCCTGTTTTCATTGGAGACACTTATCCTGAATCGCCCATTTATGTGGGATTAGACGGAATGCCCATTGCTCCCGGAACACCCAGTGATGATTTTCTTGAAGATTTTTCGGACAATGAAGTACCCGATGTTCCCAAAGTCATGTTTGACATCACCCCTTCTTACCAACTTAAAAACATTCGGATTTATGCAAACTATCGCTACACAGGCAAACGTTGGGGCAATCGCCGCAACACCGTAGAGTTGGATTCTTTTGGTTTGTTGAGTGCAGGTGTTTCTGTTCGTTTGAGTGAAGACATCAGTGTGAATGTAAGTGGAACAAACTTAATGGATACCAAGGCTTTGTTATTATTCATTGACCCAGGTTCTTTGAGCCTCAGTGTAGAAGATGTCACCAATACATTGATTGATACACAAACAGCCGCAGGTTTGCCGATGTTGTTTCGTTCGGTGATGCCGAGAATATTGACGGGAGGAGTGACGGTGAAGTTTTAAACGTCCAAATACCCCAACCACGTTTTGTACAATTCAGCGGCAGGATCAGCCAACTTATCTATCCAGAAGTCAATCAATTTATCTTCTGGATGGATATTGTTTTTGACCCAATAATAGACCAATCCAAAAGCTCCCAAACAGAACAATAAGCCGATCATTGCATATTTTGCGACTTCGGGAGTGGGAGGATGTCCAACCCAGTCAAACCCCAAAATGTTCTGTACAAAATATATCACCAAAGTTGCCAGTGAGATAAATCCTACAAAAAAAACGACAGGCCCTAAGAGAAACTGCAAAGCCATCATAGGAATCAATAAAACCAAGATAAGTAAATTGATGAGCGTCATAAACAAATACCCACTCCAAAGAATGATAAAATTCTTGAAAGTTGCTTTGTGCTTGCCCTGCAAAAAATCAATAAGTGTAGCAAGCAACTGTGCTCCAACATACAGCACAAAGAAAAATAAGAATGTTTTGAAATAGCCATCTATCTTCCAAACTGACAGCCAATCTCCAAAAGCAAAAAACAGCCACAGTCCCACCATAAACACTGCAATTGCAGCTATTTCGCCGATTCCTGTTGCAGATTTTTTAATTCTTTCGTTCATCTATTCGATTTCTTATTTTGTATCTCCAAAATAAGAAGTTTTTAGATAAAATTAGCTTTCATCAGCAACAGCTTTTGAATACATTTGGAATCATCTCCATTGAAGACCGATTTCCTAATTTTATTTTCCACCTCCTTACTTAAATGGCTTGTTTTTTGATTACCAACAATGTGCTTCTTTTCAAAAACCAAACAAAATGTCAAACTTGACTATTTTGACACAAATATTGCAAAGTATATAAACTAAAAGACGTATTTTTAAGAAAATTTTCAAGCTGCAATCACCAACTCTCATAAAAAGCTATTACTCAATCCTAAGAGGTTATTTCAATACATCCAAACTTATACAAATTGTCCTTATGATAAATGTTTACTGTGCTAAAAGAGTTATGTGTTTTAAGTTGTTCTTTCTACTGCTGATTTCTTGTTTTTGCTGCAATGCCTGTATTGAAGCAGACGAAATGAAAGCCAGAATGTATATTGACGATTTTAAGATGATTGCCATTGAAGAAATGCAGCGGATGGGTGTACCTGCAAGCATCAAATTGGCACAAGCTATGTTGGAGTCTGACTATGGAAACAGCCGCTTGGCGAATGAGGGGAAAAACCATTTTGGCATCAAGTGTAAGAAAGGATGGCAAGGAGAAACTATTTACCACACCGATGATGCACCTGACGAGTGCTTTCGCAAATATAGAAGTGCTTATGATTCTTATTTAGACCACTCTGAATTTTTGAGATTTCACCGATTCAACTATTACGATGAACTCTTTTTATTGGACAAATACGATTATCGAGGATGGGCCTATGGCTTAAAGAAAGCAGGCTATGCCACCAACCCCCGCTATGCCGAATTGTTGATTGCCTTGATTGAACGATACCAACTTTACGAATACGACAACGCCATTGTCAGCCGATTGGACGATAATGGACCTCCTGTTATTCTGTATGGTGCAGGAGCAAATACCATTACTTTTTCCAATTATCAAAGAACATCTTCGACAAATCATCCCTTGTTTTCTTCTTCACATACGCCTGATAATAAACCTACTGTTACCTTCAAAGACAACCGTCGTCATCGTACCGCTTCAAAAAATGAAATGCCTATGGAGGAGATTGAAGTTGAAACAACTTCTGAAATGGAAATGGAGGAAAATAAAGCAATGGCAATGGAAGAACAACAAGCAGAAATGGAACGAGAGGAAGAATTAGAAGCATTGGTAGAAGAGAAACGAATTTTACCTTCATATAAGCAATTGATTATAAACGGAAAACGTGCCGTTTCTTCCAATGTGCCTTTAGTGCCTGCTTTTGTGTCACATACTTATAATGTTGCCTTGTCCAAAATTTACGAGTACAACGATTTGATGGTAGGTCAAAAATTCAAACCCAACACACCCATTTTCTTCCAGAAAAAGAAAAATAAAACGGATTTGAAAGTGGAACACATAGTGATGGAAGGAGAAACAATGCACGATATTTCACAAAAATATGGTGTGAAACTAACCAAATTGTTTCGTCGTAACAAAATGCCTCCCAATGCGATTCCCGTTGAAGGAGAGATTGTTCAGTTGCAGAAAAAAGTGAAAGAGTCGCCTAAGTATCGGTTTTAGGTTTGATTTATTCTGAGATTTAAACTAGGAAAGCATACTACTGTACATTTTTAATTCAACCACAAAAGGCACAAAGAAAACAAAAGTAAAGAACTGAAATTCAACCATCACTTTTGTGCCCTTTTGATACTTTTGTGGTTCAAAAATCATATTGTATATGCTACGAAAGTCCAAGTTTAGGAACAAAGAAGGTAATTATCACAAGATGTAGGTATTGGCTATAAAAGTAATTTGAGAATATCACTCCTTACTTCTTAAAACAGGCTGCATTCCTCCAACAGTTTCAGCCTTATTGACTTCGTTTGCTTCCTTTTTGCGAAGCATTTCTGTTATCTGTTTGCCTTCTCTTCGGCGGTGAAAAATACTCATTACAAAACCAATCACCATCACAAAACAGCCAATCCAGAGAATACCGATGTAAGGAAAAACGACCGCCTTCATAATAATCCAATCCATTGGTTCTTCACGATCAAGAACGCTCAATTTGATTTTGTTCTTTTCAGGGAAAATCTTGTCAAATCGGATGGTCATGCCCAACTCTTCGATATTCGCTTCAATGTTCATTTCACGATTGTCACGAATATAGTAAATCGGATTGGCTTCATATTGAGCATTGTCTTTGGCGATAATCGAAAGCTCCGCACCCGCTGCAATATCACCTTCAACAGGAATATAAATCAAACCACCATCAGGATTGGGATTGATGCGATTGAGTTTGACCATCACACCCGCTACCAAAGCCGTTTCACCCACACCCACTTCAATTTCAGTCAATTGTTCACCCTGCTCCTCCTTTTGCAGTTCCTTGTCGGTTGCTGCCGAAATATGTGTGAAAATATCCTTAGAAAAGTAATGTTTCGTTGAAGGATTCGCAATCAAACCCATATTGGGGTTTTTTTGAGCATTGGGATAAAGCGTAAAAGATTCAGTAGCCTTGTCGGTTTCCTTTTCTTTTTTGGCATAATGCACCTTGTAGTAAGTATTTGGAGCTGAAAGAGAATCACCCAAATAGGTCACCCAATATGGACCCATCTGAATGGGTTTGTCCTTGTAGAGCAGCACGTTTTCCATTTTGTTTTCTTCCGACCATTCTTCACCATAGTCAATGCCCATCGTATTCAGCGAAATAACCTCTTGTTTGCCAAAAGCAAAAATAACTCCCACCAAAATCAACCCAAATCCAATATGCGCCACAGAACCACCTGCCACCTTCAATTGCCCACTCAAGCCTGCAAAAATATAGTTGGCATTGGCAAAAATGGCATAGTATGCCATGAACAACAGGATGATGTTGGGGAAATATTGAAGGTCGAGCGCCAATGTGCTCATTACAGTAAAAGCAAGGGAAAGAACAGCGGCAAAAACGACCGATTTTATCAATTTATTGAGAGGTTCACGTTTGTATCTAAGGTATTGAACGAGTGCGCTAAAGAGCGCAATAAATATTCCAAACCATATAGAGTAACGGTTGTAGTGCGGAACGGGTTCGGTAATCACTCGATTCGTTCCAAAAATGTCGTTTAGTACAGGCCAGGAAGTATCAACCGTAACCAAAGCTGCCAACATCGCCATCACCAAAGCGCCCACAAACATCCAAAATTCTCGACTGTAAGCACTTTCTTCTTTTTTGGGTGAAGGCATATCGTTCCATCTCGTCACAATCAGATAAACTGCCAAAAACAGGAAGGAAAACATAAACGCCAACAACTGACCCGACATTCCCAAATCTGTAAAGGAGTGAACCGAAGTATCACCCAAAACACCACTTCTTGTCAAAAAAGTAGAATATAAAACCAACCACAGGGTTAAAGTCAAAAAGATAACCGTCGCTTTGAGAGCATGACCGGTATTCTTGAAAGCCAACAAAGTATGCAGTCCTGCAATAAGAGTAATCCACGGCACTAATGAGGCATTTTCGACTGGATCCCAAGCCCAAAAACCTCCAAAACTCAAAGCTTCATACGCCCATGCACCGCCCATCAAAACACCTGTTCCTAAGACGGCTGCCGCAAAAAGTGACCACTTCAAAGTCGGTTGAATCCAATCTTTGCCGAAATCCCGCTTCCACAATCCCGCCATCACATATGCAAAGGGCACCAAACAGCCTGCAAAACCTAAAAATAGAGTAGGAGGGTGAATGACCATCCAATAGTTTTGAAGCAAAGGGTTCAAGCCTGTTCCGTCTTTGAGGAATTCAAGATAGTTGGCTCGCATGAAAATGGGAGCATTGGCATTTGAAGGATCGTCTCGAAGCAACATGAACGGGTCGCTTCCAATTTTGTAGCCGAAAAAGTAAATACCCAAAAGCATGGCTCCCAAGAATATCTGCATCAAGGTCACAAAGGTCATCACAGGAGCTTCCCATTTTCGAGCAGTTGCTATCAAGACCAAACCCAAAACGGCTGTCCAAAATGCCCACAACAGAAAGCTACCTTCTTGACCTTCCCAAAAACAAGAAATCATGTAATAAACAGGTAAATCTAAGGAAGAATGTTGCCAAACATATTTGAACTCAAAGCGATGATTGAGAATCAGAAGGAACATAATAGCGATAATGCTCAGAACGGCAACACAGTTGACATAAAAACCTCCTCTTGCCAAGCGTTTCCACGATTCGCTCTTCTTCAAATCTCGCTCTTGCCACTGACTGGAGGAGAAATAGGCAATCGCTGAGAAAAGTGCTGCTACCATTGCAGTAATGGCACATAATTGACCCAACTGTTCTGCCCAAGCCCATTCACCAATGTATTGAATATCTAATATTTCTTGCATTTCTTAAATTGTTTCATTGCTTTATTGTTGAATTGCTGCATGGTTTTGCGGTTATAGTGTGTTTAGCAATACAACCATTTAGCCATATAACCATTCAAAAATTACGTCCCAACCGCCTCATATTCTTTGTTCTCATACTCACCACCTTCAACACCTTCTTCGATGTATTTAGAAGGGCATTTCAAAAGGATTTTATCTGCCAAAAACGCATCCTCACCCATTTTACCTGTCAAGACAATCTGCTCAGAACGTTCAAAATCTTGAGGTTTTGGGCCTCTATAAATGACTTTCTGTTCTTCTCCATTATTGTCTTTCATGTAGAAAGAAAAGTAATTTGCATCTTTCTCTGGATCATAGTGTAGCGGCTTGTCTGCTGACAACAAACCGACTACCTGAAAGTTTTTACCTGAATTGGAATAAGCAGTAGCGAAAGTTTCGTAGGTGCTGTAACTGGAAGAAGTGCTGATAATGAAAGCAATCAATCCGCCAATGGCAACCAAAGCAATAATGTGTGACTTTTTCATCTGTTTATTTGTTCTTTTTGAAGGTCAGATGGAACTTACCATGAATGAAATAATCATTTCCCTTCGTGTTTAAATAATGATTTAATCAGGCGTTTCATCTGTCTATATTTTAGACTACCTTAACGAAAAGGCAAAATTACGAAAAGTGACTTAGAAACACCGTTGAATTAACCTTTTAAAAATTCAACAGGTGAGGGTTGAAATTTAAGTCTTTATTAATCAAGATAGTTGAAGCCCTGATATGGTGAATAAACAAGAGCGAAAAACATGTTGTTTTAACAATGGTTTTGAAGTAAAAGATTTTACGCTATTTTTTTTTGTAATGGGCTTGAAAAGGTGTTTTTATGAAAATTAGGCATGATTATTATGTGTTATTATCATGACAAATTGTGAAACTGAATGTTGAAAATTTTCTCCAAATTTATTCCTGAACCTATTCCTGAGAAATATCAAGAAGGATTTAGTCAATTTACCCTTCATCAAAATCTAAGAAATACGGTATTGTTTTCTTGGTTGATGTTGGGGATTCATGTATTGTTTTTACTTACTGATTTTTTTCACTATTCCAGTGGAAGTTGGGATAAGAATCCCTCGTATTACAATATTGTTTTCTATTTTCATTTAATCGTTTATCCAGTATTTGGAAGTGTTTTGGTGATTGCCAAATTGTTTCAAAAACAAATTGAAGCCTTGCCTCCAAAAACATTAGAAAGGATAGTGATGGTCTACATTATAGTAACGGCTTCTTGGCTGGTATCGGTTGCTGCTCACGATCAGATTATTCATGGTAAAATACCCCTTTACATTGTTTATACTCTGATGACAGGAATCGTGTTTACGTTGGATAAAAAGAGAGCTTTCTTTGCCCAACTATTTGGTTATGGGCTTTTGGTGATAGGTGTTTATTTTCTTCAACCCAATATTCAAAAAATGATTGGGATTCTTATCAATGGAGCAGGTTTTGCAACGATTGGTTTTTTTGTGGGGTTGTATTACAATCGAAAGAGGGGAATAGGGTATATGCGTGAGCAGTTATTGAAGGAGAAAACACGAGAGTTGAGGGAAGTAAATGAAAAATGGAAGAATGTGAATAATGAATTGATTGAAGTCAATAATGAATTGAAAACATTTGTCTATGCAGTTTCACATGATTTAAAAGCTCCTTTGAGGATGGTGAACAGTTTTACACATTTATTGGAGCGTTCGCTGAATGGAAGTATCAAGCCTGAATCAAGAGAGTATATGGGCTATATCAGCAATGGAGCGAAAAGAATGAATGTGCTGTTGGACGACTTACGGGATTATGCAATGGTGAACAAAGGAGAAGCAATGACACAAGCTGTGGATTTGAATTTGGCAGTACAGCAGGTGAAACAGAATCTGCAAATAAATATTGAAGAAAGCAATGCAGTCATCGAAGTAGGGTCTTTGCCAACGGTAAATGCTGTTTTTACACACATCCTTCAATTGTTCCAAAACCTAATCAGCAATGCCATCAAATTTCGCAAAGACATTCCTCCAAAGATTTCGATTCAAAGCGAAGAAAGAAACGAAGATTATCTCTTTTCGGTCAGTGACAACGGTATCGGAATCGAAAAAGAATACATAGGTCAAGTGTTTACGTTATTCAAACGTCTTCATACCGAACAAGAATATGAAGGTACAGGGATTGGACTAGCGATTTGCCAAAAAATAATCTATAGCTATGGTGGGGATATTTGGGTGGAATCAGTGCCACAAAATGGTGCTACTTTTTATTTTACCTTTCCTAAAAAAAGTGTATTGAAGGAATTAGAGTTCTTGAATTGAATGTATCTTTAATTTGTCTTACCCAAAGTGAAAGAATTAATTCACTCCCTGTTTCTTCAATTGCTTGATAGTCTTAGAGCTTCGATTAATTCCTTCAAACGCAACAATTTCCGTTTTTTCAGCTCCATTGTCGACTGCCAAATTTTGAAATTCCTCAGCTTTTGCAATACTTGAATAAGGTCCCAACACAATCATCATTCCCGCATCGGTGTATTCCAAATCCAAAGGCGTATTCAGTTCCGAAAACTTATAGTAGGTACTGTTGTCAACGCTTCTGTAAGGGCCAATCAATACTTTGAAAGTCATATTATTATTGGATGGTTGGTTGAGTGTTAATGTTGGTTTATTGCTGTTTCCTGAATAATCTTCATGAACTCCTTCTATGGATAAAACTCGTACATCAATGCGGTTGTTGATTTCATGTTCGCTTTCGTCGCAGCTTCTGACGGTTACACAGTCGTTCAATATTTGAGATTCACCGTAACCTCTTGCCACAACTCTATTTAAGGGAACATTCCTCGAAACAACATAATCTCTTGCCGCTTTGGAGCGACGTGCACTCAAGTCGAGGTTGTTGAAGTCGTCTCCACGGATGTCGGTGTGTGAACTCAATTCTACGGTAACTTCTGGGTTTTTTTGAAGAAAGAAAGCGAGTTTGTCCAGTTCTTTTGCTGCATCAGGCAAAATTTCGGCATCTCCTCTTTTGAAGCGAACCGTTCCCATACCGATGCTTTGGTTGATAATGGTGTTAGAAATAGGAGGTTGTTCGACTGCTTTTACCCGTTTTTCAGAGCCAATCAAGGAGAAACTGTAAATGTCATCGCTTCCGAATCCGCCTGTTCGATTCGATGCAAAATAGCCTTTGCTTTTGGGCGTATTCATCGCAATACTGAAATCGTCTCTGCTCGAATTGAAGGGAGCACCCAAATTTTTAGGTTGTGTCCAAATACCATCCTTGTTTTGGGAAGTAAAAATATCTAAGCCACCTAAGCCTGCATGTCCATTGGAGGCAAAATACAACAATCCATCAGAATGAATATAAGGAAATGCTTCATTACCAGGTGAATTGACTGTTTTGCCTAAATTGACAGGCTTGCTCCAAATATCATTCATACGAAGGCAAACATAAAGGTCTGTTCCACCAAATCCACCAGGCATATTCGAGGCAAAATAGAGCATTTTGCCATCAGGACTAATAGCTGCATGAGCGATGCTATAAGTAGGACTATTGTGCATAAATGGCTGAATATTCTCCCATTTACCATTGTTGTACTTGACCGTAAACAGTGAAAGATTGGCGGCAGCTTCATCGTCGTTTTGGATTTTTCCATCTTCTCCTATCGTAGCATTGCGACTAAAAAACAATTCTTTGGTCAAGCTTGAATAAGAAGCAGGACCGTCGTTTAAACGACTGTTTACACTTCCTCTTATTTTTTGAGGAGGTGAAAAAGAATTACCCAGTTTGGCATCCGAATAGTACAAATCCATGTAAGTGCGGTCTTTCTCGTTGGAGTTGTTGCCGTTGCTGCAAAAAATAATGCCGTTTTGAAAATAAACAGGACCAAAATCAGAACCCTCAGAATTGACGGGCAATAACAATACTTCATATTTACTATCCGTTTGTTTGAAAGTTTCTACATTTTGACAGCCACTTGCGAGTTTTTCTCCCCAAACATCAAATTTTCCATATTCCATGAACCATTTATAAGCCTCGGTGTACTTCTCATTGCTTTGAAGCATTTGTGCATAATAAAGCTTGTATTGAGGTTGATTCGGTACGATGGTGACCAATTGCTGATACCAATATTCTGCTTTGTCATAGTCATTGGTCAGGCGGTAACAGTTCGCCAGTTTTGTTTTGGCAGCCAAAGAGTTATCTGAAAGTAGTACATCTCTATAAACAGGAATCGCCAATTCATAAGCTTGGGCATCGTAGAAAGCATCTGCTTTTTTCATCAATGCTTTGGCGTTTTGAGCAAAACTACTGATGCTGAAAAAAAGTAAGCAAAGAGAAAGGACTACGTTTTTGGAAATTGTTTGTTTCATGTCACTTGAGTTTTTACAAAAATAACGACTTCATTTAGATAAGTTATACAAAAAACGGCAAAAATAAAAATCTCGAACATTCTTGTTCAAGCATTGTTTTTGTATCTTTATTGAAAAGAGTGGCTATTAATATTTGCAAACTGTTACAGAAAGTCTGCTATGGATAAAATCTTGAATTATATTCGCAACTTATTTGAGGTGAGGGG
>JAUHXA010000095.1 GCA_030427245.1 Bacteroidia bacterium | reverse complement strand
AAGCTGCCACTGCTTTGAAGCGTCTGCAACAAAAGGCTATTCGCAATGACAATATTTTTGAGGAACTAATGGAAACGGTGAAATATTGCTCTTTGGGGGATATTACCAATGCTTTGTATGAGGTTGGGGGGCAGTATAGACGGAGTATGTAAACTATGTTTGGCATTTGAACCACAAAAGGCACAAAGAACACAAAAGAAAACCACAGAAGACTTTTGTGTCCTTTTGATACTGTTGTGGTTCAGAAGAAGGCACAGTGAGTATTTGAACCACAAAAGGCACAAAGAACACAAAAGAAAACCACAGAAGACTTTTGTGTCCTTTTGATACTGTTGTGGTTCAGAAGAAGGCACAGTGAGTATTTGAACCACAAAAGGCACAAAGAACACAAAAGAAAACCACAGAAGACTTTTGTGTCCTTTTGGTACTTTTGTGGTCTAGAAAAACAATATGCTATGAGAGAAATCACAAAATCGTATTTGAAAGATTTGACGTATAGGGTGAATGGCGCTGCTATTGAAGTTCATCGAACATTGGGGCCAGGTTTATTAGAGAGCGTATATCACCAATGTTTGAAAAAGGAATTGTTGCTTAGAGGTATTAACTTTCAATCAGAATTAATCGTTCCTGTTGAATATAAAGGAATTGAAGTAGATGCTCATTTGAGGTGTGATTTGTATGTTGAAGAGTGTCTTGTATTAGAGTTGAAAGCACATGAAAGTATTTTGCCTATTCACGAAGCACAGGTTTTAACCTATATGAAACTTTTGAAAGCTCCGAAAGGAGTGATTTACAATTTTAATGTAGTGAACCTTTATAAAGAAGGGCAAAAAACGTATGTCAATGATTTTTTTAGAGGCTTGCCTGATTGATATTTGAGTTTGCAAATGTTTTATTGTTTGAACCACAAAAGGCACAAAGAACACAAAAGAAAATCACAGAATACTTTTGTGCCCTTTTGATACTTTTGTGGTTCAGAAGAAGGCACAGTGAGTATTTGAAGCACAAAGAATACAAAAGAACACTATAAAAGTACTTTTGTGATTCAGAAGAAGGCACAGTGAGTATTTGAACCACAAAAGGCACAAAGAACACAAAAGAAAACCACAGAAGACTTTTGTGGTTCAGAAAAAGCTACACATGTTGGTCAATCAAGATGGGATTTCCGTCAGGGTCAATCATGCTAAAGCTACCTGGACCTGAACCCGTTTCATCCACTTCATTGATTATCACAATCCCTTTTTCCTTCAAAGTCTTCTGCAGTTCTCTCACATCGGTATAACTCTCCAAAGAACTTGCATTTTGGTCCCAGCCAGGATTGAAGGTCAAAATGTTTTTCTCAAACATTCCCTGAAACAAACCAATGTTGCAATTACCATTTTTCATGATGAGCCAACCTTGACTTTCGTCTCCATGAAAAACCTGGAAGCCCAAGGCTTCGTAAAATTCTTTAGATTTCTGTAAATCTTTAACAGTCAAACTGGTAGAAAAACATCCTAAGTTCATGTTGTGTATTTTTTGAAGTTGTTAAGGAAAACAGTTGTAATTGGATATTTCAGCATTTTAAGACCATCACTCCAATAACTTCCTCGGAGGCACCAGAAACAAACTGATATTGAAGAAAAACGCCCTTCTTACGTCTCCTTCAATGATGGTCTCACCGCCACCTGTGAGGGAATTAGTCAGATCAAAACTGAGGTTTTTGCGGAGTCCAGCATTCACCCCAAACCACACAAAATCATAGATTTCTCGCTCATAAGTGCCAAATACCCTGATTTCGGATTTTTTGAGGTCTAAAATGTCGTATTCCGAAAAAGCAGCTTCATTTTCGAGGCTGATGCGATAGCTCGCTCCATTGATTTTGGTGGTAAAGTAAAAAATGTCCTTTTCACTCATGTTGTGTCTTAGCCGAATACTTGCAGGCAGCAACATTTCCAATCCCCACTTGCGATTAAAAGTATTGTTGTACGCCACAACGGGTAAAACTCTGGGGCTTCCAAAAACATAGGAATAGGCAATACCTGCACCATAGGCTATTTGGTCATTTTTCTTCCAACCGAATAGCGGTACAACCGAATACCTTAAGAACTTTGAATTAGGCGCAATGTCCTGATTGTAGTCACCGTTCAAATCTGCGCCCAATTTCACCAAAAAGAACTTGTTGCCCCGAAAAGACTTGACAATATAGGCAGACAAACCAATGCTTTTAAGAGGGCGGTCTTCCAAACTCTGAAAAAGAGGATATTCGGTATTGTCAAAGCGAAATTCTTCGGTGAAATAACGAAAACCCGCTGCTATTTTGAGGTGTTCTTTGTTGTAAATTGGCAGCCGACACACGAACTGTATCTGTCGGTTTGCCCGAATACCTCCATCCTCTACGTCTCCAATGGCAGAGTTAGAGGATTTGGCTTTGATGCCATAGTCGACCACTCTTTCGTATTCGATGATGATGCCTTTGCTGCGGGGCATTCCATCTACACTCGGCACACAAAAAGTGGAATCAGGACACGTGAGTAAGTTGTCTTGGGCAGAAACAGAGGTATAGAAAAGGCTGATGAATAAGCCTAAAATCAGTGACTTGTATATCGTTTGTTGCATCTTTTGGATTCAATTATGAGTCCAAATATAGTAATTATTTCACTACTTGTATCTTCTCCAAATATTGCCATCCAGCATCTCCTTGCAATTGTAGGAAATACATACCTGATGGAAGGTTTTCTACCGAAAGAGGGATTCGTTGTAAAATGCCTGCTTCTGCTTTTCCGCTATAAAAGTGGGCAATTTCTTGACCATTGAAGTTCAAAATGCGACCCTCAATCATAGTTGTTTGGTCAAGCATAAATTCCACAAAAGCTTGTTGGGCAATAGGGTTGGGATAAACTTCAATCCATTCGATAGCCGTATTGTTCAGAGCCATTTTGTCTGCATGTCCACGACATCCTCTTCGAGAACTTCTACCATCAGAAACACCATTGTCTCGTTTTACCTTTACTTTTTCGCTCGTTGTATTGCCTGCACAGTCTGTCACCACAACGGTATATTCTCCCACTGAAAGATTGGTAATTGTCATTCCTTCGCCTGTATAGCCGTTGGTACTCGTCCAAGAATAAGTGTAAGGAAAGTCACATTTTATGCCACCTTGAACAAATACTGAAATAGAACCATTCGCTTCGTCAGGGCAGCTTTCATGAGTCACTTCAAAACTCTTGATGATAGGAAATAAACTTTCAGCACTACTGAAAGAAAAAGCATTGTCGCAGTCACCCGAATCGTAAACGGTAAATTCCCAAGTAGATTCAAGGCCATAAACCAGCCTAAATTTGCGGCAGTGAACGCTTGAACCTATAGACTGGTCAATGAAAACAGAACCTTCGGAAGTAGACAGTTCATATTTGTAAGGAAGTTGTCCTCCACAGAATTCGTAAAATTGGACATTATCGCCTTCAACATCAGATACACTTTCAAGTCGAAAAGTGCCCAATATTCTGAAAGGCTGTGTCGAAACGAACTGAAAACAACCTGCATAATCTGCTCCGATTGCTGTAATAGGCGTATTGTGCTGACTAACAGGAGAGGGAATAGGCGCATCGGCTGTTTGTTCGCTGTATGCGTAGATTTGATAGGTTCTTGTTCTCAAAGGAGCATCAAAAACGCCTGTTGTATTTATGGCTATCAAACTTGGAAAATTGGGGGAAGTCACATCCCAAAGTAGGTAATGCAAAGTGTAACCCTCGGCAGTTTGGTGCGTTCCATTGGTCGAAGCTATCAGTTTTTCTTCCTTCAAACATTCCCCTTCTACGTTTGTAGTGATTACTCCAGCTGAAGCATCACAGGCTTTCGCCAATAGAGAATGGTCTATTTGCCATTGAAGTACATCGTTTGTTGGGTTGTTAGAAAGTGAATGAGGTTGGGTGAAAACATTTGGAGTTTGTGCTACTAAATGGATATTGCAGAAAAAGCAACAAGTTATATAAGTAAACAAAGCAGTACAAAATGTTAATAATCGTATTCGTTTTTTCATGATTTTTTTTTACAATTTTTAGGAAGGTGTAAAACAAAAATATAATAGAGGGTTGCTATCTTTACAAAAATAAACCATTTTCATCAGACTTGGAATTTATTTTTCAATTGAAGGTGACTTCAATAAGTTTCAAGGTCTAAACAGCAATGTTTTAGTACTTTAAGTAACCATCCATATTATTCATATTTAACCAAAAAATCTATTCCTTATGGACTTTTCGCAAATTGATGTGGCCAATCTTCAAGCCCAAGGTTTAGCTTATGGCACACGCTTTATTGGGGGGATATTGGTCCTGATCATTGGCTGGTGGGTAATAAGTCTTATTAACAAAACTATTAAGAAAATAGTCACCAAAAACAGGATTGACCCTACTCTAAAACCCGTTATCACTTCTACGGTTTCGATACTGCTCAAAGTGATGTTGTTGTTGGCCTTTGTTTCGACCTTAGGAGTAGAAACCACTTCTTTTGTAGCCGTTTTGGGAGCTTTTGGTCTGGCAGCAGGTTTAGCAATGCAAGGCAGTTTGGGCAATTTAGCGGGCGGATTTTTGATTCTGTTTTTTCGTCCCTTCAATGTCGGAGACTATATCAAATCGCAGGGGCACGAAGGATTTGTGAAAGAAATCCAACTCTTTACAACCATCCTCGAAACAAACGACAAACAAACCATTTATTTGCCAAATGGAGCAGTATCAGGCGGAAATATTGTGAATGTATCCCAAGCAGGTATCATCCGTCTACACCTTGCTATTGGCATTGGATATGGTGAAAATATCGGAAAAGCCAGAGAAGCTCTTCTGAAAGTACTGCAAGACAATCCTTTGGTTTTGGAAGACCCTGCTCCTAGTGTAGCAGTAGTTAATTTGGGCGACAGCAGCGTAGATTTGGATATGCGTCCTTGGTGTAAGCCTGGGAATGCACCTGCCGTAACGGTTCAGATTTTGGAAGCTGGAAAGATTGCTTTGGACAATGCTGGTATTGAGATTCCTTTCCCACAACAAGTAGTACATCATATCAATGCTCAGGGATGATAATGTAATACCATCATACCATTCAAAAATTCTCTCGAATGACCTTTTCTAAAAGAGTAATCGCTTCTTCAATTTCCGCTTCATTCAGAGAAGCGAAGCCCAAACGGGTGCTGTTGAGGTTTTGATTAGGAGGATTGTGAATCAGTCCATCTCCTATAAAAATGTCGTATTTAGGAGCGATTTTGGCAAGTTCGACCAAGCTAACTTTTTCTGAAAAATTTGCCCAAATCGCCATGCCTCCTTGTGGCTTATTGAAGGAAACAACATTAGGCAGTTTTTTTTGAAGAAGTTCACAAAAAACATTTCGACGGATTCGGTATTGCTTCAATGCTTTTTTCAAATAGCGGCGAATAATACCCGCTTCCATCATTTCGGCAAATGCCAACTCCAAAACCGCATCTCCCTGCAAATCAATCACCCGCCTCAATTTGACCAATTCCCGAATCACATTTTGAGGCGCAATCACATAGCCCAAGCGAAAAGCAGGAGCAGTCAGCTTGGAAAAAGAACCAATATAGACCACCAATCCATGACGGTCGGCACTCGCTAAGGGCAATACGGGACAATTGCCATAGTGAAATTCGTAGTCGTAATCGTCTTCAATGATCATGAAGCGATATTTTTCGGCAAGAGCCAAGAGCTGAATTCTACGTTCAGGCTTCAAAGTAACAGTCGTTGGGTGATGATGATGTGAGGTGACATAGACAGCTTTGATAGAATGTGTCGTACACAGAGCCTCCATTTCTTCAACTACCAAACCATCCTTATCAACAGGAATGTGGAGGATTTTAGCTCCAACCATTTGGAGACAGCGATTGGCAACATGGTAATTCGTTTCGCCCACGATGACCTTATCCCCTTTGTGTATCAATGCATTGATGGTGAGATAAATTGCCATTTGACTGCCACGAGTAATCAAAAAATTGTCTGCAGTACTTCTTAAACCCCTTGTTTTGTTGAATTCCTCTGATAAAACCGAACGTAAATATTCTTGGCCAAACAAATTGCCATAACTCAATACATTGCTGCCTGCATACCGCCTCAAATTTCGAGCATAGGCTGTTGCCATTTCTTCAACGGGAGCCAAACGCACATCGGGATAGCCATCATTTAGTGAAAGACGTTGATTGAGAATAGTAGGAATTTGTATCAATTTGGTGGGCGTAAATTCAAAACCCGCTTCTTTGGGCATGGTCAAATTCACTGCTTGTTCAGACCATTGTTTTGCCTTCACCTTGGGCAGGCAGCCTGCAATGTATGTGCCTTTGTAAGGAATCAATTCGACCCATCCTTGTGCATACAGTTCTTCCATAGCTGTTACAACTGTTTTACGATGAACTCCTAAGAGTTCTGCCAACTTCCGAGATCCAGGCAATTTGGTTCCCGATTTTACAATACCATCTTGAATTTGACGAATAAATTCACTCACTATTTGAAGGTAAATAGGTTGTGAGCAGTTTTTATTGATGCAAATGAGAGTTTGATAAGGAAGCATAACGGGAATTGAATTTAGAGGTAATGTGAAGGTAACAGATTGGAAATAAGGTGGTTATTTGTTTTTACATTTCGGGTTTGGTGTTTAGATTTCTTATCGCTTCTTTCCTCCCTACTCCCTCATCCAAAGTCTAAACCTCCTTAGGAATCAAAGCAAAACTTTGGCGAAAATAAATAAAAAAGTGGACTATTCAAAAAGTTAAAAGTGGTTGCTTATGGTAGTCCAGATATGGATTATCTTTGGAGCATTGAAAGTTTATACAATAGTTTCATATAAATTTTTTCTTTTTATTCTTCTTTTTTCTGGATAACAATAAAGGCAGTGTTTCCTAATTCATAGGACACTGCCTTTTATTCCAGCAAAAAGAGAAATCCAATTCTAAATTAAAGTAGTCCGAAAAATTAATCTCAATCAAAATATTTTGAATACATTCACAAACAAAGTATTGAAGCTTTACTTCCTGCTTCTTTGTTCTGTATTCTTACTTAAAACAAAAATACCATGACAGCAACTACACTGCAAAGACCTGCTCTACATGAATCAAACGAGTATTTCAAATTGTATATCAATAAAGTAGCGGGTAATGACATCATTGCTTCTTTGTCTAAGGGGCAAAAAATGATGGAAAGTTTTTGTCGTTTGATTCCATCAGATAAATGGGACTACCGATATGCAGAAGACAAATGGACAATCAAGGAAGTCGTCATGCACATCATTGACACAGAGCGTGTAATGGCTTACCGAGCCTTGCGGATTGCCCGAGGTGATCAAACGCCCCTTCCTGGTTTTGACCAAGACGATTTCATTGCCACTTCAAAAACCTACAAGCGCAGTCCTGAATCCTTATTGGCTGAATACATGGCGGTTCGGTCTGCTACAATCTCTATGTTTATACATTTTGACGAAGAAATGTTCGGCAGAATGGGAACGGCAAGCGGCTATCCGATTTCGGTTAGAGCATTGGCGTATATCATTGC
Source organism: Bacteroidia bacterium (assembly GCA_030427245.1). Taxonomy (GTDB): domain Bacteria; phylum Bacteroidota; class Bacteroidia; order Chitinophagales; family UBA2359; genus JAUHXA01. The sequence goes on along the minus strand of JAUHXA010000095.1, from coordinate 11,907 downwards.
AGGGCATGAAACACATCATTTGGCAATCATCAAAGAAAGATATCTTTCTTAGTGTGGTTTTAGGGTTGATATTAAGCAAGAGAATTCAAAGTCTAAAGTGTTTACTGACTACTCAAAACAATAGGTCAAATGCAGCAACTTATCCAAAGCTTGGAACATCACCTTCGAACTGTTCCTCAAAAACTTCAAAAGATTTCTCTATCGGTATTGGAACAAAAGCCACAACCTCACAAATGGTCAAAAAAAGAAATATTGGGACATTTGGTGGATTCTGCCCAAAACAATTTGCGGCGATTTGTGGAAATTCAACACTGTCCTGAACCTTACCAAATTCAAGGGTATGCTCAAGACGACTGTGTGCGGATCAATGGCTATCAGCAAATGCGGATTCAAGAAGTGACAAAATTGTGGATTACTATCAATCAACAAATTGTACGGGTTTGGAAAAATCTACCGCTTGAAAAACTCCCTTCAAAAGTGTTGAATACCGATGGCTCAGAAAGCAGCCTTCAATGGTGGATAACGGATTATGTGCGGCATTTGGAACATCACCTTCAACAGATTTTTGGAGGCATAGAGGATGTTGAAGATCCTCCTAACACTTCAAAAGAACAACGCATCAAGGAGCATTTTCGAATAGATATAAAAACTGCCCTCCAAAAATTGGCTGCTCGAAAAGATGGCTACCGATTTATAGAAATATTGCAGCATGAAAGTATGCGCATAGAACTCTATCAGCCACAAGAGGTGGACTTACAAATGCCTCACAAACAGGATGAATTGTATGTGGTTTACAGCGGGCACGGTACTTTTTTCAATGATGGAGTGCGGCATACTTTTGAGGCGGGGGACGTGTTGTTTGTTCCCGCAGGTGTGGTACATCGGTTTGAAGACTTTACCGAAGATTTCTTAACATGGGTGATTTTCTATGGACCCATAGGAGGAGAAGCAAAATGATGCATACCGTATTTCACATAGAAAAAGAAGGTTATCAAATTTCGACGGATGATTCGATTTTGGATGTGGATTATATTTTTCAGTATTTGAGTAAAGAAAGCTACTGGGCTAAAAATGTGCCTAAAACCATTGTCGAAAAATCGATTCAAAACTCGCTCAACTTTGGCTTGTATCACCACCAACAACAAGTGGGTTTTGCACGCATCATCAGCGATTTTAGTACCTTTGCGTATCTTGCAGATGTATTTGTAGAAGAAGGATTTAGAGGGCAAGGCTTGGCTCTCTGGCTCACCCAAACCATTCAAGCGCATCCCGATTTGCAGACGATTCGACGTTGGATGTTGATGACTCAAACTGCCCAAAACTTGTATAAAAAAGCGGATTTTCAAATTGCAGCGCATCCCGATTGGGTGATGGAAAAAGTAAAAACGAATCCTTACGGAATGGGTGAAAATTAAAATGATGGTAAGTTCCATCTGACCTTCAAAAAGAAAAAATAACTAGATGAAAAAAATTGCTTTTGCTACCTGCAATGATGCGCCTGCACACGCAGCAGATGACCATTTATTGTCGAAATATCTTCAAAAAGAGGGCTTTGAAGTGGAATATGCAGTATGGAACAATGCTGCAATAGTTTGGGAAGCTTTCGATTTGGTATTGATTCGCTCTACTTGGGATTACCCCCAACAGATGGAAGCGTGGCAAAAATGGCTGCAATTGTTGGAAGAAAAGCGAGTAAACGTTTGGAATCCAGTCGAAACCATTCGTTGGAACATGCACAAAGCCTATTTAGAGGAATTGAAGAAAAAGGGAGTTCCGATTGTACCGACGGTTTTTGTAGAGAAAGGCAGTGGAGCAAATTTGAAAGATATTTTAGAAGAGCAAGAATGGTGGAAAGCTGTCGTAAAACCTTGTGTCTCTTTGGGCGCATTTCACACTTGGCAAACTGACATGGCAACTGTAGAACAACAACAGGTTGCTTTTGAAGCATTGGTGGCAGAACGGGATGTGATGATTCAGCTATTTATGCCAGAAATTCAAACGGTGGGAGAGTGGTCGCTGATGTTTTTTGGTGGTGAATTCAGTCATGCGGTATTGAAGTCCAATCCGACAGGTGATTTCCGAATTCAAGAGCATCATGGTGGTTTGAATCATGTGATGCAAGTACCCAATTCGTTTGTTTCACAAGCCTCTGACATTTTACAAGCGGTTGATTTGCCGCATCATTATGCCCGTATTGATGTCCTCGAAAGAGCGGGAAAGTTGTTTTTGATGGAATTGGAGTTGATAGAACCTTCTTTGTTTTTTGGGTTGGCAGAGGAAGGGGTAAAACGATTTGGAGAAGGGATAAAACTCTATTTTTCAACAATGTAAATTCTCGCTTCTTACACCTCACACTCCTCTTCTACAAAATGTAAGTTATTTTACCACTCTAAATCGTTTGCCTTTCAACCATTTGGTCAAAAAATCTCGATTGTCTGAAAGTTTGGCGAGGTAATAGTTTTCGGTTTGGGTATAAGCCAAAGAAGAACGAATAGGCTCTGCCACAACGGATTGATTCCCTGTGTAGTTGGAGTGAACGAAGAACATACCCGTTTCATCGTATCGAATAAATCCTACGTGTTTGTCCAAACCTACGATGTAAAAACCATGTCCCAATTGTTCCAAAGTTTCGATAGAACGGCTTCGACTGAATACATGCCGAATATCCTTTTCTGCAACCAAACTTTGCACCATACTGATGGGCCATTGTTGCGCCATTGTGTAGCGATTGATGTTGATACCTACATGCTTCAAATTGGTCGAAACCAAATAACCACAGGCAATAAATCCTTCGTGTGGTTTTTGACTTTGTCCATAAAAATCCCATAGTGTTCCATACCATTTGGGCAGCAAATGTTCGGTCAAGGCATTGGTAAACAGATGTTCTGCATCCTCAAAAATCTGGTTGATGTCTGTGGTTTTATTGGCTCTTTGAAGAGATTTTGCCAAAGTTCGGCGGTGTTGGTCAATTTCACGAATACTCGAATCGTAGTTTTGGGCTGTTATTGCAGGACGGTAAGAAGTGTATCGAAAATCTACAATCGGAAGCTCGTCTACGATTTTATTGACAGGCACTTTTGATTTTGCAGCCTTGTGCGTTTTTTTGGTTTTGACAACCATTGAAGCAGCAGGAACATTTTTCGTCTCTTTTTTTGTAGTGACTTCAATAGGTGTGGAGATGATTGAACACCAGTTTGTTAGGGTTTTTTGTAGCGTGTCTGTATTGTCAATTGCGAAAGCCTGAATATCAGACTCACTGATGGTGCTTTGAATACCAAAAATCAATAAAAGAAGGGAAAGTAGTATTTTTTTCATACAGCCGCCAAAGACTTTTGATGTAATTGATAAAATATGACATGACGATTACAACAAAGTTACAAAATTGCCTGACGAATTTTAACCAATCGTGTCAATAAATTTTCTAATTTGTATAAAGACAACATATTTGCCCCATCCGATTTTGCCACAGAAGGGTCGGGATGCGTCTCGATGAACAAGCCATCTGTACCTACTGCAATGCCTGCCTTAGCAATCGTTTCAATCAATTGAGGTACACCTCCTGTCACCCCCGAACTTTGATTGGGTTTTTGTAGTGAATGTGTACAATCCAGAACCACAGGAACGCCCATGTTTTGCATGGTTGGGATGCCTCGGTAGTCCACTATCATATCTTGAAACCCAAAAGTTGTGCCTCTTTCTATCGCAAAAACTTGGTCGTTTCCAGATTGTCGCACTTTGTCAATCGCAAACTGCATGGCTTCGGGCGACAAAAACTGCCCTTTTTTGATGCTGACTACTTTACCCGTTTTTGCAGCCGCTACCAACAAACTTGTTTGGCGACACAAAAAAGCGGGAATTTGCAGCACATCCACATACTCCGCTGCCATTGCAGCTTCTGCATCCGAATGAATATCTGTGGTGACAGGTACGCCCATTTCGGAGCGCACTTTTGCCAAAATTTTCAAGGCTTTTTCGTCGCCAATCCCTGTAAATGAATCCAAACGAGAGCGATTCGCTTTTCGGTACGAACCCTTGAAAATGTAAGGAATTTGCAGCTTATCGGTAATGGCTTTCACCTTTTCGGCGACTTCCATACAGAGTGATTCGCTTTCTACGGCACAAGGACCTGCAATCAAAAAGAAGTTGTTTGCAGATAGATGTTGGATTTGTGGAATGTTGTTTATCAAGAGGTTATCGTATTTTAGCGTTTATTGAAAATGTATCATTTTTTGCAGCAAAATACGACTTTTATTCCCTTTCTGGCGGTTTTTCTCTAAAAAAATAGGACATTGAAACGGAATCGGATACCTTACTTTATAGGAAAAATTCACGTGTTAATATTTTAAAATTAAACATTTGAGGTGTCCGATTCCTCTTTTAAAAATAGTGTTTTATCATAAGAAAGGGAATAGCAGTTATTTTCACTAAAAAAAAGCAAGACAAGTAAAGATACTTGCCTTGCTAAAAATGAGGGTAAGCTATTTTTCTAACAGATTCTTAATTTCCTACTACCAACAATTTTCCTTGCTGCCTTACCTTCAATATCCCATTTTGTTGCAGCAATTGATAAGCATACACACCACTCGCCAAATCATTGACTTCAATCGTTTGCTTTCCTTCAATGACTCCAACACTTTTCACCAAACGACCTGTCGCATCAAAAACCTGCAATTGAAGGTTATGAGTTGCTATGACTTCAATCTTATTTTGAGCAGCATTGTACCAAATTTTTGTAGTTCGTTCATTCTCCAATTGAAGTGAAACGACTTTGGAATAGCTGTACTGTCCATTGAAGTCGATTTGTTTCAGTCGGTAGTAAACTGTTGAAGTTGTGGTAGGCAAATTGGAGTCTTCAAACTGATAAGAATGAAGCTCGCTCGTTGTGCCTTTTCCTTCGATTTTGCCAATCGCTGCAAAGTGTCGTCCATCGCTGCTTCGTTGGACTTCAAAGTGGGAATTGTTGATTTCGGAAGCGGTTATCCAAGTCAGTTGTGCGTTTTGGTGGTCGTCCAAATAAGCATTGAATTGAAGGAGTTCGATGGGAAGCGTCACATCCAAAAGCGGTATCCCAATGGTATTGAAAACGGTGTTGGTCGTGATAGGTTGGTTGTAGTCGAAGTAAATATCACCTACATTGGTAACGATAGAATTTTTAGGCGCATCTTGAAAAGGGGTGATTCTGTATTGTACAAAACCGTGGCTTTCCAATTCGTTGGTCGTGCTGTCGGGTAGCAAGATGTTGTTGAATTCGACAATCAACACATTTTGGTTGGCGATTCGGGCATTATAAGGATGGCTTGCACTCGTGATTTCAAAGGTTTGAAGGTCGAGGTAATCGCTGTGCAGCGTGTCAATGATGGCGACTCTGAAAGCGGTGTCATTGCCTGTATTTTGAAAGCGGATTTTGTAGGTCAATTCCGTACCTTCTGCAATGTAGTGTTGGTCGGCAATGCCTGTAGGATGCACGGCTTTGTCGTTGGGGTCGAAAGAACCGATGATTTCTTGACAGTCAATATCAATGAAATGTTCCAAATCGGAATTCGGCTGCGAAGTCACAAAACCCAAAGAATAAGGCTCATTACCGCATAATTCGACAACGACTTGTGGAATACTCTCAAAAGGATGAAATTCACTTTGTTCTGCCTTCAAACGATAGGTTGCTCCTGTTGCAGCTATCTGCAATGACTCACTTTCGCCACTCATCAACTGCAATTTGTCCAAAGAGGAAAGTATGTCGTCTTCATAAATGCGGTATTCAATGCTGTCTTGCATGTCTTCTCCAATGTTGGTAATCACGAACTCAATGAATTCATTATCAATGCATTCTCCTGTTACTTCAATGTCTGAGCCATCCCAAAGTGTGCTGATGTCTCTGCAAAGAAATGCAGGATAAATGCGCCCTTCAACACAAGCCGCACTCCCTAAAACGGCATCACAACTGACTGAATCCGTCACCGTAAAAAAGCCACACTCGCCAATCGCCAAAGTATCTAAATCGAAAGACCAAACATTGCCGTTTTGCTCAAAAGGGATTGAAGCGTTCAAAGGGATGATTTCGGGTGGAAAGGTCAATTCGACATAAGCACTATCGGCGGATTTGGTGCCTTCATTGCAGTAGGAAATGGTGTAGGTATTGGTGAAGCACCTTCTCTGCAAAGGACTTGCCACATCAATCGTTAAGAATGTACATTCGTCTTCTACTTCAAAACCAAAGTTTTGATTGGGAATAGAATCATTGTAATTTTCGAGGATGATGGTGTAGGATTGGGGGCAGGATTCACTCCATAGAAAATTGGGTGGAGTGGCAGTGATTTGGTATGTTCCTGTGTCTAATTGAAGTTTGTAAAAGCCATTTTCATCGGTATAGGTGTAGTAGAGGCTGTCGTTGACGGTGATTTTAGTGTTGGGCAGGGCCTGTTCGCCTTCATCTTGAATGCAGTTTTGGTTGAGGTCGTTGAAGGTGGAGCCTGTGATGGTGGCGGATGGAATACAAGATTTGTCTAAAAGCACAAGGTTAACAAAAGGGGAGTTTTCAAAATTTGGGAATAAGCCCCACAAGTTATTAGGGCAAATCTGTATGTACTCTAATTCAGGCAAATTGGAAAAATTAGGAATGTATCCACTTAGCTGATTAGATTGTAAGTATAAGTATTGTAATCTTGGTAGATTAGAAAAATCAGGAATACTCCCAGTAAGTTGATTGTTAGATAAAAAAAGTTCAATTAGATTAGGTAGGTTAGAAAAATCAGGAATACTCCCAATGAGTTGATTGCTGTCTAAAAACAGTTTAGTTAAATTAGGAAGGTTAGAGAAATCGGGAATAGTACCACTTAATTGATTATTATTTAAACTCAAGGATATTAGATTAACTAAATTAGAGAAATCAGGAATAGTACCACTTAACTGATTTTCTAAAAAACGTATATTTTCAAGATTAGGGCAACTACCTAAATTAGGAATACTTCCACTGAGTTCATTAAAACCTAACCACAGATTTTTTAAATTGGGCAAGTTAAAATTAGGAATAGTTCCCGTTAAATTATTATGTGCTAAGTCTATCTCCTCTAATTTAGGGCAACTAATAAAATTCGGTATAGAGCCTAAAAAATTATTACTACTAATGTCTAAATTTTTTAATTTGGATAAATTAAAATTAGGAATAGTTCCAATTAATTGATTAAATTGAATATTTAGTACTTCCAAATTTTCCATAAAAGTAAAATCTGGGATTTGTCCAGTGAGATTATTGCCTCCCAATTCTAATAAGAGTAGATTGGGTAGATTACTGAAATTAGGAATTGTACCATTTAATTCGCTATCATTCAGATGTAAATATTGTAGATTAGGTAAATGAGAGAAATTAGGAAGACTTATTAATGGGTTAAACTGTAGGTTTAAACTTTGTAAAATTGGCAATTCTGAGAAGTCTGGAATAGTACCACTTAATTGATTTTGTTCTAAATTCAAAAGTTTTAAGTTGGGGAGGTTGTTAAAATCAGGTATGCTACCAATTATACTATTTCTTGATAAGTCTAAATTTCTTATATTCACGATATTGCTGAAGTTAGGGATTTCACCACTTAAGTTATTAGCTCTCAAATTTACTATCTGGACACTTGGTAAGTTGAAATCAAAAATATTACCATTTAACTTATTCTGTCCTAATTCTAATTTTTCTATGCTGCATGCGTCCTCACTCAAGGTCACTCCAAACCAATCCTTCACAGGTTCAACCAACCATCCTTCATTATTTATCCAATTATCCCCATCCAAAGCCTCATAAAAATTCACCAATTCCAAAGAATCAGATTCTGATACGCCATTGCATTGAGCTTGTAAATTGTGGTGAATAAGCATCGAAGTAAAACCTAAAATAAGCCAAAAAGAAAATAAGTATCTCATAAGATGTGGCTTTTGTGTGTTTTTGGTCTTGTTGTTCATTGTGTTATCGTTTTATTGTTTCTTTTCTTCAAATGTCACCTATTTTCTTTAGAGGTGCAAAAACAGGATTAAATGGTTTTTAGTTGAGTTTTGAATTTTTGTATTGATTTTAGATTGTTAATAATTAAATTTACTTCTTGATTATTAAAGATGAATAAAGATGTTTTTGTAAATTTGTTTTAGGTGAAAATATGTATTTTTTATCTCAATCCTCTTTACATGTCATTTTGTGAAAATCTTATGAGTGGAGTTGTATACAGGATAGAAAAGGAAGGAAGTTTGGTGATTCTCACTCAGAGGATGCTTACAGCATGACATTTTTGGGTGGAGTTTTACACAGGATGGAAAAGGAAGTAAGTTTGATGATTTCAACCCACAAGATGCTTACAGCATGACATACTTGGAGCTGTGCTTTCTCTTCGTGTGTCATTTTGAAAAAATCTTGTAAGTGGAGTTTTACAAAAGAATGGAGAAGGAAGGAAGTTTGGTGATTCTCACTCAGAGGATGCCTACAACATGACATTTTTGGGTGGTGTGCTTTCTCTTTGGTTGTAATTTTGTAAAAATCTTGTGGGTTGAGTTCTACACAGGATGGAAAAGGAAGTAAGTTTGGTGATTCTTACTCACAGGGTACTTACAACATGACATTTTTGGGTGGTGTGCTTTCTCTTCGTGTGTCATTTTGAAGAAATCTTTTGGGTAGAGTTCTACACAGGATGGAAAGGAAGTAAGTTTGGTGATTCTTACTCACAGGGTACTTACAGCATGACATTTTTGGGTGGTGTGCTTTCTCTTCGTATGTCATTTTGTAGAAATCTTGTGGGTGGAGTTCTACACAGGATGGAAAAGGAAGGAAGTTTGGTGATTCTCACTCAGAGGATGCTTACAACATGACATTCTTGGGGCTGTGCTTTTCTTTGTGTGTCGTTTTGAAGAAATCTTGTGGGTGGAGCTGTACAAAGGATGAACAAAGAAAAAAGTTTGTTGATTTTCACGCAGAGGATGCTTACAACATGACATACTTGGGGCTGTGCTTTCTCTTTAGTTGTCATTTTGTAAAAATCTTGTGAGTGGAGTTCTACACAGGATGGAAAAGGAAGGAAGTTTGATGATTTCAACCCACAAGATGCTTACAACATGACATTTTGGGGCTGTGTGCTTTCTCTTCATGTGTCATTTTGAAGAAATCTTGTGAGTGGAGTTTTACAAAAGAGTGGAGAAGGAAGAAAGTTTGGTGATTTCAACCCACAAGATGCTTACAGCATGACATTTTGGGACTGTGTGCTTTCTCTTCGTGTGTCATTTTGTAAAAATCTTGTGAGTGGAGTTGTACAAAGGATGGAAAAGGAAGGAAGTTTGGTGATTCTCACTCAGAGGATGCTTACAACATGACATACTTGGAGCTGTGCTTTCTCTTCGTGTGTCATTTTGAAGAAATCTTGTGGGTGGAGTTTTACACAGGATGGAAAAGGAAGTAAGTTTGATGATTTCAACCCACAAGATGCTTACAGCATGACATACTTGGGGCTGTGCTTTCTCTTTGGTTGTCATTTTGTAAAAATCTTGTGAGTGGAGTTCTGCACAGGATGGAAAAGGAAGTAAGTTTTGTGATTTCAACCCACAGGATGCTCACAGCATGACATTTTGGGCCTTTGTGCTTTTCTTTGTGTGTCATTTTGTAAAAATCTTGTGGGTGGAGTTCTTCACAGGATGGAAAAGGAAGTAGGTTTGGTTATTTCAACCCATAGGATGCTTACAGCATGACATTTTTGGGCTTTCTCTTTGATTGTCATTTTGAAGAAATCTTGTGAGTGGAGTTGTATACAGCATGGAAAAGGAAGTAGGTTTGGTGATTCTCACTCAGAGGATGCTTACAGCATGACATTTTTGGGTGGTGTGCTTTCTCTTCGTGTGTCATTTTGAAGAAATCTTGTGGGTGGAGTTGTACAAAGGATGGAAAAGGAAGGAAGTTTGGTGATTCTCACTCAGAGGATGCTTACAGCATGACATTTTGGGACTGTGTGCTTTCTCTTCGTGTGTCATTTTGTAAAAATCTTGTGAGTGGAGTTGTACAAAGGATGGAAAAGGAAGGAAGTTTGGTGATTCTCACTCAGAGGATGCTTACAACATGACATACTTGGAGCTGTGCTTTCTCTTCGTGTGTCATTTTGAAGAAATCTTGTAAGTGGAGTTCTACACAGGATGGAAAAGGAAGAAAGTTTGGTGATTCTCACTCAGAGGATGCTTACAGCATGACATTTTTGGGTGGTGTGCCTTCTCTTCGTGTGTCATTTTGAAGAAATCTTGTGAGTGGAGTTCTACACAGGATGGAAAAGGAAGGAAGTTTGGTGATTCTCACTCAGAGGATGCTTACAGGATGACATTTTTGGGTGGTGTGCCTTCTCTTCGTGTGTCATTTTGTAAAAATCTTGTGAGTGGAGTTCTACACAGGATGGAAAAGGAAGGAAGTTTGATGATTTCAACCCACAAGATGCTTACAACATGACATTTTGGGGCTGTGTGCTTTCTCTTCGTGTGTCATTTTGAAGAAATCTTGTGAGTGGAGTTCTACACAGGATGGAAAAGGAAGGAAGTTTGGTGACTCTCACTCAGAGGATGCTTACAGGATGACATTTTTGGGTGGTGTGCCTTCTCTTCGTGTGTCATTTTGAAGAAATCTTGTAAGTGGAGTTCTACACAGGATGGAAAAGGAAGTAAGTTTGATGATTTCAACCCACAAGATGCTTACAGCATGACATTTTTGGGTGGTGTGCTTTTCTTTGTGTGTCATTTTGTAAAAATCTTGTGGGTGGAGTTCTTCACAGGATGGAAAAGGAAGTAGGTTTGGTTATTTCAACCCATAGGATGCTTACAGCATGACATTTTTGGGCTTTCTCTTTGATTGTCATTTTGAAGAAATCTTGTAAGTGGAGTTGTATACAGCATGGAAAAGGAAGTAGGTTTGGTGACTCTCACTCAGAGGATGCTTACAGCATGACATTTTGGGTGGTGTGCTTTCTCTTCGTGTGTCATTTTGAAGAAATCTTGTGGGTGGAGCTGTACAAAGGATGAACAAAGAAAAAAGTTTGTTGATTTTCACGCAGAGGATGCTTACAACATGACATACTTGGGGCTGTGCTTTCTCTTTAGTTGTCATTTTGTAAAAATCTTGTGAGTGGAGTTCTACACAGGATGGAAAAGGAAGGAAGTTTGATGATTTCAACCCACAAGATGCTTACAACATGACATTTTGGGGCTGTGTGCTTTCTCTTTGATTGTCATTTTGAAGAAATCTTGTGAGTGGAGTTGTACAAAGGATAGACCAAGAAAAAAGTTTGGTGATTTCAACCCACAAGATGCTTACAACATGACATTTTGGGGCTGTGTGCTTTCTCTTTGATTGTCATTTTGAAGAAATCTTGTGAGTGGAGTTGTACAAAGGATAGACCAAGAAAAAAGTTTGGTGATTTCAACCCACAGGATGCCTACAACATGACATTTTGGGACTGTGTGCTTTCTCTTTGGTTGTCATTTTGTAAAAATCTTGTAAGTGGAGTTTTACATAGGATGGAAAAGGAAGGAAGTTTTGTGATTCTCACTCAGAGGATGCCTACAACATGACATTTTGGGGCTGTGTGCTTTCTCTTTGGTTGTCATTTTGTAAAAATCTTGTAAGTGGAGTTTTACATAGGATGGAAAAGGAAGGAAGTTTGGTGATTCTCACTCAGAGGATGCCTACAACATGATAATTTAAAGAGGATATCGTTAAAATACAAAAAAACCCGATGCAAAACACCAAACTACTATCTCTCCTTCAAATCTTCACCAAACCCGAACTCAAAACCTTTCGGAAGTTCGTGGCATCGCCCTATTACTGTACCAATCCACAAGCATTGAAGCTGTTGGACTACTTACGTAAATACTCATCCAATTCTAAGCGATTGCAGAAAGAATGGGTCTATGCAG
>JAUHXA010000094.1 GCA_030427245.1 Bacteroidia bacterium | reverse complement strand
GTACAGGGCAACACTATGTTTGAAGCGAAAGACCTTATAGGTTTAACTGTTGAAAATGTATACATGTTTGATAATTTGATTAAATTATATAAACAAAAACCTATAAGGTTTGAGAGTCATACTCAATAAAACGTTTTATTACTGTAAAAAAGATATTTCGGTTGCACTGCACTTAACCGCTCAAACACAATTATCAACACAAACACCTAAAAGTATGAGCACAATAAAAAACCTAATTCGCCCAAATATTCAAAAAATGACGGCTTATTCTTCTGCTCGAAGTGAGTTCAAAGGTAAAGCACATATTTTTTTGGATGCAAATGAAAATCCGTTTGATACGGACTTGAATCGTTATCCCGACCCACTTCAATGGAAGGTGAAGGAGGAAATTGGTAAATGGAAGAACATTGAAGTACAAAGTATATTTTTGGGAAATGGGAGTGATGAGGTGATTGACTTGTTGATTCGGATTTTTTGTGAACCGAGAGAAGACGCAATTATGATACTGCCGCCGACTTATGGAATGTATCAGGTTTCGGCTGCGATTTCGGATGTGGAGGTGCAAGAGGTACTTTTGACCAATGATTATCAGTTGGATATCACTGCAATATTGGAGGCTGTTCAACCAAATACCAAATTGTTGTTTGTTTGCAGCCCGAACAATCCGACGGGGAATAGCTTTAATTTGAAGGCGATTGAAGAATTGGTGGAAGGTTTTGAAGGGATTGTGGTGGTGGATGAAGCCTATATAGATTTTGCAGGACAAGCGAGTTGTGTTAATTTATTGAAGGAATATAAAAATTTGGTGGTAACGCAAACGTTTTCTAAGGCGTGGGGTTTGGCGGGGATTCGTTTGGGAATGGCTTTTGCTGCAAAGGAAATTATTGACGTTTTGAATAAAGTAAAACCTCCTTATAATGTGAATCAATTGACCCAAAATGCTGCTTTGGAGGCATTACAAAATGTGGAACGGTATGAATGGGAACGAGCAAATATTTTGCAGCAAAGGAATTTTTTGAAGGAGGAATTAATGGGTTTTGACTTTGTGAAAAAAGTCTTTCCTTCGGATGCCAATTTTTTGTTGGTGAGGGTGAAAGAGGCTCAGGAATTGTACGATTATTTGACTTCAAAGGGAATCATTGTTCGGAATCGCTCGAAGGTGGTTTTGTGTGAAGGTTGTTTGCGGTTTACGGTCGGAACAGAGGAGGAGAATTTGGAGTTGTTGGAGGCTCTTAGAATTTACACTGAAAATTGAACGGAGAGTTGGAGAGATTTTTCTACATTGGATTTGAGAATTTGAACGCAGAGATGCAGAGACGGAGAGATTTTTTTTAGTTAAATGGAATTTGAGTATCCACTAAGCATCCACGAAGAATCTATGGTATCCACCAAGCATCAACAGAATATCAAAAGAAAGAAAAAAATATGCAGAAAGTACTTTTTATAGACAGAGATGGGACATTGATTATTGAGCCGCCTGTAGATTACCAAGTGGATTCACTCGAAAAATTGGAATATTTTCCGATGGTATTCAAGTATTTGTCGAAGATAGTAGAAGAAATGGACTATCAATTGGTGATGGTGACGAATCAAGATGGTTTGGGTACGGAGAGTTTTGCGGAAGATACTTTTTGGCCTGCTCACAATAAAATGATGAAGGCATTGACCAATGAAGGGATTTACTTCAAAGAGGTATTGATAGACCGTTCATTTCCAGAGGACAATGCGCCGACTCGAAAGCCAAGAACGGGACTACTAACCGAATACATGAACAGCAAAGAGTATGATTTGAAAAATTCTTTCGTGATTGGAGATAGGTTGAGTGACATCGAATTGGCGAAGAATTTGGGTGCAAAGGGGATTTGGATAAGTGATATGAGCGAGTTTGAAGGAAATTTGACCCTACAATCAAAGGATTTGGTCGAAACTTGTGCGGCAACGGTGAAAGATTGGGAAGATATTTACCAATTTTTGAAAGCTCGACCTTTACTGCAAAGAAGGGCGACCATCCATCGCAAAACCAATGAAACGGATATTTCGGTCAGTTTGGAATTGGATGGAAATGGGGAATCCGAGAATGAGACGGGGATTGGATTTTTTGACCACATGCTCGACCAATTGGCAAAGCATAGTGGCTGCAATTTGACGGTCAAAGCAACGGGAGATTTGCACATTGACGAACATCATACTGTTGAAGATGTGGCGATTACGATTGGTCAGGCGTTTCGGGAAGCGTTGGGGGATAAGCGGGGAATCAATCGCTATGGTCATTTTTTGTTGCCGATGGATGAGGCTTTGGCGCAAGTGGCAATTGATTTTAGCGGTCGTCCATGGATGGTTTGGAATGTGGAATATCACCGAGAAAAAGTAGGAGGGATGCCCACCGAAATGTTTGAACACTTTTTCAAGTCTTTTTCGGATAATGCACAATGCAATTTGAATATCAAAGTGGAAGGAAAGAATGAACACCACAAAATTGAAGCGACTTTTAAGGCATTTGCAAAGGCGATAAAAATGGCGGTTCAAAAGGATGGGACGGATGAATTGCCGAGTACCAAAGGAGTTTTGTAAACTTCAAATTCAAGGTACAAATTCAAACTCAAAATCCTTATTGGCTTAGTGTTCAGCACTCAAACACGTAAAGACGTTTGACTAGCCCCCCAAATAAGTTTTTAATATTCTTTTTTTAGTTGACAAGTGACATATTGGAACACACCCATGCCCCTCCGAGGAGGGGAATACTCGTACAGAGTGAAGAAATCCCCTCTTGGGAGGGGTTGGGGGTGGGTTGAATAGTACAAGTATATAATTTGCAGGAGAATATAAATTGTTTATTTACTGCACTATAAAACGTCTCTACCAACATAAACAACCCAAACACAACAAAAAACATGATTACGATTATCAACTACAATGCAGGAAATGTTCAATCGGTTCTTTTTGCGATGGAGCGATTGGGCATTGAGGCAGTTTTAACGGATGATTTGGAGGTGATTCGAGCATCGGACAAGGTGATTTTTCCAGGAGTGGGGGAAGCGAGTACAACGATGCAAAACCTTCGAGCGAAAGGATTGGATAAATTGATTCCCGATTTGAAGCAGCCTGTTTTGGGTATTTGCTTGGGTATGCAGTTGTTGTGTGATTATTCGGAGGAAGGAGATACGAAATGCTTGGGCGTTTTTCCGCAAAAAGTGGTGAGGTTTGAGCCTAAATTGAAGGTGCCACATGTTGGATGGAACAGTATTTATGGGCTTCAAAATCCACTTTTTCACCCAAAATTGGAGCAAGAGTATGTCTATTTCGTGCATAGCTATTATGTCGAAAAAGGAGCATACACGATTGCAGAGTGTGATTATATCACCCCTTTTAGTGCTGCAATCCGCAAGGACAATTTTTTTGCGACCCAATTTCACCCCGAAAAATCAGGGAAAGTGGGAGAGGAGATATTGAAGAATTTTTTGGCGATTTGATTTTTTAGTGGGTTTTGTGAGGGGTATTTATTTTGGAACTAAAAGGCGTTTGAAAGTCAAATGAATTTTATTTATTTATTTGATTATCAGTATTCTATTTTAGAATTGATTCTGTTTGAGTATTAAAAAGCAGCAGTTTTAGGTTCGTTGAAGGCTTGAAGGTACTGTATTTTTGTGGGTGTTATTGAGGTTTGGATGAGAGAGTAGGGATGTGTAAAGTGGGATTTAACTTTACTTTGGTACTATAAAACTTATTGAAGTGTCTTGCTTTTCCGTTCTTGCTTCCCTCATCTAAAGTTCACTTTTTTACCATTTTAAAACCTTCAAGAAATGAAAATTTTTCAAAAATTCTTCGCTTTATTAATTTGTGTAAGCGTATTATTTGTTTTTCAAAGTGAATCTGTTGTAGCCAACTCCAGTAATTGCAGCAGTGGCGATGAAGTTCAAACAGCGAGTATCATACAAGCCACAGGCAGAATTGCAAAAGTATTGCCCCAAAAAGGAGCGATGTTCACTGTCCAGATAGTTGTGGAAGACAATGGCAATTTACCTGGTGAAATCACCGTCGGATTGATGCGGTATAAAAAAACAAGCCTTCCGCTTTCAACAGCTGTCGGTGTTTTGGGTGCAACGATTGACAAACTTGCCAAAGCAGGGACAAATGTAGTGATATATGAATCTGCCCGACCTCAAAGAACGAGTCAAAAAGGACTGCAAGAAGGGAATACCAAAGAGGTGAAATTGTCTTCGGATGTGATTGAATATTCGTTGGGAGATGCGACAAATAGCAGAAGACCATTGACTTGTGCTTTGACCGTATGTGGAGATTGGGGCTGCATGTGTAAAATCGAAATGGAACAGCCTTGGTGAAAAAATAAAAAGAGGCAAGCCTGAATAGACTTGCCTCTTTTTTATTTTTAGTTGTGAGTAATTATTGAAGTAAAACTGAAATAGGGGGAAATAAAATTGAAATAATTTGAAAAAATGCTTGAACCACAATAGTTTATTCAACCATTCAACCATTCAACCATTATTCTATAATCACCTTTTGAGTAAATTTCTGACTCGTACTTTTTTGGGTAATCATCACCAAATAAGTGCCTCGTTTGTAGAGGTCGAAGTCGGGCAAAAACTTGGAATAAGAGCCAGTAAGTTCAGACAAATCTTCACTGTAAACGGGAAGTCCAACCACATCAAAAATCTCCAATTTGGTATCTTCTGCCACTTCCTCCAAGTCAAAACTAAACAAAAACTCACCTTTGTTGTAATCGGGACTGACCATGAAATTTTCTACAGGAAGTCCACTTGCCATTTGCAGCCAACTTTCTTTTTCGTCCAAAGTATTGAGGTCAAAAATGTCGGTCGTTGCAATGGTAACAGTGAATTTTGGATAACTTTTAATGGAGCGATTTTCTTCTACATTGCTCATTTCTTTGAGGTATTCAAAGCTTTCGGGAGTAGGTGAATCTGCGTCTATTTGTTTTTCAGGCACTTCAATTTCGTAAATCGTCGTATTCTGTGGCAAACGTTGACGTTTGTGGACATTCACCGTAGCATTGCGGAGGGTCATGGTGCCATTTGCATCGGTTTCGACCCATTCTATTTCTCTGACTCCATCGGTTTCTTTCACCTTTGCCCCCGCAGGAATTTTGAGGTATTTGTCGAGGTTGATTTTACCTGTTTCGACATTGTATAAGTCCGATTCCAAAATTTCTTTGGTGCGAACACTGATTTTTCGCTGTCCTTTGCTTGCGCTTGTAGCCCGATTGATGCCTGCATCGTCGTAGCCTTTGATTTGCAAGAAGCGTTGAGCAGCAGACTGAGTGGGTAAGATGGTATCTATAACCGTTTCGATTCCGTTCATTTCATCCGTAATGATGACGTTTACCTTTTTGGTGTGTGAAGACTGGGCTTGCAAGAAATTGAAGGAAGCAGCAGAGAGGAGAAGACTTGTAAAAAAGAAAAGAGAAAGAAAGGAAATGTGTTTTTTCATGATAATATGTTTTGTGTGTTGATGGATTTAAAAATAATATACAACAAAAATAGTAGGATTCTGTTTATTTGCATGGTTATTTTGTCAGAATCTTGCCGAGGATAGGATCAAGGTCACAAGCTTTCAGATATCCTCACCGTTGTTATTTTCGTTCGTTTTGCAAAAGCAAATACGAGAGAACCCATGGAAGTGTTTCATTTATTACACCTACAAGGTTTCACACCTTCAATACCAAATCCACTTCCTCCATCACCCGACTCGTCTCCGTCAATGCCACAATCATCTGCTGATAATGCAGAATATCCTCAAAATCCAACACCCTACCCACTCGGTCTTTTAGCCATTTTTGGGCAGGCTGATAACCGCCAATGTAAAATTCCCAAGCCACCAAAGGAACACCGTCAAAATACTGTTCGTCATTGACCCAAACCCTTCCGTGTGTGTCCGAAGTCGCTTCAAAACCAATGCTGCGTTTGGTCATTTTTCGGGTGATGAGGTTGTCACCATCTTTGGGGTAGCTCGTGATATAATCCTCAATGCGAGGGTGTTCCAACAAATGCCATTGCCGCAATTCTCCACCCAAAGCCACCAATTTCCAAAACACATCGGTATCCGTTGGATAGGGAACTCTCGGAAAATCTATCTTCAAAAACTCCTTGTAGGTTTCTCGATAATTGGGCGAATGTAAGACCGCATAGATATAGTCCAGCAAATCTATGGGTGCAAAAGTTGTTTTGAAGTCGTCCCGCAACTCCGAACTATTCGCCATACACACATTGCCTTCCGCCTCTTTTTCAGGCACAAAAGTCAGGTCTAATTTTTTGGCAATTTCGGTGATGATTTTGGGATTGAGGTTGGGGATTCTTTGGGATTTGTCGAAAAGGTCTTTGGAGTCGGAATTGTAGAGGTAGAGGGGGAATACCATTCCTCCTCCTCTATAATATAAATTAAAATCTGTTATATTATTTGTTATAAAACTTAAATTCCACTGCATGTTCCCAACAACTTGTCCTTGCCTTCCAATTACGATTCCTATATTTTTACCTTTAGAAAGATGATGCATAACTTTCCCACGAGGCATACACTGAAAACCTTTGGAATTTCCTGTGTAGTAGGTATATTTAACATCAAATGGACGATAACTTATTCTACAAATATTATCGTCTGACAAATTGGAATCTAATAAATCCTTTTGCGCTAAATGTACTTTCCAGTCTCTTGCATCTTTTCCCAATTTGTATTTCACTCTTGCTTCTTCAATGTCCAGTTTTGCAAAATCGTGAACAATTCGCTTTACCTCCTCTTTTGTACCTTGTATCGTTAAGGCATCCCTTGCCGTGACAATTCCGACCGAATTTACATTGAAACAATCTGTAATTTTAAACCCTTTTTCATATTTTTCTGCTGCTTCAAAATCCTTTTGCACCATAAAATACATGGGTGCTTTATTTGGTAAAACATTGAAGTCAATAGACTGTAAACTGTTCTTCCAAAGAAAATCATACTTCAATTCTCGTTTGCCGTATAGGTCAAAATGAAAAATCTTACCCAATTCACTTGTCTTTTTCTTACCTGTTTTCACCAAAATATTGATACTCACACCTTGCTGAATGTCAAACACGTTCACATCGGGCGAACCATCAGGGCAGGTTTCTTTTTTCTTAGAATTGCCATGCAAATCAATCGTATAAATGGTATCGTAGGTTTTGAGCAAGTTCCAACGCATTCCCCTAAAAGTCGGATTGTCCAAAAAACCATGTGGATTGATAAACGCTAAAATTCCTTCTCCATTTTTTTCAACGAAATGCTGCCCATAGCGCATGAACTTGACATAATCATCGTTTATCCATTTGGGATTTCGCTCCTTCAATTTTTCCTTACCACCTGGCTCTTTTTTGTAGTCGTCCATCAAATCCATAATCCACTGTCCCTTGTTCGCACTTTCACCGCTATAAGGCGGATTCCCCAAAACCACCATTACAGGCGCATCCCGTTTGATGCCATTCGCTTGATTCGCCTCGTCACTCAACCAACTCGCAAACAGCGTACCCGTATCGGGATGCGCCTCCTCCAAAGAATTGGTCAGAAAAATCCGAAACCTTTGATTGCTCGTTGATTTGTAGCCCGTTTCGGTCAGCAACATATCCAACTTGAGGTGCGCCATCGCATAACTCGCCATCAACAATTCAAAACCATTCAAGCGGGGAATCAAGTCCTTTTCGACATAGCCACTCCACATTCCCTGCATCGCCTTGAAGTTTTTGGAATAAATATGCTTCACCACCTCCGCCAAAAACGTTCCCGTACCCGTTGCAGGATCGAGAATTTGCACCCGATGCACCTCTTTTTCCACCATCCGATAGCCCGTTTTTGAGCGTTTATCGGGGGTCATAGATTGCACCTGAATCTTGGTTTTTGAAGTGTCCGCCAAACCTTTTTTTAGCCCAAATTCCGTTTTCAACACATCGTCCACCGCCCGCACAATGAAGTTCACCACAGGCGCAGGCGTGTACCATACGCCCCTCGCTTTCCGCAACTTAGGGTCGTATTCCGCCAAAAAGTTTTCGTAAAAATGAATAATCGGATCGTTCAATTGTGTCGCCTTCCCAAAATTTTGCAGCAAAGCCCCAACATCCGTTGCCCGAAAAATATCCGCCAATGCGCTTACAATCCATTCAATTCGGTCGTCAATATCGTAACCCGAAATATACTGAAACAACTTCCGCAAAAAAGGATTCGATTTGGGAATCAACTCTGCCGCCTCTTGCCTCGAAAAAGTCGCCAAAGTCGGGTCGTGCAGCCTTGCCGCAAACATTCCGTAGGCAATCGTTTGAGCATAAATATCTCCAAATTCTTTGGGCTGAATGTCGTGAATCAAAATCTGTTTGAAGGCATGCATCTGCTGTTTGAGTGTACTATCCGACTCGTTTTCTTCATCGCTCAACAGGGCTTTCTCAATTACCTGCGCCAACATTTTCGCCTTGCCCGCCATCATCTGCGACAGCTTTGCAGAAGATTTGATGGTTTGCCCAATGTGCGTTGCAAAGTCTTTGATAAGTGACTCAAAAGCTGCAAAGTTTTCGGGTTTCGACACAATTTCCCCATCTTCAATTGCTGCAATCGCAATTGTTGTCACCAATTCGCCATCAATGTAGAGGTGAAAATCGAGGTAATCCGTAAAAATGAGGTTGTCCAAAGAAGCCTTGTAGCGGTTGAACTGTGCTTTGAGGGTTTTGCTCTTCAAATCCACTCCAATGTCTTTCGCTTCAATGTATCCGACAGGAATATTGTTTTTGGTCAGCACATAATCGGGTGCGCCACAAGCGATTCGAGCAGGTTCGTTTGTCACCAACACCTCAGGTGCAAGGGCTTCGAGCAAGTTTTGAAGGTCGCCCCGATAAGCATGTTCCCTCGCAATGCCCGTTTTGAAGCGTTTTTGAAGATTGATTAGATAGGATTGAAGGGTCATATTTAATTTTTTTAGGAATAGATTTTCGACAAAGATAAAATACAAAACATTTGATTTTAATGTTTTATTGAATTTTATTTTGCGCTTACAAAGCAATTTTTTTACCTTTGGCTAAGAAACATAATATTTTCGGATATCCTATTTTCTTTTCACGACCTTCCACAAAATGCCTGTTTAAACTTCAATCATTATGATGAACAAAATACGTGAACTCATTGGAAAAGGCAAGTTAGAACTTGCTATAAAAGAACTCTTAGCATTGAACACCGCCTACAATGATGAAGCCCTTAGTTTGCAGTCCCGACTGTCGGATTTGGAAACCGATAAAAGGAGAGGTGAGATAGGGCGTGAAGACGCTACTACAGAGCGAAATAGGATTAGGCGTTCTCTTTTATCTACCATAACTATCATTGAAGCAGAGCAGCCTATGGAGGAGGATACTAAAATCCACATTGAAACCAATGATAATCAAAACTTAGAAAAAATCATTGATAGAAATGGCTTGCAACGAATTGATTGGTTGAAAAAAGGAATTGAAAAAGCCAAAAGTGTTTGTAAAATTCATACTGCTGACGGCTACGTTGGCACAGGTTTTTTAGTACAAAATGGGTATATATTTACCAACAACCATGTACTGGGTTCTGCCGCAATTGCTCAGTATTCGAGAGTTGAATTTGGATTTGATGATGCCGATTCGCCATCTGTTTTTTACAATTTAGATCATACTGATTTTCTTACTTCCAAATCATTAGATTATACAAGAGTCAAAGTAAAGGACAATCCACAAGATCCTTTGTCTGAATGGAAAGGTCTGACCATCAACACTAATCCTCCTGCCGAAAACGATGCTTTGGTCATTATCCAACACCCCAAAGGAAGAACCAAAGAAATTGCTTTTAGTGATGGAGAAATTGGAATATGGGAACACCGCTTGCACTACAAAGTCACAACAGAGCCTGGGTCCAGTGGGTCACCTGTTTTTGACATCCATTGGAATGTAGTGGCTTTGCATCATGCAGGAGGGAATATGCAGGTAAATGCAGAAGGCAAGGTAGCTTATGTAAACGAGGGTGTTTTATTCCGGTATATCTTGGAAGATTTGCAGGAAAGAGCAAATAGGAAAAAAGAAAATCCTGAAGCACCCAAGATTGAAGAGGAAGAGAAGATTAGCACACCCATCCCAACAATGTTGGTTTACCACACAGACGACGCAGTTTACGCAAAAGGAATCAAAAGCCAGTTATATGGTCATATAAGGAATAAAGTCATTAAGATATTTGACATACAAAAAAGTATAACTGGAGGAGACGTAAAAGAAGACGTACTGAACAAGAAATTGGACGAATCAATTATTGTGCTTATTCTTATCAGTGGTAACCTCTACCAAGAAGAGACTATGGACATTGCTTTGAAAGTGGAAGATTATGTGAGTAGTAAAAGAGTCGTTCCCATAAAAGTTTCTCCATTCGATTTGAATGGAACTGCTTTTGAAAAATTACAAGGCTTACCTCTTGGGAATAGGTGCATTAATGAATACGACAACAAAGACAAAGTGTTGTATGACATAGCCCAACACATTACCCGACTCATTAATCAAATGTTGTCATGATTTACCACATCCTTCCCACCTCAGAATGGAACAAATGGAGAAATGCCGAACACTACGAACATGCAAGTTTGAAGGAAGAAGGGTTTATACATTGCAGCACAGCCGAGCAAGTAGAAGGAGTTGTAGATAGGTACTTCAAAGGAGTTGAAGATTTGGTTTTTTTGCACATTGACCCCAACTTATTAGAGGCAGAATTGAAGTACGAAGAATCAACAGGAGGGGAGTTGTACCCGCATATTTACGGCACGATTAATCGGAAAGCAATTGTAAAAACTGAGTTTGAATTTGAAATTTGAGTTTGAACTTGAATTTTCTTACCCTTTTTTCAACTGCGTACTGATGCTAAAGTGATGAAACGTACATGATTAAATAATTATTAAAACACAAAGGGAAATGATTATTTCATTCATGGTAAGTTCCATCTGACCTTTAAAAAACGAACATAAACAGATGAAATCCTATTTCTGCTTTCGTTGGTTTATCCATTTTCAAACCTCCCTTGCCCCTGCAAAATATACAGCGTACCTAAAGTTATGAATAATAAAGCCAGGATAATCAATCCCCATTCAGAAAGGGTTGGAATAGCAGTCTCAGGCTGATTACTTGGGCACAAAGTAGCACAATCTAAAGTACAGCAAGTACCATTTCCCGAAAATATTCCTGGAGGATTGCAACTAATAGCTGCTGGATTTGGTGTCCATGCCTGTAAACTACTTGCTGGCGGATAGGGAGTATCTAATGTGTTGAAACTACCTACAATATCAATTGTATTTAAATTTTCCCATCTTGTTCCGCTCCATTCAATTCTAAAACCTCCATTTACAAATGAAGGGCGACCATTTACATCTGGTTGTAAAGTATAAGAACCATCAACGTCAGAACTACAAGAACCACTAATTTCAACTGTTTGAGCGTGTATATCTGACAAGCCACACATCAGTAAACCGATAACCATCATCCATTGAAGGATGGTTGGCTTAATTAAATGCACTGCAGATTTTAAGAGAGGAAAGTGATTTTGTTTCATTTTGATTTTCTTCAAAAATAATGAATATATTTTAAGGGACAAAATTTTCCAATTGGAATTTTTACTTTTTTATGACATTTGTTTTGTCCTTCTTTAAGTTTTGTAGGAGTTGTTCATTAATGTATTATAACTGCGTACTAACACTAAAATGATGGCTGCCTCCTGCAATATGGTAAATCGCTCTGCCATAGCTAAACTGAAAACGCTTGATGTTAATTCCCGCACCATACGAAAATCCTACGCCACCACCTTTAACAGCAACGCCCAATTCCTGTTTTCGTTGGTGATTGTAGGCAGCACGAACCACCAGGCTTTTCCCCAAAAACAATTCTCCACTAAAAATCAAGTGTCGAAACAGATTGTCTGCAAAATAACTCTTATCATCATCACTCCCATCATCAAAAATCGAGTTGTTTTGCAGACTCGGATCATCGTAGCGAATATCCCACTTATAGAGGTGATGTGCGGTAATACCAAAACGGAACGGCAA
Source organism: Bacteroidia bacterium (assembly GCA_030427245.1). Classification (GTDB taxonomy): domain Bacteria; phylum Bacteroidota; class Bacteroidia; order Chitinophagales; family UBA2359; genus JAUHXA01. Next base: position 7,422 of record JAUHXA010000094.1, on the reverse strand, counting down.
GTGTTTCAGCCTTTGTGAAACGCCCAACTGCACATCAAAAGGCAGGTCTTCCTTCGTGCCATTGTAGGTAGAGAGCTGCGTTCCCATGTTTTTGACCACCAAAGCCGCACTGAACATAGATTCTTCATCAAAATAGGTCAAACCCATATCCAAAGCCAAACCCGTAGAGCTATACGTCTCCAAATTGGAAAAAACCATCTTCAAATTCATGCCATACGAAAACTTGCCAAACTGTTTTGCCCCACCAATGTTGAAAGCATATTCACTTGCACTAAAACTGCCTGTCACAAAACCCGTTGGGTCTGCTCCCACAAAATCACCATAAGAAATATACTGCACCCCAATGCCGAAAGTCGCCAAACTGTCTATATCTTTGGCAAATCCCAAATAGCCATGATTGATACCTGCCACATAAGCAACCGTATTCAATGACAAATGCCTATCCATTTCGGGATTGTAAAGGGAAGGATTTTGGGCTGCAAGACTGACATCCTCATCCATTGCTGCAATTTGCAAGCCACCCAAAGCCGTTACCCTTGCAGAAGGTGAAAGGTCGAGAAACTCATAGACATTTTCGCCCCCAATTTGGGAGTATGCAGGGAAAGAACTGCAAAAAAATGTAAGGAATAAAAAGACGTATAAAGAGTTTGTAAATATTTTTTTCATTATTTTTCAATTATTATTCAAAATGAAGTCCATCGTTTTTCTCGGTGCAAAAACCATTGGTTCCTACTGTCTTCAATACCTTCAAGACCACAGAAAAGAATTGGACATTGAAGTCATTGCAGTAGGCATCGGCCAGGCTTCAAAAGCACACCAAAAATCAGACCTTCAATTGATTGCAGAAAAACACCAAATTCCGATTCTGCAAAACTTAAACGACCTACCCGAATGTGATTTCATTCTATCGGTTCAATACCACAAGATATTAAAAGCCAATCACATTGCCAAAGCTCGTCAATTAGCCATCAATCTCCACATGGCACCACTTCCCGAATATCGAGGCTGCAATCAGTTCTCTTTTGCAATTCTCGATGAAGCCGAAACATTTGGTACTACGCTACACCAACTCGAAGTCGGAATAGACAGCGGTGCCATCCTTGCAGAAAAACGTTTTCCCATTCCAAATGGTTGCTGGGTACAAGACCTTTATCAACTCACATTGACGGCTTCTCGACAGTTGTTTGCCGAAAGTATCGCCGATATTCTTCAAGGAAATTACAAACCCATCCCTCAGAGTGAACTCATTGAAGCAAGAGGCACAAGCTACCACTTTCGCAAGGAAATTAACGACATCAAAAAAATTAACCTCAACTGGTCTGCCGAAAAAATCGAACGCCACATACGAGCAACCTATTTTCCACCTTTTGAACCGCCCTATGTGATGATTGGAGAAGAGAAAGTTTATTTTCGTAATTTTTAACATAAAAACATTGGAAATAAGTTAAGAAAAGCTAAAATCCATAATTAAAATTAAGAAGTGAACTAAATGAAATTTTAGGCGGTTATTGGATTTGTATTTATTAGTTGAATAAATGATAGTCAGTTGGTTAATGATTATTAAGACTGATTGCCATGTATTTATCCTATTTTTTTCAAACCCAAAAACATATTTAAAATGAATTTAATTTTTTTGAATTCTTCAGTTAAAAACCTTGCCAAAACATCTTTTTTTGTTTTAGCACTTACCTTTCTCTTCTCTGCAAATATGCATGCAACTACACCCCTTGGTGTAACTTCTCACTTAAAAGTAGTTGATGATGAAGGCACTCAAGCCATTGCATTGTATATTCCCGAAACAGCTGCTCCTAGAGTATTAATCAAAATCAAAAATGATTCAAATGAAGTATTGTTCGAAAAACGTGTAAAAGTAATAAATGGTTATGCCCGTAAGTTCGATTTGAATGGTTTATTAGACGGTCAGTACCATTTAGTGATTACCGACGCTGACAAAGCGGTCAGTCAAGCCTTCCAAATTGTGGGTGATAAAGTGCTGATGTCTAAATCAGATAGAAAAACCTTTACCCATCCGCATGTGCAGTATAACAAAGCACAAGATTTGATGCAGGTCATTGCTTATACAGAGAATCCTGTCGAAATAAATGTCTATGATACCAAAGGAGATGTTATCATCACTGAAACAGGCGTACAACCTTCAAAGGTGTACAATCTATCCGCTCTTCGAAAGGGCAACTATACGGTTGAAATACGCTGTGAAGGAGAAGTCTTTTATAAAGAAATTCGGTTGTAGTTGAAGTAGCTTTATTTCCTTGAAGTAGGGTAGGGTGGAGTTTTGAAGTAAAAAACTCCACCCTTTTTCTTTTCACATAGAAAATCCCTATCTTTCCTAATTGAACGCAAAAGCAAATTCAAAAACCAGCATGAAAAAAATCCCTTACGGCACGGTGGGTAGTTTTGAAGATTTAATAACACAAGGTTACTTGTATGTTGATCGAACTACTTATCTTCAAAAATTGGAGGATTTGGACGAAAAGCACCTATTTTTCTTGCGTCCTCGCCGATTTGGGAAAACACTTTTTCTGTCTGTTTTGCAGTATTATTATGGCTTAGAGCATGAAGACAAATTTGAAAAGCTTTTTGGGAATTTGTATGCTGGAAAACATTCTACTCCCCTGAAAAACAGCTACTTTGTTTTAAGTCTTGATTTTTCAGGAATCAATACACAAACGGATAAAACCACTCATGATGGATTTTTGGCAAGTGTACGTTATGGAGTAGAAGATTTTTTGAAAACCTACCATACATTCTTCAATTCCGAGAATTTAGAAATTCTATTTGAAATTTCATCTCCTGAAGAAATCATGAAGCAATTGTGGAATTGGGTAAAGCATCAAGGCGAAGGGCGAAAAGTATACATTTTGATTGATGAATACGATCACTTTACCAATGAAATGGTGGCGTATCGCTTTGAAGAATTTAAGAAAGTAGTTGGGCGAAATGGTTGGGTGCGGAAATTTTATGAAACATTGAAAATTGGTGCAGGAAAAGGAGTAGTAGGTAGGACTTTTATTACAGGGGTTACCCCCATTACCTTCGACAGTTTGACCAGTGGCTTTAGCAATGCTACGGATATTAGTTCAGAACTTGAGTTCAATGAAATGATGGGGTTTACGCATGAAGAAGTAAAAGGAATTTTACAAAATGTAGGTATTGAAGTGGAGGAAGTTATACAAGATTTGAAAGAGTGGTATGATGGTTATGTTTTCAATAAAAATGCAAAGGAACACATCTATAATTCAGAAATGGTCTTGTTTTTTGTCAAAAACTACTTGAAACAAAATAAGTATCCAGAGCAATTATTGGCTACAAGTGTAGCGACAGATTATCACAAAGTTCGCTCAATGTTTCGAGTAGCACATAAAGAAAATGAAAACATAGGTACACTTGAAGAAATATTAAAAACGGGAGAAATAACAGCCCCTTTAACCATCAAGTTTAATTTTGAAGCAGGTTGGCAGCAGCATAATTTTGTGAGTCTTTTGTATTATTTGGGTTTTTTGACCATTAAAGGCAGTGTAGCCACTCGCTTGATTTTTGCGATTCCCAATTTTGCGATTCGCCAACTGTACTACCAATATTTTAGCCAAATCATTCTAAGTCGTGCCAAACTAAACACTTATACAATTGATGTTCAAGAACCCGTTTTAGAATTGGCCTTACACAATGACATCAAACCCATCATAGACCTGACCGAATCTACTCTAACTCAGCTATCCATTCACAACGACCGTGCTGCCTTCAATGAAACCCACATTAAATCCATTTTTGTTTCATGGTTTTATGCCACAGGTGTTTACCACATTTATAGCGAATTGGAAGTCTCTAAAAAGGACGACAGTAAAGGTAAAGGGAGAATAGATTTGTTGTTGATGAGTCGTCCGCCTTTTGAAGAAGAAATACCCTATCAGTTTATTTTTGAATTGAAGTACTTGAAAAAGAAAGAAGCAGGTCAATTGGAAACGACAAAAAAAGCTGCAATTGCTCAATTGAAGGAATATTTGAAGGATGATAAAGTCAAGTATTTGAAGAACTTGAAGGCGTATGTGGTGATTTTTGTAGTGAATAAGGCAGAAGTGATTGAATTGAAGGTATAGGGTATTTATTTTATCCTCTTTTCTTTACCTTTGAAGTCCTATAACAATGCAAAAAAATGGCTTATGATTACAATTCTACCTCTTCAAAAACGGACTTCAATTTTCCTATCATTTTATCTTTTTCTTTCCTTCAATCTAGCCCAAGCCCAACACACCGTCAAAGGCACAGTGACCGACTCCGAAAGCGGTGAAACCATCATTGGCGCAAACATTGTCATTGAAGGAAGTACCACAGGAACAGTTACCGATTTAGACGGAAAATACGAAATCACTGCCGAAAATGGCAATCAGTCTTTGGTTTTTAGCTACATCGGTTACGAAAACCAAGTGATTCCCATTGCAGGGCGAAGCCTCATTGAAGTAGAATTGGGCGCAGACACCAAGCAGTTGGGCGAAGTCGTTGTGACCGCTTTGGGTATCAAACGCCAAAAAAGAGAATTGGGCTATTCCACCGAAAAATTTGATGGGGCAGCCATCACCAAATCCGACGCTCCCAATGTGGTCAATGCTTTGAGTGGACGCTCGGCTGGCGTACAGGTCATTTCCCCCAATGGCGTAGATGGCGGAACAACCCGTTTTGTGATTCGAGGCAACAACAACATCAACGCCAATAATCAACCTCTGGTAGTAGTGGACGGTGTGCCTTTGGAAAATCAAGCTGGATTAGAAGATATTGGTAGGGGAGTGGATTGGGGTTCAGCCATCAACAACATCAACCCTGCCGACATTGCCAACATCAACATCCTCAAAGGCCCTACCGCCTCCGCATTGTATGGCGCAAGGGGCGCAAATGGTGTGGTCATCATCACCACCAAACGAGGTAAAAAACAAAAAGGAATCGGCATCAACTATTCCGTTCAGCACAAAATCATTCAGCCCTACTACTACCGAGACGTACAGAATGTCTATGGTGCAGGAGGCCCAATCAGTTTACTCGAGCCCAAATTTGAAGTCGATGCTGAAGGCGTAAATTTATACCCAAGCACTACACATGTCAGCGAAGGCCCTTTCGGAAAATCCACCAACGAACTGTTTGGATTCTACTCCACAGGCGTTTCTTGGGGACCCGAAATGTTGGGGCAGCAAGTCCGATGGTGGGATGGAGAAATTCGCAGCTACGACCCACAGCCTGACAATTTGAAGCAATACTTTGACGAAGGCAGCACAACGACCCACAATATTTCCTTTTCGGGAGGTGGAGAAATGGGAACGATGCGGGTTTCATTGACACGCACCGAACACGAAGCGATTATACCAAATAGCGAATACAACCAAACGACTGTCAATCTCGGCTCTCGCCTAAATATTTCCTCCAAAGTACAAGCCGACTTGTCGCTTTCCTACTTCAATTACAACCGCCTCAATCCGCCAACATTGGGTGATGACAACGACAAATCTTTCGGAAAAGGCATCCTATACAGTTGGCCGAGAAGCTACAAAGGTTTGGAGCGAGAACTCAATACTCTGCCCAATGGCACACGCAATGACTATGGAGGAAGTTATCCCTTCACCTTTACGCCTCCACATCTTTGGTGGAATACCTACCATCAAAATACAACTTTAGACCGAAACAAACTCTTGGGCGCATTGACCTTGACCTACGAAATAACTCCGTGGCTTTCTGCAATGGGGCGAGTGGGTTTAGATTTTACGCTTAACGAATTTGAAGAACGCAATGATCCAACCGATATACTTGGTATTCAAGACGGTTTTTACTCCAATGAACTCGACCGTGATTTTGTGACCAACAATGAGTTTTTGTTGACTGTAAGAAAAGAAAACCTATTCGGCTCTAACTTCAATGCAAGCCTGTCCGTTGGAGGAACACAATGGAAACGAACAAGATATGGATTGAAGGGCGAAAGTGGTGAATGGGTCAGTCCGTGGCTCTTTTCCTTCAATAACTACGAAGACGAACTAAACGCTCCCGAAATCAGCGAAGTGCGTTACGAAAAACAAATCAACTCCGTTTATGGTTTCCTAAATTTGAGTTATAGCAATTTCCTCTTCCTCGAACTCACAGGCAGAAACGATTGGTCTTCCGCCCTTCCGCTCGACAACAATTCCTACTTTTACCCTTCTGCTTCATTGAGTTTTATCGCCAGCGAAATCTTCAAAGGATTGCCCGAATGGTGGAGTTTTTGGAAAATCCGTGGAGCCTACGCCCAAACTGCCTCCGACACCGACCCTTTCCAATTGGATTTTGTGTATGAAATCGGTAGTTTCGGTGGCAATCAAACCGCCACCCTGCCCGAAACCATTCCTCCAATTGCGCTTACCCCACAACAAGCCAACTCCTTTGAAATCGGCACAACCTTGGGCTTTTTCGATGACAAAGTTAACCTCGATTTCACCTACTATAACATACGTTCCTACGACCAAATTTTGGACTCTCCCCTTCCCAGTTCATCAGGTGCCAACAACATTCGTATCAATAGAGGTGAACTCGAAAACAAAGGTTTTGAAGCCATCCTAAACGTGCAAGTCCTCAAAACCACAGATATGTTCCTCGAAACGGACATTAACATCAGCCGCAACCGAAACTATGTGGTCAGTTTGGGCGAAGAGGCAAGCATCCTCGAATTGGCAAATATTTGGGAATTGAATGGTCCAGCCATTGCAGTGAGAGAGGGCGAAGAATACGGAACGATTGTCGGCTACGATTATGTCTATCACGAAAACGGGCAACCTATCCTCAACGATGCTGGGACGCATTACCTCATTTCAGATGATAGAAGACCTATAGGCAATGCTTCACCCGATTTGACAGGCGGTTGGACAATGCGAATGGGCTACAAAGGTTTTACTTTGAGTACACTTGTAGATGCCAAAATTGGCGGTGACATCTATGCGGGTTCGTATGTAATCGGCTTACAGACTGGTCAAAGTCCCGAAACTTTGTTGGAACGTCAAGGGGGTGGACTTCCCTACACCGACTCCGAAGGCAATGTCCGCAATGTTGGGGTGATTTTGGATGGAGTTTATGCGGATGGCACACCCAATGACGAAATCGTTCACTACTACTTCAAATACGTTCCGAACAAAGGCGGATGGGGGCATTTCTTGTCAACGCCTGGTGTATTGGACAATACTTGGGTGAAACTCAGAGAAGTGAGTTTAAGCTACGATTTTCCTGACCGCTTCCTTTCCAATAGCAAGGTTTTTCAAGATTTGAGTATTTCGCTTGTGGGTAGGGATTTGTTTTACATCCATACGAGTTTGCCTGACAGGATTAATCCCGAAGGGGGAAATGGTGCTGGTAATGCTCAGGGTTTGGAGTGGGCGAGTTATCCTGGGACGAGGAGTT
>JAUHXA010000174.1 GCA_030427245.1 Bacteroidia bacterium | reverse complement strand
AATTTTATGGATGATTATGATAAACGAATTAACATCATATTTGTCACTATTCCAAATAATTAAGCAAATTTAACCTTGCTCTTTCATATTTACCACAAAAACTGTACTTTTAAGCTCCACTAAACAGAATCATTAATATGAAGCCATTCAAATACTTATGCAGTTTGTTCTTGTTGTTTGCTCTGTTTTTACCCTTCAGTGAAGTAGAAGCCCGTCACCTAATTGGAGGAGAATTGTCCTATACTTGTTTGGGCGATAACAACTACCAAATCAATTTAGAGATTTTTCGAGATTGCAATTGTGTCAATTGTGCACCTTTTGATGATCCTGCCAACGTCTTTATTTTTGATGCTAATGGCTTGACTGTGCAAAACATCAATATTTTCTCACCTCAAATAAACACGGTTCCCCTTAATACAGACGGACTTTGTTTAGAAAATGTACCCGACGTTTGTGTAGAACGGGGATTGTATCAAACAGATGTGACTTTACCTCCTATTCCTGGAGGCTACCAAATTGTCTATCAACGCTGTTGTAGAAACGAAACTATTGTCAATTTGTCTGTTCCTTCTGATCAAGGCAATACCTACGTCATTTCTATTCCAGAAGCAGATTCCACTGTAGGAGGTTGTCAAAACAGCTCTCCTAAGTTCAACAATTTTCCACCCATTTTGATTTGTGCCAATAGCCCGTTGGTATTTGATCATTCTGCTTCTGACGAAGATGGCGACGAACTGGTTTATTCTTTGTGCACTCCCTTTCAAGGTGCAAGTACCAACGACCCTGCGCCTATTATTGTAGCTCCACCACCCTATGATCCTATAGTCTGGAGTTTTCCCTATTCCGAAACAAATCAATTGGGAGGTACTCCCGAAATCACAATTGATCTTGAAAGTGGAGAATTACGTGCTTTTCCTGATGCAACGGGTCAATATGTTGTCGGAATCTGTGTATCCGAATATAGAGATGGCGTTTTGTTGAGTCAAAATACCCGCGATTTTCAGTTCAATGTGGCAGAGTGTGACATCGTATTAGCAGATATTACCGTAGATGTTGTAGGTGAAGCACAGGTGTGTATTGGGGAAAGTTTTCAATTGGAATCCACTATTTTTGGTGGTGATACTTTCGTCTGGTCGCCTTTTACGGGCTTGGACAATCCAAACATTTTGAATCCAACTATTTTATCTGTTACTGAGCCCACTACTTATGTTTTGATAGCAACTGATTTTTCTACAGGCTGCGAAGACACTGATACCATTACCGTATTTCCAGTGACAGTTATTGCAGATGCAGGAACAAATATGACGACTTGCTCCAACGGTTCGGTACAATTGCAAGGGAGTGGAGGAGATAGTTATTTGTGGGAACCTACTGCAAGTTTGGATGATCCTACAAGCCCCAATCCAATTGCAAGTCCAAGCGAAACAACCACCTATACACTTACCATAACTTCTGGTCCTAATTGTCAAGATACGGCTGAGGTAACGGTTTTTGTGGTGGAGAATTCTGACCCAGGCAATGTATCCAATGATTTGGAGGTGATTTGTGATGGAGATGCCATTTCAGTCACGCACAACGGATTTGGGCTGAATAATGGAGATGTCGGAGGCTACGTTTTGCACACCAATCCCGATGATGTTTTGGGTAGTGTCATTGCCGCCAATACAAGTGGTACTTTCTCTGCGGGAAACAATCCAAATATACTTCCCAATACAGTATATTACCTCTCTCCTATTGCAGGTCCCGAAGGCATTACGGCAGGACTTCCCAATTTTGAAGATGCGTGTACGAGTTTGGCAGATGGAACGCCTGTGGTCTTTTTGAGTCCTATTTCTTTTTTGGTAGATGAATTTTGCGACTTGAATACAGGTGATTATTTCGTAAGTGTGCAATTGATAGGCGGTTATCCTGCTTATGACAACAATTTGACGTATGAAGTTTCGGGTGATTTTCAAGGAACTTATGGCTTCAATGAGGTCTTTACAGTTGTATTTACCGAATCAAGTATGGATGGATATGAATTTTTCGTTGCAGATGATTGTGAAGAGGCCTTCTTAAATGGCGATCCTTTTGAGTGTACCAAAAACCCTGTGGAATTATTGGTTTTTGAAGGGGAAGTACAATCAAATGGCAACTTGCTGCAATGGGTAACGGCAAGCGAATCCAACAACGATCATTTTACTATCGCTCGTTCAAGCGACGGAAAAACTTTTGAAGCCATTGAAGTCCTCAAAAGTTTGGGTGACAACGAAAGCATTCAGGCTTACACCTATTTGGACAGAACGGCTCCGAATGATTTAGTGTATTACCAGTTGAGTCAAACGGATTTGAATGGTTTGACAGAAACCTTGGCAACCATTAGTTTGCAGCGAGGAGAGCGTGGTTTGGTGATTGAAAGGGTTTATCCAGTCCCTGCCGAAAATCAGGTAAACATTCATTTTCATACACCGAATGGAGGCTTACTTCAATTGGAGGCTATGAATATTCATGGACAAACGGTTTTTCAGTCCAATACGAACGTACAAAGTGGTTTGAATGAATGGAGTTTGGATGTAAATGAATGGATAGAAGGTGTTTACATTTTGCAGTTGGAGGTTGAAGGTGAGCGAATTATCCAAAAAATTGTAGTGAGGTAATTTCTAAAAAATTCAATAAAAAAGCACCGATTCCAAGGTTTTTTTTGGAATCGGTGCTTTTTTTATTAAGTCTACAATTAATTCTCTATTTCAACTCCCAAACCATCCCCTCATTCAATCGAACACCTTTACCACTACTATAAATCTTCAATTGCGTAAAATCCTCATTCGGAAAGAAAATATCCGTCATCACCGTAGCCCCATCATCTGCAAATAATTCCGCAGAAGCCACATCCACAAAAACTTGCATCTTGACCACATTGCCCGATACAAAACGTGGAGCAAGGTGTTTCTTGGCTGCAAAATGTTCCGAAAAGTCGGTTTTGCCCGATTCTTTACGGTCAGAATAAAACTGATTGGAGGAAGCATCGAAGCCAATACGCACTTTTTCCCCTTTGCTATTCGACAATTCTACCCCAAAATCCGCTTTAGAATCGGGACTCATGGTGAATTCCAATTGCAGTTCAGAAATAGTAGGCGAAAAGCCCAATTTTTCGGTCAAGTCCAAAGTTTCGGTAAGCGTATTTGCGGGGATAGTGTAAGATTTACCACGTAAGGATTCCATCTCTTTGACAGGTTTGGAAAACAAACGCAAGCCATCGTCGGTAGATTTAAGGTGCAAAGTTCGGGCAATCGTCATGGCACTTCGCCAAGATTCGGTAGGCACGACTTGTGCATACAACCAATTCGACATCCAGCCCATAAACAAACGTCGCCCATCTTCTTTCGGAACATCTGACCAAGTGACTCCTGCATAGTTGTCTGTTCCATAATCTATCCAAAGTGCATTGCCTTCTTTTACATCTTCTGCAAATTTCGGGTCTAAAGTAAAGGTTTTCCCATCAAAATCTCCTACAAAATATTGGGTACCAGAACCGCCATTTGGAGCTTGTATGTCCTCCAATCGGTTGCCAATGCTCACAATCATTACCCACTTCGACGAACCATCTTCCAAAGGCAATTCAAACAAATCTGGACATTCCCACGGACGGGCTTGACTGCCAATCCCCAAACCAAAATCAGAGGCATGTGTCCAATCTATCAGATTTTTGGAGTTGTAAATCATTACTTTGTCATTGGCTGCCAAAATCATTGTCCATTGCTTCGTTGGTTCGTGCCAAAATACTTTGGGGTCACGAAAATCGTGGATATTGTCGGTATTTGGAATCACAGGATTGCCCTCGTACTTTGTCCAAGTGCGTCCTTTGTCATTAGAGTAGGCAATGCCTTGTGTCTGAAAATC
>JAUHXA010000011.1 GCA_030427245.1 Bacteroidia bacterium | reverse complement strand
ATGATTGATTTTATGCCTATTGCAAAAATGGATTATTATTTTCAAAATGTGTGTAGTGGGAAACTAAAAAAATTAAGTCATTAATAATCAATACTTTGCAAAAAAAAGGTGTCAAACTCAAGAAGAATTCAAATTTTAATAAAATCGCTTATATTGTAATTGACAATGCTTCAACTCACACAAGCAATTTATTCAAGGAAAAAATAAAGGACTGGGAAAGCGAAGGAAATATTGTGATTAAACGATTGCCTACATATTCACCAGAATTGAATTTAATAGAAATATTATGGAGGTTTGTCAAATATACTTGGATGCCATTTGATGCCTATGAGACATATAAAAAATTAGAACAATCAGTGCTTGATATTTTAAGAAAATTTGGTAAAGAAAAATATACCATTAAATTTGAGTAGGTACTTATAAGGATTAGTTTTTGGCATAGTAGAAATATGGATTGGTTACCTCAAATTCCATCAGTTAAATTACTGTATTTTATTGTCTATTGTGTGTTAAGTAAATAATACTGCAAACTTAAACCATATATTTTTTTTTCTAAAACCATTTTTTACTTAAATTTAGAATCCCATAGAACAAATCACAACCTAAAACGCTTATTATCAATTAGATACCAACGATTTTTACGTGTATAAAAACCTCAAACCATTTGTTCAAATTAATCAAATCCTTAGACAAAAGTGAGAAACGATACTTAAAGCTATATGCACAGTTTCAAAAGGGCGATAAAGTATATATGCACATTTTCAATTTACTTGAAAAGATGGATGAATATGATGACGAAAAATTGCAATGGAGTTTGAAGAGAAAAGGTATAAAAATACAACAATTGTCACAAGCCAAAAACTATCTCTACAACTTCATTCTTGAGTCACTCCGTTATTGTCATGAAAAGAAATCGGTAAATAGCCAAATCAATAACTTACTAGCAGAAGCGAAACTACTTGAAAGAAAGGGCTTGTATAAGCAATTTTCTAAGAGGTTGAAAATTGCCAAAAATCTGAGTGAAAAATACGAAAATCATCTAACCACTTTGCAGATATTAGATGAAGAAATAATGTTAGTTTTAGCAGAAGGAACAAAGTCCTTGGAAACACACATTCATCAATTGAATATAGAAATAGAAGAAACCGTGACCAAAATTCAGCTTGAATTTGAATATAAAAGACTTCTACGTCAGCTTTTCACTTGGTATAGAACCCAAAATAAGAGTAGAGATGAAAATACTCAAAGAACAATAGAAGAATTACTGGAGGAAAATTTACTCAAAGATGTATCTAAAGCAAAGACTTTTCAAACTAAAACCAGTTATTTCTTTATCCATGCACTCGCACATCATATTTTGGGGAAAGACTTGAATAAAGCCAATGCCTATTATGAGCAAAATGTGAAAGTTTGGGACGAATACCTTCATATGAAAGAGGAGAATCCTCAGCTCTATAAAATTCATCTATCAAATTATTTAAATAGCTGCCATAGTATTCACAATTATGAACCTTTTCCCAACATATTGTTTACCATAGAACAAATACGCTCTTTTTCGTTTGATGAAGAGGCCGAAAAGTTTCAAAACCTCTTATCATTGAAACTTGTTTATTATATGAACACCTTCCAATACAATGAAGCAATTCGAATTATTCCTGATATCAAGAAGGGAATAATAAAGTATAAGTCTAAAATAAATAAAGCAAGAGAACTTACTTTTTATTGTAATATAGCATTCTTGTATTTTGCAAATGAAGACTTTAAAGAGACAATAGAGTGGATTGAAAAAATTTTAGATAGCAAAAATTCAGACCATAGAAAAGACATTCAAGTTTTTGCAAAAGTGATGCAATTAATTGTACATTATGAGTTAAAGAATTTTCTATTATTAGAAAACCTTCATCGTTCTACATATAGAGGGCTTAAAAAAATAAATAAACTACATGATTTTGAGAGTATGATGCTTAAATTAGTTAAAAACCTTCAAAATACAAGAGACAAGAAAGAGGACACACTGTTGATTACATCATTTCTTAATAGCGTAGAAAAGTTGCAAAGAAATGGTTCTAAAGGTAATATAGTAGGTTTAAATGAAATAATAATTTGGGCGAAAAGTAAACTAAACTCAGCCACTTATTTAGATACATTGAGGAGGGAAGGAAGATAATTTCAATTACAAAATAAAAAGCTCCCTTGAAGTATTTAGACTTCCAGGGAGTTTCTTTCAATAAGTTTACTCTATTCTGTGCCTGAACGATATATCATAAGTATTTAATATTGAAGGTAGTCACTCAAACTCCTAAACAGTTGTTTGTAAATATGGTTACGACATTTGGTTTGCTGCCCAGTGAACACAACATAGGATTGATAGACGAAGTTTTGACCATAGACGATTTATTTGAGAACTAACCTATTTTGCAGGATACTTCTCAATCCTCCACCAACTGCTTAATCTTAATACTCAAAGCGGCAAAAATCAAGGTCATAATTGGACTCAACCAATTGAAGATAGCATATACAAAATAGTCGGATACCGATACGCCCAATACGCCACTCTGATACGCTCCACAGGTATTCCAAGGGACCAATACCGAGGTTACAGTACCTGAATCCTCCAAAGTACGGCTGAGGTTTTCGGGTGCAAGTCCTTTGTCTTTATAGGCTTTAGAAAACATTTTTCCTGGTACTACAATCGCTAAATACTGATCAGAAGCCGTCACATTCAAGGCCAAACAGCTGGCGACAGTACTCGCAAATAACCCAAAAACAGATTTTGCCACACTCAATAACGCTGCAGATATACGGGCTAAAGCTCCAATAGCATCCATTACCCCACCAAAAACCATCGCACAAATAATCAACCAAATCGTTCCCAACATACCTGACATTCCTCCTGCTGTAAATAAGTCATTCAATTCTTTACTTGATGTTTCGACCGCTATATCTACCGTCATGGCATTCATAATGCCTTTATAAGCTGAGTTAAAACTCAAACTCTCTGCGCCTCCTACTTTGGCTACAATATCCGGCTGCGCAATAATCGCTGCAATGCCGCCTAATAGCGTACCTGCAAATAGAGCAACTAAGGGTGGAGTCTTTTTCACTATTAAGATCACAACCAAAATGGGTACAATGAACAACAACGGAGTAATATTAAAGGCGGTGTCCATTGCCGCTAATTGTAAAGAAACATCGGGTGTTCCGGTTGTATCAATCGTGAAACCTAAAATGGTAAAAATAATCAAGGCAATCGTAATGGTCGGTACAGTGGTCAGAGACATGTATTTGATATGGTCAAATAAGTCTGCTCCAGCCATAGCAGGTGCAAGGTTGGTGGTATCCGATAATGGAGACATTTTATCGCCAAAATAAGCTCCTGAAAGCACTGCCCCCGCAGTCATTCCTAACGAAATACCAAGTGTATCTCCAATACCAATAAGCGCAATCCCAACTGTGGCGGAAGTCGTCCAAGAGCTACCTGTTGCGATGGAAATAATGGAACAAATCACCACACAAGCAGCCAAAAATATAGTTGGATTCAATATTTTGAGTCCGTAATAAATCATAGTCGGAATGATGCCACTAATTAGCCAAGTACCTGCAAGCGAACCCACCATTAGCAAAATCAATATAGCACCAGTTGTTGATTTCACATTTTCGCTGACTTCATCCATCATCTTTTTGTAAGAGACTTTGTTAGCAAAGCCCACAATCATTGCCACTGCTGCGCCACAGAGCATAATGAATTGGTTAGAACCGCTCAATGCGTCATCGCCAAAAGCAAAAAAAACATTGTAAAACAACATGATAATCAATGCAAAAACAGGAATAAGTGCTTCCCATATACTCAGTTCCTTGTTTTCTATGATGATTTCGTCGTGGGGATTCTTATTGTGGTTTTCCATTTTCAATATTTGAAGTGAATGGAAAAGGTAACTATATTTTTACTTTTCTCCTAAAGTTATTGTCTTCTAACCATAGCGTTTTATTCCATCACTCGATTCCCTATCCACACAAACCGCCTATTCACAAAATTGGGGTCAGCAAAAGAAGCATTGCCCGCAGGATTGCCGCCCGATACATGAAAATCGGAGAAAGCTGCTGCCTGATTGACAAATATAAAACCCGTCAAATTCAACGAAACAGGTGTAAAAGCAGCGTTCATGGCTTCGGTGATTTGGGCTGCAATGTTTTTGTCAGTCGTATATGCCGCACAAGAAATCGCTCCCTGTTTTGAGGCCAAAGACTGCGCTAAATCAATAGATTCTTGGGTGTTTTTGGTTTTGATTACTAAGATAATCGGTCCAAACAACTCCTTTTCAAAAACCGATATTTGGTCTGCATTGACTTCAATAATGGTTGGCGATTGAATCCTCGCTTCGGGGAACTGTTCGTATTTCACTTTTGGCGGACGTAAAACCACTTTCCCTCCCAAGTTTTTTGCCATTCTCGCTCGCTGCAAAGTCATAGGATTTTGAATCGTTCCCAAGGTTACTTTCATTCTTGGATTCAAGACGTGCGCTGCGACCTCATTTTGCAGTAAATCCACCACTCGTTCATAAGGAATTAGCTCCTCTCCTTCCTTTACGCCTGTTTCTGGAATAAAAATATTTTGCGGAGCCGTACACATTTGCCCTGAATAGAGCGATAAAGAAAATGCCAAGTTTCGCATCACCTGCCGCAAATTGGGAGCAGAATCTATAATGACGGAATTGACTCCCGCTTTTTCGGTAAAAACTTCTTTTCCTTGGCTTTGCAACGATTCGATGTAATTTCCGAACTCACTACTTCCTGTAAAATCTATTAGCTTGACGGCTGGATGTTCGGCTAATTCTTTGGTAATTAAATTAGAAGGGCTATCAACCGCCAACTGGACTGTATTGGGAGAAAAATCATTTTCTTGCAGCACTTTTTGGAGTTCGGCAATGTAAATGGCAATGGGTAAAATACCTGTTGGATGGGGTTTGAGAATCGCCACATTTCCCGCCATCAAATTCGCGTAAATTCCCGACACACTGTTCCAAACAGGAAAGGTCGAGCAGCCAATTGCCAAGCCAATGCCTTTGGGAATGGGTAAAAATGATTTTTGAAGTGAAACGGTTGTGCGTCCTATTGGTTTTACCCATTCGGTTTGTCGAGGAAATCGGGTCAATTCTTGATATGCCATCGCAATCGCTTCAACTGCTCTATCCGTAGCGTGAGGTCCTGATGCTTGAAAAGACATTCCAAAAGATTGTCCCGCAGTATGTTGGGTCGAATAAGCGATTTCAAAATAGCGTTGTGAAATGTGGTCAATGCTTTCCATCAAAATACCTGCTCGTTCTTCAATGCTTACCTTTCGCCAAGATTTGAAAGCAGTTTGGGCATTGTCTATCAGGACTTCAATGGAGGTTTGAGGATAAGTGATTCCCAACGATTTTTGCCAAAATGGAGATTCTTCATTGCCTATCCATTCTGTTCCGCCTGTTTGCAGCAATTCCTCAAAGGGTTTGTTTAGCTTTCCTTCAAAGGCTTCATACCCTTCTTTGGCTTTTTCTTTGGGATAGGCGTTGTGGTGCTCAGGGTGATGGCAGTAGAATTGTCGGTTTTGAAGGGCTACAATGGCTTTGGTGAGGGCGGTTTGGTGTTTTTGGAAAAGGGACATAGGAACAGTGGGAAAATTTAATCACAGATTATACTGATAACGCAGATGTTATCAGATTTTTTATTTATTTTGAGGTAGCAAGATACAAATTATTTCACTCTCTCTACCGTCAATTCATCTTTCACAACGACCACCGTCCAAGCCTGCAACTTATTCATTTTCTTAAATTTAGCAGAATCATTCACATACTCCAACAATTGCTTTTTTGCTTCTTTCTGTTTCGTTTTGAATTGTTTGGCATTTTCTTTCTTCAAGTACTTCAATTCAAAAATATATTGGTGTTGAATGGGGATATTGAAGTACTTCAAAGTTCACCTAATCTCCTTCCTCATCCTCTGAACCATAGGCTCGAAACCATTCTTTATATACAATCTTTTTGCTCCTTCATTGAAATTGTAAACATTCAATTCTATTGCAGCATATCCTACTTCAATAGCCTCTTCTTCAATTTTTTGGAGCAATAAAGTACCGATTCCTTGTTGTCGAGCATTTTCGTCAACTCCCATATTGTCTATCATCACATATCTACGAGGAATCAATATTGGGTATTCGGGAATCTGTTTTACAAGCGCAATCAAGTAACCCAACACCTTATCCTCCTCTACTGCAACCAAAAAAACGCAATCTTTATCTGCTATGAAGTCACTGAATCGATTGAACATAAACAATTCGTAATCAACATCTGTCGGTTCTCTAAATTTTGAAGGAACAGCAAGACGATGGTAAATATCGGCTTGCAAATTGATGTCGTAGAATCCTTTGAAGTCTTTGGGAAGGGCGTGTCGAATGGTCATTTTGAAGGAAAATTAGAGTGAAAGTCAAAATATTTGGTTGATTTAGCAACATTGTAAGAAGGGTAAAAAGTTCATTGAAGAACCAATTACCACCAAAGATGTTTTAAGTTTGTGCAAAATGCAGCTTTTTACAAAAAAACAAGCAGATGTTAGGACAATGGTACGATGGAGAGTTTATTCAAATATCGAAAGTAAACGATACGGTCAAGCGGTTTTGGGTGCAAATTCCATCACTCAAAACAATTGATTTTCAAGCGGGACAGTTTATGACCTTTGATTTGCCGATTCACGAAAAACGGCACAAACGTTGGCGCAGTTATTCGATTGCTTCTCCTCCAAACGGCGACAATGTGTTGGAGTTTGTGATTGTGAATTTAGATGGAGGAGAAGGAACACACTATTTATTTGAAGATGTCGAAATTGGTACACCATTGAGGCTGAGAGGCCCTTTGGGAATTTTCAAGTTTCCAGAAGCACACCTACAAAAAGAACTCTGCTTTGTCTGTACAGGTACAGGAATTGCTCCTTTTCGGTCTTTCCTTTTAGATTTGAAGAACAAAGGTTTGTCTTTCCACAAAATTCACTTGGTTTTTGGAACCCGCCATGAAGACGGCATTTTGTATCGGCAAGAAATGGAAGCATTGGCTAAAAAGTGGAAAAACTTTCACTACTACATCACCTTATCACGAGAGAAAGATTGGGAAGGCAACAAAGGCTATGTCCACCCGATTTACGAAGAATTGTTTGCAGACAACCGAGATGCCCACTTTTATTTGTGTGGTTGGAACGAAATGCTAGACGAAGCAAAGGATAGATTGACCGCTTTGGGGTATGACAAAAGCCAAGTTTCTTACGAGGCGTATGGCTAACTCCTTAGCCGTTGTTTGATGATTTTTCTTGCTTGGGTTTTTCCTCTTTGACCTTGTAAATCCTAAAAAAGGTAAGTGCTGAAATGACCAAACCCGTTGCCACACCATAGCCCAACAAATCACGCTCTCCGTCCCAACTCACCAACTGCCCCAGAAACAATACTGCCATGACCACAATTACCACATCAATCAGCTTGTTTTTGAGGTCGTCTAAATTATTAATTTCCAGCCATTTTGGCATTTTTATGTCCGCATCAATGAACAATTCGTACAAACCCGCAGAAATGATGTAAATGACCGTTGCCAACAAATATTCGTCAATCGCTTCAATAAATGCCAAAATCACCCCTTTATCGCCTTTTCCGTCAATCACTCCATGTTGCACCAATTCCCAGATATACTTCAATATCTTCCAGCTACCATGTAGCAGCAAAGTAGTGGCAGAAATCAATGAACCAATCACTGCGATAATAATCAAGTAACGACTGTTGGAAAGTAGGTTTTTGAACATAATGGCGTTTTTTGAAGCTGCAAAATACAGTTATGTTGGCAAATTCAACCTACTTACCACAAATAAAAACAGCCCTACAATTGCAGGGCTGTTTTTTAATGGAGAATAATCCAACATCATAAGGGATGTACCTTCGTTAATTGACATCAATATTCTGACGAGTCGTTTCCGAACCAGCCAATTTAGGTAATGTCACCTTCAATACCCCTTCTTCATATTTTGCAACAATCGCCTCTGTATCAATCTTATCGTTCAATTCAAAATAACGTTCAAAGTTTCCTGGTTTGAACTGCAATTGTCGAGAATACCTTTTTTCCGATTCCTCATTGTCAGGTTTTTCTACCGCAATACGCATGGTATTTCCTTCAAGGCTAATTTTGAAATCACCCTTGACATATCCCGCAGCAAAGAGTTGAATCTCATAACAATCGTCCAATTCTTCTACATTGACAGGCGGGTAAGACCATGCCGACATAAATTTGTTTTTCCAGTGTCCTCTGCCTCTGCCGTGATGTCTATGGTGGTGTTTTTTCCAACGTGGATGACAAGCTGTTTTACAACGCATAATAAATTTATTTTTAAAATTAAATAATGTTTTTTATATAGAAGTGAAGACTTTTGAAGTTCACTCTTTGAAGAAAGTTGATTTTCAGGATAATTGAAAATCGTTGGAGAAAAAATCAAAAGTCTAAATCAGTTACTTATTTTATTGACCTTTCTCAATGAATCTTGATGACCTTCAAATTAGGAGGATAGGCTTGATGTTGCCTCGAAAAGTCCGAAAAGATTTCATTTTTCCATGCTCCAATTTGATGCGCTTTTTGGTAATATCCATCGTATCGGTCGTCAAAATTTGGGTGATACGGGTCTTCCCAAGTAAGGTATCGAAAGAAGTTTTTGATTTTTCGAGCCACAAAAAAAACAAGACTCAATACGGCTGCTGCAATCGCTGCCATAATCACAAATCGAGCAATGAAAAAGAGAATGAAAACGCCCAAAGAAAGGGCAAAGAAAAACTTAAATGGTTTCATATCTTGGTATATTAAAGATGAAATAATCGAGAAAAATCAGGCTGCAAACGTATTGTTTATTGCCTTATACTTTTGAAGACGATTGAAACCAAAAATTACTTTAAAAAAAGAAGATTATTTTGAAGTTTTTTTGAAAATATTGATATTCAGCATGTTTTGATTTGAAGTTTACCCAATCAGTGCATGTTGAATTTGAGTTTGCACTTTGAATTTGAAGTTTACCCAATCAGTGCGTGTTGAATTTGAGTTTGCACTTTGAATTTGAAGTTTACCCAATCAGTACGTGTTGAATTTGAGTTTACACTTTGAATTTGAAGTTTACCCAATCAGTGCGTGTTGAATTTGAGTTTGTACTTTGAATTTGAAGTTCTATCAGTGTTCGTTTCTTTTACCACAACGCTCTCGCCATTTGCTCTTAAACTCCGCCCGTTCTTCCTCACTCATGTCCATCCATTTACTCTTCCATACCCTGCGAGATTTTTGCCAACGATGTGAGCCTCTAGAACCAAATCGAAAACTACCAAATAAAATTCGACATAGCACAAACAAACCAATCGCCTGCCAAAAAGTAATGGTTTTGAAGCCCGTCACCTCCACCAATACTTCATTCCACAAGTACACAATGACATTGCCTACAATGAGAAAAAACAAGACAATTACCCCCAAAAAGAACAAGCCTTTTATCGGGCGAGGTATGCGTCTATTCGATGTGTTTTTATTGAACATGACTTTTTTTAATTAATTTAGTATTGCAGGTGAGAAGTGAGGACAGAGATACCAATTCATAAACTCTCACTTCTATTCTTTCTTCCAAAAGATTTAGTACGTCAAAAATTCTTCATAAAGTGTTTGCAAGCGTTCCCGCAAATGTTGAACAGCGTATCGTTTTCTCGAAATCAAAGTTTTGATGTTCACACCCGTTCTATCCGCAATTTCTTGAAAAGTTTGGTCTTCCAATTCGTTCCAGATAAAAACATTTCGTTGATTTTCGGGCAGTTCCTCCAAAGCTTCAAACAATGCCTCCCAAAAGAACTGCCGAAGCGTTTCGGTTTCGGGTGTATTGTTGTCGGTAAGCAAGATTTCCTTCAAAAAAACATCTCCTTCCTCATCTTCATAGGTATAATCGTCCAACAGTTCGTCTTTTCGCTTGCGGTAACTATCCGTAATTCTATTGCGTGCCACACGAAACAACCAGCCACTTACCTGCTCAATTGGCTCAGTATCGACCACTCTACTAAATTGATACCAAACCTCTTGTAAAATATCTTCAGCATCAGCAGTCGTTGGTACTCTGCCCCGAATAAACCGAAACAAACGATTGCTGTATTCTTTGACAATTCCTGTTGTATGTTGTTTTTGCTGTTCTGCCATTAGCGTGAGCATGAGTCTTCTTTCTTTCGGAAGACGATTGAGCAGCTTTTTTACTTTAAATTAACTCAATTTTTTCCAAAATTTTATTTTTTTGGAGAAAATTGGATTTTAAATACTGTATTTTTTTGAAAACTTGCGTGTATCCATCATTGCTAAATAACGAACTATGTATTCACCAAAATTTCTTCTACAACTTCAATTTCCTTGTTAAAAATTTTAGAAAAACCCAACAAATAAGGTGTTTTTGACAAAATAATTGGAACTTCAATCCCACACATATTGTTGAATACAAAAAAAGTCTTACCTTTATTTACCTGTATTTTTCTTTTAGGTATCGGATACCTACTACTAATGAAAATGCTTGATACAAATTGCTTTTCTCTTTGTAAGTGAAGGTATCCGATGCCTATCAAAATAATTCCATGAACACCGCATTTCTGCAATACATAGCCAATGACATCCCCTTCAATGCCCAAACCGACGATTTGCGGACATTGAAAGACCATTGCTTTGTGTTTCCAACTCGAAGGGCGGGCGTTTACTTCAAAAAATACCTGACTGAGCGATTTCCCGACCAGTTTATATGGAGTCCCTATGTGTTCAGTATCGTGGAATTTACCCAATTTTTGTCAGAGAAGGTGATACTCGACCCTGTCACAATGGTTTTGGAACTCTACAAAATTTACCATCTCTACGAACCCGAAACCAAATTTGACAAATTTTATCCGTGGGGTTTGCTGCTTATCAAAGACTTCGACGAAATAGACAAATATAGGGTCGACCACAAACAACTCTTTGCCAACCTCAAAGACATTCGACAAATGGATGAGTTTTTTGAGATGGAAGATGAGCAGTTTGAGTTTTTGAAGCAGTTTTGGAATGTCTTAAACAAAGACCAAAATACCGACCTCGAATCCGAATTTATCCGAATTTGGGAAATATTGGGCGATGTCTATCAAGAATTTAAGGAAAGTTTGGCGGCAAACAATGCGGCTTACGAAGGAATGGCGCAGCGTGAAATTCTCGAAAAATTGGAGAATGGCAGCCTGAAATTGCCCTTCAATCGAGTCGTTTTTGCAGGCTTCAATGCGCTTTCGACTGCCGAAGAACAACTATTTGACTACCTCAGCGACAAAAAAATAGATGCCAAAATCTATTGGGACAGTGATGCCTACTACATGACCGACCCCAAACAGGAGGCAAATAAGTTTCTCAGCCGTTACTACCGAAAGTGGAAAAACCACCCAAAACACGATTGGTCGCAACAGACTGATTTTCGTTTGGCTGCAAAAAATGTACATATCATCGGGATTCCCCTCAAAGTGGGACAGGCAAAATATACTGGTCAGTTGCTGCAAAGTTTGGTCGAGAAAAATGAACTCGAAATTAGCGAATCGGCTTTGGTATTGGGAGATGAAGCGCTGTTGTTTCCGATGCTCTATGCACTGCCCAATGACATCAAAAACATCAACATCACCATGGGCTACCCACTCAAAGACAGCCCATTGTATCGCCTCCTCGAAACACTGGTGCAATTGCAGAAAACGATGTTGGTAACAGAAGTAAGAAGTGAGAAGCAGGAAGTAAGAAGTGGGAAACAAGAAATGGGAGGTGGGAGTAGAGAGGATAATTTTACTTCAATTTCGTCAGCCGTTAGCCGTCAGTCCTCCACCGTCAACTATCAGCCGCCTACCCCCGAGTTCTCGGGGCAAGCTGTCCCCAAAGTAGCCTTTTACAGCAAGTTCATTCTCCAAATCATCAACAATCCCTATATCCAAGCATTTGACAAGGAAGGCATCAAACAATACACCGACTATATTGAGTACAACAATCTGATTTACATCAACTCAGACAGCATATTGCAGCGATTGAAGCATCCTATTTTTCGGTATATTTTTACCAAAGCCAGCTTTTTTCTCGAATTAGTCGTTGTTTTCAATGATGTATTGGTGCGTTTGTTCAGCCGCATCAAAGAGGAATTGGACAAAGAAGAAGACCTAAACTCTAAAACAGAGGAAGTCACGGAGGAAGAAAAAGGCAACTCTAAAAAAGCGGTAGAATTGGAGTTTATTTACCATACGCTGCTGCAATTGAAGAAGTTGGAGGAAACGCTTCGGAAATACCGTCAAACGGTGACGAATGATACTTTTTGGAAGCTGTTTCGAGAAGTGATTCAGACGGTGAAATTGCCGTTTACGGGTGAGCCTTTGCAGGGACTTCAAATCATGGGTTTTTTGGAAACTCGGACTTTGGACTTCAAAAACATCTTTGCATTGGGCATCAATGAAGGCAGTATTCCATCGAGCAAACCCCATCAAACTTTTATTCCCTTCAATCTGCGGAAGGGCTTCAAAATGCCTACTTTCCTCGACCAAGATGCGATATATGCCTATCACTTTTACCACCTTTTGCAGCGAGCCGAAAACGTGTATTTGGTTTACAATACCGAAATCGGTGATTTTGGTTCGGGTGAGAAAAGCCGTTTTTTGCTGCAAATAGAACACGAATTGGAGTTGCTTGCGCCCGATATCAACATCCAAAAATATGTCATTGCGACACCACTGCAAACGGACACTGCGCCAAAAGAGCCGCTTGAAATCGCCAAAAATGAGGTAATTATGGCAGAGCTGAATCGTTTTATTGAGAATCATCCCGATGCAGAGGAATACGGAACTCGTCGTTTTTCCCCTTCTGCATTAACGACTTACATTAATTGCCCTGTTCAGTTTTACTTCAAGCACATTGCGAATCTTTACGAATTGGAGTCGGTCAAAGAAGACATCACCAACCTCGTGTTTGGCAACATACTGCACCATACGATTGAGTTTACTTACAACGATTTTATCTACAAACGCATCCGCCAACGCAACCTTTTAGACCGAAACAAAGTGCTACATACGCTTCACAAACAATTGGTGGTAAAGCAGTTTTACAATCAAGTTTTGAGGAGTGACCAATTGGAAAAGGACGCAGAGAACCTTCATCGAATGGCGGCTGATATTGAACTATGGTTAACCGATATTTTGCAGAAAATCAACAGTCAGGCGAGGAAATCTTTGGAGCAAAAACTGAATCAAGACTTCAAAAAATACCACATCACCAACGCCCAATGGACTCGCAAACTCAAGCGTCAAGCCAAACGAAGCATCGTTCGAGAGTTTATGCACATAGACCCGAATTTGGCGATGTTGCAGCCTGAAGACATCAAAGGATTGAAGAAGAATGAGAAAGAATTGAAGCGAAAATTGGATGAGGCTTTTAGCGAAAGCAATTTTGATTCACAGCATTTGCAGAAAGGCAAAAACCTTTTGCTGCAAAGGGTGATTATCAATTTGGTGAAGAAGATTTTGGGGCACGATGAGAAGGACGCACCTTTCAAGATTGTGGGTTTGGAGTCGTCGGAGGTGAAGGTGACGCTGAATATTGGCAGCAAAACAGGAGTAGGGGATGACCGAGAAGTGGCATTGAAGGGAGTGATAGATAGGGTAGATGAGGTGACGCTTGAAGATGGTAATCCCGCTTACCGAATCATTGACTACAAAACGGGAACGGTGGAATTTGTTTCGGCAACGAGTCGGGGCAAAGCGATTCCCATTGATACCTATTTCCACAAGTATTTTGACGACCCAAAATACAAAGCGGGCTTTCAAATCTATTTGTACAGCTACCTTTATTGGCGACAAGAACGCTCTTTGGGAGTAGAAAAACCTCGCATTTTGGCGGGTATTTATTCATTGAAGGAGGTGAATAAGGGCATCCGTTATTTGCAGGATAAAAAACTGATTTCCAACAAATTTTTTGAGGCTTTTGAAGCGAGATTGAAGCAAATGCTACAAGAAATATTTGATGATGAACAAGATTTTGTGCAAACGGATAAGGAGGATAGGTATATGTTTTCTCCTTATAAGCGGTTGGTGAATTTTTGAGTGGGAAGTGAGACCGCATGCGCTGTAAAAGAGGAGTTGAATTAGTTGCACTTATAAAAAGGGGATTTGTATTATAGTTGAAAAATAAAAAATTAAGTGCTTACTTTTGGGTATAGAAAATTAAAAGATGGAAAAATTCTCCGATATTTGTACAAATCAGCACTATTATAACCCAAACTTTTCTCCCATTCTCAATTAACTTTCCTTAATGATTTATTTTGACCATGCCGCTACGACCCCTTTAGCTCCCGAAGTTTTAGAGGAAATGTTGCCCTATATGCAAGACTTCTATGGCAATGCATCCTCAATTCATGCAATGGGTCGCCGTAGTAGAACTGCTATCGAGCGAGCCAGAAAAATCATTGCAGGACACCTGAACGCTTCAATTGGTGAAATTTTCTTCACTTCTTGTGGCACCGAATCCAGCAATATGGCATTGACGGCAGCCATCCGAGATTTGGGGGTCAAGCACATTATTAGTTCGCCCATAGAACATCATTGCGTTTTCCACACTATTGATGCATTGGCAAAATACGGCGATGTGCAAAAACATACCGTTCAATTGTTGCCCAATGGACACGTTGATTTGGCCCACTTAGAAGAACTCTTACTATCCCTTCAAATCGGCCCTACTCTGGTCTCTTTGATGCACGTCAATAATGAAATCGGCAATATATTAGACTTGCCAACAGTCAGTGCCTTGTGTGAACAATACGGCGCATTTTTACACTCCGATACGGTACAAACTTGGGGTTTTCAACGTATAGATGTGCAAAAGACGAAGGTAAATTTCTTGACGGGTTCGGCTCACAAATTTCATGGGCCCAAAGGAATTGGCTTTATTTATGTCAATTCCGACTATCCCGTTCAGCCCATGCTTTTTGGCGGTTCACAGGAACGCAATATGCGAGCAGGTACAGAGAATGTATATGGAATCGTGGGAATGGCTAAAGCATTTGACTTGGCTTACACGCATTTAGATGAAAATCGAAATCACATTTTGGGCTTGAAAAACAAAATGATGGCTGCTCTTCGTCAAGAAATTCCTGCTATTTCCTTCAATGGCGATGTAGAGGGCAGTTCGAGTTATAAAATCCTCAATGTAGCATTTCCTCCAAGTTCTAATGCAGATTTATTACTGTTGAACTTAGACATTGCAGGGATTTGTGCTTCGGGTGGAAGTGCTTGCAGTTCGGGAGTGGATAAAGGCTCACACGTTTTGCAGGCTTTGCAGGGCAAAGATTCTACTACTGTCAATGTGCGTTTTTCTTTTTCACGCTACAATACTGAAAAAGAAGTGGATAAAGTTGTGGATAAGTTGAAGGAGATTTTGAAGGTTTAGTGGGTTGGCGATTGGTGACTAACTATTTTGACAAAAATTAAATCAATGGTAACTTTTGTATGGCTATTTTGAAACTTCACTAATAACGAATCTACTAATTACTAAAAATTGACCAATTCCAAATCCATAAATGTTGTTCTCCCTTGCTACAATCCCACCGAAGGATGGGCAGCGAATATTGTGAAATCTTTGAAGGATATTCAAGTTTTGCTCCCCAGTGTGGTTTTCCATTTGATTCTCGTCAATGACAGTGCTGCAAAAGGTATTTCAGATGCAGACATTCGCTATTTAGAACAACAAGTCCCGCACTTTCAATACATTCAATACACTCCCAATCGGGGAAAAGGTTATGCCTTGCGGCAGGGAATCAGCCAAGCAGAACAAGAAATTTGCATTTATACGGATGTGGATTTCCCTTATGAAGCAGAGAGTTTTGCTGCGATTTATGAGCTACTTGAAAGCGGTCAAGCGGACATTGCAGTGGGCATCAAGGGAGGAAATTACTACAAAAATGTGCCACAGATGCGGGTCAAAATCTCCAAATTGCTTCGATGGTTTATTCGCTCTTTTCTGAAAATGAGCATCACCGATACTCAATGTGGACTCAAAGGCTTCAATCAAAAAGGCAAGGCCATTTTTATGAAGACCACAATTGACCGTTACCTGTTTGACTTAGAGTTTGTCTATCTCTCCGACCGCAAAAAATCAGGAGTCAAAATGTTACCCGTAGTTGCACAACTAAAAGAAGGTGTGCGTTTTTCGAGCATGAACAGTCGTATATTGATGACTGAGGGAGTGAATTTTTTGAAGATTTTGGGAAAAACAATTTTTAGGCGAATTTGAACCCATAAGCTCCTCGATTCTTCTTACAAATATTATTATTCACACCTCTAGTTCAATCATCCTTTTGCAAATGTCTGGATTCAACTTAAAAATCCAATCCTAAGCCAATGTGCCATTTAGACTCTTGAACATTGCCATTGTCCACGCCCCAAGCCCAATCAGCTCTGATAAAATAGCCCAATAATTTGCTTCTAAGACCTACACCATATCCACCAATAATGGGGTTTCGGAAATAACGAACCGTAGCCGTTACAGGTGTTTGAAGTGGATTTCCTACTTCTACAGTTGTGAACTTGTTTTCATCATCAAATGGAGATAGTCCATCCCATGCAATTCCCAAATCTGCAAAACCTACTACTTGGAAATTTCGGAAAAATTCAGAGCGTATGGGAGAATTGGAGATATAAGCAAAAACAGGTATTCGCAACTCACTACTTGCTACGGCATAGCTATTGCCATTGCGAGAGTTTTGTTTGAAGCCCCTCACGCTCGTTGCCAGAGATTGAAAACCATAGTTTGCATCTTGGTCAATAGGAGTCTCGCTATCAAATCGTTTGTTGCTGTCAAAGAGCAACCAATTATCCACACCACCTAAGTAGTACAGCATTTTTCGGCTACCATAACTGTATGCTGTTGCAAAACGGCTCGCCCACACAATTTGCTTATGTACTCGCTGATAGTGCCTAAAATCTCCCCCAACAATTCCCAAATAACCTGTATCCTTGAAGTTGAGTTTGTTGATGTCTTTGTCAAACTGCGCTTCAAAAGGCTTGTGAATTTCTGCATAGATTTTGAAGCGAGTTCCATTCATAATGTTCAACGCTATGTCAATCGTATTGTCAAATACAAACTCAGCTTTGCTAAACAGCCAACTTTCAGACTGCTGTGGTTCAATCAGCGAAATGATATCACTTGCCAAGAAAGTTGCCTTATCGTATCGAGCCCCTAAATGTAAGCGTACACTCTTGTTGACATCTAATGGATAGCTAAAGGTCGTTTGGAAATAGTTACTGACCACTTTAGCATCGGCTTGATAGTTTGTCCCAGGAGGCAACAAGTCAGAGTTCAATGTGAAAAGTTGATTGTTGGCTCGGCGATAATACAAGAACTTTTTGTCCAGCCTATTTTTAAGGTTCCAATACTCCACAAAGTATTCAGAACCTCCAAAACCCACAGGTAATCGGAATCCACCAATCAAGCGATAATCTTCCATCAAGTCGGTAATGCCCACTTTGATGAGCGTATTCAAGTCGGGATTGGTAAAAGACGGTACACCAGCTGTTGAAGTACCAAATTGGAAGTTTTCATATTGACTGAAAATAATGGTATTATCCAACTGCGTAACCACATTATCAACACTAAATTTGGTTTTATAGGTGCGAATCCGAGCGTTTTTCAAGATAGATTCTTGAGAAGCAGGGATTACTCCTGTCGCATTGATGGTCGGAATACGCAATCCTCCACCCGAATTGGCAACTCCTGTTTGACTGGGTAATTCAATGGAAGAAGGCGGAGTAGTTATGGTTTCGTCATAATCAAATTCGCTTTGGAAGAAATAGTTTTCCATGTCTATTTCTTCTGCCTTCTGAGGTTGTTGTTGTACTTCTATATCTTCAATAACAATATCTGCATCTTCTGTATCTGTTTCCGATGCTTTATCTTCCTCCTCCAAAATCGTATCCGTCAACGAACCTTGTGAATCCTCATTTTCTTCAAATGGATTTTGGAAAAAAGAATCAGAATCATCTCCTTTTTTATCAGATTTGGTAGAGTTATCAGACGAATTGGGCTTTGAAGTTTTTTGACTTTGGTCTTGTTTTTTCTTTTTTCCAGAAGTTCTATTGGCACTTACAGACTTGTTGGTAGAAAGCCGAGTACTGAGCGAATTTTCCAATTGTTGTCGGTAAATTGTTTTACTTAATTTTTTTTCCGCTTGCTGTGGATCTTCGGGAAGTTGAAGTTTGTGCAATTCGTAAGCTTCATTTTGATAATGTAGCTGAACAATATCTTTTGTTTTTACTGCAATATCGTATTCTCCAATATTTCTTTGATAGTTGGTAATCGGATAACTAACTGCCACGACTTTGTAAATATCTTCTTGTATAACCGTATCAATCAAGCCTGCTGCTCGATATTCATCCAAAGGATAGGTTGGATTGATGACCATAGAATCCATATAAAACACTTTCGTATCTGTTCGCACAAATACGCTGTCGAAATGAGCTGCATACAAGTTTTTGATACCGTTTTTATCACTTAGGTAGGCGATGTGTGTACTGTCGTACTGCATCGGCATCCATTCTTGTGATATTGGAGTGTTGGTGATTCTCGTTAAAACCTGCTCTTTGCCTTTGGCAAGGTCATAGAAAAACAAGTCGTAATTACTTGAAGGAGGAATACTGTCCAATTTTTCCACCTTCAATGTATCGTTGTATCTATTGGATTTGAACACGATGCCTCTAACACCATTGAGGGTGACAAACCTCGGCTCTAAATCTGCATGATAATCATTGGTCAATCGATCGGTTTTGGTATTGGGAATGAAATAGGTGTAAAGATCGGATTGCCCTTGACTGAGTGAAACCGCCGAAAGAATCAACTTGTCAGAAGCATCCATATAGCCAATATCCGAAACCTGTTGGAATTTATTCATATCATCCCAAGGAGTTTTTTCGTCTTCCAACACATTGTATTCCAACAACTTCACCTTGTCTCGACGTTCATACACAATCGCTATTTTTTGGCTTCGTTTGTCCCATGCCAAAAGTGGATAGCGAGTTTCGGTGGGTTGTTTGAAGGATCGAAACCCATTTTTGAGGATAATTTTCTGGGTATTCGTTTGAGTATCGTACAAATAAACCTTGTGTTTACCCTTCTCATCTGTTGTATAAGCAATATACTGACCATTGGGGCTTACCTTTACTTCATCATACAAAATTCCCCTTCTTCTTACCTTCTTTTTGGTGCGAATCAATTGATTGGCCTCTTCCAATTCTTCTCGTTTGTTATCTTCTGAAGCATAGAGATTCGTGTAATATTCGTTGAATTCCGCAATCGTGTTTTTGACGGTATTGCCCAATACAAACAAAAATCCACTCTCCAAACTTCGGTTGATGCGGGTGAGATACAAAAGGTTGGGAATAGACGATTCACCATTCATTTGGGCGATGTAGTGCCACAGTGCATGTCCTGCAAAAGTCGCCTCTTCGGGAGATAACCTATTGAAGTTTTTGAGTTTGTCTTTTTCAACAAACTCTCGCAATTTTGCATCCATTTCGGTACTCCACTCCTCTCCTACATAAGAAACCATGCCATTCACAAACCAATCGGGAAGGTTCAACAATACCGCATTTTGCAGCACTTCTTGGATATTGCCCCCATAAATCATATTTTCAAGAAAAACCCTAGCTATCCCTTCTTTGATTTGCTCTGCCAAACGATTGTGGTCTCCATCAAAAGACACAAACATTTTGTTGCCAATGATTTTGGTCACACCACCTGTATTGTTGATTTCAATACCTTGCCCAATATTGCTTTGCTTCAAATCCGAAAGATTGTGGTAAACCATAATTTCGACCTTCCGGTTGACTTTAAACTCCAATTTGGATTCAATTTCTTCCAAATTGGATTCTGCTACCATCACTGCAAATTTTCCCAACTGCTGCCCTCCTTGATAAAAATAGGCGAGAAAATTGGGCGATTCGTAGTAAGACCATTCAAAATCATGGTACTGTACCCGATTTTGTCCAAAAGTGGTGTAAAAGCCCTGAGCAAAAATAGCAGGTGATTGTCCCAACAGAACTGCAAAAAATAAAAAGGAGAGGAAAACCTTCAACGTAGATTTTAGGATAGGGAGCATAAGCACGAATGTATTAATTGTTAGATGGTTTTTGCATGTTATTCATTAAGCTAAAACAACAATATTCTTAACTTGCAGCTTTCTTGTTTAGTTGCGAGCTGTGTATCAGCAAGACGACTTTTTTGCAAGTTTAAATTTTGATTTGACTAAGATAACCTATTTAACACAAAAAACATGATACAAGTTTTAAAATTTACCTTCAACCCCTTTCAGGAGAACACCTATCTTGTATACGATAACACCAAAGCTTGTGTTATTTTCGATCCAGGCTGCCAAACGCCCAATGAACAACAAAGGTTGACTGACGTTATTGCCGATTTAGACTTAAAACCCGAATTATTGGTGAACACTCACTGTCATATTGACCATGTTTTTGGAAATAAGTTTGTAATGGAACGATATGGCTTAGAATTAGCTATCCATAGAGGAGAATTACCTGTTTTGCAATCGGTAGAAAGGGTTGGTCAAATGTATGGCATTGCAGTTGAACCCTCGCCTTTACCAAGTGTATTTTTAGAGGAAGGGCAAGAATTGACATTTGGCGAATCGAGTTTGCAAATATTCTTTACGCCAGGTCATTCCCCTGCAAGTTTATCCTTTTATAGCGTAGCTGACCAATTTGTGATTGCAGGAGACGTTTTGTTTTATGAAAGTATTGGAAGAACAGATTTACCAGGCGGAGATTTTACTACCCTCATCAAAAGTATTAAAACAAATTTGTTTACCCTTCCTGATGAGGTGAAAGTATATTCAGGACATGGACCAGAAACGACTATTGGACACGAAAAACAATATAATCCGTTTTTGCAGTAAAAAAACCTTTGATTAAGTCATTTTTTTTTAGTAAATTGTATTAATTATCGCTTTGGCGTTAAAATTTGTTAATATTAGAACTTATGAAACTTTTTTCATTTTTTCATGGTTGTAGTGTATAAGGGATGGAATCTCTAAGATTTCAACCTCAAACCTACGTTTCGGTAATATTGCATTTCAGAGCACTTTGCAATAACAAAAATGGACTTTTATTGAATAACTCGCAATCGAAAGACCATTTCATTACATAACGTTTTTTGAATAAATTTTAAAAAAATAGAATAATTTTATTTTTAAACTCATTTATTCTTGATATTTAAAATTATACACTAATTTTTTTATCACCAAATGAAGTTACCGAAACGTAGGCTCAAAGAACATACTTTATTTTCATCATACAACTTATGTAGAATTGACAAAAAGTTCATTATCTGACAGTTTCTTTGAAGAAGATGAAGCAATTTTGCAACATAGACAAATGTTTTAATCCAAAAAAAAGAATATTATAAGAACCTTTTTACACTTTCAAAAAGAGAGAACATCATTTTTGATGAACTCTATCCAACGAGAAAAAGGAAAATGAAACAACCTAAGTGGGGGGTTTTCTCGTAAATAATGATAGATAACACTCCTAATAACATTACTCCCACAATGTTTGCTTTTTTCGACAACGAAAAATTAAATAGGAGATGACTTTAACCTTAAAAGATTGAAAAATATGTCTGCAATAGAATTTAATCGTTCCATTACGGGTATGTATGGGTCTCTAAAACCCTATGCCGTAAAACTGACAAGAAGCTTGGAAGATGCCAATGACTTGTTGCAAGAAACCATATTAAAGGCATTGACCAATAGAGATAAATACCGCCACAATACCAATCTAAAGGCGTGGCTTTATACCATTATGCGTAATATTTTTATCAATAACTACCGTAAAAAAGTACGTCAAAACACCATTTTTGACAACACAGATCAGTCTTATTTGATGAATACGGCAAAAACGGTCAACAACGATGCCCCTTCTAACTTTGTGGTAGAGGACATTGATAGAGCTTTAGAAGGTCTTCCAGATAGGTATCGAACTCCGTTTTGGATGATGTATCAAGGCTTCAAATACCACGAAATTGCCGATGCTTTGGAGGTGCCTTTGGGTACGGTCAAAAGCAGAATTTTCTTGGCAAGAAAACAACTGAGCGACACTTTAGAAACTTACTCACAAGCACAAGAGGAACAAGTCGCACAACAGTAAAATAAAAGTTATTTTAGAAGTTAAAAAAAAACAGCAAAGGGCAGTCTTTAAGAGGCTGTCCTTTGCTGTTTTAAGCCATTTGAAGTGAGAGAAGTAGAATTTAAGAGAGATAAAACCTGGCTTGTGATGTTTTAGTTTTGAAAATCTTACCTCAATAAATCATATAATCATGAGCCCTACGTAATTCGCTAAAATAGAAGATTGTATCATAACTAAGGCATCAAATCTGCTAACAGCTCCACCAAAGCATTTCCCAATGGAAAATAAGCTGCAAAAAATAGGGTCATACCAAGTGTAAAGTTATGGACTCCAAAAAAACGTTCTAAAACATTGTTTTCAAAGGCAATAGAAGTTTTGAGCCAATAACCTGCAAACTCCAAAATCCCCATAAAAAACAAGCCATATACATACTGCTCGTACCACGCTAAATCCCTCAATAAGATGGAAATGGGTATCATATAGAAAATATAGCAAGTGATGATTTGCCACCAATAACGAAACCGAGCAATGCGAGTATAAATCCCAAAATTGTGCATCAATATTCCCCAAAAAAAATACACAATTACATAAATCATTAACAACTTTGAGTCTGTTGAGAGTAATTGCTGTAATAAATCATTCATTGCAGTAAATTTATCTTTTTTTATAATTTATTCAGTTTTTGAAACGTTTTTGTCTAAAAGTCGCTTTTTATTTCATCCAAGATAACAGCTAAAATATAAAAATAAACATGAAAACCCTTAACTCTAAAATTACACAGGTCACAGTTTTTAGTGACCGTGCACAAGTAAGTCGAATCGGAAAAACAAAGCTTGAAGCAGGTATTCAAATCATTGTATTTGATACCTTACCTGAACGAATCGAAGCAAACAGCCTGCAAGTGACAGGGGCTGGCAATGCCCTATTGAAGGATGTAAAGCTGGAAACCAAGCACTTTACAGTGAATCAAAATGAGCGTTTGGAGGAACTGCAAAAACAACAAACGGAACTCCAAAATAAAACAAAGGCATTGCAGATGAAAACCAAACGGTTGGAAAGTGCCCGTCTATTGGTCGAAAATATTGCAGCGAAAATCACCGCTACTTCCGAAAAATCTAAGGAAGCGGCCAGTTTACAGCCCGAAAAATGGCTGCAAATGATTGATTTACACCAAACACAATTGACCAAAATTGACGCAGATATTTTGAGTGTTCAAAAAGAAGTGCATCAGATTCAGCAAGAATTAGACAAATTAAATCGAGAAAGAAATTCGCTTGGACAAACAACGACCAAATCCAAAAAGCAGGTTCAAGTGGTTTTGGAAGCAAAAGGCGAGGAAGAGGTCACTTTAAAGTTATCCTACATTGTATATGGGGCAGCTTGGTATCCTGCATATGATGTGCGAGTGGATAGCAATTCCAACGAAGTTTCTTTGGCATACAAGGCAATGGTGAGTCAGCGAACAGGCGAGGATTGGGAAGAAGTGAGCTTGCAGCTTTCGACTGCCAAACCACATATTAGCGGTGAACCTCCTCAATTGGGTAGTTGGTTTTTGAGTAAATATTCACCTCCTAAATACAGCAAGAGACGCTCCGAAATGAGTCCGATGATGAGTGGAGCCATATCTGAAAAAAAGGATAAATCGCTTTATGAAGAGGAAGAAGTAGCCGAAGAACCTATGGAACGTGAAGAAGTAACAGTTGACACAAAAGCAGCATCGGTTGTTTTTGGAGTAGGTAGTAAAACTACTATTTTGAGCGACAATCAGCCTCAACAGGTCAATATTTTGGAGCGAGTTTACAAGACCGAATTTGTCCACATTGCTGTTCCTTCCAAATCTTCACATGCCTATTTGAAAGCCAAAATCACGAATGACAGTGACTATCCTCTGTTATCGGGCTCATCTAACATTTTCATGGACAATCACTTTGTAGCGAAATCCAATATTCCTTTTACAGCTTCAAGCGCAAATTTTGAAGTTGGTTTGGGCATTGATGAAGCGGTGAAAGTAGTCTACAAAACCCTTCAAAATCTTCGCAAGACAGTTGGGTTTATCAAAAATAAAGAGAAAATGCTCTATGCTTACCAAACAACTATAACCAACTCAAAAAAGCGGGCGATTCAACTAACAGTCCACAATCAAATTCCTGTCTCGAATGACAACGATATTGAAGTAGAACTCATCGAGCCTGTTTACGAAGCCGATACGGAAGCCTTAAAAAAGAATGATTTGGGGCATTTGGAGTGGCAGTTCAACATGGAAGCAGGAGTGGAGAAGATAATTGATTTGAAGTATTCGGTGGTCTATCACGAAGACACTGTGGTGGTAGGATTGTAATACTAAGCCGTATGAGCAATATTAAATACTAATCGGCCTATCGATTTGGTAATTAGTTGCTTGTAAAACGCTAAAGTATGATTTTCCAATGTGGATTGGTATGATTTGAGTTCAAGCTGTAAGGTTACAAGATTTTGAGGTGAGATTGATATATTTCTTACCTCTTGTCTCTCACTTCACACTTCTTGTATTAAGCCTTCGCCAAAGTAAACCCAAAAGTCGTTCCGAGCCCTTCCTTGCTGCGGACATGAATGGTTTGGTGATGGGCTTCAATGAGATGCTTGACAATAGAAAGTCCTAAACCCGAACCACCTTTTGCCCTTGAACGAGCAGGATCGACTCGATAAAAACGCTCAAAAAGACGAGGTAGGTGTTTTTCTGCAATTCCTAAACCATTGTCGGTTACTTCAATGAGGGCGTATTTGTCCATGTCATAAATCCCTACTTTGGTTTTGCCATTCTCCTTACCGTAGTTGATAGAATTAGAAATAAGGTTGGTAAGAACTTGGTGAATCCGCTCTCGGTCAGCATTCACCATCATTGAAGTTTGAGAGCCTTTTTTAAAGCTCAATTCTACATCATTGGCATCTGCCATCATTTCCATTGTTTCAAAAATTTCTTCTACGAGTTCAGCAATATTGAAGGGAGCTTTGTTGAGTTTAAGTTCACCAACCTCATGTCTGCTCACTATCTCCAAATCATTCACGATTGCACTCAATCGCTCTACATTTTGAGCCGCCTTGTGAAGGTATTTCATGTTAATTTTATGGTCGTCAATGCCTCCATCAATGAGGGTAAGCAGATACCCTTGCATGTTGAAAATCGGAGTTTTAAGCTCATGAGATACATTACCGAGGAATTCACGCCGATACGTTTCTAATTTTTTCAGCGCATCTACTTCCTCTTTTTTCTCTGCAGTCCATTCCAACACCTGCATTTCTACTTGATCGAGAATGTTTTCGTTTAAGTCAATACTTTCTCCCATATTTTTTTTAGGTTGCTTTAGTCGGTGGATATGTTTGTAAATCAATTTGATTTTTCGATAGATAAACCGCTCTAAGGCAATGTAAAACAGAAGGTATCCAATCAGGCTTGTAAAGGCAGCTATTACCAATGCCCAGTACCATGCTATAGATAACTGGAAAAAAAAGATGAGCAAAAGGTTGATTAGTAAACAA
This sequence comes from Bacteroidia bacterium, assembly GCA_030427245.1. Taxonomy (GTDB): domain Bacteria; phylum Bacteroidota; class Bacteroidia; order Chitinophagales; family UBA2359; genus JAUHXA01. Next base: position 116,767 of record JAUHXA010000011.1, on the reverse strand, counting down.
GATAGACCTAAAATAGCAGCAATAAAATAGGCTAATTGATTGGGAGTTACATTTTTCATCAATAAATAATAACGAAAAGCTGGAAGTTGATGTTTATGGGGCATAAGCAACTAAATTACTTAATATTTGTCTTTAGATTGCGACTAAATTAACAATAAAACCTACGTTTTTAATTATTAAACTCTAATAAAAGATAAGTATGAAAAAATTACTTTTTTTAATTGCCTGTTTGCTAAGCCTGCATAGTGTATCTCATGCCCAAAACTATGATAGTGCATTTGGGGTACGGTTTGGATTTCCTGCTGGAGTCACTTACAAACAGTTTACAGGTAGCAATACCGCTTTTGAATTGATAGTGGGAGGTGGACAAAATGGTGTCACTGTCACAGGATTAATTGAACTTCATGCAGAAGCACTGGATTACAGTCTCAACATTTTTTATGGATTGGGGGGACATGCAGGAGTTTGGAGAGAAGATTTGAACGTAGGAGCCGATGCCATATTTGGTTTGGAATATACGCCCGATGCACCGATTGTCTTTGCGATTGATGTAAAGCCTACGATTTATTTTTGGCGATCCAATCTTAGGTTTTCAACAGGAGGGGCTTTCTCAATACGATATGCTTTTTAAAATACCCTATTGAGGATTCATCAAAAAAGGGCGTAATACTCAAAATATTACGCCCTTTATCTTCTATTCGGAAAACTTAGTGAGTCACCACAGGATCCAACTCCTTAGCGTGATTCACATATCCTTCCACTTGCTTAACAGAAGGTACTTGACGAACCAGCTTTTTTGCCTCATTTACCTCAGCCATTTTAGCCTGAAGATTTTCAGGTTTGCGGTTGCGAAGTTCCTTCACGGTATCTACACCAGAAGCTTTCAACAGTTCAGCATATTGGCTTGATACTCCTTTCACTCTGAACAAATCCGCATTGTTCACGAAAACCAATAATTTCTTGGCATCAATACCAGTAGTTGCAGCCAACTCAGTTCGTCCTTTTTTAGAAGCGCCTTTTTCAAGCAAACCTTCAACAGTCTTAATGCCTGCTGTAGCTAACTTTTCTTCCATTACAGGACCAATACCTTCAATGTCTGTGATTTTGTAAGCCATAATACGATTACTTTTTTTTGACTTTAGGAAGTTGGGATAACCTCCTTTGATTAAGAAATATGATTGATAAAAATTAGATGGACAAATATACTATTTCTTCCCAAAAAATCCTCCCAACATACCGCCAAGACTTTCTTTTAAATCGTCAACTGTATCTTCGATTTTGTCTCCCATCACAGATTTTGCCAATTCAGCTACATCAAATCCGCTATCAGCTTTGTCTGTCGACATGAATTTTCCAATCAAAGACTGCAACAAATTGGGAATACCACCTTGAGCAGCATTTTCTGCAACATCATTAGAAATACCAGATTTGCCACTCAATTTTGAAGTAAACATGCTGATGATTTGTCCAACAATAGGATTACTACTATCCATTTTGGCATTGCCAGACAACAAATCTTTTACTCCACTCAAATTCCCACTTAATACTTGGTCTTTCAAACCTTCAAAAATAGATTCTCCTGCTGTTTCAGCGGCTTCTTCTGCTTGTTCATTCGGTACATTCGTTTGGTTTTTAAAATAAGCCGTACCTTGTTCTTTCGCTAATTGAATAATTTGATCTAACATTGTTATTGTTTATTTATTGGATATTTAATAAAAGACTAACTGTCCCAAAGACGTTTGATTAGACGATTTTTTAGTGAAATAGTCACAGAAAAGGAATCAATTACTTACTCTGCTTGTTAAAAGAAAAAAATGAAAACATGGCTAAAGTAAAAACCCGGTATGTCTGCCAAAACTGTGGCACGACTTCTCCAAAATGGATGGGAAAATGTTCTGCTTGTGAAGAGTGGAATACGTATGTAGAAGAAATAGTAGAACCCAAAACAAGTCCTAAAAACACACGATTATCAGACATTGACAAACACCAATTAGCATCCGCTGTTAGTATTGAAGCCATTGAAAGCGTGCAAGAAAGGCGAATAGTAAGCGATGATCACGAACTTAACCGAGTACTTGGAGGGGGCATCGTTCCTGGTGCCATTATTTTACTGGGAGGCGAACCTGGCATTGGCAAATCTACTTTGATGCTGCAAATAGCGATTCACTTGCGAGGCGTAAAAATCCTCTATGTCAGTGGTGAGGAAAGTGCTTCTCAAATCAAAATGCGGGCAGACAGAATTGGTGTAAAAAACAAAGACTGCTTGATTCTGACCGAAACCAATCTCTACAATATCTTCAAACAACTCAAATCCAATCGCCCTGATTTGTGTGTCATTGACTCGATTCAAACCCTCTATTCCCCTGCAATGGAATCAACGGCAGGCAGCGTATCACAGATTCGAGAATGTGCGGGCGAATTGCAGCGATTCGCCAAAGAAACCCACACTCCCGTTTTCCTCATTGGCCACATCACCAAAGAAGGTAATATTGCAGGACCAAAAGTACTGGAACACATGGTCGACACCGTGCTTCAATTTGAAGGACAACACCACTATGCCTACCGATTGCTCCGCACCAAAAAAAACCGTTTTGGTTCGACTGCCGAATTAGGTATTTACGAAATGTTACACGATGGATTGCGGCAAGTGACCAATCCTTCCGAACTGTTGATTTCCGAAAACAGCGATCAATTGAGTGGGATTTGTATTGCGGCTACGATTGAAGGGATGAGACCTTTGTTGATTGAGACACAGGCATTGGTGAGCCGTTCCGCTTATGGTACACCTCAACGTTCTGCTACGGGTTTTGACAGTCGACGGCTGAATATGCTCTTGGCAGTATTGGAGAAAAAGTGCGGTTTTCGATTTGGTGACAAAGACGTTTTTACCAACATCACAGGCGGCATTAAAGTCGAAGACCCAGCTATTGACCTCGCCATTATATGTGCTCTGTTGTCCTCATTTGAAGATGTGACTGTGCCGAGTAATGTGTGTTTTGCAGGAGAAGTCGGGCTTTCGGGTGAGGTACGGAGTGTCAATCGAATCGAGCAGCGAATATTGGAGGCAGATAAACTGGGCTTCAAAAAAATGTTTGTTTCCTCCAGCAATAAAGGTTTGAATCCAGACAAATACGATATCAAATTAGTGCAGGTAAGCAATGTGCAGGAAGTTTATACCAATTTATTTCAATAATTCATTTGAGAAGTGGGAAGTGAGAAGTGAGAAGTGAGAAAACAATTTATTTTTGTTAAAATCGTTAACCAAGTTGGAAAGCTTGTCGTATTTTTGTACTCTACAATAGATTTAAGCCTAAACTTGAATGAAACAGCATCAAGCCACCCCTTCAAAATAAACCTCTGCCCTAATCTGCCATCAAAATACTGAAACCTATGTCATACACTCATTAGGTTTGGATTGATAAAACAGCATAAAATGAACACAATAACAATAAACAGTTTGAAAATTTATCCGTTGCAAATTACCTTCTTTTTGATTCTATTTACGTTTACCTTCAATAGCTTCGCCCAAGATACGCTCTATAACAAACACATTGACGACATCAATATTTTGGAACTGCAAACCACTAAGGTGGATACAATTCCTTTATATCGCCTTGATACGGTTCAAGTAGCTTCAAGCAAATTGATGTCTGCCGAAGAATTGAAGGCGTATAAAAAGCTGAAATACAACATTATCAAGGTTTATCCTTATGCCCAACGTGCGCTGACTTTGATTGCAGAAATCGAAAGAGTAACCGAGGAGTCCAAGCGTAAAAAAGAAAAACGCAAATACTTGAAGGAGTTGGAGAAAGAGATGAAAGAAGACTTCAAAACCGAATTAAAAAAACTAACCGTTTCGCAGGGCAAGGTATTGGTCAAATTGATTGAGCGAGGTTCAGGAGAACGTTTCTACGACTTACTGAAAGAGTTCAAAAATCCAGTTAGTGCCTTTTTCTGGCAAGCACTTGGTAAATCTTTTGGTTACGACTTCAAGGAAGGCTATGATCCCGCCGAATATGCGGATATGGAATACCTTTTGAGTCACCTCGAAAGCAATGGTGTAACTGCTTTGGGCTACACTCGTCATCCTAAATCAAAGGCGCTGGAAGCCACAGAGTGTATTGATGTTGAAACGCTTTTGGATAAGGATAAGAAGAAGAAAAAGAAGATGGATGCGAGTAGGTAAATGCCTCACATAAACGCTTTTAACAAAGAATTTAATGAATACTCAATTTTGAAGCAAAAGGCTTGAAATTGGGTGTTTTTTGTTTACCATATTTATCAAAAAATGATAATTTTGTGGAAACTTTGTTTGATTTATGGATGTTTATTTAAAAGAGGTTGCGACAGGCGATATTTACGAAGGAGAGATTTTGGAAACGATTCCCAAAGAACTACCTTTTAAAAAAGATGGTTGGAAATTTGCTTGGAGGCAATTGGCAAAAACAGAAGGAGCGATGTTGTTTAAAATCACACTCAAAGATTCTCCTAAGAAGTTAGAAGGATTGCTACTTTTGACATTGGTGAATGATGAGCTTTTGTATATGAATAATATTGAAGTTGCACCCCACAATTTTGGCAGCAAAGGTCAATATGAAAATGTTGCAGGTTCTTTGATTGCCTTTGCTTGTCATAAAAGTTTAGAATTGGGACAAGGGAACTATGCAGGTTTCCTATCATTTGATACTAAAACGGCATTGGTGTCCATTTACCAAGAAAAATATGGAGCAAAAACAGCAGTTGGTCTCAAGATGTATATTGATGAAATAGGAGGACAGAAACTAATAGACAGATATTTAAATATTGACTCAAGTACTCAAATAGATATAGAAGATGAATGAGGAAATTATCAATGCGGGCGGAATCAATGGACGTGAAGACGGCAAAGTAGATACTACTTCGGAGGAATTCAAAATCCTTCAACAAGTCATCATCGCAGAATCTAAAAAAAGAACCCCTGCCCAAAGAAAACGCATTGAACTGGTATCACTTCGATTGCAAATGGAAACCTATCTGAAAAAAAGCAATCCAAAAGAAATTTTGACTTTGGGATATTTTTTGAAGAAGATGGTAGAAGTCTTGGGAATCAAACACAAACAGCTTGCCCAATATATTGACTATCAAGAAAGCAATCTAAGTGCTGTATTGAATGACAATCGAAAAATCAATACGGACTTGGCCCTCAAATTTGGAGAAATCTTCAATATGAATCCTGCTTTGTATTTGCACATACAAAGTAAAAACGAAGTCTTGAAAATGCAACAAGAAAACAAAGAAGCTTATCGAAAATACCGTTTAGAGGATTTGTTGGAAATGGCAGGTAGTTGATTAAAAACATAACTGAGAACACAAACTCCAATTTCAAAACCATGAAAATTTCCCACATCACCAAAACCATAAACGGCACCCTCCTTCAATCCACCCAAAACACCGACATTCAACACCTTCTATTCGACAGTCGCAAAATCACCTTCTCCAATAATGCCCTCTTTTTTGCTATCCAAAGCCAAAGCAGAGATGGACATACTTTCATTGCAGAAGCTTATCAAAAAGGAATTCGCAACTTTGTTATCAGTCAATTGGATTGGCAAACAAGCCTATATTTCGAAGCCAATTTTATCCTCGTTTCGGATAGCATTGAAGCCCTCCAAAAGTTGGCAGCCGAACACCGCAGCCAATTCGATTACCCCATTATCGGCATTACAGGCAGCAACGGCAAAACGGTGGTCAAAGAATGGCTTTATCAACTTTTGTGGCAAGATTTCCACATTGTTCGAAGCCCCAAAAGCTACAATTCACAAATCGGTGTGCCGCTTTCGGTTTGGCAAATGAACGAACAACACAATTTGGGGATTTTTGAAGCGGGAATTTCGGAAGTCGGAGAGATGGAAAAATTGGCGAAGATTATTCAACCTACAATTGGCATATTTACCAACATTGGAGCAGCACATAGCAAGGGTTTTGAGAGTGATAGGCAGAAGGTGCAGGAGAAATTGGAGTTGTTTCGGAATGTGGATATCTTGGTATATTGTGTGGATTATGAGTTGATAACTGAGTGTGTACATGACATCCTCCTACTCCCCTCGCAACATCCCCCTACCCCCCTTCAAAGGGGGAGTTTTGATTCCCCCTTTGAAGGGGGTAGGGGGGATGTAAAAACTCTCACTTGGTCAAAATCCAATACCTTATACCCAACCAACTCCAAACCTACCCTCCAAATCACACTTATCCACAAACAATCCACATTTACCCACATTGAAGCCAAATACCAAAACAAAACTCGTCAAATCAAAATCCCTTTTACCGATGAAGCATCCATAGAAAATGCCATTCACTGTTGGCTCTTATTGCTTCATTTCAATTATTCAGATGCAGACATTGCAGCCAAAATGTTGCAGCTTTCGCCAATAGCCATGCGGCTCGAATTGAAGCAAGGCAACAACAACTGCTCGATTATCAACGACAGTTACAACAACGACCTCCATTCTTTGGGCATCGCATTGGATTTTTTGAAGCAGCAAAGACAACACTCCAAACACACCCTCATTCTTTCGGACATCCTTCAAAGTGGGCAAAACCACGAACATTTGTACCGTCAAGTTGCCCAACTATTGCAGCAAAAAAACATCCAAAGACTCATAGGAATTGGAGAAAAAATGACCACCTACCAAACCTTCTTTGAAGGAATCGAAGCCATTTTTTTCCCCACCACACAAGCATTTTTGCAGCAAATTCCAGTGTTTCGAGAGGAAAGTATTTTGGTCAAGGGCGCACGTACTTTTGCTTTTGAAAGAATAGCCAATACGCTGTCGCAAAAAGCACACAGTACGGTTTTGGAAATCAACCTCAATGCCATTGCCCACAACCTGAAGGTTTATCGGCAACTACTGCAAAATAACACCAAAATGATGGTGATGGTCAAAGCTTTGTCGTATGGCAGTGGCAGCTTTGAAGTGGCGAATTTGCTGCAATACCATCAGGTCGACTATTTGGGTGTAGCCTATACAGATGAAGGTGTGGCTTTGCGGAAAGCGGGTATTACCCTGCCTATCATGGTCTTGAATCCTTCGCCCAGCAGTTTTGATGCCTTGCTGCAATACCGCATCGAACCCGAAATTTACAGCCTTTGGCAATTGCAGCAATTGGACGAACATTTGCAGCATACTTCGGTGAGCGTGGAATTCCCGATTTCGATTCACCTCAAACTGGAAACAGGAATGAACCGTTTGGGTTTTGAAGAATCGGAACTCCCTAATTTAGTCCAACATCTCCAAAACAATCCACAGTTTGAAGTCGCTTCTATTTTGTCGCATTTGTCGGCAAGTGATGAAGCCCAACATGATGGATTCAGTGAGGAACAAATGCGGCGTTATGAATTGATGCACAACTATCTTCAAGAAAACCTGCAATTCTCAAAACCTCCTATTCGACACATTCTCAATTCTTCGGGCATCACCCGTTTCCCTCAATATCAAATGGATATGGTGCGTTTGGGTTTGGGTTTGTACGGCATTGATGGGGGAAATATTTTGCAGTCCCAGCTTCAATGTGTGAGTGCCTTGAAAACCTACATTGCACAAATCAAAAAAGTACCTGCTTCGGAAACAGTGGGCTATGCCCGAAAAGGACAGCTCTCCAAAACGAGCAAAATTGCGACTGTCAATATTGGATATGGCGACGGTTTGCACAGACGATTGAGCAACGGCAAAGGGAAAATGTGGATATGTGGAAAACTTGCGCCAATTGTGGGTAATGTGTGTATGGACATGACGATGCTCAATGTAACGCACATTGAAGGAGTCAAAGCGGGAGATGAGGTCGAGGTTTTTGGCGAACATTTGCCTGTTCAACAAGTGGCAGAATGGTTGGAAACGATTTCGTATGAGGTCTTGACGAGTGTGAGTGGGCGGGTGAAAAGGGTGTATTTTCAGGAGTAAATTCTGCTAATTGCTTGAATCATTGTGGGCTTTTTTTTGTTAGAATGTTGTATCTTTCCAAAAAACAATTAGATGAACGCTCCCATAAAACTCCCTTACGGCATCAGTAATTTTGACGATTTAATCAGTCAAGGTTATCACTATGTTGACAAAACCAATTACATTGAAAAACTGGAAAACCTTCCCGATAAATACATTTTCTATTTGCGTCCTCGCAAATTCGGAAAAAGCCTTTTTGTATCTCTCCTTCAATACTATTACGGCTTAGAACACAAGGATAAATTTAAAGAGCTGTTTGGAGATTTATATATTGGACAAAACTCTACACCTTTAGCCAATACTTATTTGGTGATTAAATTTGAGTTTACACAAATCGATACTACGTCCGAAGAAAGTACACTAAATGGTTTTTTGAAAAAAGTAAGAGATAGTATTAGAGATTTTTGTAATACTTATTCTGATTTTTTTACACCTAAAGAAGCAGCAGAAATAAATAAAATGACCTATCCTGCTTTTCTAATGTCCTCTTTGATTTTTTTAGTAAAACGAAAAGCTCCTGACCACAAGCTATACATCATTATTGACGAATATGACCATTTCGCCAATCAGTTGATTGCTTTTCGGCTGGAAGAATTCAAAAAAGTAGTGGGCGCAGAGGGATTTGTGCGAAAATTTTATGAGGCGATTAAGGAAGGAACCGCTTTAGGGGTGGTTGACCGTTTCTTTTCAACAGGAATTACGCCTATTACTTTGGACAGTATGACGAGTGGCTTCAATATAGCTACTAATTTATCTTTAGACTTACGATTTATCGAAATGATGGGTTTTACGGAACAAAAAGTACAAGAACTTTTTGAATTAGCCATTCCTCAGCAAATTGAAAAAATAGACCAACTTCTTCCAATTATGAAGGCTTGGTATGATGGCTATAAATTTCATTATCAAACTCCAAACCTTCTTTTTAACTCCAATATGGCATTGTACTTTCTGAAGCACTATCAAGCTTTTGAAGAGATGCCTACAAACATGTTGGACATCAATATTTCGAGTGATTACAAAAAAGTTAGGCGATTACTCACCGTAGAAACTCCCGAAGAAAACTTCAAAACTTTGCGGAAAATCGTGAAAGGAACCCCTGTAAAAGGCATTATTACACAAGAATTCAGCTTTGAAAAATTCTTTGACCAAAGCGATTTTTTAAGCCTTTTATTTTACCAAGGATTTTTGACCATCGAATCACAGTGGGCAAAACGGGTAACATTTAGAGTGCCCAATTATGCGATTCAAGAAATTTACATCACCTATTTTTGGCAATTGCTGCAAACCCAAAACCAGTTTCAACTTCAAACCGACCAAATTCAAGATGCCGTAGAAGAAATGGCATTGAAGGGAAACCCACATCCGTTTTTCCAACTGATTCACACATCTTTGCATCATTTAGCTAATCGAGATTACCAACGATTTGACGAGAAATATATCAAGGTCATTATGATGGCGCAAATGATGCTGACCGATGCCTACTATGTCGACAGCGAACCCGAAACACCCGCAGGTTATTTGGACTTGACTTTCTTCAAACGCCCCAATATTCCCATCAATCACCAGTATGTTTTTGAACTGAAATACCTCAAAAAAGAAGAAGCCAAAAAACTAACCGCTACCCAAAAAGCCTCCAAAAAACAACTGCTAAACTACATCCAAAATTCTGATAAGTTGAAGGATTTGACCGATTTACAGGCTTGGACAGTGGTGGTAATTAAGGATGAAGTGAAGGTGGAGAGAGTGAATTGAAGGTAGTCTAGCGCCTCATCCTATCCCGATACAATTTTGGAGTCACTCCTGTCCATTTCCGAAATACCTCCCGAAAGGTTTTGAAGTCATTGTAGCCCGTTTCATAAATAATTTCGCTGACCCTTTTGGTGGTCGTTTCCAACAAACGTTTGGCGGCTTCCATACGGATGCGTTGAAGGTAATCGTTGGGAGAATTACCCGTTGCAGCTTGAAAACGACGGATAAAATTGCGGCGACTAAAGGCAAACTGTTGGGCGATTTCTCCAATGTGCAAACTTTCGGTATAATGCGTTTCCATGTATTGTTGTGCGGCTGCAATTCCTTTATCTCCATGCGTTTTTTGGTTTTGAAAAATCATAAAAGGCATTTGAGAATGGCGGTATAGGTTGATTTCAAAAATGTTGGACAACCAAACAGCAACATCCCTACCCACATATTTTTCAATGACATACAAAACCAAATTGAAGGAAGAAAACGCTCCTCCGCTTGTGTAAATGCCATTTTCATCCGTAATGATTTTTTCCGTTACCAAGGTCACCTTTGGAAACAACTCCTTCAAAATCGGTGCATCAATCCAATGTGTCGTCACGCCCGAATAACTATCCAACAAGCCCGCTTTTGCCAACAAAAAAGCAGCCGTACACATTGCCGCAATTTCGGTTTTAGGGCTTTGATGTGCCGTTTTGAGCCATTCGATTAAGGCTTGATTTTGTGGTAAAAAAGTGGAAGGATGTCCCAACAATGCAGGAACAAAAATCAAGTCGTTCTCCACACATTCATCAAAAGTAGTATCGGGCTGAATGGTAAAAATGCCTTCTGCAATTTGAGATAGAAGGCTTTCACCCACCAATTTTACTTCAAAAAAAGTATGCCTTGTATCGTGTTTTTGCTGCAAAAAGTCATTGGCTTTCAAGAATATCGCTCGAATTCCTGCAATAGAACTGATTCCAATATTGCCCTTTGGCATTGCAATGCCGACCTGTAATGTTTTCATGTTTCTTACTTTTTGGCACAAATACCCCTCTTTATTGGCAAAAATACACTATTTGAGTTTGAGCTGCAAGAGGTATTTTGTGCTTTGTAAAATTTCCAAAACAAAACAATCCCTTCCTATGAAAACATTCCTAATCCTCATCACTTCAATACTACTCCTAACAAATTGTACTTCAAACTCTTCCGAACCCAATACCAAGTTTACGTATAGTCATAGCACTGATGTTTTGGCATATATCATTGAAGTGGTGAGCCAACAATCTTTAGACGCTTTTTTGGAAGAAAACCTATTCAAGTCTTTGGAAATGAAGGATACAGGTTACAAAATTGCAGCCGAAAAAATGGCGAATTTGGCTACGATTTATGGCTATGACGAAACCGACCAATTGTTTGCAAGAGAGAACAATACCGAAAGTGTTTATACCGAAGGGCATTTACCAAGAGGGAATTTTGGTTTGGTGTCAACGGTTGAAGATTACAGCCATTTTGCGACCATGCTTTTGAACAAGGGCAGCTACAAGGGCAAGCAGATTTTGCAGCCCGAAACGGTGGAAATGATGACTGCCAATCAATTAGCCGATAAACTTCTGCCGATTGAAGCGGGAGGAATGAAGTTTGACAATTTGGGTTTTGGATATGGCTTTGCAGTTTCACAAGGCGACTCTCCTTTGGGCAAAGTAGTGGGTTCTTTTGGTTGGATTGGCGCATCCCACACCTACTGTTTTATTGACCCTGAGAACGAGGTAATTGGCATCTTGTTCACCCAACTTTCAGGTACCCGAAAATGCCCGATTTTGTTTCAGTTCAATGGGTGGATGTATGAGGGGTTGTATGGAAATACAAATTAAAAAAATTATATTCAAGTAGTTTTCAAAAACATACAATCACCCAATACTTTCTGCCTTCGCTTTAATCATCTCATTTCGTTTCTCCAAAAACCCTCGCATGTATTTTTGGAGGAACAATTTGTCCACAATTTTGCCTAACACACCCATTGGCGAAGCAAAAGTAAAAACATCTTTCATTTGCGTACTCCCATCTGCTTGATTTTCAAAATAATGCTCATGTCGCATGGCTTTGAAGGGGCCTTTCACCATTTCATCCCGAAAATAACGAGGTGATTCAAAAGCAGTAATTTGAACGGTCATTTTCCAATAAAAGCCCAAATGTTTCGCCTGCCAAGTCACTGTTTCATCCAATCCAATCAAGCCACTCGTTTTTCCTGCAATCGCTTTTTCGTTGGTTTGAGTAGTGGATTCTATGTGTAAATCTATGTTTCGAGAAAGGTCGAAACAAGTTTGGACGGGAGCGTGAATGTGGGTTTGAAGGAAAATGGTATTCATGTTTTTAGCAACGTTTTACCCAATTTAGGCGTTATTGAAGAACAAAACAAACTTTCTTCAAGGTATGGCCAAACGAATTATCCGTTACTATTTACTCCCAATACTCTTATTTTGCTGCTTCAATACTCCTTCCTCCTTCGCCCAAACTGGCTATGCCCCCAAAATCGTCTTGTCTGGAACAGTGGTCAACGGCAGCAATCGAGCACCGATTCCCAATGTACACATCCTCCGCAAAGACGGAAGTGGCACAACGACTGACTCTAATGGTGGTTTTTCGTTGGAGGTAAAAGTCGGTAGTAGTTTGGTAGTCACGCATTTGAGCTATGTCAATGCCCGAGTAACCGTGCCCACTGATTTGGCAGACGAAACGTATGAAATGGTGATTCCACTTTATAGCAATGATGTCACGCTCGATGTTGTAGAAGTCTATCCTTATCCCAGCCGTGAAGACTTCAAAATCGAATTTCTCAGCCCCAAAACTGCCGATGAAGTCACCCGCCCCGTCCAAATGAGTGGCATACACCAACAAGTTGGCCCCGTCAAAGTCCCTCCTCCCACATTGATGAACCCCATTTCTCTATTGGCTTCCAGATTCAGCAAAACCGCCATCCGCAACCGCAAAATGAGAAAATACCGCAAGATTATTGAGGAGAAATACCAACGGGAACAATGATATCACAGATATAGCTGATATTGCAGGTTTTTCACAGATAGAAATACATGCTCTTTTGCTACCTTTATCCTCAAAAAACCATTTCACCATGACCAACATAAGCCTATCTCCCGAATTACTCCAATACTGTCCAAATCTCCAATTAGGCTGTATCCAAAGTAAAGTCACTGTTTTAGAGTTCCCAAACTACCCCGAACTGAGTCACCTCATTGAAGCTACTACCACTGACATTGCTGACATTCTTCAAACGGCTGACATCAAAGACCTTCCCAACATCGCCAACTCCCGAACAGCCTATAAAAAACTCGGTCAAGACCCCAGCCGCTACCGTTTGTCGGCAGAAGCCTTGCTGCGGAGAGTCGTCAAAGGGAAGGGCATTTACAGTATCAACAATGTCGTGGATTTACTCAATTTGGTATCCATGCAGTCTGGCTATTCCATTGGCGGTTATGATGCCGACAAAATCGAAGGAGATGTTGTTTTTGGGATTGGAGAACTCAATGAACCCTATGAAGCCATCGGAAAAGGTCAATTCAACATCCACAAGCTACCCACTTTTCGGGATGCAAAGGGTGCCTTTGGTACACCCACGAGTGATTCGGTTCGTACAATGGTTCGCCCAGATACCCAGCAGTTTTTAATGGTATTGATTGATTATTCAGGAACAGGAGAATTGAAGTATTGGATGCAGGAAACGGTGAATTTGTTGAAGGAATTTGCAGAAGGGGAAGAAGTGGAAACTTGGGTGGTTTCGATGTAGTACTGTTTCACTTTTAAGCGACACAATTTCCGTCCTCCAACTGACCACCCATTTCTCAAAAAAATCTTAACATTGCAGCCGATAAAAAAATCAACACAATGAACAAGATTTTCACACTATTCTTATTTGTTCTAAGCACTTCTTTATCAATGAATGCTCAACTCAATGTTGCTCTTCAAGGACAATTGAACTATACCGAAGAAATGAGTGATGTTTGGGGTTATACCGATGCACTTGGTAATGAATATGCATTGGTCGGCACAACAGACGGTGTGGCAATATTAGACATCAGCCCTCCCACAACGCCCACCGAACTACATTATATTGACGGTACATTCACCTATTGGCGAGACCTCAAAACCTATGGAGATTATGCCTATGTCATCAACGAAGCATCCAATGGAGGCGGTTTGCTCATTATAGATTTGAGTGAACTTCCCACAAACATCACCACTTATACCACCAACTTAGGCGTAGGCTACACCGATTCGCACAACATTTTCATTGACGAAAACGGCATCGCCTATTTGTTCGGTTCTACTACAACGGGCGCAGGAAATGTAGGCACAGGAACATTGATGATAGACGTGGCAGCCAACCCAACCAACCCAACCTATTTAGGCATTTACAATACCAATTATGTCCACGATGGCTTTGTGAGAAGTGACACGCTTTGGGCAGCAGAGATTTATGCAGGTCAGTTGGCAGTTATAGACGTATCCAACAAAACCAGCCCTACGGTTTTGGGAACAAAATCCACACCCAAAAATTTTGCCCACGCTGTTTGGGTCAGCGACAACAATCAAACCGCTTTTGTGACCGATGAAAAAAGCGGTGCTTGGGTCGTTTCTTACGATGTATCGGATGTAGAAGACATCACCGAATTGGACCGCTATCAATCCTTTCCAGGCACCAATGTTATTCCCCACAATACCTTTGTGAAGGGAAATTTTGTGGTCAATTCCTACTACACTTCAGGCATTGTCATTTTGGATGCAACCCATCCCGACAACCTCATTGAAGTAGGAAAGTATGATACTTCGACAGGTTTTAGCGGCAATGGATTCAACGGTTGTTGGGGCGTTTACCCTTATTTTCCATCAGAAACCATCATTGCCACCGACATCGAAACTGGTTTATATACATTGAGTCCGACTTATGTACAGGCTTGTTATTTGGAAGGGAAAGTCACAGACATCGAAACGGGTAATCCCATAGCCAATGCCCAAGTTCAGATTTTAGGAGCAACCAATGCAGTGGACGCCACTGACTTTTCGGGCGATTACAAAACAGGAGTTGCCAATACAGGTACTTATACCATTGAAGTTGTAGCAGATGGATATGTGACTAAGTATGTTGAAGTAGAGTTTACAACAAACGGAACTTTGGTTACATCCGACATTCAACTCTCTCACCCCTGTATCGAACCCGAAAACTTCAATATTGTTGAGACTACTTATAAAACTGCGACTTTGTCTTGGGATGCGGCAAACGATGCTACCATGTATACTTTTCGCTATCGCCCACAAGGAGCTTCGACTTGGCAAGAATCCAACACCGAGTCCACTACTATTACGCTCACCAAATTGGAGGGTTGTACCAGTTATGAATATCAAGTAGCCAGTCAATGCAATTCGGGAGACAGTGATTTTTCGGCAAGCCAACTGTTTGAAACTACTCTTCCTGATGCGACTTGGACGGGTGTCAATCTCTTGGAATGTGACGAACCTTTTGACCTCAGTTCTTTGGTGACTGGCGACGAAGGCGGAACTTGGTCGGGAGGAAATTACATCAGCAGTGAAGGTATCTTCCAACCTAATAACTTAGCAGAAGGTAATTATCCCGTCACTTATACCGTCGGAACTTTTGGCTGTACAAGCAGTTATCCGCTTTCGGTGGGAGTCAATACTTGTAAATTCAATATTCGATTAAAAGTGCTTTTAGAAGGAACTTATTTGGACAATGGAACAATGAACACCCAACTGCAATATTTTTCTTTACTCCCTACTCACCAGCCCTTCAATCGCATGCCCTGGAATTACAATGGCAACGAAAGTGTCAGCGAAATACCTGCAAACATGACCGACTGGGTATTGGTTGAATTGCGAGCCTCCAATGATATGAGTTTATTAACACAGGCGGCTGGACTCTTGCTGAACAATGGACAAATAGTCGACACAGATGGTGTTTCGGATTTGGAAATAGTAGGGTTGATGGAGAATCAAGATTATTTTGTAGTTGTACGCGCCAGAAATCATTTGGCGGTTATGAGTGCGAGCACGGTGACTTTACCCAACACCGAAGTATATGATTTTACCACCTCACCTACTCAAGTATCCGGCTCAAATCAATTGAAGGATACAGGAAATGGACACTTTACACTCATTGCAGGAGACATCAACAGCGATGGAGTCATTACTGTAGAAGACTTCAATCTTTTCAGCAATGATATAGCTCAGGTAAACAAATATCTGGACAGCGACTTGAACCAAGATCGTGCTGTCACTGTCACCGACTTCAATATTTACCAAAAAAATGCAAGTAAGGTATCAATTCCTTTATTAAGATACTGATAATAAATACTTTGAAATATTTTAAATGAGAAAAGAAAAAAATGAGGATCCATTGATCCTCATTTTTTTTTGATTTCACCTCCCTTTTCTCGCTTCTTGCCCCAAAGTCTATAATTTTTTCCTTTTTTTATTCAAAAAGATTTGTTTTTTAGCTAAAAAACAAATAAATTAGCATAACAATAAAGAAAGTCAACTCTTTATCTATCCACACTTATTAACATTCGCTTCAATCAACAACTATAAGCCTCAAATTATCAAAGATTAACAAAACCACCTTATCCACAGCTTTCTCACAAACTTATCCACATCCATTGTGTGTAAAAGTGTATAAGTAGGTAAAATTGATTGCACCTTCACTTTGTGTGGATATCCACTTGTTCATTCACATTCTCCACAACCTTTATCCACACTTATTCACTTCTTACCAAGTATGCACACCCTACTTTTTATCCAGTGTATAACTTATACCTCCATTGTGGATAAACTTACAATCCACTTATATTTAACGAATTAAACGGTTGAAAACATGTGGAAAAACTACATCATTTTATGGACATCTTAGATTCCAAATAAAAAAGAAGGAATTTACACACAAATCCACAGTGCTAATAATAATGACTATAGGATTAAAAAATTTTAAAAAAAAGAAAAACTAGTGTTAACAAGTTGTGGAAAACGAAGGAGATGAAATTTAAAAATAGTGGAGTAAGTAAAAGAATAAAAGTAGAGTAAGTAATGGTATTCTTATTTCTCCCAAAAAAGAATTTCAGGAAAATCAGAAAGAGACAAAATACAACCCTACCTAAACGGGGAAAATAAAGTACCATAAAATTTGAAACTGCACTCACCAAAAAATCGCAAAATTTGAGAGGTTAAAAACTAAAATGACAAGCATTGTGTGGCAAAGAAAATGAATGTAATTATTTTACGTACCTCACACCTCACACCTCACACCTCAAAAAAATTAGCATTTCGCCACAGATTATCGCATTATCAACATTCTGTGGATAACTTTGTGTATTTCTTTCATGCTCTGAAAATGCCTTTAAATATTAATACACTGATAGACAGTCTATTCTTCTGAAAAATAGTTTTTTCGATAAAACAAGTTATCAACAATAGTGCATAAATATGTGGATAAGCCAAGAAAATGAATATTTTGTTACACAAAAGCCAAAAAGTTAACAGGCTAGCTACATCCACTTCAATAAATAATAAAGTTTTTCGGTAAAATTGTATCTTAGCTAAACCCTATACTACCCATTCCTTACTTCGTCTTAGCAAAACCTTAGCCTAAAATAATTGATTTAGAGTGTTATTTGGTTCATATCAATTATACCGTAGGCATTATTTTGATGTTTTACAAAGACCTTAACTCGGCAATATTCATTCACTGATTTTGATTTTTTTTCTTATGAAGAGGTTCACTACAATATTATGCACAACACTTATCTACACATTGTTGATAACTTTGGGGATTACTTTTAGTACTCAAGTGAAGGCGCAGTTCAATGTTATTGGAAATGCAAATAGCTTAGGAGGAGGGTGTTACGAACTAACTGGAGCATTCAATACCCAATACGGAGCGATATGGAGTCAGGATTTAATTAATTTGAATGAATCCTTTGAAGCCCAATTTCAATTGTATTTTGGAAATAAAGATGGAGATGGAGCAGATGGAATTGTATTTACCTTTCAGCCTGTGAGCAATACAGGAACAGTTGGAGATTTAGGTGGTGGATTGGGCTTTGAAGGAATTGCTCCTTCGGTAGGTATAGAGTTCGATACATGGCAAAATGGTATTTACAATGATCCTCCCAGTGATCATGTAAGTGTGATGAAACACGGTTCTTTGAATCATACACAAGCCTTGACCCCACCCACTACGCTCGGCAACATTGAAGATGATTTGTGGCATGATGTGAGGGTGACATGGGATGTCGATCTTCAAAAACTAAAAGTTTATTGGGAGTGCATACCCGTTATTAGTTATACAGGAAACATCGTAACCGAAATCTTCAATAACAATCCAATGGTTTATTGGGGATTTACTTCTGCAACAGGAGCCGCCAACAATGAGCATAAGGTTTGTATTGAGTACATTTCTTTTTTAGATGAATTACCTGACCAAGTCATTTGTGAAGGAGATGCTATTTCTATTGGAGGCCCCAACAATCCCGATTATACTTATTCGTGGACTCCAACCAACACTCTTAACAATGCCAATATTTCAAATCCTACGGCATTTCCTACTGCAACAACGAACTATATTTTGGAAATTACTGCCGAATGTGACTCTAAAATTTATGATACCATTGAAGTTGTAGTAAAGCCCGTTCCCGAAATCGAATTTTGGGAAGCAAACCTCAATGCTTGTGAAGGAGAGAGTTTTATTTTAGATGCTACTACCTTAAATGCCGAAGAATACGATTGGAATAACAATGCAAACACGCCTTCAATTGAAGTTACCCAAACTGGCTTTTATTCTGTTGAAGTAACCGTAGATGGATGTGCAGGTTTTGATGGAGTCTTTGTTGATTTTTTCCCATTGCCCTTTGTTAGTTTGGGAGCTGATATTAGTGCTTGTGAGAGCGAAGAAGTTCTATTGGATGCAACAACCAACAATGTCACCTATCAATGGCAGAATGGAGCAACTACAGCGACTCTTCAAGCCACCAATGAGGGAATCTATACCGTCACCATTACTTCAACAGTCAGCGGCTGTACGGGCACAGATGAAATAAGCGTGAGTTATTTGCCTCCTCCAATTTTTGATTTGGGTGAACCTCAATCTTTATGCGAAGGAGAAAGCACGACTTTAGATGCAAGTATTCCCAATGGTCTGTATCAATGGCAAGATGGTTCTGATGCTGCAATGTTTGAAGTCATGCAATCAGGTGAATATATGGTAACTGTGACAGATGCCGATACCAATTGCAGTGCCGTTGATACCGTTTCCATTACCGTCAATCCTCTGCCAATCTTTGATTTAGGCGAAGACCAAACTTTGTGCGAAGGAGAAACGACCGTTTTGGATGCAACAGTTGAAGGAGGTTTGTATCAATGGAGTAATGGCTTTACAAACTCCACAATTTCTGTCACCAATACAGGCACTTACGAAGTGATAGTGAGTTTTGATACAGGTTGTTCGGATACTGATTTTGTCAATGTCGACTTCAATCCTTTGCCTATGCCCGATTTAGGAGAAGACCAAAGTATTTGCGAAGGCGAAACAGTCACCTTAATCGCTCCAAACGCCGACAGCTACGAATGGCAAGACGGTTCGAGCTTGCCTGTTTTTGAAGCGAGTGAAGCGGGAACGTATGCAGTAACAGTCACGATTGATGGTTGCCAAGGTTCGGACGAAGTGAGTGTTTCACTAAGCCCCATGTTGACCTTCGATTTGCCTGAAGCTCCGCCACTTTGCGAAGGCGAAAGCTATACAATTACTGCTCCCGAATCAGATACCTACGAATGGCAAGACGGTTCGACCAATTCCACTTTTGAAGTCACAGAAACAGGAACTTTTAGCGTCACGATTACACAAGGAGGCTGCAAAGGGGCAGACGATGTTTCGGTTTCCTTCAATCCCATTCCTATCTTTAGTTTGGACGAAACGCCACCTCTTTGCGAAGGCGAAACTTATACAATTACGACTCCCGAATCAGATAGTTACGAATGGCAAGATGGCTCGACCAATCCTACTTTTGACGTGACCGAAAGTGGAACTTACAGCGTGATAATCACCCAAAATGGTTGCCAAAGTTCAGACGATGTAGCCATTTCCTTCAATCCTCCTCCAGTCGTTGATTTGGGCGAACCGCAAACTCTTTGTGAAGGTCAAACATTGACTTTGACCGCCCCAACATCGGATGCCTACGAATGGCAAGATGGCTCGACAAATCCTACTTTTGACGTGACCGAAAGTGGAACTTATAGCGTCACAGTTACTCAAAATGGATGCACAGGTTTTGGAGAAGTAGAGATTTCCTTCAACGAATTGCCGATTGTAGAACTGGGTGAAGGAATTACGCTTTGCGAGGGACAAACGATAATCTTGGATGCAACCCCTGATAATGTGACAGATGCAACTTTCCTTTGGAATGACAACAGCACAGGTTCAAGTATTGAAGTGAGTTCGGAAGGTACGTATTCGGTAACAGTTACGAGTGGAAATTGCAGTAGTTCGGATGAGGTAACGGTGAGCTTTAACGAAAATCCAACTATCAATTTGGGCAATGACCAGACACTTTGCGAAGGCGAAACACTCCTATTGGATGCTACCGTAGCAGGCGCAACTTACGAGTGGCAAGATGGTTCGACGAGTCCAACTTTTGAAGTGACAGAAGCGGGAACTTATTCAGTAACCGTTGATTTAGATGGATGTATATTGGAGGGCAGCATTGAGATAGACTTCAATCCTTTGCCTGGCATTGACTTGGGCGCTGACCAAACAATTTGTGAAAACGAAACGATAACACTGAACGCTACGACTCCAAATGCAACTTATTTGTGGCAAGACGGTTCGACGAATCCAACTTTTGAAGTCACAGAAGCGGGCGATTACGCAGTCGAAATCACTGTCAATGGCTGTACGGCGATGGATGACATAGGTGTGGCACAAATCATTTTGCCGCCCATAGAATTGGGGGAAGACATCACGGCTTGTGAAGGGGAAACATTGCAGATTGGCGTGGACGGAATTTTTCCTGCGGAAGTGATTTTTGGCTGGCAAGACAACAGTAGTGGACAATATTTTGAAGTGACAGAAGCTGGAACTTACACGCTTACCGCAAGCATCAATCAGTGCATGGTGACGGATGAAATAACGGTTTCCTTCAATGAAATTCCAGAGATAGATTTGGGCTTAGACCAAGTGATGTGTGAAGGTGAAATAGCGGGTTTTTCTGCAATGCCTTTCAATACTACTGACCCTGCTACCTATTTGTGGAGTACGAATTCGGTGAATCCAACGCTGGAAGTACAAACGAGTGGAACGTATTCGGTGACAGTCACCGTCAATGATTGTAGTACGACGGATGAAGTCGAGGTGTTGGTAAATCCATTACCCGACTTTGATTTGGGCGGAGATTTGACCTTTTGCGAAGGCGAAAGTTTTACATTGGACGCAACGCCTACAAATGTGACAGGTGCAACTTACGAATGGCAAGATGGTAGCAATGCCGCAACTTTGGAGGCGGTTGTTTCGGGTGTTTATTCGGTGACGGTTACGGCGAATGGTTGTGGTTTGATAGATGAAATAACGCTTACCTTCAATAAATTACCCGAAGTTGACTTGGGCAATGACTTGACGCTTTGTGATGGGGAAGAACTGCAATTGGATGCAACGGTGGCGGATGCTGCTGCAATATATGAATGGCAAGATGGTTCTGCAAATTCGACTTTTGACGTGACGACTGCGGGTACTTACGCTGTGACGGTGACAGTGAATGATTGTAGCAGTTCGGACGAAATAAATGTGAATTTTGATGAATTGGGTGTGATTGATTTGGGCGCAGATGCGATTTTATGTGAAGGCGAAACCTTAACGCTAAATGCGACAACGGATGGAGCAACGTATGAATGGCAAGACGGCTCGACCAATCCAACTTTTGACGTGACAGAAGCAGGTTCTTATTCGGTAGTTGTGAGCGTGGGAGCTTGCACTTTGCAGGGCAGCATTGAAGTAGCTTACAATCCTTTGCCGACAGTGAATTTGGGCGAGAACCAAACAATCTGCGAAGGTGAAACAACGATTTTAGATGCTACAACAGCAGGTGCGACTTACGAATGGCAAGACGGTTCGACTGACCCAACTTTTGAAGTGAGTCAGGGCGGGGTGTATTCGGTGGTAATTGATGTAAACGGTTGTACGGCAACGGATTTTATTCAAGTGGAACGCATTGAATTACCTTCTATTGATTTGGGCGAAGACCAGACTTTGTGTGAAGGAGTAATTTTGGCTTTCAATCTGAGTGGTGAGTTTCCCGATGCGACTTTTGAGTGGCAAGACGGAACTTTGGGGCAAGAATACACCATTTCTGAATCAGGCACTTATTCGGTGTCGGTGAGCATTGGCGACTGTATGGTAAGCGAAGAGCTAAATGTAATTTTCAATGAAGCTCCTGTTTTGGCATTGGAAGATGTGGTGCTTTGTGAAGGACAAACGAGTGTGTTGATTCCTTTTGCAGAAGATTCGGGAACAGCGATTTATCAATGGAGCAATGGTTCTGAGGATGCAAATATTGAAGTGGGCGAAAGTGGAGTTTATATAGTAACAGTGACGGATAATGGTTGTACTTCAACGGCTCAAGCTGAGGTCGTTTTTGATGCTGCTCCAACGATAGATTTGGGCGCAGATACGACTTTGTGTGTAGGCGAAAGTTTGGTGCTGGTAGCTCCTTCTGCAGATTCTTATTTGTGGCAAGATGGTTCGGTCAATGCAAGCTTGGAGATTTTTGAAAGTGGTGTGTACAATGTGGAAGCGACGGCAGGAACTTGTGTTTTGTCGGGTGAAATTCGAGTGGATTTTGAAGCTGTGCCTACGGTAGATTTGGGGGCAGATTTGGTTTTGTGTGAAGGGGAAGTCCTGACTTTGCAGCCGCAGGTGACGGATGGAGCGACTTTTGAATGGCAAGATGGCAGCAATGGACTTGATTTTGAAGTAGTGGAAGCTGGCGAATATAGTTTGGAGGTGAGAGGAGATTTGGAGCGATGTGTGGCTTCGGATGTGGTTCGGGTAGATTTTGAAGTGTGTGATATTGAAACGTTTGGCATTACAGTTATCAACGCCTTTTCTCCGAATGGCGATGGGGTAAATGATGAATTTAGGGTGTGGGCAACTGAACGACCCGACGAGTTTTATTGTGCGATTTTCAACCGTTGGGGACAGAAAGTGTTTGAAACAACGGACATCAATGGTACTTGGGATGGCGTTTTCAAAAATCAAAATGAACCAATTGGTGTGTTTGCTTTTTATGCAGAGGCGTGGAAAGTGGTGAATGGTGAGCGTCAACGGTTTTGGAAGCAGGGGAATGTGACCTTGGTGAGGTGATTGGTAGAGAAGAGAAGTAAGATTTATATTTTTGATTTTTTCAAAAAAAATAAAAATTAATACTGATTTGAATACAAAAATAATCTCCCTCTGGTCGGGACCTCGAAATATCTCGACAGCGTTAATGTATTCTTTTGCTCAGAGAAGCGATACTCAGGTAGTGGACGAACCTTTGTATGCTTATTACCTTCAATATACTGGCATCAAACATCCTGGCAATACCGAAATATTGGAGGAAATGGAGACGGATGGTGAGGTGGTGATGAAAGGAATTTTCAATCAGGAATACCAAAAGCCTGTTGTTTTTTTGAAGCAGATGGCAAAACATTTGGTGGGTTTGTCGGAAGGATGGTTATTGAGAGGGGAGAATATATTTTTGATTCGAGATCCGAAGGCAGTTATCATTTCTTTTGCAAAGGTAACAACTCCTACTTTTGAAGAAGTGGGTATTAAACAGCAGTACGATTTGTATCAATATTTAGCGAAACAAGGAAAAAAGCCGATTGTGCTGGACGGCAGAGAAGTCTTGAAGAATCCAAATAAAATTTTGAAGCAAGTGTGTGAACGCTTACAGATTCCTTTTGAGGAAAGTATGATGCAGTGGGAAAAAGGATCGATTCCCGAAGATGGTGTTTGGGCAAAATATTGGTACAAAAATGTGCATCAATCTATAGGTTTTCAGCCTTATAAGCCCTCTACAGAATCTTTGCTTTCTGAACATAGAGGTTTGTGGGAAGAATGTAAGCCTTATTATGATTTTCTGTATAATTTTGCATTGAAAGCTTGAGCAGAAGTGAGAGTTAAGAAGCGGGAACTATAATTTTAAATTTAATATATCAATGGGATTACACGGACAATTTGAAATAGATGCTCGCAATCAGGATATTCGAGTATTTGTAAAGGATAAGATTGTACATCGTAAAGAGGCAAAAGTTTCTGTTTTTGACAGTTCGGTACAAGGAGGGGATGCGGTTTGGGAAGGATTGAGGTTGTACAATGGGCGGATTTTTTGTTTGGATAGACATTTGAATCGCTTGCAGGATTCGGCAAAGGCAATGGCTTTTGAGGATATTCCTTCCAAAGAGTTTGTGACGAATGCTTTGAAAATGACTTTGCAAGCTAATGATATGTATGATGGTGTGCATATTCGTTTGACTTTGACAAGAGGTGAAAAAATCACTTCAAGCATGAATCCACAGATGAATCAATCGGGTTCTTGTTTGATTGTGTTGGCAGAATGGAAGCAGCCTGTTTATCCTACAGATGGTGTGGAATTGATTACCTCTTCTGTTCGCCGAAATCCTCCTTCCTGTATTGATTCTAAAATTCATCACAACAATCTTATCAATAACATTTTAGCAAAAATCGAAGCGAATGTAGCGGGCGTTCACGATGCGATTATGTTGGATTTGTATGGATTTGTTTCAGAGACAAATGCAACCAATATTTTCATGGTCAAAAATGGGAAGGTTTTTACGCCTCACGCTGATGCTTGTTTGCCTGGAATTACGAGAGGGGTGGTGATGGAGATATGTAGAGAATTGGGTTTGCCGATTGTAGAAAAGAACCTAAGTATGAGCGAGTTCTATACAGCAGATGAAGTATTTACAACTGGTACGATGGGAGAATTAAGTCCTGTAATGAAGATTGATGGGCGTTCGATTCGTCAATTTTCAGAAAGACCTTTGACGCAATTCATTCAGGGGCGGTTTGAAGAGTGGGTAAAGGAAAAAGGAGTGGTTTTGTTATAGCCAAATTCTTTTCGATTGTTTGACAGTAAATTAATGCGTTACAAAGTTAAATATGAACATTTAACTTTGTAACCTGTTTGTAGTACGGAATTTTTTTTTTGGGAAATTGTAGAAAAAAGTGTAACTTTAGTGAAAACGTTCAATTTTTATTATTTAAATAAGCCTCAAAACATTCTTCTTTTACTAATTATGTGACAGTTCATTTTTTTTAAGTCCTAACTCTATACTTACCTCAATTCTTTTAGTTTTAGCAATATTTATTTGCAGAAGTACATAAATTATACACCTGATGAACAAGCCCAACATTATAAATGTATTTGTGGCGATTGCTTTTTTTACATTGAGCCATAGTATGCAATCCATACAAATATTTGCGAATACACCTAATATACAAGGTTCTTCTTTAGATTTTTTTGTAGGAACTTGGGAACAAGCCTGCGAAATGGCAGAAGCAAGGCAAAAGCCTCTATTTGTATATGTTTACGTGAATTATGAGCGAGAGTGTAATCAAATGGAGAAGGAAGTGTTTTCTGATTCGGAGGTGAAAAATTTTTACCAAACAAACTTCATCAACCTCAAGATTAACCTTCATAGCTCGAAAGGAACTTTTTTTAGACAAACCTACCAACTTCATGATTTTCCAGGCCTGCTATTTTTTGACTATAAAAAGAAAATGATTACACAAGATAGTGGCTTTAAAAGTATTGCTGAATTTATTAGGATGGGAAAGTATGCTTTGAAGTCGAATCGGCACAGACCTGTGGCAGGAGTCATCTCCCCTATTTATACCGATTTTATAGAAAAAAAGATGCAATACGAAAACGGTGTTCGACACACTGATTTTCTTTATACCCTCGCTTATGATCTCAAAAAATTCAATGACTCTTTTCACCCCATTGTTCATGAATACATTGAGCGAATAGGTGTTGAAAATCTAACCAAACACAAGCACCTCAATTTTATATTTGATTTTTCAGATGATATATACAGCCAACCATTTGAAATCCTGTTGGCGCACAAACAAAGATATGTTGACCTTTTTGGGAAAGAAAAAGTAGATAATCGCATCAAAAGAAGTATTCGTTCGGCAGTCATACTTGCCGCACGTTACCAAAGTTTTGAAGCATTTGAGTCTATCAAACATACGATAGATAAATCAGCATTGACCAATCAAAGAGACTTTGAATTTTTGATGTTGACAGTTTATTATGAAAATGCTCAAAAATGGACGGATTTCACAAACCTTATCGAAGAATATACTCGCCAAAATCCTTATCTCGAAGCGGCCATACTCAATGATTTGGCGTGGAGATATGTTGTAAATATTGATGATAAAAACAAACTTCAGGAAGCGCTCACATGGTCAGAGAAGGCAATGAAAATGAGTCCCCAAGTCTTCAAGTATAGAGAAACCTACGCCTCATTGCTTTATAAAATAGGCAAGAAATCAAAAGCATTGAAGGAAGCAGAAACTGCAATGGTAATTGCCCGAAGATATGGCGGTGATTATACGACTACCATTAAGTTGTCACAAGCCATCAGAGGCAATCAGACCCCTCCCACAGATTTGAACTAAGAAAATTTCTATCATGATAAAGCATTTGACTTGTATTCTAATCGGATATATTTTTTGCACAACTACGGTATTTTCTTATTCAAAAGGAATAGACTTTCAAGATGAAAGCTGGGCAAATATTTTGAAAACTGCTCAAACACAAAATAAACACATCTTTATTGATGCGTATGCCGACTATTGCCTTCCCTGCAAAGCAATGGAAAAAGAAACATTTAGCCAAGTTGTTGTAGGTGATTTTTTTAATGAACATTTTGTGAGCTACAAAATGGATATCGAAGCCAGTAAAAATGATTATCTGGTTCACATATACAAAATCAAAGAATTACCTGCTTTATTATTCCTCAGCCCCGAAGGAATACTGCTTCAAAAAGTAATCGGCAAACAGGAACTCCAACCCCTTTTAGAACTTGGCAATAAAACACTTCAAAATAAATGGACTCCAGATGAAGATGTAAAGTTAATCCCTTTGAATAAGATAATGTCAGATGTTGCTACCCACAAAATACAACTTGGAGGAACTGAAGTGAATTGGATGATTCAAAAGCAAGTATATGAAGCAGTACTTCAATCTGCTAAAAATAAAGACAAAGTTTCTTTTCAAAACCTACTTACCAACACTTCAAAAGCAAACTTACCTAATAGAGACCGATTTACCTTCAATATGCAAACGCTTTTTTATCAATTAATAGAGGATTGGCAAGTCTATTTTGAGGTAACTTCTGCTTATTTAAGTAAAACAGAAAATACAGACCCCGTAGAATTGAACGAAATCGCATGGACATATTATCAGCACATTGAAAATACTCAACAGTTAAAAAAAGCACTTCAATGGATAGAACAGTCCTTA
Source organism: Bacteroidia bacterium (assembly GCA_030427245.1). Classification (GTDB taxonomy): domain Bacteria; phylum Bacteroidota; class Bacteroidia; order Chitinophagales; family UBA2359; genus JAUHXA01. The sequence goes on along the minus strand of JAUHXA010000011.1, from coordinate 89,469 downwards.
AAAATAGAAAGCGAGTATTACAACAACTATACCTATGCCGCACTTTTATATAAAACAGGATTTTTACAAAAAGCAAATAAAATAGCAAAAAAAACAAGGGAAATAGCACATATGAGAGGAATAAACGATAGTGATATAATTTATTTGATGGAAAAAAATGCAAAACAATGACATAATTGTAATGATTTTTTTTTAAAAATTTGTAACACACAACACAAATTACTCTTTCAATATTTAACCTTTTATATCCTTATTTTATTTACTTTCTGTAAAATTTTAAAAACCAGCACCATGAGTAGATTAAGCAACTTATCACGTTTTGTTTTTTGTGTACTATTTTTATGTTGTTACTTCTCAAGTACCTCACTGATTGCAGGAGATGACGACAAGAAAAAAATTAAAAAAGAAACTCCCTATCCCGAAGCAAGTGACGAAACCCCTTATCCCGAGTATTTTTTAGATTTTAAAAAAGGTACACTGACAGATGTGCTTCAACTAGCAGAGACCAGTCAAAAATCCTTATTTGTGCATACAACTTCAAAGAGTTGTAGTGCATGTGATCATCTCGCTACGAACTTATATACAGATAAGAAAGTAGGGGACTTTTACAATCAAAACTTTATCAGCTACATAATGGATGTAGATGATGTGGAGAATGTCAATTTTGCAAGAATGCACGACTTAGGTTCACGACCAATGGTTATTTTTTTCAATTCCAAAGGAAAAATTCTCGGAAAAGAAGATGAAATTGTAGATGCAAATCAACTCATCGAAGCTGGTAGTAATGCTGTTCACTTACCGTTGCGTACTTCTGAAAATCGTGTGAACTTAGAAAATATGCACGATAAATACAATATGAATTATAGAGATCCCGAATTCTTATATAATTATGCTTACACACTAAAAGCTCTCGAAGAACCCTACAATTCGATTGTAAACGAATACATCAGGACTCAGCAAGATACTGATATGAAAAACGGCAAAAATCGAAAGTTTCTATACGATTTTGCAGACAATCTCGAAAATTCGGCCATAGACTACTTCATAAGAGATGCAGGATACTTCAAAACCATATTGGGAGGAAAAATCAATGACAGGCTCAAAAGTGCTATTTACAATAGCATTCAAACTGCTATAAAAGAACGAGATATGGCATTGTTCAAAAAAGCAAAAAAGGTACTCGAAGTTTGTAATCTGCCCAATATGAAGGAGTTTATTTTTTTGATAGAATCACAGTATTACGAAGGCACAAGATCATGGAAGGAGTACATCAAAATCACATCCGAATACTTAGAAGGATACAATATTTCAGATCCTTATCAACTCAATTTGGTGGCACACAACTATGCTCATTATGTGAAAGCCAAGAACAAATCGGCTATGAAAAATGCCATCAAATGGACAAAGGAATCCATTAGCATAGATCCTCAATATTATAATAATTTGACATTAGCCCTTCTGTACTACAAAACCGAAGAATTCAAACTCTCTAAAAGGGCTGCAGATGAAGCTATTCGAATTGCTGAAATCCGAAATAGATACAACAAAGAAAACAACATCAATAAATTCATAGACATAGGCAAAGCAAGGCGATTGATAGATAAACTTAGAAGCAGAGGTTTATTGAACAAAAAATAATGGCTGATGAATATCTCTTAGTAGAAAACGAAAAGACTTTTGAAGTTTCCTTTTGAGAGTGTACTGATTTTCAAAGATCCTACCTTTCTAATATTAAGCTTCAAAAGTCTCCTTCCACTGAAATCTTCAATGAACCAAAATTATAGTTATTTTTGTCGAATTAATCATCAATTTCGTCCCAACAAATGTCGGTAAAAGTAAAACAGCTCACCAAAACCTACGGTACCCAAAAGGCAGTAAACAAGGTCAGCTTTGAAGCAAAAGAAGGGGAAGTATTGGGTTTTTTAGGCCCTAATGGTGCAGGAAAATCCACCACCATGAAAATTATTAGCTGTTTTATTCCCCAAACAGAAGGAACAGTGAGTGTCTGTGGTTTTGATGTTCAAACACACCCTATGGAAGTTCGACAGCTCATAGGCTATCTGCCAGAACACAATCCTCTTTATCTCGACATGTATGTGAAAGAATATTTAGATTTCGTAGGACGTTTGCATCATTTAGGGAAAAACACCAAAAAGAGAATTGATGAAATGATAGCGCTGACAGGCTTAGAGCGTGAACAAAAAAAGAAAATTGGGCAACTCTCCAAAGGATATCGTCAACGAGTAGGATTGGCTCAGGCAATGTTGCACGATCCCAAAGTCCTAATATTGGATGAACCTACATCGGGTTTGGACCCCAACCAATTGATTGAAATTCGGAAAGTTATTACAATGTTGGGTAAAGAAAAAACAGTGATTCTCTCCAGCCATATTATGCAAGAAGTACAAGCGATATGTGACCGAGTAGTCATCATCAATAAGGGAGAAATTGTAGCAGACGACAAAACCGAAAACCTTCAACAACAAAGTAATAACCAAACGATCCTTGTCGTAGAATTTGCAGAAACCATCTCTTCCAATCTATTAGATAAGCTGCCTTATATTCATCAAATTGAAGCCATTGGAAATAATAAATGGCAGATAAGTACTCTTAACAATCAAGATATTCGTGCTGAAATATTTCATTTTTCTGTTCAAAATAATCTCACCCTTTTAGGTATGCAAAAGGTTTCTAACAATCTTGAAGATGTATTCAGACAAGTGACCTCTTCAAATTAAATATTTAAATATATATGAATTAAAAGAAAATTAGAACACTCTCAATTGTGTTGGTGAGTATGAGAATTCCCATCAATAATTATTTTATCTACATTTTGTATTCAAATTTTAATTTTGAAATTAGCACGACTTTTTTCAAAAATGTTAAGAAATCTTAACGAGCTGTTGCAACCATTTTCTATTACTTTCCCATCTTAGAGATAACATAGCCAGAAATTTTGTTTTTTTTAGGAAAAAGGAAGTATTAAAAGTGTTTTTACATGTGCTGCAATTATCAAAAAAACAGCATGTGTTTTTATGGATTGAAGTAGTTAACTCCCTCTCTTTATTAAAGTTAACAGGATTATTTCTATCCCTTTTATTATATTTAATCTGCATATTTGAACTCTCCTGTTCCTAATTCACACATCATATCTGGTTACTAAAATATTCAATGAATTTTTTTAAAAATAATCACTTGCACTTTAGATAGTGCAACATTGTAAGCATTTTATTAACCTATAATTTTTTTTGATATGAAGAAAATTTTAATCATTCTTTTTGCAGTCCTTTTCACATCCAACTATGCAATGGCTCAGCGAACCATTAGTGGTGTGGTGACCAGCGACGGAGAAGCCCTTGTGGGCGTTTCAGTAGTGGTAAAAGGAACAACGAATGGTACTGTGACGGATATAGATGGGAATTACTCCCTAAGCGTTCCAGACGATGCCAAAACCTTAGTTTTTAGTTACGTAGGGTTTACCCCACAGGAAAAGGAAATAGGGTCCTCTAATAGTATGAATGTAACATTAGTAGTAGATGATCTTGTTTTGAATCAGGTAATTGTAACCGCCTACGGTTCTCAAACAAAAAGAGAAATCACAGGATCTGTAACCTCAGTACAATCTGACGACATTGAAAAAATCCAATCTTCAAATGTTGTTCAAGGTCTGACAGGTAAAATTGCTGGGGTACAAATCATTGCCCAAGACGGGCAGCCGGGAGAAGCTCCAAGTATTCGATTTAGAGGTATTGGTTCAATCAATGCTTCCAGCGAGCCTTTATATGTAGTAGATGGAGTACCTTTCAATGGAAATATCAACTCTATCGCTCCACAAGATATTGAATCTATGACCTTTTTGAAAGATGCTTCTGCCAACGCCTTGTATGGTAGTAGAGGTGCGAATGGTGTTATTATCGTAACCACCAAGAAAGGTAAGAAAAGTGGATTGGAAGTAACATTAGATATGAAGATTGGTAGAAATGACCGAATGGTTAAAGATTACGATATAATCACTGATCCAGGTCAATACTACGAAGTATGGTACGACCGTAATCGTATTGGACTACTTAACACAAATCCTGATTTATCTGCCGCAGATGCTGCTGCCCAAGCTGCAGCCGAGGTAGTTTCTGGAGGTGAATTTTCTTTGGGTTACAACAACTATGATGTAGCAGACGACCAATTGATTGATCCTAATACTGGTCGGTTGAATTCAAGTGCAAACTTATTATACCAAGACTTGTGGGCAGATGAATTATTTGAACCAAGTACAAGAAAAGAAACCTATTTGAGTATTCGCTCAAAAACAGATAAAGTGGGTAGTTTCTTTTCTGTAGGTTACTTAGACGATGCAGGTTTTGCACTTCAGTCTGGTTTTGAAAGAATCACAGGTCGAGGCGCTATTGATTTTGATGTAAATGATGCAATTAGTGTAGGTGGTAATATAAACTATGCCAATACTCAGCAAGATGCTCCTGTTCAAAATGTTGCTTCTAATACTTATAGCAACTTGTTTAGTTGGGCAAGAAATGTAGCTCCTATTTATCCTGTTTATGGACGTGATGAATCAGGTAATTTTATCAGAGATGCCAACGGCGATAGAGTATTTGATTTTGGAGAATCTGGTGACGGAATCCCAGGTGTAAGACCCTATGGTGCTTTTAATAATCCTGTAGCGACAAGTTTATTGGATATCGACAAAAATTCTTACGACAACCTTTCAGCAAGAACATACGCCCACATCAATTTCTTAGAGGATTTTACCTTTAGTTATGTATTCTCTGTAGATTATGTAGGAGGTAATGTTACTGCTTTCTCTACTCCTATTGGTGGAGATGCTTCTGGTGTAAACGGACGTTTGACTACTACTTCGAACAAAGCAACTACCGTAGTTCACCAACAATTGTTGAACTGGCGTAAAGAATTCGGGGATCACTCTGTGGCCGTTTTATTAGGACACGAGAGCAATCAATACGATTTCAGTCTATTGAGAGCGCAAAAAACAGAAGCATTGTTGACCAATTTGGCAGTATTGAACAATGCAACCAATGTACAGTATGCAGAAGGATACGAAAAAGAATATACCGTTGAAGGGTTTTTTTCTCGATTGAACTATGATTTTAGAAGTAAATACTTCATCAATGCAAGTTTCCGTAGAGAAGGTTCTTCTGTCTTCCACCCAGACAACCGATGGGGTAACTTCTTCGGTATTGGAGGTGCATGGGATTTATCACAGGAAAGCTTCTTAGAAGGAGCAGACTGGTTGAGCAGCCTTCGATTAAAAGCAAGTTATGGTCAACAAGGAAACGATGCTATTTTGTATGAAGACATCAATAGAACTATTGTAGGAGACCAAGACAACAGAAACTACTATGCCTATGTCGACCAGTTTGATGTAGTGAACGCAGGTGGTGGTGTTCCCGGTGTTAGTTTTGTAGGTTTGGGTAACCCTGATTTGGTATGGGAGACTTCAAGCAATACAAATGTAGGTTTTGAAGCAGGATTGTTCAAGAATCGAGTCAACGTAAATGTTGAATATTTCATTAGAAAAGTAGAAGACTTGTTGTTTTACAACCCTTTACCACTATCTGAAGGACGTGGAGCATTTCCTGACAACGTAGGGGATATGCAAAACAAAGGTATTGAAATCTCATTGGATGCAACTGTTATCCAAAAGCCTGATTTCTCTTGGTCTTTGAGTTGGAATGGAACTGCTTACAATAACGAAATCACCCGTTTACCACAAGAATTTATTGATGACCCGAATGCTGCTCGCTTCAGATTAGAGGAAGGGCGTTCTCGATACGATTACCATATGAGAGAATTCGCTGGAATCGAAACTGAAACAGGTGATGCACAATGGTTCATGGATGAGTTGGATGACGACGGTAATCCTACAGGTAGTAGAATTACAACAACAGAATACAATGATGCAACTGAATACTTTATTGGCAAATCAGCTATTCCAGATTTGTATGGTGGATTCTCTACTGGATTCAATATCAAAGGAGTTACATTAGACATTGACTTCGCTTATCAACTAGGAGGATATGGATTTGACGGAGTTTATCAAAGTCTTTTAGGTTCTGCACCAGATGTAGGAAACAACTATCACAAAGACGTATTAAACTCTTGGACACCTGAAAACACAAGCGCATCTATTCCAAGATTAGATGTATTTGATACACAAAACGACAATACTTCTGATTTTTGGTTGATAGACGCTTCCTATCTAAGTCTTCAAAACATTGTCTTGGGCTATCAATTGCCTGCGTCTATGTTTGACAATATTGGCATTGCAGGTATAGGTCTTTATGCTTCTGCAAGCAACGTTTATCTTTGGTCAAAAAGACAGGGATATGATCCTCGTTTGAGTGTTAATGGCTTGGCTTCAAATGAATACTCTGTTATGAGAAGTATGTCTTTTGGAGCAAACATCAAGTTTTAATGTAAGCTGGGTGATACTTTATCACCAAAAAATGAAAATTGGAACATAGCTGACTAAACTATATAATCGTTTTTGGGTTATGTTTCCAATTTTCATTACTTTGATATTTTCATTTGAATAATTTTAAAACAAGTTTATACATGAAAAATAAATTATTTTTAGTAGTATGTATATTGTTTTTCGCAATGACAAGTTGCGAAAAAGATTTTCTGGATACAGTGCCAGAAAACACTATTTCTAACCTTCAATTAGCAGAGAATCCTGCTGCACTTCAAGCAATCATTAATGGGGTTTATGCCAATTTAAGAACTTATAGTATTGGCGGAAATACAGGCCATATCGACTATGGACACATGGCAACTAAAGCTCACTTGGATATGATGGGACAAGACATCACCATGTCTGTATTCCATTGGACTGGATTTTACTACAATTATGATGCTCGAGTACAGACTTCTTCCAGAACACGTATTCTTTGGAATACTTACTATAAGCAAGTTGCAGAAGTAAACTCAGTCATTACAGCAGTTGATCCTGCTACAACTGATCCTACTGCAAAAGCCTTATTAGGACAGGCATTGGCATTGAGAGGACTATTTACTCATGTGTTGGCACGTATCTATTCTCATACCTATATTGGACATGAAAGTGACTTGAGTATTCCATTACCCAATGGTGAAAACTTTGACGGTAAACCTCGTGCTACAGTAGGCGAAGCTTATGCCCAAATGGCTGCTGACTTAGAAGCCGCTGTAACTTTATTAGATGGTTATACCAGAAGTACCAAACAAGAAGTGAATCAAGCAGTAGCCCAAGGATTTTTGGCGGCTGTGTACTTAGAGATGGGCAACTGGTCTGGAGCCGCTGCAATGGCAAATGCTGCTCGTGCGGGTTATGCACCTATGTCGGCTGCTGAATGGATGTCTGGTTTTTCTGATATTGGAAATGCTGAATGGATGTGGGGAGCAGACATTGACGGTGAATCATCTACCGTTTTTGCCTCTTTCTTCTCTCACTTCGACAATACCAATAATGGTTATGCAGGGGTATTAGGCGTTTACAAAAACATTGATGCCAATCTATATAGCATGATTTCTGACTCCGATATTCGTAAAGGTGCGTTTGTAGATCCTGTAAATGGAAATGAAACCTATCCTGCATTGCCAGCTTATGCCAACATTAAATTTAGAGACCCTTCTTTCTTTGAAGGAGACTATGTTTATATGAGAGCTGCTGAAATGTATTTGATTGAAGCAGAAGCATTGGCTCGTTTGGGAGATGGTTCTGCTGCACAAGTATTGTTTGATTTGGTAAGTACCAGAGATGCTGGATACACTCTTTCTACTGCCACTGGTGACGATTTGGTAGAAGAAGTATACCTTCATAGAAGAATTGAGCTTTGGGGAGAAGGAACTGGTTGGTTTGATTTGAAGCGTTTGAAAAAACCATTAGTAAGAGATTATGAAGGTAGCAATCACGCTTCTTTCGGTTTTTATAATTATGATGCTGAAAGCAATGACTTTAGATTCCAACTACCAGAAGATGAAATCAATGCAAACGAAGCTATTTCTGCTGCGGATCAGAATCCAAATTGATTTTAATAAGTGATAAATTATGAATGTTGAATAACATTGATGGTTTAATCTCTTTTTACGAACTATGCAAAAACGGCTATTCAGGAAACTGAGTAGCCGTTTTCTTTTTCATTCCACACAATTCATTCAAACAAATCAAAACTCCAAACCAAGGATTTTGAGCTTGAATTTATACTTTGAATTTGAATTTCCCTATCTTTCCCTTCAAAAGACTCACTTCAAACAATTCCTTCAATGAAACATATTTCACTTACTTTTTGCTTCAATATTCAATTACTGTTAATACTCATCACAACAATGGCAACCATGAATTCCTGTCAACAATCCAACGAACAAACTCCCTCAAAAAAAGACTTCAAAACCACCTTCAATTCTTTTGAAGAATATCCTGTTTACAACGAAAAAGACCTCGGCTTAACCTATACACCACAAGCCTCGACCTTCAAAATATGGGCACCAACTGCCAATGAAGCCAAAATCAATTTCTATGAAACGGGTCTTGACGGGCGAATCATTGAAGTCAAGCCGATGAACCGAATTGAAAATGGTGTTTGGTCTGCCACCCTTGAAGGAGATTGGGTAGGCAAATACTACACTTATCAAGTAAAAGTAGGCGATAAATGGCTGGATGAAGCACTCGATCCTTATGTCAAGATTGTAGGGGCAAACGGCAAAAGGGGAGTCGTAGCCGATTTGACCAAAACCAACCCCGAAGGCTGGACCAACGACCAACGCCCTCCTCTTCAAAACTTTACCGACATTGTACTCTACGAACTACACATCCGAGACCTGAGTATTCATCCAAGTTCAGGCGTACCTGTCGAGCATCGTGGAAAATACTTGGGATTGACCCATGAAGGCACAAAAAATGCAGAAGGATTGACCACCACTTTAGACCACATCAAAGAGCTCGGCATCACCCATGTCCACCTATTACCAACCTTTGACCACCGTTCGATTGACGAAACGAGATTGGACACCGCTCAATTCAATTGGGGCTATGACCCTTTGAACTACAATGCTCCAGAAGGCTCATTCAGTACCTACCCTCATGATGGAACGACCCGAATCAGGGAAATGAAACAGATGATTCAGACCTTTCACAAGGCGGGAATTCGAGTCGTTATGGATGTTGTTTACAACCATACAGGACTGACCGAAACTTCTTATTTAGAGCAGCTTGTACCCGACTATTATTATCGCAAAAATGCCGATGGTAGTTTCTCCAATGCTTCAGGCTGCGGCAATGAGACCGCTTCTGAACGTGCCATGGTTCGAAAATTCATCATCGAGTCGGTCAAATATTGGGTCGAAGAATACCACATTGACGGATTTCGCTTCGATTTGATGGCAATTCACGACATCGAAACCATGAACGAAATTAGAGCAGCCTTAGACGAAATAGACCCCACGATTTTTGTGTATGGCGAAGGTTGGACATCAGGAGACAGTCCGCTTCCTATCGAAAGACGAGCATTGAAGCACCACACGCCTCAACTGAATAAGATTGCAGCATTTAGCGATGATATGCGAGATGGATTGAAAGGAAGCGTTTTTAACCACGAAGAACGAGGTTTTGTCAGTGGGGCAGATGGCAAAGAAGAAACGATTAAATTTGGAATCGTTGCCTCTACACAACATCCACAAATAGATTACCCAAAAGTCAATTACTCCGATGCTTTTTGGGCAAACAATCCCATTCAGTGTATCAACTACGTCTCTTGTCACGACAATCACACCTTATTCGATCGCCTTTTCCTCTCTAACAAACAGGACGATGAAGCGACTCGCCTAAAAATGCACCAATTGGCAATGACCATCGTCTTAACCTCACAAGGCGTTTCTTTCTTACATGCAGGTTCAGAAATCGCACGTACCAAAAACGGTGTGGAAAATTCTTTTGAATCACCTGACAGCATCAATCAGATTGATTGGTCTCGCAAAACCCAATACAAAAGCCTATTTGACTACTACAAAAGTTTGATTGCCCTCCGCAAAGCACATCCCGCCTTTCGAATGCCTACTACCGAAATGGTGGTCAAACATTTGCGTTTTTTAGAGGCTGAAAAAAACATGGTTGCTTATCATATTTCGGACAATGCCAATGGAGATTCATGGAAAGATATTTTGGTGTACTTCAATGGCAACGCTTCGGATAAAATGGTGGATTTGCCCGAAGGTAAATGGACGATGGTGTTGAACCAAAAAGAAATCAATCAAGAGGGTATTATTGAAGTAAGTGGTCAGGTGAAAGTGAAAGGAATTTCAGCGATGATATTAGTGCAAAAATAGAAAACAACCTATACCTTAAAAAACACGTTTATCTTCAAAATAATTCCTATGAAAATCCTACGTGTTTTTTTGATATTATTCTTACTTCAATTAGCGACTTTGTTGTTGACAACAAGCTGTTGTGAAGAACTTTATACCTATCAGTGGTCGGAGCTTTTTACGACCAATTTAGACAATCGAGGAGCAGAACCCATTGAAGCTACCGAAAGCCGTTTGCCTGCTATTGCTTATGGTATTAGAGTCAACATGGGTTTTGATTTTGTTTACCAAAAACCCTGCCTCAAAGGCTTTCTCAACAGTGCTTATGCGACTTCTTGTGCCGAAACTTATACACCCAACGATACAATAAGAGACCTCCGCATTTTTGCTTTATCCGACTTTGATGAAACGCACTTAGCAAGAATGGACTTGAGCGACTATTTTGCAGCCGATAAGCGAAGGTCTATCAACTATTATAGCAATCGAGAGGATCGACTGGCTCAGGCCGTTCCTTTCTCGACCTTCATTGCAGACCTTCAAGAAAAAAATTATGATTTATTCACCGACTTCGACCTCTTACTTCTTCAAGAACCGACCTTAGATTCTGTTTTTCAGTTTGTTATCGAAATTGAGCTGGCAAGTCAGATGGTATTAACCGACACAACTGAAAGTATAGTATTGTATTAGAACCTTGTCATTGAAGTGATTAGAAAAAAATAGGCTATGGAAAACTTAAAATACTTTTGTTTACTTCTGTTGTTTTGCTGCAATGTCTTTTTGCTGCAAGGGCAAACCGAAGAAGAAAAATCAAGGCTACTTGGACTAGATACGCAGCGCTCTGATTTGGACGAGATAGAAGTTGAAGTGCAAATTACCGCCACACAATTTGGTTATTATTTGAGCAAAAAGCCACAAGCTGGCGAGTTTATTTATTTTTTGAATACCAGCACCAATGAAGAAGGACAAGGCGCAGGAACGATTCTTTCATTCCGTTTTCCGATTGGAGAACGCTGGAAAACGGGAGTCTTGTTGTCACTCAATACATCTATCAAAAGAAGCTGTGAAGACTACAACGATTTTTGGGATGTGCGCCATGTAGTCAATTTAGAGGCCTCGAATAGCGATTATTTTTTTAGAGAAGACATAGTATGCGAAAACGATGTGAACAACTTAGCCAATGAGAGTAATTCTTATACGATTGGTGGATTCGGGTTTTCCCTTGCACGCGTGATTGGGAACAACGAAAAATTGTATTTTGAGCCTTCCGTAAATCTGGGCATAACTTGGTTAACGGCTACCGAACCGTATCTTTTTTTGAAGGAAAAAAACAGCAACAATACCCGTGTTATCAACTATATTCCTCGTAGAAACAGTTTTGCAATGCCAAATATAGGTTTTGAAGGAAAGCTAAAATGGCGAATTTCTCGGTTATTTGGTTTCTCAGCTTCCCTTCAATACAACTATATGCGGGGTGCATTTGATTATGAGGTGGAAGAAACGGAGTTGTTGGGGATTACGACTCTTGATTCTGTGAATTTTGCACAGTCTTTTGAGAATTTTGCATTTGGTTTGGGGGTTTATTTGCCTTTTTAATGGAACTTTTTTGCTAAAAAAAAGGTTTATTTGATGTGGTTTTTAGTTATTATTTGCAGGAAATTTGTTTTGCAGAAAAAATAAACAACAAATTTTTGAAGCACACACTTATTGTGTTATATTTAAGTCATTTTAAAAACTACTAAATATCACCTACCAATAATAGAAATCATCTAATATAAATTCGATATGTCAAGTTTAAACAGAATTCAATTGATTGGTCGTTTGGGACAAGATCCCGAAATCCAACGTTTTGAAAGTGGTGCCATAAAAGCAAAATTTTCGGTGGCTACTAATTACAGCTATTCTACTCCCGATGGACAAAAGATAGAAGAAACGGAATGGCACAATGTAGTGATGTGGTACAAATTGGCAGAAATTGCCGAAAAATTTCTGAAAAAAGGAAGTCAGGTTTACATTGAAGGAAAGTTAAAAACCCGTTCGTGGGAAGATACACAGACAAATACGAAGAAGTACATTACAGAAATTGAAGTGCGAGATTTCAGTGGTTTGACAATGTTGGATACTCGAAATAGTGGCAATCAAGGCGGTCAAGTTGGGTCGGTGTCTGCTGCAGTCAATGCAGAGATTCAGGAAGGGGAAGACTTACCTTTCTAAAAACAACCTCTCGATTTAGATTTTTGAAGTTTTGCTTTTTTTTTAATCTCCATTGTAAGAAAAAGGGATACGCTTCAATGGATAAACTTCAAAAGCTTTTACTTCAAGTATGGAACTTATTTTTTATAGAACCATTCATCCACTTTTTTTAGATAAAAATAAACAAAAAACAACTTTAAAATATGGCAACATTAAATAAAGTAACCTTATTGGGAAACTTAGGGAAAGACCCCGAAACTTATACTTTTAGCAGCGGCTCTAAAAAAGTGTCTTTCTCGTTAGCGACTAAAGATGGATACAAAAACAAAGAGGGACAATGGATTGAAGAGACTGAATGGCACAATATAAGTGTGTTTGGTAAATTAGCAGAAATCGCTGAGAAATACCTGCGAAAAGGCTCTAAAATCTATTTGGAGGGCAGATGCCGTACTCGTTCTTGGGAAGACAGCAATGGGGTAAAAAAATATCGTATGGAAATCGAAGTGCGGGATAGATCAGGGAAGATGGTTTTTGTAGGTGGTCGTGCTGACCAAGCTGCGGTCATTACCCAAGAAGGTAGCAGCAGTAATTTTAGCACTACTAATGTGAGTAATACTCCGACTGTAAATGATACGCCTCCTCCACCTCCTGCTGATGAAGTTGACGACGATTTACCATTCTAAGAATAAAACGAAAAATGCCGTATATTTGCATACTAAAAAGCGAGAAGTCTGATTGGCTGCTCGCTTTTTGTGTTTGCTGTCTTTTTAGCCAAAAGAAAGATTTGCAAAAGAGGTTTAAATGACCTAAATTTACTTAATACAATTTTGTATTTCAATAAAAACATTGGAGTAAACACTCCAATGGTATTTTTTCACAAAAACACATCGTTTTGGAAAGCAATCCTGACGGGGGAGGCGACTATTACCCGAGTCTTTTAACTGATTTTTCGATGGCTTCCATCATCAATACCAACCTCGATTGGTGGAGCCTTGTCTTAGGAATCCTGATTATATTGATACTTATTTTAGGCTCTGCTTTGGTTTCTGGTTCCGAGGTAGCTTTTTTTTCCATTACTCCCAATCAAAAAAAACAACTCAGACGTAGCAAGTCAAAAGTGGGAGATTACATCTTACAATTGCTGGAGCAGCCTCGTTATTTGTTGGCAACCATCTTGATAGCCAATAATTTGTTTAACATAGGTATTGTCATTACCACTTTTTTTGTGACCCGCAATATCTTCACCTTCACAGAATCTTCTTATATTTTGCTGAACCTTGGGCTTTTTAATCTCAAGCTGAATCCCGAAATTCTTATCAATGTGGTGGGAGTCACCTTTGTTTTGGTGCTTTTTGGGGAAGTGATGCCCAAAGTGTATGCACAACGGCAAAATATGCGATTGGCGACTATTACGGCTTATCCTTTGTCTATTCTTCGCTGGACGCTTGGTCCGGTGAGTCGTTCATTGATTGTCTCTACGAGTTTCTTGGAGCGCAAAATAGACGAGAAAACGCCTAAGAATGTGGACATGCAGGAAATCAATGAAATGATTGATATTGTGGCGGGTGAACAGGTAACGGAGAAGGATTTTCAGATGTTGAAGGGCATTGTCAAGTTTGGCGACATTGAAGTAAGTAAAATCATGCACAACCGAATGGAGGTTTTTGCGATAGATTATGCCACACCTTTTGACGAATTGTTGATTGAAATAAAAGAAAAGAATTATTCGAGAGTACCAGTTTACGACGAGCATTTGGATGAAATAAAAGGCATTCTCTACGTCAAAGATTTACTGGCCTATACCAACGAAGTGGCGGATTTTGAATGGCACAAGCTACTCAAAAAGCCTTTTTTCGTTCCCGAAAATAAGAAGATTTATAAGCTTCTCAAGGAGATGCAGCGAAAGAAAATGCACTTGGCAATGATTGTGGATGAATACGGCGGTACATCTGGATTGGTGACTTTGGAGGACATCATTGAAGAGATTTTGGGTGAAATCGAAGACGAAACTTCAACGGTAGCTAAGAAGGAAGATCAGCGTGTTTACAGCGAAAAAATAGATCGCAATAACTATGTTTTTGAAGGGAAAATTATGCTTCACGATGCCTGCAAATTCATGCGAATTGATACGCAGACTTTTGAAGGAGTAGAGGGTGATTTTGAATCTCTAGGTGGTTTGTTGCTCGAACTGGAAGGGCGTTTTGTGCAAGAGGGTGAAAAGATAGATTACAAAAACTTTTCTTTTACGGTGCTTTCGGCTGAAGATAATTTGATTGATCGGGTGAAGGTGACGATTCGAAGAGGGGGGAGTTTGGTGCAGTGATAATTGATTTCCTTACTTCTAATACTTATCTTTTAGCCTAATTACCATAATTTTGTAAATTTCCAATGCGGCTTCGTTTTCTTGGTGTTTGATTAGTTCAACACATTCTCTAATGATTTTGTAGATTTGATTGTAAATTTCGGCAGCGTTTTTTCGACTATTAATGGCTTTTACAATATTAGGAGCAATCTTATAATAGAGTTGAATCCATTCTTCCCCTTCTTCTCTTCGTCGAAGATAGTCATCTCTAAAATGTCTAAGCGTAGTTAGTTCATCACAATCGTCTGGTAACCCCATTGATGTGACACAAGCTGTGGTAATGAAGCATGACTTTTTTGGTTCGATAGGAGGTGCTAATAGGGGTGTCCCTTCATTTCTACTTTTATAAGCCCCTTCTGACAACTCTCTGATTTTTTTGTAGGTTTCTGTGTCTTCACTTACCTCACCAGATTTTTTCGCATAGTAAAACAATTCAGAAATTGCAGTGTCAAATTCTTGTATAGGACTTCCTGCTGCCCTTTCCGCTCTACTAAGTAAATAGTCATATACGTTTTCTTTAAATAATTTTTTTTCTTTTACAATGATATCATATAAATCCATACTTGCCTCTCCTCTATACTGAACCTCAGCTCTTTCTGTATCCCCTTTCACAAGATTGTTCATCTTTGTACTCCCCCATTCATTAATATTGTATTTTTCGTCGGCACTACCATGCAATAATTCATGTAAAATAATGGCCTCTCTTTGTGTATCATCTGTCCAAATTTCATCATCAATAACTGCCTCATAAGTTCCTTCTGTTTTACCTCTATCAGCATGACTTTGTTGTTTGGAACGGCCATATTTGATATCAGTTTTTTTGGAGGAAGTCATTTCTAAAACTTCATTTATTATATTTCGGAGTAGTGGGTCATCTGTTGTTGAAGCAAATTCCTTCATTGCTTCTAAATCATCTTCTATGGCAAATTGAATAACTGGCTGATTCGCTTGCATCTGAATTGGTTCTGCATAAGGTTGGTGCTGAACTGTCTTGTTGTTCATCATTCTTTGAAAAGTAACCATTTTTTTTGCGTGGGGATTGTTGGCAATGTTTTCCTTCATTTGAGTAGCTTGTTGTACCCGCTCGCTATTATTCAAAGCCTCTTGAAAGTAAGAAAGTGGCGTTTGTTCTTGGTTTTTATTTGCCAACATTGCCTTCAGTTGTAGGATTCCATTGTTCAATTCATCATTTGAAGAGTTAGCATGGACATTCGCTTTTCTGTGAAGGTCTCTTTTGATAGGATCAGCGTATTGCATAAACAAGAGTTTTGTGATAGTAGATTTATTTCAAATATACTAAAAAAATCTTGAATCAGCATTCGTTTTGCGCCTTTAAGATTTAGGAGAGTATTTCCAAAAACGAATCCTCTTTCCCTTCCAACTTAGAACTTCCCATCAAAAACTCATCTACCGCTTTAGCCGCTTCTCGCCCTTCCGAAATTGCCCAAACCACCAAAGACTGTCCTCGCCGCATATCGCCTGCTGCAAAGACTTTCGGAATGTTCGTTTGGTAACGACTTGCTCCTTGTTCCGAAGCCTTCACATTTTTGCGACCATCCGACTCCAAATCTAATTCCTCCAACATTCCCTCCCATTGTGGATGCACAAAACCTATTGCCAACAATGCCAATTCACAAGGGATAATGCGTTCTGTTCCTTCCATCTCTTGAAAACTCGGACGACCGCCATTTTTTGGTTGTTGCCATTCGATATTCACCAATTTTACTGCCTTCAAATTCCCATTTTCGTCTCCAATAAACT
This sequence comes from Bacteroidia bacterium, assembly GCA_030427245.1. Lineage (GTDB taxonomy): Bacteria > Bacteroidota > Bacteroidia > Chitinophagales > UBA2359 > JAUHXA01. The sequence goes on along the minus strand of JAUHXA010000011.1, from coordinate 72,842 downwards.
CCTTTGTTAAAATCGCCCATTGACGCTCCGCACCTTCCTCATGTGAAGAAGAAGTCCGTAAAATCATCGGCCAATTGGGCCACATATCCTCTTGCTCTCGATTGACAGGAGGTTGAGCGAGTAGTTCGATTTGAGTCACACTTTTTGCACCATGACGGTTTGATGTGCCGACACAATCAGAGCCTGTATCGCCACCACCAATTACTAATACGTTTTTGTTGCTTGCCCAAATCTCAGGTGCTTCAAAAGTCGTATCACCTGCAACTCGCTGATTTTGTTGAGTCAAAAATTCCATCGCAAAGTGTACGCCCTTCAATTCTCGCCCTGGAATGGGCAAATCTCTCGGAATCGTAGAACCACCACAAAGCACAATCGCATCGTTTTTTGCTATTAAATCTTTGACCGATACATTTACGCCCACATTAGCATTAGTCTGAAAAGTGATGCCCTCTTGTTGCATGACTTCTAATCGGCGGTCAATTACCTGTTTTTCTAATTTGAAATCGGGAATTCCATACCGCAACAAACCTCCAATTCTATCGGCTCGCTCCAAAACCGTCACTTCATGCCCAGCCTTGTTCAATTGTGCGGCGGCGGCCAAACCTGCTGGACCAGAGCCTACTACGGCTACTTTTTTGCTAGTTTTAGAAATAGGTTTATTGGGCTTTACCAAATCGTTCTCAAAAGCGTATTCGGCAATGGATTTTTCGATGTGCTCGATGGTGACAGGTGGCGCATTGATACCCAATACACAAGAAGCCTCACAAGGAGCAGGACAAATTCGTCCTGTAAATTCAGGAAAGTTGTTGGTGCTACTTAGGATTTCATAGGCATGCGCCCAGTCGTTTTGATACACTGCATCGTTGAATTCAGGAATGATATTCCCTAGTGGACAACCATTGTGGCAAAAAGGTACTCCACAATCCATGCATCTTGCAGCTTGTTCAGTGGTTTTTTCTTTGCTGAAAGACTCATAAATCTCTTTGTAATCCTTTATTCTTTCTTGAGGATTTCGTGATTTAGGTAGTTCTCTTTCGAATTCTAAAAAACCTTTTGGTTTGCCCATTATCTTGTTTTTTTGCGAATTTTTAAATTAAATGCAGATTTAATTACAAAAATGATAAAAAATATTGAATTATTCAAGGTTTGTTGAAATTGCCGCACTACTGTATTGCTAAATATTTGTATTGCTATGCTGTTTTAACAATGCAGCAATAGAATAATGAAACAATGTAACCATACAATTATTTTTCGTAAATTGCTCTAAATTTTTTTTTAGGCTTCAATTTCAGTAAACTATGATATTTCCGATTGGTGATGATCAAGTACATGGAGGACATTCTCCTATTTTCAGCTATTCCTTTATTGCCTTGAATATACTTATTTTTTTGTATCAAGCGGCTTTACCTATCCCTGATTTGAATGTTTTTGTGATGGAATATGGAGCTATCCCTAGAGAAATAATGAATGGTCAGGACGAATTTACCTTGCTGACTTCCATGTTTTTACATGGTGGATGGATGCACTTGATTGGAAATATGCTCTTTTTATGGGTTTTTGCAGACAATATTGAAGCAACTGTTGGCAGCTTCAAATTTGTGATTTTTTATGTGTTAGGCGGTATTGCAGCCGTTTTTGGTCATATTTACTTCAATGCAAACAGCAATATTCCGATGATTGGAGCAAGCGGAGCGATTTCTGCTGTTTTGGGAGCTTATATTGTCATGTATCCACATTCTCGAATCAAAGTACTGGTCTTTTTTATTAGCTCTTTTCGCATTGCAGCTGTTTTCTTTTTGGGCTTTTGGATCATACAGCAGATTATCAGTGGTATGGGAGCTTTAGACCCATTATTGAAGGAAGCAGAAGGTGTAGCTTGGTGGGCACATATTGGTGGTTTTGCATTTGGAGTGATTGCAGGACTCTTTTTTAAAATTTCTACTCCAAGGGTGGAATTGGCGAGATATGATTAAAGGTAAATTGTTGTATTGCCGCATTGTTTGATTATCAGTGCGGTTTTTATTTTAACTCACATTTTTATTCAACACAAACACTATGGGACAAACGGTAAACACAAACAAACTTTTTGTAGCGAGTTGTCTGGCATTGATTGTTACTTCAATGACTTTCGCTATTCGTGCTGGCATGTTGGGACAGTTGGGGATTGACTTTGGATTGAGTACAGAAGAACTTGGATGGATTGCAGGGACTGCTTTTTGGGGCTTTCCTTTGGCAGTGATCATCGGTGGGGCATTAGTGGACATCATTGGCATGAGGAAGTTGATGTATGCTGCGTTTTTTAGTCATGTCGTGGGAATTGTAATGACGATTTTGGCAGGCGGATTTTGGTCACTTTTCTTTTCTACTTTGTTGATTGGTATCGCAAATGGACTGGTGGAAGCAGTTTGTAATCCGCTGATTGCGAGTATGTATCCCGAAAATAAAACGACTAAATTGAATCATTTTCATATATGGTTTCCAGGAGGATTGGTGATTGGAGGTTTGGTCGCATATTTTTTGGGAAATGCAGGTATAGGTTGGCAAGTGCAGATGGCAACGATGTTGATTCCCGCAGCAATTTATGGGGTTATGTTCTTCGGAGAACAGTTTCCTGTTACGGAGCGAGTAGCTCAAGGAGTTAGTACAGGCGAAATGTATCAATCCCTGTTGAATCCATTGTATATTTTTATGGTGATTTGTATGCTCGGAACGGCGGTAACAGAGTTGGGAACAAATCAGTGGATTGGTGTATTGTTGGAGAATGTAACCGACAATGCCTTGTTGCTGTTGGTCTTCATCAGTGGAATCATGGCGATTGGACGAGGTATGGCAGGCCCTGTGGTGCACAAAATGTCACCAGTAGGAGTTTTGTTGGTATCCTCTATATTGGCTACAATTGGCTTGTATTTACTCAGCACCTTGTCAGGGAATATGTTGTTTGTTGCAGCAGGTATTTTTGCAGTAGGAGTCACTTATTTTTGGCCCACTATGTTGGGGTTTGTAGCAGAATACACACCTAAAACAGGAGCAATAGGACTGTCATTAATAGGTGGGGCAGGTATGTTAGCCAATTCCATCTTTTTTCCGATTATGGGGAGAATGTACGACAGCAATTTGTCCTCACATTTACCCGCAGGAGCTGAAATATCGGCTTATCAATCGGCTGCAAAAGGAACAGAAATGGCAGCTCAGTTTGCAGAGGCACAAGTTTTGGCGGGCCCCGAAATTTTGCAGACGATGGTTTTTATTCCAATATTGTTAACCATTGCTTTTGGAGGGTTGTATTTTTATATGAAGAAATCGTATCCATCTTAAAGTTAGATTTTTGCAGCCTCAAACATTTAATCAGCACAAGTAGGAAGGCTGTAATTTGGTTCTAAATGAATCTATTTGGTCAAAAGGTATTGGATACCTAAGTCCTCCAAACCAAATGAAATCATCAAGAGACTGCAATTTACTATTGAAGGAAAAGAATTATTTTTTTTGGCAAAGCCAAGTTTGTTTAAATTAATACAACAAGCTTGGCTTTTGTGGTATGATAGGGAAGTAGTAATTGTAGCAACGATGGAAAAGCAATATTGACTAATATTTTTAGTATTTTTATGAAAAATATTTTAGTACTAAATTTTTAATAATTAATTTTGTAATTTTATGATTAACAGATAATTTTGTTGGAATGTGTTTGTGGGTTTTCAAAAATAAAGTGTGTTCAAGTTCTAAATAAGGTTAAAAGTTGGCAGAAAATTTGCTAAATATTTAGTAAAATGCTAAATTTGTTGTCAGGCGAATTTATTGTGATTTTTTGTGAACCTTCAAAACTTTAATAAGATGAATAAACTTCTAAACTGGAATCCAAATACAACGATTCAACTCAACCTTAAATCTCTCGGTCTATTGCTCTTCTTCATTGTCTTGAGCAATATCATTACTTTCCGACTACTGAATGTATCTAACAAAGCCCCTACTTCAGTTATAGAAACTGTAGCAGAACCTACTCTGTATCTGTTGGATCAGGCAGAAAAATTTGTCTACAACTCCGATGCTTTTGAAGAAAAGGTACGAGAAGTTGCTGCGGATTTGCAGGTCGCTCCAGAATGGTTGATGGCGGTCATGCACGCAGAATCTCGATTTGACGCTTCTGTTTCAAATCATAAAGGGAGTGGTGCAACGGGCTTGATTCAATGGATGCCTGCTACTGCCAAAGACTTCAACATTACGGTAGAAAAACTCCGCAATATGAACCACATCGAGCAGTTGGATTTTGTGTATCAATATTTGGATGCCAAACGAAAAAAACACCGCCAATACGAAAATTTGACAGATTTGTATTTGGCAATTTTGTATCCTCGTGCATTGGAAGAAGAGTATTGTTTTAGCCTTTATGAAAAGCCTTCAACTGCTTATAAAATGAATTCGGGATTGGACGAAGATAAGGATGGGCGAGTGACGGTTCAGGATATTGACAAGTTTGTAAAGCGAATTTACCCTACCGCATATATAGCTTCAATAGATGGCGACAAAGAGACTGAAAGAAGTTTTTGGGGAGGAATTGGGAAGTAATAGAAACACAATCTCAAAAATCAAATTCGAGTATAAGCAAAGTTTGAGTTTGGATTTGTCTATTGCATTTAAATCTGAAGTAAGTTTCTAAAAGCTATCAGGTATTTGATTTTAAGCAATTGATTTCATTTTAAATATCTATCTCTTGATAGCGAAAGCGGTCTTAATTTTGATTTCCTATTTAATAGAAGTTTGTTTTCGTCAAAATCGAAAGGCATTCGCACCTCAAAAGGTGTTGAGTGCCTTTTTTATATACTTAGCACTTGATTTATCAACAGACTTAGGTTATTTTTAGTATTTTTGAGGTTTTCACTGTTTTTAACATTGAATGGAAACTAAAAAATCAATAATGGCATTAATAGTAAGTAAATGCTATGTTTTTATTTGCTGAAAGTTTGACGATTAATTATTTATAATTTGGCCTACTGTTTGTCATTTAAAGAATAGCCACACAAATTAAGTAACTCGTACATTATGTCAGAGAAAAAAGATAACTCCTTTGTCGCCTATAAATATAGAGACCTCAAAATATATGGTTCTTCTGAATGGCTTGCCAACGAACAGAAGAAATACCGACGCGTATTTGACCGATCGGAAGCTTCCTATATTTATGCCGAATTCTCGTTCTACAATAAGTTGTTTGATCAAGAAGACTGGAAAATAGAAGTAACACTAAAAGCCTTTGCTCTTCGAGGAACGAAAAAGCAGGAACTATGTAAACTTACTTCGGTTAAAGAGGTAAGTAAGGCTTCCAATATTGTGTATATAAGGGAAGGCTGGGGCAATAAGAAAACAGGCTTGTATTGGAAGAAAGGAACTTATCTATGGGAGGCGTATATTGAAGGAAAACTCATTGCAGGGCAGAAGTTTTGGGTTGAAGATGTGGGGATTGTAACTGAGGATAATAACCCATATTTCAGTATTGATTCTATAAAACTCTATGAAGGGCCTGATAATAATATTCCTCTGAAGAATAGAACATATTATAAAGGATTTGATGGGAAAAATGCACGTTATGTTTTTGTAGAATTTGCCATGAAAAATCTGGTGGTGGATAAGTCGTGGAACTGCGAAGTTTTCTTCAAATTTTACAACGATGCTCATCAATTGAAGGGCGAAACAGTAGAAGTTTTTCACATCAAACCTGCCGATAAAACCTATACGATTACATCCGGATGGGGATCCAATGACAAAGGAACTTGGTTTGAGGACAACTATACGCTTGAAATCATTTTTATGGATCACTTGGTTGCTATTTTACCATTTGAAGTAAGCGATGCTTTTGAAGAAGGAATGTCGGAGGCTCTAATTCCAAGTACTGGTGCAAAATTGATTCCAAAAGAGCAAGAAGAACCTCAGACTTTTGAAGAAGTCATGTCTGATTTAGAAGGTTTGATTGGACTTCAAACTGTGAAACAACGAATCAAGGAATATGCAGAGTATTTGAAGTTTGTCAAAATCAGAATAGAAAAAGGTTTTGAAGATGCACAGAAAATAAACCTTCATGCTGTGTTTACTGGTAATCCAGGAACGGGTAAAACTACGGTTGCAAATATGCTCGGCAAGATTTACAAATACATGGGTTTACTCTCCAAAGGGCATGTACATGAAGTAGATCGTGCGGACTTAGTAGGTGAGTACATTGGCCAAACTGCTCCGAAGGTAAAAGAAGCTATCAAAAATGCCAAAGGTGGAATTTTATTTATTGACGAAGCCTACAGTTTGGCAAGAGCAAAAGATGACCTCAAAGATTTTGGTCGAGAAGTTATTGAGATTCTTGTGAAGGAAATGTCGGATGGAACGGGAGACTTGTCTATTATTGTAGCAGGTTATCCAAGTGAGATGAGAACCTTTATGGATGCAAATCCTGGACTGAAATCTCGTTTTACCCAATGGTTTGAATTTCCTGATTATGTACCACAAGAATTAGCGGACATTGCAGAGTATGCTGCCAACAAACGAAATATTTTATTGACTCCTCAATCAAAAGCTTTTTTATACAGCAAGATTGTGGAAGCTTATCGAACAAGGGATCGATTTTTTGGAAACGCTCGATATGTCAATTCTCTTATCAGCGAAGCCAAAATTAATTTGGGATTGAGGGTGATGAAACAAGAGAATCCAAAAGGTTTGTCAAAAGAAGATTTGTCGACTTTGATTGTAGAAGACTTTGAGAAAATTTTCAAAGGCAAAGAGAAGACACAGCCCGATATTCCAATCAATGAAGAATTGTTGGAAGAGGCTTTGGGAGAGTTGAATGCTTTGGTGGGATTGAAAGAAGTTAAAAAAGAAATTTCCGAGTTGGTACAGTTGGTTCGTTTTTATCGAGAGATAGGGAAGGACGTGCTCAACAAATTTTCATTACACTCTGTCTTTACTGGAAACCCAGGAACAGGTAAAACAACCGTTGCTCGAATCTTATCAGAAATATTCAAAGCTTTAGGGGTTTTGGAGAGAGGACATTTGGTGGAGTGCGATCGTCATAGTTTGGTGGCAGGTTATGTGGGACAAACGGCGTTGAAAACTTCCGAAAAAATTGATGCTGCAATTGGAGGAGTTTTGTTCATTGACGAAGCTTATGCTTTGACCCAACGTGGACAAACCGACTTTGGCAAAGAAGCCATCGAAACGCTGATCAAAAGAATGGAAGATCAGAAAGGTCAGTTTGCCGTAGTTGTGGCAGGCTATCCTGATCCAATGAAGAGTTTCTTGGAGTCGAATCCAGGTTTCAAATCTCGCTTTGATCGATTATTGATTTTTGAGGATTTCCCGGTCAAAGCTTTGCTCGAAATTGCCGTCAGAAAAATCGAGAAAGAAGGGTACACAATAGAAGAAGATGCCAAAAAACATCTCCGAAGATTCTTGGGATATTTACATGCTACCAAAGATAAGTTTTTTGGCAATGGTCGCTCCGTTGTGAAAACAATTGACGAAATGATCAAAAATCAAAACTTGAGATTAGCCGCAACGCCTAAAGAAGAACGAACTGATGAAATGTTGAAAACAATCATTTTGTCGGATGTAGAAATGTTTGATGAAAGAAAGGCGGTTAGCGGTGGACGAAAACGTTTGGGTTTTACTCGAACAGGCAGCACAACTTCATAATCGTTCTGATTCAAACTTCAAGTGCAAACTCAAAAAATAGGAGAGTGGCTGCAATTTTTTTCGCAAGCTGCTCTCCTATTTTTTTTGAAGCTGTAAATTCCTTTAGATGCTTTCGGTACTGCAAAATATTTTCAATGTTCCCCGTAGAACATTCACCTTTAATTTTAGTGAGTATATCCGATGTTCCCCGTAGAACATTAAGGTGGAGATATAACCTTGCGATTTTTTTTGAAGTTATGGAGCAGTTTGTTTTAATCAGCGATGGAAATGAGACTCAAATTTATCAAACACAGTACAAATAGAATTGCTATTTTTGTACTTCAAAAATTTTAAATAAAAAACAATGTTTGCGGAATACGATGTAATAGTAGTGGGAGGTGGTCACTCTGGTTGTGAGGCTGCCGCAGCAGCAGCGAATTTGGGTTCAAAGACGCTATTGGTGACAATGAATATGCAGACAATAGGACAAATGTCTTGTAATCCTGCAATGGGAGGTGTGGCAAAAGGGCAGATTGTTCGTGAAATTGATGCACTTGGAGGTTATTCGGGAATTGTGACGGATAAATCTATGATACAATTTCGAATGTTGAACAAATCCAAAGGCCCTGCAATGTGGAGTCCACGCTCACAAAACGATCGAATGTTGTTTGCCACAGAATGGAGACTGCAATTGGAGCAAACACCAAACTTGGATTTTTGGCAAGAAATGGTTGTAGGGTTGGTGGTCAAAGATGGACGTGTATGTGGCGTAAAGACGAGTTTGGGGATAGAGATAAAAGGCAAATCGGTCATTCTAACCAACGGGACATTCTTAAATGGACTCATTCACATAGGAGAGAAGCGGTTCGGTGGCGGACGAGCAGGGGAGAGAGCTGCAACGGGAATCACAGGACAATTGGTAGAATTGGGCTTTGAAACAGGCAGAATGAAAACGGGTACCCCGCCAAGAATAGACGGAAGAAGCATTGACTATAGCAAAATGGAAGCACAAGAAGGAGACGATCCTCCTTCTCGATTCTCTTTCACCGATACTCCTGTGCCCAAAGAACAAAGGAACTGTTGGATTGCTTATACAAATACCGAAGTTCACGACATTCTGAAAACAGGTTTCAGTCGTTCACCTATGTTTGCAGGACGTATCAAAGGGGTAGGTCCTCGCTATTGTCCTTCAATAGAAGACAAAATTAATCGTTTTTCGGAACGCAACAGACATCAATTATTTGTAGAACCTGAAGGCTGGGACACTGTAGAGATTTACCTCAATGGCTTTTCGACTTCCTTGCCAGAAGATGTCCAAATGAAAGCAATGAAGCTGATTCCTGGATTTGAAAATGCCAAGATGTTCCGCCCAGGCTATGCCATCGAATACGATTATTTTCCACCCATACAATTGAAACATACGCTCGAAACAAAACTGGTGGACAATTTATTTTTTGCAGGACAAATCAATGGCACAACAGGCTACGAAGAAGCAGCATGTCAGGGGTTGATGGCGGGAATCAATGCACATAGAAAGACAAAAGGAGAGGAGTCGCTCGTTTTGAAGCGGTCGGATGCCTATATAGGTGTATTGATTGACGACCTAATAAATAAAGGCACAGAAGAACCTTATCGAATGTTTACCTCTCGTGCCGAATATCGTATTTTGTTGAGACAAGACAATGCCGATTTGCGATTGACTGCAATAGGGCATGAGATAGGATTGGCAAGCAAAGAACGCTACGATAGGATGGAGGCAAAGAAAAATGGGGCGGCAGAAATCAAGCATTTCTTGGAAAATCTAAGCGTTTTGCCCGAAGAAGTAGATGGTATTTTGACCGCAAAAGGGACAACGCCACTTCGCCAAAAAATGAAAGTATTCAATCTTTTGCTGCGCCCACAGATAGATATTGCGGCTCTTTCGCAAGTTCCAAAGATTGGAGAATTCATGGCAAACCACACAGCAGAAGCCATCGAACAAGTAGAGATTGGCGCAAAATACGACAGCTATATTCAAAAAGAACAAGAAACGGCCGAAAAAATGAACCGTTTGGAGTACATAAAATTGAATCCTTCTTTTGATTATGAGCAGCTAAAAGGCTTGTCTTCGGAAGCAAGAGAAAAATTGAGGAGCATCAAACCGACTACTTTGGGGCAAGCAAGTAGAATCAGTGGCGTTTCTCCTTCTGATGTATCAGTGTTGATGGTGCATTTGGGAAGATAGTAATAGTAGTGATTTGTGGATTAGTAATTGGTGAACAGTATTCGTATGGTTTTGAAAAATTGGCTGCAAATTTTTGGTTTATGCCTATTGGCGTACTGCGTATTGATAGCATGTGCCAAACAAATATCTCCAAATGGTGGACCTAAAGATGAAACGCCTCCAAAGGTTTTAATGGTAAGCCCCCCTCACCTATCAACCAACTTCAATAGTAAAACAATTGAGATTGAGTTTGACGAATTTACCAAACTCAACAATCCCAATGAGCAAATCGTCATTTCTCCTTTGATGGTCAAACGCCCAGAATTCAAAATCAAAGGCAGAACTTTGACCATTGAACTGCAAGAAGATTTGCAGGAAAATACGACCTACACCATTAATTTTGGTTTGGCAATTCAGGACAACAATGAAAGCAATGAGCTGGAAAACTACGAATATGCCTTTGCCACAGGCAACGAAATTGATTCATTGGAGGTTCATGGCGAAGTGCTGTATGCCAAAGATAAGGTAGCAGCTGAGAATATATTGGTTGCTTTGTATGAGGCTGGAACGGACACCTTGTTTACTACTACTACACCCAAATATATCAGCCGAACTGACAAGAAAGGCTCCTTCAATCTTCGCAATATTCGAGCAGGGGAATATCAATTGATTGCTTTGTCTGATAAAAACAACAACTATTTCTTTGACCAACCGACCGAAGATATCGCTTTTTACTCCTCTCCTATTAATATTACCGATAGTCTTCATGGGCATTTTGACCTATTGATGTTCAATGAAGGAAAAACAAAATTGAGGTTGAGCGACAAAAAAAAGTTGGACTATGGACGACTTCAATTGTTGTTTTCCAAACCGCAAGATACTTTGGAAGTACGATTATTGGATAGCTTGGGTTTGATTTCTGCTGATTCATTGCTGATAGATTATGCCGCAAAAAAGGATACGGTCAATATATGGTATCGGTCTAGAGAGGCCGAAGAATTGGTTTTTCAAGTCATCGGAAGTGAAGGGTATGTAGATACGATTGAATTTAAAAGCTTGAAAAAGGCGGAAGATTTGCCGAAATTGAGTCATCGAACCAATTTGGGGCGAGGAAATTTGGACTTGAATCAACGAGTTTGGCTTCACTACAATCACCCGATTCTGCAAATTGACTCGACTCAATATGCCTTTTTTGAAGATTCGGTAAGGGCGAATCAGCCTTTGAAGGTATGGAAGGATACTTCTAATATCCACCGCATTTACTTAGATGCCGATTGGAAACCCGCCCAAAATTACCAAGTCAGCCTCTACCCTACTTTTGCGACCGATTTTTTTGGGCAAACTCGTGATACGATTCAATTGAATTTCACCGTTCAAACCGAAGAAAATTACGGCACTCTGATTGTCCAACTTCAAAACTTCAACGAAGATTTGGACTACATTTTTCAACTTCTCGACAAGAACAAAAAAATTGTCCAAGAACAAAAACTCACCAATAACAAACTTACACTTCCTTATTTGAAGCCTTCTGAATACCAAATATCTGTCATTGAAGACCGAAACAAAGATGGTGTTTGGACTACTGGAAACTATGAATTGAAGCGTCAGCCTGAGAAAATATTTGTGATTCCTGAGAAAGTGGAAATTCGACCGAATTGGGAAAATGAGGTTGTCGTGGATTTGAAGTAAATAAAAAACTGGCTTACCCAAAATGATTCGGATAAGCCAATTGTGTTGAATTCAAATCTTGAATGTATCGTTATCGAACGACTTCAAAATAAGTACGCAATCGCCCTTCTTCAATGCGTCCAAAATAATCGTGTGGCTCGTAATAGTCGTATAAGTCGCAGGTGAATTCAAAAGTCACATCAAAACCTCTAACGAGCGTAAACTTATCCGAATGTAAAGTATCTATATCCAACTCTGCAATACGCAGATACGTTCCATCACCTTGATGCCCCTTTTCGCTGACAAAAAGACGAGATTTGTCTGGATCAGCTCCTCTAAATTGTATATTGAAACCACTTTCCTTCAAAGTTCTAAAAGATAAATCTCCTTCAGATGTAATCACCTTCTCAACCAAAGCATCTCTACTTTGCTGTTCAGAAGTCATAGGAGAGTGAATAAATAAGTAGTGCTTATAAGGAGGAGGAATCTTGTGAAGTTCATTTTCTGAACTCCAAATATAGATAGGACGAAATCCCCAATTAACCCACATTCTAAAATCACTCACTACTGATGTGTCTATATCTGAAGACATTGTTGGTCCTTTTGTACTAAAAGCGGAAGTAACAGAATATTCAACATTGAATTTATCATCTTCGTGATAACAAAAATGTTGTCCTTCAAAAATACCTTCTAATAGATAGGGGCTTTCGGTAGGTTTACAATCAAAAGTCAGTAGTTCTTTGAACTCTCCAAAATCATTGCCTTTTTTGCAGGAAGTAAAGAGTATAAGTATGGTGGATAATATTGTAATTAAGTTTTTCATACTATGCAAAATTTTGTTTTTAATAAAGAAGTGAAACCCTTTAAATTAAAGAGGAATTTAATGATTTTTGTTCATTTTTTTCAATCATTTCTCCCCTACCTTATTCGAAAGTTCAATGAATACCAAATATCTGTCATTGAAGACCGAAACAAAGATGGTGTTTGGACTACTGGAAACTATGAATTGAAGCGTCAGCCAGAGAAGATATTTGTGATTCCCGAAAAGGTGGAGATTCGACCGAATTGGGAAAATGAGGTGACGGTGGATTTGAAGTAAACTCCCCTACTCAAACCACTTACTGTAAAACACATAATTATTCGCAATCCGTTCAATCAAATCAGCAGTTTGTTCCTCACTCAGATTTTTCACCTTTTTGGCAGGAACGCCTGCATAAATACAACCCGATTCAACCACCGTATTTTCCAAAACTACTGCCCCTGCTGCAATGATACTATTTGAATGAACGACTGCATTGTCCATCACAATTGCGCCCATTCCAATCAATACATTGTCGTGAATCGTGCAGCCATGTACAATCGCATTGTGCCCAATCGAAACATTGTTGCCGATAGTTGTTGGACATTTTTGGTAGGTACAGTGAATCACTGCACCATCTTGAACATTTACCTTGCTGCCCATTTTGATGAAATTCACATCTCCTCGAACAACGGCACTGAACCAAACACTGCAGTTGTCACCCGTTGTCACTTCTCCAATCACCACAGCATTGTCTGCCAAAAAACAATTTTCTCCAAATTGAGGTGTGTAATCTCGTACTGTCTTAATGATTGCCATAATGAAAAATTATTTTATTGAAGTTTGCATGTTTATTTTTGTAAATAATTGATAGTCAAAAGTAAATAATAGTAGCTAAAATTTTATTTCATTGTATTCAACGAACTCCCCGTTCTTTATATCAGAATATAAACAAAGAATTGAAGTGCTTAAAATGGCTTTTGACGACGTATGGTTGTAAACCATTTTAAGTCAATTACTTAAATTAAGTGATTTGAGATTTACATATTTTATTAAATTGAGTGTGTTTTCTACCCTAAAATTCGCCTTCCCTTTCAATTTTCGTTTTTTCATAGGCTATCTTCAATCTCAAATCTCTAAAATTGTTGTAAATTAGCAATTCTTCTTTAAGCAATGCTTAAAAAATGAGTTCCTGATTTCATTTCTCAGATTTATGGAAAATCAGGCACTTTTTTCATTTGCATTCTAATTTTTATTCATTACCAAGGTGTTTTTAACTCAAAAAATAATATGAAATTTACGACCAGCACATCCGAACTGCAAAAACAATTGAATATCATAAATGGAGCCGTAGGTACGAATACAACGATTCCTATTTTGGAAGATTTTTTGTTTGAAGTCAACAATTCACAATTAACCGTCGTAGCTACGGACTTGGAAACAACGATGTCGGTGGCGTTGGATGTAAGCGCACAACAGGATGGTAAAATTGCCATTCCTGCAAAAATCTTGACGGACTTACTCAAAACTCTTCCTGATCAACCATTGACTTTTGAATTGAATCCTGACACAAACATCATCACAATTTCATCACTAAACGGACGATACAAGTTGGCGGGTGAACCAGACGATGATTTTTTCCAAGTGCCGAGTTTGGAGGATGCGAATCAGGTAGTTTTGCAGGCTTCCATATTATCCAATGCCATCAACAAAAGTATGTTTGCGGTCAGTACGGATGAATTGCGTCCTTCTATGACAGGTGTTTATTTCATCATGGGAACAGAGGGTGTAACCTTTGTGGCGACAGATGCCCATAAATTGGTACGTTATACACATACGGGGCAGACAACTTCTGAAAACTCCAGTTTTATTGTTCCAAAGAAGGCGTTGGGTTTGTTGAAGGCAGCCCTTCCAAGTGACGAAACGGATGTGACCATATCTTATGACCAAGCGGACGTATTTTTCAGCTTCAACGGTACTCGATTGAAGTGTCGCTTGATTGATGCCCGCTACCCAGACTACAATGCGGTGATTCCAACTGAAAATCCCAACCGATTGATTATTAATAAAAAAGATTTTCAAAATTCCTTGAAGCGAATTGCTATTTTCTCAAATAAAACAACCTATCAAGTGGCTTTGAAGATTGAAAACAACAAATTGTCTTTATCGGCTCAGGATATTGATTTTTCCAGCGAAGCAAAAGAGAATTTGATTTGCGAATATGAAGGAGACGACATGGAAATTGCTTTCAATGCAAAATTTTTGGTGGAAATATTGGGGGTAATGGATGGTGAAGAAATAGCCTTAGAGCTTTCTACGCCTTCAAGGGCAGGTTTGATTGTACCAACGGTTCAAGTAGAAGAAGAAGATTTGTTAATGTTGGTGATGCCGATTATGTTGAATAATTGATAAATGAATATACTGTTTTATGGTTGAACTGTTATATTGTTCGGGAAAATACTTAGCAATAGAACAGTTCAACGATTTAGCAATTCAGCCGCTACTTTCCTTTAAACTCCGCCTTCCTTTTCTCCAAAAATGCCCCTGTCCCCTCTTTGAAGTCCTCGGTATCAAAGCAAGTTCCAAAAGCATTGATTTCTACTTCAAAACCATTTCGACTTTCATCTGCAACTGCGTTCACACAGTCAATCGTTTGAGCGACTGCAATAGGTCCCTTTGTCGCAATTTTTTGAAGGATGGATTTACATTTGTCCAGTAGTTCGTCTTGCGAAACCACATAATTGACCAAACCCAATTGCAGTGCTGCATCAGCCTTAATCATATCGGCAGTTAGTAAATATTCCATTGCTTTGGTCTTACCAATCAACTGCACCAAACGTTGTGTACCGCCATAGCCAGGAGGCAAACCCAAATTTACTTCAGGTTGTCCAAAACGTGCATTGTCAGAAGCTACCCGCAAATGACAACACATCGTCAGTTCACAACCACCTCCTAAAGCAAATCCATTAACAGCGGCTATAACAGGCTTTGGATAAGCTTCAATATAATCCATCACTGTATGCCCATCTCTTGATAGTTTCTTGGCTCTTTCACCATCAAAACTTGCAAACTCTGAGATATCAGCTCCCGCTGCAAAGGCTTTTTTGCCCGAACCCGTCAAAATTACTCCTTTTACAGCATCGTTGTCGCGATGTGTCGTTAAAGCGGCCTTGATTTCCTGCAATAACTGAGCATTGAGGGCATTGAGTTTGTCAGGGCGATTGATGGTAATGGTGAGAATGTTGTCTTCGATTTGAAGAAGAATGTATTTGTATTCGTTCATTTAATTTTCTTTTCTATTGGTGCTTAGTTGATACTTTGGATGTTTGGCTGATACTTTGGGGCTTGGTCGATGCTTTGGATGTTTGGCTGATACTTTGGGGGCTTGGTCGATGCTTTGGATTATTAATAGCTAATTACTACTCCACCAGTCACCAGTCACCAGTCACCAGTCCACTAAAAATCTCGGTGTTCACTGACCCATTCACTGATATAAGCCACGATGTCAGTCATTTTAGTACCGGGAGGAAAAAGTCCGCCAACGCCCATTTCTTGTAGTGTTTTCATGTCTTCTTCGGGAATGATTCCGCCGCCTGTAAGCAACACATCATCCATTTCCTGTTCTTTCATCAAGGTCAATACTTTAGGAAATACGGTCATGTGTGCGCCCGAAAGAATACTAATGCCAATGACATCTACATCCTCTTGCAGAGCAGCATTGACCACCATTTGAGGAGTTTGGCGCAGGCCTGTGTAAATCACCTCCATGCCTGCATCTCTAAAGGCAGTAGCAATCACCTTAGCCCCTCTATCATGACCGTCTAAGCCCACTTTGGCTACCAATACACGAATAGGTCTTTGAAGTTTCTCAGTCATCTGTCTTGTCTTTGTCGTTGATGTTTGCTTTTTTATTTCCTTTGCGAAGAGTTTGAGTATCCTCCCTATCCACGAGTTTTTTGTCTTCCACATGCTCGTCCAAAAACTCATTGATGGCATCAATATCTAGATTGGTTTTGATTTCTCCAAATTCATTGACATTAATTTCGTAATCTTTCAAATGGTCTTTCTTGAATGGTTTTTTGATAACCTTTTTTTTGTTTGACACGTTGTTTATATTTTAGGTAATGATAAAATGTTCGGTTCTAAGTGAAATTATAGATAATATAGGTATCGAATGTCTCTCACTTCTGACAGTAAAAATAATTGATTCAGTAACGAATGAAAATTAAAATAAGAATTAAAATAAAAAAACTGCTTCTTAACTCAATCACCGAGAGCCAAATTTTCCTTTACATAACGATGCTGCCGAGCATTTCGTTTTCAATTTGATTCTTTTATCGCTAATTTTGCCTACATGGAAACCAGTGAATTAATCAAAAAAGTTCGTAAGATCGAAATCAAAACGAAAGGATTGTCCAACCACATCTTTTCGGGAGAATACCACAGTGCCTTCAAGGGCAGAGGAATGTCGTTTAGTGAGGTGCGAGAATACAGCTATGGTGACGACATCAAAGCAATTGATTGGAATGTAACGGCTCGCTTCAATACGCCCTATGTCAAAATCTTCGAGGAAGAACGAGAACTTACGGTCATGTTGTTGGTTGACATCAGCCCTTCTGCCTTTTTCGGAACAGCGAATCAGATGAAAAATGAGATGATTACCGAAATTTGTGCGGTTTTAGCTTTCTCTGCAATCAATAATAATGACAAAGTGGGCGTTATATTCTTTAGTGATAAGATTGAAAAATTTATACCACCCAAAAAAGGTAAAGCTCATGTTCTTAGAATTATTAGAGAACTGATTGAAGTAGGTTACACCGACCATACATTGCAGGAAAAGCCAACGAAAGTATCTGTTTTTCAACAAGTAAAATCTCTTTTTCAAGCCAAATCACAAAAAGGAACCTCTGCCAACAAAACAGATATAGAGTTGGCACTGAAGTACTTCGGCAATGTTATCAAAAAAAAGTGTATTGCCTTTTTGTTGTCTGACTTTATAGATGACAAATATGAAAAATCACTCAATATTGTAGGACGCAAACACGACTTGGTAGGCATCCGTATCTACGACCCACGAGAACAAGAATTACCTTCAGTGGGTTTGATAAGGGTAAGAGATGCAGAAACAGACAAAACAATATGGTTGGATACTGCCAACAAAGCCGAAATGAAACGATATAAGGTAAATTACTTAAGAAATGAAGGCAACTGCAAACAGATTTTTTCGAAAAGCGGAGCAGACTTAATCAGTATTCCCACGAATCGTCCTTATGTAAAATACTTAATGAATTTTTTCAAAAAAAGAGGTAACTAAGAGCATGAAAACAAATTACTTTCCCATTCTATTTCTATTTTTTCTTTTACCAAGTTCTTTAGCCATTGCTCAGAACTCTACGGAAGATGTGGGGGCGATTGGCCCTGCATCAAGCCTCAATATAGATACAAGTCCTATTGGCGCAAGTACCAATGTGGTAAAGTCAAAAGAGTTTTTAACAAAATACGAATTTTACACAGCTCTACTTAATATATTGCCTGTCGGATGGCAAATGAGTGAAAGAGAGTCAAATATAATTATTTCACGACCTGCTGTAACTGTTCAAAAACTTCCGTTAAACGTAATTCCTGAAGACCCAATACAGGAAGAAGAACAAGCTACTCTGCAATATGGCAAAAGAACTTACGAATTGGTACTTCGATTTGAGTCTTTTCCTAAGACACAATATTTAAACTCTAAGGAGCTATTTTCGGAAGTGAACGAAAAATTGGAAAAATTGGAGGAAAAATATGCGGTAGCAGAAATGAAACTAGACGATGGAACTGGATGGTTTATTGCTAGAAACAAAGACCAAAAGAATCGCTTGGTGTTTTTCCATATCGAAAAAGCTACACTTGAAGACCAACTCAAACCTGTTCCTGACCTATATGTAGAAGATTATGCAGTGACGATTGAGAAAGGTAGTTTCTATAAGTTATTTCCAGTAAGTGTTGAATCCCAATTAAATTTCATCGTGCAACAAGTACAAACTTTACTAAAATAATAAACCTTTGAAGGCTATGAAAAATCTACTCTATCTTTTCCTTTTGACTGCTACTACTTCAATATTGTTGGCTCAAAATCCTTCCTCAAAAACCATTGAACTTGAAATTCCTGTGAACGACAATCAACATATAGATTCAGAGGAATGGTATCAAATTCACCTCGATAAACCCATCAAACAAATCGAAGAAATCTACTACGACAATGAAGAAAAAACACCTATAAAAGGCGAAATTTCACCAGACAGAAAAGGGGTGATTTTGAAAAACTACTCTAAAAGAGGTCGTGTAAAAGTGCGATTGATATTTGAAGATGGAGGTAATGTTGTCGAAACCATCAGCAAAAGTTCGTGCTTTATCGATCCTGTAATCCCTATGTGAAATCACAGTTATACTCCAATCAAAACATAACCAGCCCACAACCTAGGTGTAGCTTTTCCGCTTTGAATTAACTGCAATTTGGCAGCTTTCAATGACTGTACATAGTTTTTACCTTCCAAAATGTGTTGAAACAAACTTTGAGTCAATTCACAAGAAGCCTTGTCATAAACTTTGAAGAGTGTGTAGATTACATTGCTTGCCCCTGCCGAAAGAAAACCTCGATTCATGGCTATCATGCCCTCTCCTTTCGCCAATTTGCCGATACCACTTTCACAACAACTCAATACCACTAAGTCGGCATCCAATTGCAGGTGATAGGCATCTCCCAAACTGAAAATAGCTTCACTTTCTTTTTGAGCTTCTTTTTCAGGTGAAAAAAGAATGCCCGAATATTCAGGAGTTTCAGCGTTGTAGTAGCCATGTGCTGCAATGTGTAAGTATTTGAAGCCCTTCAATGACTTTTTGAAGTTGAGAATAGAGGCTTTTTCGTGGAGGAAAATTTGTGTTTTATGAGCTTTATTGTCAAACAAATACTTGATTTCGTTGACTTCTTTTTCGGAGTATATCAACTCTTTATAGTCTGTTCCTCTAATCGTTATACTTCGAGTAATTTCTTCTGCCAGTCCAGATTCCTTTCTTTCTGACAACTCTCCATTTTCATCTCTATATATAGGCGCAAAACCGACAAAGCTTTCTGCAAGTTCGTCTAAGGATTTGGATAGTCCTTGATCTTGATACCACAAAGTAGCCGAATAATGGTAATAAACATCGTATTTCATCAACAAATAAGGTAGATCTGCATAAGGATTCTTAGAATTTACCTCGGTTGTCAGTAGGGCTTCAAAGGGCAATTGAGTCAATACACCATCAGGTATGATAAGAATTTTGGAAATAGCAGATTTGCGATTCTTACCACAGGGGATTTGAAGTGGCAATGAATCGAAAAGTAGTAAGTAGAGTTGATAGGCCAATTTGAGGTAATCACTTTTCAACATTATGTGGATAGCCTCGTTGAAATCTTCCACCATCTGTTCGAAAACCCTGGGTTTTTCTTGTTGAAATACTTGAAAATCATTGCAGGTAATGAAAAAAGTGAACAAATATTTTTCTCCTACAAAATACTCAACAATAGCTTCCCCTTCCTTCAATTTGGTTTGTAGAGCTTCAATAGAAGCGACTTCAATATTGTATTTCAGTTCATGGTATTGTGGATAATCGGCTTCAAAAGTAGAAATCAAATCGTTGTATTCTTGCAAACAATCGAAGCGTTTTGTTTGGAGAGTACGCAACTGTTTTTCTTTCGCATTTTCATACGTGAGAATCTGTTTGTCCAAATAATTGAGACTTGTTCGCAAATCAAATTCTTTTTGCAACAAATCGGCGGGTATATGAGCATTGATTTTGGCTTCTGCATCTTTGAGTTGAGAGAGCAGTACTATCGCTCTTGATTTTTCACAATACCGAAAACAGGTTTTCAAGTATTGATTGTCTTGGGTTTGTTGGTAAAGGCACAAGTTTACTTCAATCGCAGAAGCATAAATAGCTTGCGCTCTTGAAACCAAAATTAATTTAGAAGTTTCGGAATGATAACTACTCCTTAGGGCATCAATTGTTTGATTTGCCAATAGATGAGTAGCCGCAGCAGCTTCCAAATCTTTTAATTGAAAAGAGGATTGATAACGTTGATAAAAAGCCTGAGCCTTTCCTTTTAGCACTTCAAGGAGATTGATGTAATGTTTTGTTTGGGATAAAGACGGTAAACTGTAAATATTCAAGTTTGCCCAATCACTTGACAAACTGTCAATAGCTTTTTGTAAATGCCACAAAGCAGTATCAAAGTCCTGTTTTTGAAGGTAGTAGTCACCCAAGACAGAATAGCTATCCGCCACGCAAGGATGCTGTTCACCAGAAATTTTGAGGGACAGCCTCAATGATTCTTCTAGGCAATAAAGAGCATTCTCAAATTCCCTGTGCTTCAAATAACACCTTCCCAAATCTGATAGACAGTAGACCTTTGCACGATTGTTTTGGTTGTCAAACTGTTGAAAAAGTGTCAACGCTTGTTCAAAGTAGGGCTTCGCTTGTTTGGTTTTTTGTTGGTCAAAATAGCAGTATCCCAAATTGAGGTAGGCGAAAGCGAGGTATTCTTTCAGTGTTGGGTGATGCTGTTGTAAGTTGTTAATGAACTTTTCTAAATAGAGGATAGCATTTGAAAAATCGTATTTGTTGAGGTAAGCTCGTCCAATAAGATTGTAAGAATAGTAGGTTTGGAAGTTGCTGACACCCAATGTTTCAGAATGAATATCAAAAGCTTGTTGGACATACAAAAGCGACTTGTCCACATCTCCTATGGCTTGATAACCAACTGCCAACGCTTGATAAATCAAAGCAGTCTTGGGATGGAATTGTGAGTAGTTTTTGAGGCAAACATTCAATGCTTTCTGATACCAATTGAGTGCCTTATGATAATTGCCTTGATAAAAACAACAAAGGCCTATTTTTCGATAATAGGTTCCTAAATCCTTGACATTCCCTGTATTTTGCTGATTTAATAAAGCAATCATTTTCTCAAAATGGACAAAAGCTTTGGAGTTATTTTGCTTTATCATCCAATAATCTCCCAAATCACAATGATGCTTAAACAATTTTGGATCATTTTTGCCATACAATCCTTGAATAATTTCGCCATACAGAGTATAATTTGCCAAACATTGTTGATAGGCTATTTTTCTTTCATCGGTACGGTATTCAGCATATCGGTAAAAATGTCCTAAGTTTCGATAGCAAGTAGCTGTTTTGAGGTGATTTTTTCCAAAATGGGAGAGACAATATTGCAGCAACTCCTTCAAACGCTCCAACATGCCTTCAAAAACAAAGGATTCCAGCTGCAACTCAATGCGTTGCAACTCTGTATCCAAGTATTTATTCAACTCCTGATTTTCTTGAAACAGGCGACTTGCTTCTTCAAAATATTCCAATGCTTTGACATAGATTCCCTGCTGTTGAAGCTCCTTCGCTTCTTTGCAAATAAAATCTGCTTGTTGGGTAAGAGAGGTAGTGGGCATAATGGCAATTGCTTGAACGTTCATGTTTGGAGTCAATAAATTTAACCAATTTGAAGGAAATACCCAAATATCAAAACTCCCAACAAGCGATTGAGCTTATTGAGAGTTTGGAGTTTTGAAAGCGCTGTTATTCGCTGCTTACTTTGACTTGCGAATCGTTGTCGTTTTAGAAGGTGGTGAGGGTCTCAAGTAGGGAATATCGTGAACATCTGCCATGCTGCGAGTAGCCGTATTGTTGGCAGTTGTACAATCATCATTCATTGGATTGCCATCGTTCAAGATATCGGGGTCGTAGCTGATACTCACTTTTGCTGTTTCTGGAAATTCGTTGGATAGGTGAAAGTCCATCGTATAAGAAACGGATACAGATTCACCTGGTGCAATAGAAGTGATGTTTGATTTTGTTGCCATCCATCTACTGCCAATGTAAAGATTTACAGACTGTTGGCGAGCATTGGAGCGAAATTCTTTTGAACCAATATTTTTCACGATACCTGTTACTCTTACTCGTAATACATGTGTACTTTTTACGCCAACAATTTCAAATTGGATGGATTCTGCCATCAAATCTGGACAAGGTTTCAAGTTGGCATTGAGTCTGTCTCTTGTTTGCGGACTGATGTCGGTTACTTTAGGTCCTTGAAATGTCTTTATTTGAGCAGTTGCGTCTCCAAAAAATAGGATAGTTAAAGCGAATACGATGCTTGTCAAAATGCTGCTGAATCTGAATTGAAATTTTGAAGTTGTCATGGTTTTAATAAAATTTAAAAGGTTTATAAAAGGAAAAAATGTTTTCTGTGTCGTACACTTTCTACATTACCAAAGTCTTCAAAATTGTTACCTTTAAAAGTTGTAATTTATTTTCCTACATTTATTTCGAGTTGATATTAAGCAGTTTTTGACTAAAATTTTATTTTAAAAAAGGAGTAGCCAACATAAAAGCCAATTTTTTTTTATCTTGTCTTACCTTCCAAAGAAAGGCCTTAAGTCCATTTAAACTTTCATTTTGATTTGTATTTTAATTTTCATTCATGACTGAGGTAACATTTTGTATCAAAAAAGGCATACAATGAGTAGAGAACGAACCTTAAATCCATTGGAGCAAGCCAAAAATCAAAAAATCATTCAGGCTTTTTTGCAGAACGATTGGAACGTATTGCAGCAATGTTACGAAGAAGTATATGGTATGATAGAGCGTTTGGTGACAGCAAACGGAGGAACGATTGACGATGCTAGAACCCTTATTTTAGACAGCTTTAAAATCTTTAGAAAACAATGTGAAAAAAATAATTTTCAACTAACTGCAAAATTCTCCACCTATACTTATGCGGTTTGCCGAAAGCTGTGGTTACGAAAGTTGCGGGATAGAAAGCAGGATGCTATGAGTCATGTAAAGGTGATGCTACAACGGAAAAGAAGTGGGGAAGACGAAGATTCAACGAATGATTTATCACAGTTTCCAGAGCAAGCGACAGACGAAGATGTAGAACAGGCTTTGCAAATTCAGCAATTGCACAAAATAGTGGTGGGCATGATTCAATCTTTGACTGAACGCTGCAAGAAAATAATGCTGCTGTATGGAGCTGAGAAATCACATCGAGAAATTGCCAAACTTCTAAAAATATCAGAAGGTGCTTCTCGAAAAGGAATTCATGATTGTAAAACGGCTTTGGCAAATCGGATTAAGCAGAGTGTGTATTACCGAGAATTGTGTGATAATCGAGCGATTCACGCTTTTATTGAAAAATATGTACGTTGATATAGATGCGGAAAGTAGGATTATTTTTACTGACTACTGACAAACAAGACATAGCGTTTTACACTAATTTTTATTTATGAACTATATATGTTTACTACAAAAGAAATCAATCGGATAGAGGATTACATTTACGGTCGTTTGAGCGAGGATGAATCGAAAAATTTCGTAGAAGAAATGGCTGACAATGTGGAGTTAATGCAAGAGGTTTTTGTGCGTCAACTGATTCAAGAAACTGCGGAGGAAAACTATTTAGTGGGCCTGTTGGAGGAGGCCGAAAGCGATGCCAATTTAGATGAATTTGTTGCAAATATTGAAGCAATTGACCAAACACACCACCTTAATGTGCAAGATTTATTGAAGGAAGAATCCAAAACTACCTATACTTTAGACGAACTCTTAGCGATGTTTCGACCTGTGACAGAATATGAGGAACTTTTGGAGGCGGCAGAACGGGCTGGAAGTATTGAAGTCGTCCAACCTGTAAATGGGCAAAATTGCAGTGATAAAATAGACTTTGTTTTGAAACAAGCTTTATCCAATGACTTCAAAGTCCGCATCGAAAACAATAAAATGGAAGCACTTTTGACCCAACGTTTCAAGGCTTCTACTACAAATTTCACAGTAGATACAAGACAACTTGCTCCCGGTCGTTATTATTGGAAACTTTGGAATAGGTCGGATTTGATGATGGGGATGTTTTTCGTTCGAAAAGAGTTGATGCCCTAAATATGCTTCCACCCTTGCGCCACCAACTCATGCTTCACCCCTTTTTGAGTATAAAGATACCGTCCTTTTGTAGCTTCTGTGATGCGTCCGATAATCGAAAAGCCCTGGATTTCTCGCAAACGTTCTCCATCTTTGGGATTCACCGTAAACAGTAATTCATAGTCTTCGCCTCCACTCAAGGCACAAGTAAAAGGTGGCAAACCCATTTTCATAGCTGTTTCGAGCGTATCAGGATGTAGCTTAATATTCTCTTCAAAAAGGTCACAACCCACATTTGATTGATTGCAGATGTGCAACAAGTCAGACGACAAACCATCCGAAATGTCAATCATTGCAGTCGGTTTGATTTTCATATTGCGTAGAATCTCAATGATATCGTTGCGAGGTTCGGGCTTCAATTGTCGAGCAACCAAGTATTTAGAGGCTGTTAAATCGGGTTTCATATTGGAATCTGCCAAAAACACTTGCTTTTCACGCTCCAAAATCTGCAAGCCCAAATAAGCGCCACCTAAATCACCCGTCATACAAATCATATCACCAACTTGTGCGGTATTTCGATACACCACATCTTCTGCTTTCGCTTCACCAATTGCCGTAACGCTAATGACCAAACCCAAGCGAGAAGAACTCGTATCGCCTCCAATCAAATCCACATCAAAAGTATTGCAGGCGGTGTGAATTCCTGCATAAATTTCGTCCAATGCTTCCACCGTAAAACGACTGGAAACAGCCATCGAAACAGTAATTTGTCGAGGAGTAGCATTCATGGCGTAAATATCCGAAAGATTGACTGCCACTGCTTTGTAGCCCAAATGCTTCAAAGGTGTATAAACCATATCAAAGTGAATTCCTTCGACCAATAAATCGGTAGAAATGACTGTCACCTTGTCTTTTTCGTATTGAATCACTGCCGCATCATCACCAATACTCTTCAAAGTACTGGCATTGCTATTACGTGCGTTTTTGTTCAAATGCTCAATTAAGCCAAATTCTCCCAATTCACTGACGGGAGTTAGTTTGGGTTGGTTGGAATTGTTGTCGCTCATATATTTTTTTCTTGTAGCGGCAAAGATAAATATAAAAAGCCATTGAAGTAAGAACTCCAATGGCTACAAACAAAATGATGCTTTATAAAACTTTACTACTTTAATCAATCTTATTAAGCGCTAAAATTTTCATAAAAAGCCATTGAAGTGCCCTCCAATGGCTACAAACAAAATGATGTGTTTTTAAAACTCTACTACTTAATTATTTTTATTTAACAAGAATATTTTCATAAAAAGTTTTGCCGTTATAACTCATAATAAAAGTATAGTTTCCTTGATTCAAATTTTTGAGATTGAAGGTCTTGTTGAGTTGTCCCATTTCTTTTGTTACCAACAACTTATGACCATTTTCATTAAGAAGTAATACATCAATCTCTCCTTCTGTAAGGATATTCAATGAAACCAATCTTCTGCGAGTATTGTACTGAAAGGTTGGTTTTTGAGTAGTTGCCATTTTGTACTCATCAACTACCACTTTGTCCAGTTCGATACGCAAAGGCTGTTTGGTGATTTTGTAATTATCTTCCACCGTAATATAATACATTCCATTGGGCAAGCTATTTACATTCAATAAGGTAGCAACTCCGTCTTCTCCTTTTGATTTTTTGCTGTATAAAGTCTCACCTTTGGAATCCTCCAATTTAACCGTTACTTTAGGCGTATCGGATTGGGGAATTCTTATCGAAATGCTTTTGTGACCGTTGTCAGGGTGTACGACTTGAATGCGTGTCTCTACTCCAAAAGAACTGGCAAAAGCCATTGAAGTCGTGAAGAATAGGACGCTCATCAACATACTTGTGAAAATTAATTTTACGTTTTTCATGTTACGTGAATTTTAAGTTTTAAGTAAATAAGAACTTTTTAGTTTTGAAATTGGTTATACCAACTTATTCCTTTCAGTATTGGTACAACTTTCGTATTATTTTCACTGCAAAGGTACATTGGCGCACAAGACCTCACTACTGCTATATTGACGACTTGTAGTGCTATATTAACCCAGATTTGATGTTGCTTATACAAATGATTGAAAACCAAACTACAAACATCAGATTTGTATTTTTTCACGAAATAAAGACAGATGAAACCAGTTTTAGAAGCCATCAAACCCAATTTTGGAAGTTCTTTTGCCGTCAGAAAATTTTTCAAACAAAACGAAAAAAAACCTACTTGGCATTTTCACAGTGAATACGAATTGGTCTATATCGCTAATGGAAGCGGTAAACGTCATATCGGACAACACATCTCTTACTATCGCAATGGGGATTTACTGCTATTGGGGCCCAACCTACCTCACCTCACATTTGCCAATCAAGCAGGTCAAGAACAAAGAGAAATAGTTGTACAAATGAAAGCCGACTTCTTAGGAAGTGAATTTTTGAATACGCCTGAAATGGCGGCTATTAATCAGTTATTGGAAAAAGCCAAAGGAGGAATTTCCTTTTCTTCAAAAACAAAAAAACGCATTGGAGAGCGATTGGAGTACTTGGTTCAATTGCCTCAATTTTCTAAGTTATTGGCCTTATTAGACATCCTACAAGAGCTGGCTAAAGCCGATGACTATCAGTTACTGAATGGGGAAGGTCTTACCGTAGAAGTGAATGTGCAGGAGCGTGAGCGCATGATTGTCATACATGAATACATTCAGAAGCATTATGAGGAAACCATCACACTTGATGAAATAGCTCAAGAAGTCCACATGACTGTGCCTGCATTTTGTCGCTACTTCAAAAAACTCACCAACACGACTTTTACAAAATTTGTGAATGAATTTCGCATTGCTCAAGCATGTAAATTATTGGCGGAGGAGGATGCTCCTGTTGCGGAGATAGCCTTTGAAGTAGGCTTCAATAATTTGTCGCACTTCAATAAAATGTTCAAAGAAATTATTGGGAAAAATCCGACAGAGTATCGAGATGAAGTGGGTGGGGTGATTGTTTGAAAGGAAATAAACGAAAACTTTGTCAATGGTTGAAGACCTTGACAACAGTTGAAACTAGAATTGAACACAGGTTCAGAGAGCCGGAGAGTCAGAGAGTCTTATAATTTGGCATTAGTTTTTTCTTGAATTTCTTTCAATACAGACTCAGTTATAATAGTAACGATTTGGTTGATTTCTTTTGAAGTTAATTGAATATTATATTTATTAGCGAATAAATGCTCGTTAGCTGTAAACGTTTTCATGCCTTCTAAATCAACAGTTTTTATATTGTATTCATGTGTGTGCAATGAAATTTCAATTCCTTTGTGTATTAAATTCGGATTTTTTGTGTGAAATTTAGGTTGCGCCCACATGAAACTTAAAATGATTCTTTGTACATCAATTAATGATTCAGAAAATTGCTCTTTGCTATACAATAACAAGTCAGCATACTTAATAAAAGTATTTTTTATTTGTAATCCATGTTGTACTAATAGAAAGTGTTCATCAAATTGAGATAATTTGTCTCCAACACTCAAAAAAAGTGGTTTGAAAGTTTTTTCAAATAGTTCTTCTTCTATTTTAGCACTTCTCTTTATTAGCTTATCTTCTATTTTGGGATTGTTCTTCAACTGCAATTTCAATAGCGCAATCTGTTTATCTAAATCATCCGATTCACCAATATTTTCACCCTTTGCACCTCGCACATACAAATCAGTGGACTCCAATAAACATTCGCCTACAAATAGAATAAACTTTTCTAAATCACCTGAATCCGCTTCACTCAAAGCTGCCAAATATTCACTGCGTTTTTCCATTTTAATAATGGCAGGCGGATATCCGCCTTGCATCAAAATTAGATTCATCAAAACCCTTGACATTCTGCCATCTCCATCATCAAAAGGATGAATTTTTACAAATCGATAGTGGAAAGTAGCTGCCAAAATCAGAGGGTGTAAATCGTCTTTTTCCTGTTCGTACCACCTCAATAAATCATCCATTTTTGCAGGCACTTCTTCTGGCGAGGCATAGTGGTAAATTTCACCTGTTGGAGTTCGAACATGATTGGGCGTTGTTTTATACTCCCCTACCTTGATTTTCTTTTGAACAGTTTGACCTGTTGGGGTAATCGCCGGAGAATCGTAAGATTCCTTCAGCAACATTTGGTGAAGCTCACGAACAAACGTTTGAGTAATGGGACGATTTTCGGCTACAATTTCTTCAATCCACAATAAGGCTTCATTGTGTCCTTTCACCTCTCGGTGGTCTTTGTATGATTTTCCTTTTGCCGTTAAATCATAAAGAATCAAGGAAACAGTTTCACCCAAGGTCAATTGATTTCCTTCTATCGCATTGGAGTGATAGTTCCACCATAAGCGAAAAGTTTGTTTGATTTTCGCCTCACGTTCTGGAGAAATTGGACGCAAAGCATCCAACTCTTTTTTTCCTTCCTCAATTTGTTGAATTAGTGTTTGTAAATTCATTTTTTACTATTCATTTCCACGAATGACCCAATACGCTCGACAATCCAATGTCCTATCTAACAATTTCGCCCCAAACATCATTCGCCGCAAGAGTGCGGGGTCACCAAAAGTATGGTGCTGATTGAGAAGTACATTGACCTCTTTTTCTGAATACTTTTTATTTGCTTCAAACTTAGAAACCAAATATTCAAGCACCAACTGCTTTTTGCTGTGTTTGGTAGGCCACTGTCGAATTTGTAGTTTTTTGTTGACAAAACCTAAAATGGGTTTATACTCTTCTCCAATTTTTGACAAGATAATAGATTTTGTTGATTCCATGATACAGGATGTTTTGTTGTAGGAAATAGAATATAGTCAAAATTAAGTTTTAATTTTGACAGCCCTTTAATTAACCCTAAAGCTCCAAAATTAGTTCCTTTATCCATTTACAATCAATAGTGTTTTGATTATCAGTTCAATGCATTTTTCGTTTTACTTCTCCCCGAGATTTCGGGGCAAGTCATTTTAATTTTCATTCATTACTACGATGAACCTACCTTTTGAAGTCATATACGAAGACAACCACTTGATTGCCATCAACAAACCTGCAGGAATGTTGGTGCAAGGTGACAGAACAGGCGATATTCCCCTGAGTGAACATGTCAAACAATACATCAAGGAGAAATACAAAAAACAAAACAATGTCTATCTCGGTGTTACCCATAGAATAGACCGCCCCGTTTCAGGCGTTTTGTTGTTTGCTCGAACGAGCAAAGCATTAGCGAGATTGAACAAGATGTTTCAAGATAAAACCATCCAAAAAACCTATTGGGCAGTGGTCAAAAACAATCCTCCCAAAATGGAGGATACATTGGTACATTATCTGGTCAAAGACCAAGTCCGCAACAAATCCAAAGCCTACCCTATCGAACGAAAAGGCACAAAAAGAGCTGAAACCCAATATAAATGGCTGCAAAGTTCGGACAATTATCACCTACTCGAAATGAAACCTTTGACGGGCAGACACCATCAAATCCGAGTACAACTTTCCACAATTGATTGTCCCATCAAAGGCGACATCAAATACGGCTTCAAACGCACAAATAAAGATGCTTCGATTCACCTTCATGCCCGAAAAATTGAATTCATTCATCCTGTTTCAAAAGAACCGATTATTATTACGGCAGAACCGCCGAAAGAAGTGATTTGGGGAGCTTTGACAAGTGGGATAAGGTGAAGAAATCAACACAGGATGTTCCGATTTCTTTATTGAGTAGTTCAATAAGGCTCAAAAGGTGAGCCTTTCGAGCAAACTTAAACTCAATAATGTAGATTTTGTCCTCAAATTCTATCACCCCATCTATTCGACCATCAATCGTTGAACGTTCCGATAACATTTCAATGCCAATCAAAGTATATGGGCTGCAAAAGACCAACGGACTTCGTGATTGGGATAATTAAGCGTATAACGAGCAGTTAAATTCACATACTCAACCTTTGTGATGGTTAAGTAGCCTGTTTGAAACAACAACCCCTCGACACTCAAATTATCCAATTCGGCAGCATCAAAGACCGTTTCTGCTACTTTTACATTTTCATACTCAGTAGGTTCTGTTTTGAGGGCTTTGTCTTTCAGCCTTGCCCTTCGTACAATCAAGTCAATAAGTAAAGTAGGTGTTCCAGATTTGTACCAATAGTTCTTAAACTCCAAGCGATTGCACAAATGAACAATCGAATAGGGATTGTATATTTGCTGCTCACCATTCCAACTATAGCCATTGTACCAATGCTTTACTGCTTTCATCAATGCCTCGTGAGAAGGAAAGTTGAATCGCTCTTGCAATGCCGCCAAATAATCGGCAAAATTACTTTCTACTTCCTTTTGTGTCAAACCCACTACATCGTTCAAATCAGACATTAAACTCAAATCATCTACATTGTTCATGCCCGAAAACACAGACACTTTTGCCAACTTTGAAACGCCTGTAATGAATACTTTTTCCAAAACGACGAGGGCGAGACAAAAACAAATATTTACCTTTGGACAAAGCATTTAGAAGTTGCGGAGTCTTATCTACATACAACAATCCCTCTTCTCGAATCGCTTCAAAACCTGATTGTGTGGTGGGTAATCTTTGGAAAGTGCTCATAATGCAAATATAAGTTTAATCACTTCACTTCAAAATTCAGATCCTTCACCTCCAAAAACTTATTGTTTGGCGTTTTTACTTTAATGTCGGTAATACGATACAAATCACCTGCTTTCGCTTCCAAAAACAAACGCCGAGTAGATGTGCTGAACACATTACCGCCATTGATTTGGGATTCGGGAGCAGCATCGGAAGGATAGCGAGTGACTTTGCAGCGAATCAATTGGAAATTTACATCAATGTCCAAATCTTTGTAACCAAATTCGAGATTTTTGATGTCACGCATTTTGGCCACGGATATTTCACCACCCGTTTTGCCATCAATCATAGCGATGGGAGCAGGCAGTTCTTCGGCTTGGTAAATCGTGGTTTCCATCAGTTCGGGTTTACCACTGCTTCTATCGTATATTTCGACTTTCACCTCTCCCGCTTGCGTCACCTTCATCACATACTCACCATTATTGCCCGTAATACGTGCATTTTCACCCTTGAATTGCAGGTATTTTGGCTCGACATTTGGGTCATCAATATTGAAGGGATAGTCAATGCCAACATACAAAATGGCATCTGATTTTTCGATTTTTGAATCTGTTGAAGTGGTTTCGTTATTTGTAGGAATGTTTTTGGTATTGGTGATTCCATTTTCACTCACCAAAAAGTCCTTCGTGCCTACAATTTGCGGGCGACCGCCTACTTTGGCTCGAACAGTCAGAATAACTCGATTTCCAGGCCCTACCTTCACATTGAATCTCCCTTTGCTTGGGTCAGTAGGGGTAATCGTATTGCCGTCGCCACTGATTTCAAGGCGAATCGTGCGAGGGTCGACTTCTGCAATGGCTACCTCCAGTTTATTATCTTCCCCAACCTTCAGAATTCCGTCTTCTCCTTCCAAATTGGTAACTGTCCAAAGCAAATCATCTATTGGATTGTCAACTGCAGGCGCATTTACATTTGGTGGAGGCTTAGGAAGTACTTTGAAATTGTGTTCGCTGACCACACCATACTTGCCTTTTATTTTAGCAAACAGGTTTATTTTTGCAGAGCCTCTTTGCTGAGGTTTGATATTGTAAAGACCTCTCTCTTTGTCAATGGTTTCGATGTCAATTGTTGAACCTTCTGCAATGGGAGTTACATTGACGAGTTCGATTCCATTGGCTTGTATCCGAATGGGATTTTCACCAATGTAGAGATGCTCCATGCCGCCTTTGGTGAGTATCTGAAAAGTAGGTTCGTTGCTTGAGGATTCTTCGTTGTTCAGTTCCTCTTGTATGGTTTTGGTGTCAATAGCAGGAATTTCCTCAATAGGCTCTTCCTCTGCTTCGACTTCTTCAGAGTTGGGCAATATTCCTAGGTTTTCCAAGTCTCTATTGATTTGTTCTCGATTGAAGTAGTACAACAATCCAAATATCAAAAGAATGAAAAAGATAATATTGCCTTTTTTTAGTTTTGCACTTCGTGCCATGTTGTTTTATTTGTTTGATTATTTGTCGAGGAATGTACTGCAAAGGTTACTTTGGAAAACTCAAAAATTGTCCCATATTTTAATTAGTACTCAAAAGATAAGTTCCAACTGACCTTCAAAAAGAAAAAATAAACAGATGAGAAAATCTCTGATTTTCAGTAATCTAAATATCCAAGTGAATTTGCACTACATTCCTATTTATAAAGGTAGTACAGTTCAATAAAGTTCCCAAAAAAATGTTAATGAAAGACAAAAAACACTCATAAAGTAAATAAACCATCGTTTTATCTGATTGTGAATCAATTGTTTTTTGAATATCAGGCTGCAATTTGAATCCTGATTGAAAATGCGGAACAAATTTTGAGTTTTGGTGTATCTTTGTAAAAATATATACGTTTGAAATCCTTCAATTTCCTATTATTGCTGATGATGACCTTTACTGCCTGCAATTCCTCCAAAAATGTGAACAATGCTGCCTACAATCTTCTACTAAAAACACTCTATAAAAACACAGTTCCTTTGGTGAATGTTGAGCAGCTTTCCAAAGAATTGCCTGCGGATAGCATTGTATTGTTGGATAGTCGGGCAAAGTCGGAGTATGAGGTAAGTCATATCAAAAACTCAATTTGGGTTGGCTACGAAAATTTTGATTCGACCAAGGTGTTGGATTTTCCCAAAGATACGGCGATAGTAGTCTATTGTTCGGTGGGTTATCGAAGTGAACGGATTGGAGAACAACTGCAAGAGATGGGATTCACTAATGTGTATAACCTTTATGGGGGGATTTTTGAATGGGCAAATAGAGAAAATGAAGTGTTGGATTCTACCGACACTAAGACTAAAAAAGTACACGGGTTTTCTAAATCTTGGGGAATCTGGCTGAATAAGAAGGTGGAAAAGGTATATGATTAACTTCAATTTCAAAGCTCAAATCCAAACCCAATCAATTACCGATAATTATTGAGCAGGACACTATAAACAGTTATTCTATGAACTCAAATATACTGCGGATTGTAACACTTGTACTGCTGAGTATTAGCTTATTGGCGAATGTTTTTTTTGTAATGGAGTTGAGAGGAACGGATGAACGGATGGAAGAATTGAAGGACAAAGAAGCGATGCTTTTGGAGCAATACAAGGTTTTGCAGCGAAATTATGAAGTGACCAAAGAAAACTTTGAGGTATTGCGTCGAAAAGATATGAGAGAAATCCTTTTGGAAGGTCGTGCTGTTGAAGATACTGCAAAAGCAATTGTTTATTGGAACCCGCAAACACATTTTGTTTATTTAGACGCCGATGGACTACCCGCTCCACCTCCAAGCAAACAGTACCAAGTATGGTTTAGGCAAAAGGATACCTATATAGATTTGGGTGTATTCAATTACCAAACCGATGTCCCCAACTTTTTTCGGATGAAAAATGCCGTTGAAGCAGGTGGTTTTGCAGTGAGTTTGGAAAAGATTCAAGGAAATAAACAGCCTACCAATATTATCGTCTCCCGATATTTCGATGAAAAGCCATGAAGAAACTCAAACTAAGAAATGAATAAAACGACTTACTGATCAAAGAGATTTGAAATCCAATTTGGATTTATTTGATAATTGCTTTCTAAAATAACCTAAAATTTGAAGTCTCTCCTCTCTTGCTTCTATTCTATTTTCCTCCTTTCCATAGTCCAAAATCTACTTTTCATCGTATGTTTAGAAAAGTTATAGAGTTGTGATTCGTCCTTGATAAGACAGTTCGACACTTCCAAAGACTTTACATTTATCGTTTATTCTCAAAAAAATAATAGCATAATCTTATGACTGATACTTATTATAACCCAGCAGACTTAAAAAAATTTGGGAAGGTGACAGAGTGGCAAGAAGAAATGGGCAAAAAATTCTTCGATTACTATGGATCTGTTTTTGAAGAAGGCGCGCTAACCGTGAGAGAGAAAGCTTTGATTGCTTTGGCAGTAGCACATACTGTTCAGTGTCCTTATTGCATTGATGCTTATACGGGTGACTGCCTCAAAAATGGTGCAGATGAAGAGCAGATGATGGAAGCAGTGCATGTTGCAGTGGCGATTCGTGGAGGTGCTTCGTTGGTACATAGCACTCAGATGATGAACAAGGCGAAAGAAGTGCTTATGTAGTCACCATTTCAACAAAAAAGCAATTCAATAACTTAAAATTCAGGATGATAGCAGCAAATAAAAAGGAATCAAAGCGTTCCTTACAAGGGAAAGGACACCGACTTTCGGACACGATGATTCAGTTGGATGTACTAAATGGCAAAGACATCATTGATGCGAAATTCACCCCTTTTGGGCGGAAATTGAAGGACATCGGCTTGTTGCCGTTAAGACCAACAGGCATTGAAATTTTTCAAATCAATGCGGGAAAAATGTGCAATCAAGTCTGTAAACATTGTCATGTAGATGCAGGCCCTGACCGCAAGGAGATTATGACCCGCAAAACCTTTGAGCGTTGCCTTGAAATTTTGGCAAGTACAGACATTCCTACTGTCGACATTACAGGCGGTGCACCCGAAATGAATCCTAATTTTCGATGGTTTGTGGAAGAATGTAGTAAGTTGGGAAAGAAAGTGATAGACAGATGCAATCTGACCATCATTCTCGCCAATCCCAAATACCACGATTTGCCAGAGTTTTTTGCAGAACATAAAGTCGAAGTTGTCTCTTCGTTGCCTTACTTCAGCAAAAGCAGAACGGATAGTCAGCGTGGAGATGGTGTTTTTCAGGCTTCAATCAAGGCCCTGCAAATGCTGAACGAAGTCGGGTATGGGAAAGAAGGTTCTGGACTGGATTTGCATTTAGTTTACAATCCATCCGGGGCATTTTTACCAGGCGATCAAGGTACACTTGAAGGAGAATTCAAGCGTCAATTGAAGCGGCGTTACGATGTCATTTTCAACAGTTTATTCGCTATTACCAACCTTCCTGTCAGTCGCTTCTTGGATTATTTATTGGAAAGTGAAAACTACGAATCCTATATGACGGAATTGGTAGAAGCCTTCAATCCTTCTGCTGCAATGGGTGTGATGTGCCGCAATACGATTTCGGTGGGATGGGATGGCTATCTCTACGACTGCGACTTCAATCAAATGCTGGAACTCAAAGTAGAGCGCAGTTCCCCCCAACACATTGATGATTTTGATTTGGATATTTTGAACAAACGAAATATTGTGCTGAATCAACATTGTTATGGCTGTACGGCAGGTGCGGGTTCGAGTTGTGGAGGCACAACTGCTTAGAGAAATTCAAATTCAAGTTCAAAAATACCTTGAGTAGATTTGATAATTGTTAGCTGAGATTCGTTTTTTCCCCTAAAATGAATCTCAGCTTTTTTATTTTTGTGATTCACCTTCAATTATTAACAATTATGCCCGTACTCAAACCAAACCCAACGCTTCCCGACCTTCAAAAATACATTCACGACATTTGTGCAGAAAGAGGTTGGAACAAAAACAATCATTTGGAATTGTTTCTACTATTTTCAGAAGAAGTCGGTGAACTCGCCAAAGCCATCCGCAACCATACCCGCCTATACACAGAGTCAGAACGAGAACACAAACAAACCGAATTGGAGGAGGAGTTTGCAGACGTTTTTGCCTACCTTTTAGACCTTGCCAACTTCTTCAATGTAGATTTGGAGCAGGCTTTTCGAGCCAAAGATGCGGTGAATCAGACGAGAGTGTGGAAACAGTAGGGCGGTGATTTGTGGATTGGTGAATAGTCATTGGGAAGGCTTAAATTCAAAGCACAAACAAAAAATATAAATTCCTATCTGTCTATAAAACACCCAAATAGAAAAGGGTCTGGAGGTTCTCAGGCATAAATTGAACGTTTTTTGATGTAAAAGTGTATGGTTTGATGGATTCACTGCAATGTGTAACGGGAACAAAAATTTGGAATTCGGAGGAATTACTTCAATTCCTAAATACTTGACCTCAAACACAACTACCAACCCAAATACATAAACACTTACAAACCTAAACAGAACCAAAAATGTCTGAAAATCCTTCCACTATAGAAAAAATTGGCGGCTGGGTACGTCAATCCCTAACAGTCAAATTAATGTCCATTGGTTTCTTGATTTTGATATTGTTGATACCCACGATGATGATTCACAGCCTTATCAAAGAGCGGGAATACCGCAGAGATGCGACTGTCAGAGAAATCAGCGATACGTGGGGAAATGCCCAAACCATTGCAGGACCTGTTCTGACCGTGCCTTACCAAAAGTACCATATTACGGAAGACGACGATGGCAAAAACAAAAAAACAGTGGTGACGACCCATTACGCCCACTTCTTGCCCAATGATTTGGACATCAAAAGCAAGGTGAGCCCCGAAATACGCTATCGAGGGATTTACGAAGCCATTCTCTACAATACCCAACTGAACTTCAACGGAAAATTTGACCGCCCCAATTTTAATGCTTTGGGAGTGGGAGAAGAAAATGTGTTGTGGAAAGAAGCATTTATTGCAGTGGGTATCACCGATATGCGGGGAATCCAAGAAAGTATTGAACTGCAATGGGATAGCCTCCAAGTTTTGTTTGACCCTGGCATTCCTGTAAACGACATTTTTGGTTCGGGAGTAAACGTAGGCATCGGATTGAAGGACACGGAAACAGCCAAAACTTCCCATACTTTTTCGCTTGACATCAATATCAATGGAAGTGAATCCCTCAATTTTATGCCTTTGGGCAAAGAAACAACCCTTACGATGGAGTCCGATTGGGGCAGTCCAAGCTTCAATGGTGCATTTTTACCCGATGGACGAAACATCACCCCTGATGGTTTTACAGCCAATTGGAAAGTCTTGCATCTCAATCGAAACTATCCACAACAATGGATTGGTAAAAGCCAAGACATTTCACAATCCCAATTCGGCCTATCACTCTTGATGCCCCTCGATCAATACCAAAAAAATGAACGATCGGTCAAATACGCCATTATGTTTATTTGCTTAACCTTCCTGCTTTTCTTTTTTGTTGAAATCCTCAATACGACCCGAATTCATCCCCTTCAATATTTACTTGTAGGTTTGTCTATCTGCGTTTTTTACCTACTTCTTCTATCTTTCTCTGAGCAAATTGGCTTCAACAATGCCTATTTTATTGCGAGCGCAGGAGTGATTTTGCTGATTACGATTTACTCTAAAAGTGTACTGAAAAACAATTTCTTAACGATGGTGATGTTTGGCACTTTGATTGGTTTGTATGGCTTTTTATACTCTCTCCTTCAATTGCAGGACTACGCTTTGCTGATGGGGAGTGTTGGCTTGTTTGTGATTTTGGCAGCCGTGATGTATTTGTCGAGAAATATTGATTGGTACACCATAGGGAAGCGGCAGCAGTAATGCTATTGATACTTAGTGGATTCTTGGTCGATTTTTTTGAATTAAAGAAACAATTTTGTAGAGAACCGATATATGGTTACATTTGAACTTTGCAATAAGTGAATAGAAAGAATCTCCTTAATTCATAGAGCCTATACTAAGGACACTGTTTCAGAATTTTAGTCATCATTAAATTACTTATGAAACAGTGTACTAAGTATCAATGAACATCAATTGAATCCAACATGTACGTTCCCAAAACTTACGAAGAATACCAAGATATTTGGCAATGGCAACAAAGCTCATTGAAGCAACTATACAGTAGTGGTAAGAACTCGTTTATTCCGAATCTTTTACCCGAAAAAGCAGTGTCTTTCAGTGTTGTGGATACGATGGCAATTCTACGAAGTAAATTTGGTGATAACATTGACTTGGCGCTTTCCCCCACCTATACCAACCCCAATTTTCCCATTTCCGAACTACC
Organism: Bacteroidia bacterium; assembly: GCA_030427245.1. Taxonomy (GTDB): domain Bacteria; phylum Bacteroidota; class Bacteroidia; order Chitinophagales; family UBA2359; genus JAUHXA01. The sequence goes on along the minus strand of JAUHXA010000011.1, from coordinate 34,685 downwards.
CGAAGTGCTGCAAAGTCCTGTTCGACAACAGACTGATGGTACATGGCTGAAACGCAGCAATATGGTAGGCATCAATGTGCGAACCGTTGGAAGTTTTTGGAATGTGGTTAAATACGCTTTGACCTTGCCCAAATTTCAAGATTCCATTCACTTATTACCGATTTGGGAGCCAGGTGTAGTTGGAAGTTTGTATGGAATGAGCAGTTGGAACATCAATCGAGAGTTTTTTAGTTTGGAGTTGGTAGTGGGTTTCGAGCATCTGAATACCGTAGAAAAACAACTACGGGCGATGGTCAATATTTTGCATCTGATGGGCAAAACCGTTGGGATGGATGTGATTCCGCATACCGACCGTTTTTCGGAAATCGTTTTGGCAAACCCACATTATTTTGAATGGGTGCAAAGACACGAATTTCAAATCACCAATCATTCGGAGAACTTGCACATTGCAGTACAAGAGCGCATTTTGGAGTTTTTGAGATTAGAAGGAGTAGCAGAAAATAGGCAGATAGATTTTCCATTGGAGCGAGAAACGTTTTTCTCCAACGCCATTGAAGAACAGGAGAGAGGTGAAATTTTGTTTGGAAAAACGGAAGATGCAGAGTTGCGGTTGAATCGACGGGTTGCGCTGATGAAACACTTACTTGCGGAAGGTTTTGAACCACTTCCTGCCACAATGGCTCCACCTTATCGGGGTGTAGAAGTAGATAGAAACAGCGAAATAGTGGACGAAATGGGTATTGTGTGGCGAGACTTCAAAATCACCCAACCGCAAGAAATGTCCCGTGTTTTTGGACCTTTGACCCGCTACAAATTGTATGAGCGACTGAATGACAACCAAGATTGGGAAATTGATTTTACCAAGCCTCGAACAGAGATTTGGGAGTATGTTGGCAGAAAATACAGTGAGATTCAAGCTGCCTTCAATTTGGACTTTATGCGGGGTGATATGTCGCATGTTCAGATGCGTCCCGAAGGCGTGCCAGCTGCAATAGACGACCATTACGACCTGTTGAAGTATGTCAAACAAAGGATTCAAAACCAAGGCACTCCTTACTTTGGCTATTTTGCAGAAACCTTTTTGGCGCATACCGATTTTATGGGTTATGGCGACGAAGCCGACCATTTGGAAGCCTCAGATGCCGACAGCACTTTGGGCGATTTGCAGTCGACAATTGTCGGCACACCAGATTTCTTACAGCGTTTTCGGCAGTATTTAGACTTGTTAGAAACTCGAAGTTTTGCGCCCAACTTTACGGTGATGACCGCCGACAAAGACGACCCTCGTTTTGACAAGTTTTATGTGGCAGGAAATGTGTTGCGGATGTTTGTAGCATTATTTGTAGCGGATATGCCGAGTTATATGGGCTTGGGATTTGAAACCCGCAATACACATTTGGGTCATGCAGAACACAATGAGGAGTACAGCAAATATTTTGTGTTTCAGGTGAAAGACCCAGAAAAAGCCACAAATGGGGTATTTGAATGGGGAAAAAATACAATGCTATTTCACCTACTCACCTATCTCAAATTGTTGGCAGAAGACATTCTCCCAGTTATCGCAGCACAAAAGACGCAATGGCTGATTTATCCCGATGCCATGACCTGGAAAAAGGTGATTGTGTGGACACAAAATGAAAGCCCACAATTTGTTTTTGTAGCCAATACCGACCTTCAAAATCGCTGCAAACGGTTTGCAATTCCTGCTATTGAAGGCGTGGAAAATCATTCATTGAAGCTCATTTTTTCAACTACTTTGGGTGTGGCAGAAATAGATAAGGAGCTGTTTTTTAATGGGAAACATTATACGGTGAGTCATGGGTTGGAGGAAGATGAGTGTAGAATCTATAAGATTGTATAGAGATTTTGAGCCTGCTAATTTGCTATGAAAGAGTAGAAATATCGAAAACTGTTTCACCTTACTTTGCTATTTTTGGAGGTTCATTCAAGAGGCCAGATTTCAGAATTTCGTGAAATAGAACCTCTTGCCAATCAATACAGATTTTATCACAACTCTATTTAATGAAACATACCAATATTACCAATACCATCCTCATGATTCGCCCTGTAGCATTTGATGCGAATGAAGAAACGATGGAATCAAATGCCTTTCAAGAAGAAAGAACAGACGAATCTGCTAAAGAAGTACAAGCTAAAGCGGTAGCTGAATTTGATGCGTTTGTAGAAAAGCTACGGAGTTATGGTGTAGAAGTAGTAGTTTTTGAAGATAGATTAGAACCTCGAACGCCCGATTCCATTTTTCCCAACAATTGGATTTCGTTTCACAACAATGGGCGGGTGATGACCTATCCGATGCAAGCTGTTAGCCGAAGATTGGAGCGTAGAAAAGATGTTATCGAAGATTTGCAGAACGAGTATGGCTTTGAAGTGACGCAGGTGATTGATATGGGACCTTTGTACGAGGCAGAAGAACGCTTTTTAGAAGGTACAGGAAGTTTGATTATTGACCGAAATGAGTTGTTTGTTTATGCTTGCACTTCACCGAGAACTCACAGGGAGTTGGTCGAAGATTGGGCGGAGTATTGGGGTTGTGAACCCATTATTTTTGAAGCAGTGGATGAAGCAGGGCAAGAGATTTACCACACCAATGTGTTGATGTGCTTAGGGGATCGTTTTGTGGTAATTTGTATGGAAGCAATTAAGGATGAGGCGGATAGAGAAAGAGTCCTTGAAAGCTTTAAGGAAAGTGAGCGAACATTGGTAGCCATTACTTTTGACCAGATGAACCATTTTGCAGGGAATATGCTGCAATTGAAGAACGACAAAGGCGAAAAATTGTTGGTGATGTCACAGGCGGCTTACAATTCTTTGACCGCTTCCCAAATCGAAAAATTGCAGTCTTTCAATGACCATTTGGTGAGCTCTCCCATTCCAACCATAGAAAAGTACGGTGGTGGAAGTGTAAGGTGTATGATGGCAGAGGTGTTTTTGCCTAAGAAAAACGCTTAGATAAAATTCTAAATATAACCACAGTCATGATACTGCACATTTTTAAGTTAACCACAAAAGATACAAAGAAAACAAAAGTAAAGAACTGAAATTCAACCATCTCTTTTTGATACTTTTGTGGTTCAAAAATCATTTTGTATAGCAGTATGAATCATCCGTTTAAGGACTAAGTAGCTTAAATCCAGATAGAAATAAAAACCGCCCAAATCAAAGACTGATTTGGGCGGTTTTCAATTTTGTTTTGAAGTGAATCTTATATCGGAGTTGTGTCTACTACGGCAGGATTGGTAGAATCTTGTACGACTACTTGACTTCTTTTCTTACGCATAGCCATACTAAAAAACAGTATTACAACACCAATTATTTCAACATAGTTAAATAGGTTAAAGGCTTCATTGCCAGGTCCTTTTTGAGCCGCAGGAGCAACAGTACCTAATGGAGTAGCAGTAGGTTTGTTAACTACTACATTAGGTACATCTTCTTCCATAGGTGAACGGTGAAGCGGAACCATGCTGACCAACCTACCTAAACAGTACAATCCGAAAATAAAATTAAGAATCAATTGCATGTTTTATTGTATTAAATTGTTAGGGAATCTTTGATTTTCCCAATTTAAACGGTAATAAAACAGAGATGTTTACACCCTACCAAAAAAGATTTAGAAAAATTTCTCAATACTACTTTATCCCAAAAAATAAGCTCTTACTTCTTGCCAATTGTGAACTCTCATAAAACCATTTTCACGCTGATTGTGATGTGCGTCAAATAGCAAGCCTGTTCCCGAAAAAGCCCTCAGTTGATAGGGACTATCGTCAATCAAATAGTCGGCATGAATAATGCTTTTGTTGCCACAAAATACAATGTTTTGCCAGGGGATAAAGGGAAAATGTTGTGCCAACCAATCGTATTTGTCTTCAAAAGAAGCTCTGAACTGCATGGCTGCTGTTGCAATGAAAATCTCAAAACCATTGTCCATCAATTCTTTGACAACTTCTTGACTTCCTTCAATGATGGGTAAATCTGCAAAAAAGCCTTTGGTGTGTAAATACTGCTGAACGATTTTTCGGCGTTCCTCGGATATGGTATCGGGAAATAATTTACTTGCCACTCTTGGGTAGGAAATGCGTTCGCCAAAATCTCGATAGTACCACTCTTCAAATCGAGAAACGGGTTCTGCCATGACCTCATCCATGTCTATTGCTATTCGTTTTTTCATTTTTTGGGGTTTTCAACAAAAATAGAAACAAATGACTAAAAACTCATCTTCAACCCATCGCTACCGACTCACAAACATAGTCGGGAATCACTCCAGTCGTTTTTATCAACATTTTCGCTTCTTTCGGCAATGTCTTGCCCGTCAAAACCAAAGCCGTATCAAATCCAAACTTATTGCCGCCCATGATGTCGGTGCGGAGTGAATCGCCTACCATGAGGATTTCGCTTTTGTGAAGATTGCTTTTTTGAAGAAGGTGTTCATAGGCGAAAATAAACATCTGCGAATCGGGTTTGCCGAAGCGAATAAAGCGTTTTTTAACCACACTTTCGAGTAGATTACCGATGCCACCAATCGCCAAAGCGACTTGATTGCCAGACACAGGATAGGTATGATCCGTATTGGCAATGACCACAGGGATGTTTCTGATACGAAGGAGATTGATGGCTTTGTTGAAGTCCGTATTCCAATCAAAACCCTCATCATCAAGCAAAACCAATGCACTGATTTCATGAACTTTATCGAAGTCCAAATCACTAAGAGGAATAGTATGTAAATTAGCCGTTTCGATGTAGTGTGCCGAATTTTCTGTCCCCAAATAAGCGACCGTTCCTTCTTTCACTTTGAGGCGCAAATATTCTCTTGCCATCATGCCCGATGAAATGATGTCATCTGCTTCGATTTCGATTAGTCCCAATTTGTGAAATTTTTCGGCTAATTCTTGAGGCCCTCGGGAAGCATCATTGGTCAAAACATGGATGATAATACCCTGATTTCGCAGTTCTTGAATGGTATTTTCGACTCCTTCAATCAAGCCGTTGTAGTTCTTCAAAACCCCATAGGAATCGAAAAAAATGGCTTTGTATTGAGAGGCAACAGAACGAAAAGATTTGATTTTCATAGCGATGTTTTAGAAGTGAGAAGTGAGAAGTGAGAAGTGATTTTCTAGTAAAATCTTACTTCTCGAATTTTGCTTCCTGCCTCCCAAAATGATTAAATCTGCAATACTCGTAAAATACCTTCTGCGTCAAACCTATCTATTGAAGGCAGATGCTGTTCGAGGGCTTCTTTTTGCAGTTTGTTGGCATAGATTTCATGGAAAAAATACCGCCCATATTTGATTACATAAGTCAAAATAAAAAAACGATAGGCTTCTTTCATAAACAATACTTCGTTTTTTTGCAAGGGATAAACTTCGTGATAGGATTTCAAAAACTGCAAAAAGCGGTTTTCCATCAATACCTCAATATTGTAGGTAAAAACGGTGCGGTCACCAACATCGGAGACAATGCGACTCAAAAAATAAAAATCCAAGATACGAGAACTCATTCTAAACCAATCATAATCCCAACGAGAAAATAGCTTATAGGTTCTACTGACAGAAAAATTACCAATGTTCCAATCTACAAAAACAGGAATTTTAGGAAATTTATCTACCTCCAATTTCTCCGTATTTTCGAGAAACAATTCACAATGTTTGCCAATTAAATCCTTGTAATTGCGAAGTTCATATTCTTCTGACTGTATGCTATATAAGAGGTCGTGAATGTCGGTTTGCAGGGTTTTGGATGAAGGTGGCAGGGTGTTTCGGATGTCCGTACAGGTTTGGTGAAATATCGCAAACTGTTTGCCCAATGCGTTGATTTGTTCACTATCAAAACGTTTGGGTAGTCGCTTACTGATTTTGATGGGTTTGTAAAAAACAACCCAAGCATCTACCAAATTGTTTTGAAAACGGTGGACAAACAATTCTTTTCCTCCAATCAGGGAACGAGCTAAAAAATTCTCAAAAGGGGAAGGGAGATTGTTTGCCAAGACATTGATAATCGTATGATCTTCTACAAAATGCTCATAACGACCAAAATACGATATTTTGGCAATTACATAACTTCGATTATTCAACAATACTTTGTAAACGTGATTGGTCGAAACCATTGCACTGATGTCGGTGATAGATTTGATGGACCTTGAAGTATCGTAAGCCATCCATGCGTATTTTACAATCGTTGTAAAGTCTATAAACATAGTAGTGTATTGCTATATGGTTGTATTATTTATTGAAGACTTTGGAATTTTCAGAGTAAATACTCTTCTCGCTTCTGACATTTTGCTTCCTTCTTCTTACCTCAAAACTTCTCTTCAAAAGCAACTTCGCCTCCCACAATGGTATATAAAACCTTCGTCCTCAAAATTTCCTCCGCAGGAATTTTCATCAAATCCTTATCCAAAACTACCAAATCGCCCAATTTCCCTACTTCAATAGAACCTTTGATGTTCTCCTCAAAACTGCCATAAGCCGCATCTAAAGTATAGGTTTTCAAAGCCTGTTCACGGGTCATTTTTTGGTCGGCTTCATAGCCTCCCTCTGGCGTACCCGCCAAAGTCTGGCGAGTCACCGAGGCATAAAAACAAGCAAAAGGATTCAAGGGTTCAACGGGTGTGTCAGTTCCATTGATTACTTTAGCACCTGATTGAAGGAGTTTTTGCCAAACATAAGCCCCTTCTTCAATTCGTTTTTTGCCCAAGCGGTCAATCGCCCAAGGACGATCAGAAGCCATGTGTATTCCTTGAATCGAAGCAATTACGCCCATTTCTGCAAATCTTGGAATGTCTTGCAGTGAAAGATGCTGGGCATGTTCGATGCGAAAACGGGCATTTTTTGCGGCTTCGGGATGAGTTTCCAATGCTTTTTGGTATTGATTCAAAACCTCTCGGTTTGCCTTGTCGCCAATGGCATGTGTGCAAACTTGAAAACCATTTTGCAGCGCATTGGAGGCGGTATTATAAATAGCTTCCATTTTCATAATAGAGTTTCCAAAATGGGCGGGGCGGTCGCTGTATTCATTGAGCAGCCAAGCGCCACGTGAACCCAATGCGCCATCCGAATACATTTTGATGCTGCGAATGGTAAGGTGATTGTCTCCCAGACCAATTTCTGGTCCTTTGGCGTACCACCTTTGCAGTAAACTGTCGTCTTCTGCCCAACCTGCCAACATCACATAAAGCCTGATTTTCAATTGGTCATCCGTTAAAAACTGTTTGTAAAGGTCAATGTCTTTTTGCTCTGAACCTGCATCTTGAAAAGAGGTAACTCCATACCTCAAACATTCCTCCATTGCAGCCTTCAATGCCTTTGTATCGGTTTCGGGCGTGGATTTGGGAATATGTGTGGAAATCAATCCCATTGCATTTTCTACAAAAATCCCTGTGGGATTACCTTCTTCATCTTTCATAATTTCGCCATCGTCTGCAAAGGTCGTTTCGCTCGTTACCCCTGCCAACTTCATCGCTTGTGCATTGGCAAAACCTGCATGACCGCTTGCATGGGTGAGGTAAACGGGGTTGTCAGGAGAAACTGCACTCAAGGCATCATGTATTTGGAAACCTTTGACCGAAGGGCTGGGAATTTTTCCCCATTTGCTTTGATGCCATCCTCGTCCCAAAATCCATTCTCCTTTCTTAGTCGTTTTCACGGCTTCTGCCACCAAATCCACCATTTCTTCATAACTTTTGAGATTGGACAACTCTAAACGTGTTTTTTGCCGACCCATTCCTAAGAGGTGTCCATGACTTTCGATGAATCCAGGGAAAACGGTTTTTCCTTCCAAGTCGATAACTTTTGCGGCATTGGGTATCCAAGATTGGATGTCTGAATTGCTCCCTACAAAGGTGATTTTGCCATTTTTTACCGCTACGGCCTCAGCCTTTGGCAGTTGTTGGTCGACGGTATAAATAGTTCCGTTGTAAAGAATTAAGTCGGTTTTTGAAGTATTGGAATCGGAATTTGTTGAAGCATTTTGTGTAGATTGGCTATTGCAGGAAAATAAAAGTAGTGCAGTTAGTGTTATGGAGAAAAGTATAGTTGGTGATTTCATGGAATGACTCATTGAAGTGATTGAAGAATGAAGGACAAAAATACATTTTTATATCCAATCTCTCGCCTCCCTGCTCCCTTGTCCAAAGTCAAAAAAATGGGATATTGGATTTGTGAATTCTCTAGTGGCAGTTCGTCCACTCTACTCACTTTTCATTTATAATCCCCACACTCCCCGAACAACCCAGTCTATCTGCTCCAGCTTCAATCAATTGCATTGCAAAATCTCGTGTGCGAATACCTCCCGATGCTTTGATTTTAATATTTTTCGGCAGATTTGCTCGCATCAATCTCACTGCTTCGACTGTTGCACCTCCGCCATTGAAGCCCGTTGAAGTCTTTACAAAATCCACTTGCAATTCTGTACAAATTTCACACATTTTGACAATTTCGGTTTCGGTCAATAAGCCCGTTTCGATGATAATTTTGGAAATGACATCGTTTTCTCGACATAGGTTAACCGCAATCATCAAATCCATTTTGGCAACTTCCCAATCGTGCTCTTTTATCGCCCCTAAATGCGCTACAATATCTACTTCATCTGCTCCGCTTTCTATTGCAGTATTGGCCTCTAACATTTTGACAATGGACTCATTGTAGCCCAAAGGAAAGCCTACAACGGTTGCAACTTTTACCGAACTGCCTTCTAATTTTTCGGCTGCTTGCTCTACTCGATTGGGAGGTACACAAACGGCTGCAAAGCCATATTGAAGGGCTTCTTTACAGAGTTGGTCTATCTGCATTTCGGTGGTTGTAGGTTTTAAAAGGGTGTGGTCAATTTTTGAAGCTATTTGTTGGTTGGTCATACTAAGGATGAGTATTAAAATAAATAAAGCTACAACTTCTCCAGTAAAGAAGCAACTGATAGAATAGGTTTTGAAGGGCAAGATGGGTAAAAGTGATTTTAAAACACTTTTTTTGAAAAAACTCTCTGCAATGAGTATCTTTGGATAACATGCAAGAAAAACAACCTTCCATATTTTTGTTTGCTGCCCTATTGGGTTTGGGAGTGAGCCTAACGATTCATATCCTTAGCTATTTTTCACCTCAAAGTATAGGAGGATTTTCTTATACTTATGGGCTACACTTTTTCGCCTTGTTGATGGTCGTACCTACCATTGGAGCATTAGACCGAATCAACGAATCTAACAATTGGCGATTGATGTGGAACAGTTTGCAGCAAAAAGTACCAAAAATATTGCAATTAGTGGCAGTGGTTTTGCTGGCGTATGGATTGTTTAATTTTTTCTACAATTTCATGATACTCAATGAGGGGGCGCAAGTTTGTGTCGCAAAAGGAGAATACGTATTGGCAAGCAAAGAAAAGATAGTGAAGCAATTGAGTTCGGAAGATTACCGCCTCCACAAAGCTTATACTCTGCGAACCGACTCGGCTTATTGGATTTTGTTTTTCTACCTTCAAAGCGTTCTTATATACACTGCTCAAAAATTGTATCACAAAACCTAAACTAACTATTTTAGATTCATTAGGTGAGGGCTTCAAGTATTTTGATTAATAGTAAGTTCGTCAATTCTCATCAGATGAATAAGTAAAATATTCCCTTCATGAAAGTAAGTGGTTTTACCTTTGTTCGAAATGCCATACAGTACGGTTATCCCATTGAAGCTGCGATTCAATCTATTTTACCTATTTGTGACGAAGTAGTGGTTTGTGTCGGTCAATCTGAAGACGATACACTTACCTTGATTGAAAGTATGCCTTCCAATAAAATCAAAATCGTTCACAGTATCTGGGACGATGGCCTAAGAGAAGGCGGGCGGGTTTTGGCAGCCGAAACAGACAAGGCTTTTGCCGCAGTTGCAGCGGATAGCGATTGGGCATTTTACATTCAAGGAGACGAAGTCGTTCACGAGAAATATTTGTCCATCATACAAAATGCTATGCGCCAAAATCTGAACAATTCAGTAGTAGAAGGATTGTTGTTCAAATATTTGCACTTTTATGGTACATACAGCTATGTGGGAGATTCACGCCGTTGGTACCGTCGAGAGGTTCGGGTGATTCGCAATGACAAAGCGATTTATTCTTATAAAGATGCACAGGGATTTAAGAAGGAGGGAAAGAGCTTAAAGGTGAAGCCGATAGATGCTTATATCTATCACTATGGTTGGGTAAAGCATCCCGCAATCATGAAAGCGAAAGAAAAAAGCTTTCACAGATTGTGGCATTCGGACGAATGGATTCAACAAAACATCGAACAAACCGAACAGTTTGATTACAGCAAAATTGACTCTCTCCAACACTTCAATGGCACTCATCCTAAAGCGATTTTACCTTTTGTGGAGCAAATGAATTGGGATTTGAACTTGAATACCAACCACAAATCCTTCAAGTGGACAGACCGATTATTGTATTGGTGGGAGCAAAAGACAGGTAAACGATTGTTTGAGTATCGAAATTACCGAATAGTGAAGTAAGCCACAAAACGCTGTTATTCTCACCATCTAAAAACATTTTAAAATGACTATAGACAATCCAATCTCTGCCGAAATTTTCAACGAAATCGTAAACCAACGACGTTCGATAAGGGTATATGAGCAAAATGTACCTTTTGATGAAGAGGCAGTAAAACGGAGTTTGGAGCGTGCGGTTTTGTCGGCAAACAGCAGCAATCTGCAACTGTGGGAGTTTTACCGAGTCAAAAACCCAAGAAAGAAAGAGGCATTGGCGAAGTTGTGCCTCAATCAAAGTGCAGCTCGAACTTCTCGTGAACTCATTGCAGTAGTGATTCGCCCTGATTTATATAAAAAAAGAAGTCAAGCTGTATTCAAAGCTATACGTCCCAGTTTCAGCACGCCTTTGACCCCTAAAGACAAGCGAGCCGTCACTTACTACAATAGGTTGATTCCCATAGTTTACAGCTACGAACCTACTGGAATTTGGAATAGTATAAAGCGAGTAGTCGGATTTGTTCAGGGGCTGCGAAAACCTTTTCCTCGTTTGTTGACCTATACCGATTGTCGTATCGTGTGCCACAAAAGCGCAGCTTTGGCAGCACAGACTTTTATGTTGGGTATGAAGTCGGAGGGCTATGATACTTGTCCGATGGAAGGATTTGACCAGGTTCGGGTGCGGAAGTTTTTAGACTTGCCGAGAAGGGCAGAAGTGTCTATGATGATTGCAGTAGGTGTAGGAAAATATCCAGAAGGCATTTATGGGCCACGTTTTAGAATACCAAATGAAGAGGTGATTTTTGAGATTTAAATAATAAAAAAATATGATTATAATAGAAACTCAAAGGCTTCAAATTCAAGAAGTAAACTTAGAAGATGGATCATTTATTTTCGACCTGTTGAACAGTCCAGGGTGGATAGAGTTTATCGGCAATAGAGGAATTGACACCATTGCAGATGCGGAGGCTTATATCCAAAATCCACTTATTGAAGGTTATCAAAAAGATGGTTTTGGCTTGTACAAAATGGTCTTGAAAGAAAGTGAAAAACCGATTGGAATGTGTGGTTTGATTGACCGTTCAGACTTGCCACATGTAGACATTGGCTTTGCCATTTTGCCTGAATATCAGGGAAAAGGATACACTTTTGAAGCTGCAAAAGCCACGATGGAATATGGCGCTTCAACACTTGGGCTGGAGGTGATTTGGGGAATCACAGGACCATCCAATATCAAATCTCAAAGGTTACTCGAAAAACTGGGTTTGAAGTTTCTCAAAAAAATACAATTTGGTAACTACGAGGAAGATACTTGGGTCTATTCCAACGAAGAAACTTCCTGATTTTACTGCTTTACCACTTTTTTCCTAATTGTACCTCTTTCCGTTTTCATCGAAACAAAATACATTCCAGCAGGTAGTATACTTAGGTCAAATGCCACAGAATTAAGTCCCAAACTCTTTTTCAAGGTTTGCTGTTGAAGCATACGTTCATTCAAATCGTATAATACAAAGTGGGTAGTTTCTGATTTTGAAGCAAAAAAAACAGTCACGAAATTTTTAGTCGGGACAGGATAGATACGCAAATTTTCGACATCTGAAGGAGTTGCAATAGCAGTATCAATACTTCTATAAATGGTCAAACTATCTATGTCATCTTCGGTTGGGTCGAAGTTGCTGGGTGTTGAATCCACATCAGGCACATTGGAAGTCCGAACTTCACAAGTATAAGTTAGCGAATCCATTGACTCCATGATAGCGGTAATTTCCATTGTTTGTGTCTCAAAAGCGGGAATGTCTCCGATTACCCAAACTCCCAAATCGTCCAAATATTCGCCCATCGTCACTGTATTTTTGAGATAGGTAAGTCCGCTTGGTAAGATGGCCCGGACTTTAGAATTGTAGCCCAACGTAGGGCCTTTATTTTCTACATACACCAAAAATGTCACCTCACTCCCTTGCTCGACTACATTCGATGCGCCTAAGGGCAATTCTATATTCAGCTCCAAATCTATCTGCAAACCCAAGACATCCACACTGAATATATCATCCTCGTCGACTTCTCCATTGTTGGGGGTAGAATCCGTATCCTTTTCATTCATGGCAATCACCTCAGCAGTTGCCGAGATGTTTCCGCCTACCAATACCTCGACATCAATGATAATTGAGCGGTTTGTATGGGCAGGAATATTGCCAATATTCCATTCTCCTGTCTCCGAATTGTAGGTTGTTTGATCGCTGTCACTGCTCACATAGGCCACTTGTGAAGGCAAAGGAAAATGAACTCTTACCCCTGTTGCCTTGTCCATACCATCATTGACAGCGGTCAGGATATAAGAAAATTCCAATCCAGCATTGACCTCTGTATGGTTGGTCGTCATGCTCAGTTCGATATCCACATCTTCATTTCCGCCATTGTTGCCGCCTCCACCCTTCTTTGTAATGGTGACCGATGCTTCGTCGTCCTCCATTGGAGTTTGTGTTGTATTATTGTTGGGAGTTGAGTCTAAATCTGTTTCGTTGGCAGCTTGTACCTGTGCAAATAAACTGATGTCCACATCCACATTCAACACAAAAAGTGTCAAATCCAAAGTTGCACTTTCTCCATTTGCCAAACTGTCTATATTCCAAATACTCGCCCAAACGCTGTATTCTCCTTGCGAAACAGTCGAGGTCGTGTAAGACAAAGTATTGGGAAAGGGTGCATAAACGGCTATTCCTGTAGCGGTTTCTGTGCCGTTATTGGTGAGCGTGAGGGTAAACAAGTGATTGGTGAAAATATTGTATTCTAGCGAATCAGTGGTAAAGGTTAATTCTAAGTCTATTTCGCCTTCTAAAATTTCTATTTCAGGGGGATTCAGGTTGGAAGGGACCGCATGTATAGGTACGGAAGTAAAAAGAATGGCGCTTATACTTGTTAGTAGCAATGTTAACAAGTGATGGAAGTGCTTCATGGTCGTAATTTTTCATGGCAAATTCTAAAATTACAGTTTTCTCAAAGAAAGGGAACAAAACTACCTTCAAAATTTTTAGAGGCTTGACTAATAAGAATTGGGTGTTGTTTCTCTATCCTTCAATCATCCGCCTCCGATACATACTCGGTGTTTCACTCATCATTTCCTTGAAGCGATTGTTAAAAGTCGTTTTAGAATTGAAGCCCGCCATTTCGGCAATTGCCTCTAAGGTATAATGTTGGTAGTCTTCTTGCTTCAACAGTTCAGCAGCATATTGTACCCGATGTTGGTTGATGAATTTGAAAAAATTCATACCGTAGTATTCATTGATTAAATACGAAAAAACATTGGGAGAAAGTTGTAGCAAATTCGCCAATTCAGGCATCCTTATTTTAGGCTGCAAAAAGGGTTTATGGGCAATCATATAGGCTTCAATTTGAGCAATCAACCCTTTCTTTTCTTCCTCCGAAATCAATTGGTCGTATTTGCTGACAGATGTACTCACAGAATTTTCTTCAACATTATTTACAGATGCTGCTTCTGAGGAGAAAGAAACTTGAAGAGTATCAGCAACTAAATCACTTGATTTCTTTGAAATTCTACCTTCCATGACTTTGTACAAAGTAGGCTGCATAAAGGAGAAAAAACTCAAAATGATGCTGTTCGACAAAATAATCAGTCGTGGGGGATAGCCTTCTAAAAAATCACCCGAAAAAACCTGCGAAAACTGGTACAAACACCCCAAAGCTCCTATAAATGTCACCATCCACATCATCCATTTTACCCAATTCAAGGTGACAAAAACCCCATCTTCTGCAAATTCTTGTTTGTATTTCTCTTGGTTCAGCTTCACCAATTGTAAGGTGAAATAACAATAAATCACAGATAAGATTAAGACCGTGAGGGTAAAAAGAAATTTGAAAGAGGTGGACATCGGCACTTCAAAATAACAAAACAAACCGCTAAAAAATAAAAATGGAAGAAAGTGGAGAGCCATATGTTTTCCTTCCACTTTTTTCAAACCCACCAATTGCCGCACATAAAAATAGAGTCCAGGAAAAATCAAGAGTAAGAAAGAAATATTGTCCGTTATGCTAGGAATGTCCATCACCTCAAAACCATTGCTTCCCAATCGCAAGCTCAGAAAAACACAAGCAGGGGCTAATAATACCATCACCATCCACTTGTTTTGTTTCCAGTTCTGAATGCTCAAATACAAACTACTGAACAGACTTTGGTAAACAATACAGACTTCTAAAAGCAACAAAAAGGAATCAAGGTTAGGGGTCATTGTGTTATATAAAATAGATGAAGGGTTGAAGGCAACAGGCACCTATCAAACACAAAATAAAGCAACTTTTGTTTAAGTTTATAGACTTGTACGCCTAAATCCGCTTAGTTTATAGACTCTTACAATCCCACCTTTCTTTTGCTTTCTCATGCCTGATTTTTTGTGCTACTTGCAGTCAGAATTTATTTAATTGCTTATAGATTTTGGAAAAGAAAAGTCTGAATAGAGAAAAATCCCACTTCTCGCCTCTCTCTTCCCATTTCTTCGTAAAAAAATTTGACAGATGAAAAACAACATTTTAGCCCTTACACTCTTCGCCCTCTTCCACCTCACTTCAATAACGATACACGCACAAGTCGCCATCAACAATACCAATACTGACCCCGATGCCTCTGCCATGTTGGACATCCAAAGCACCGACAAAGGAGTGCTAATCCCTCGCATGACCAGCACTCAAAGAACCGATATTGATTCCCCTGCAAATGGATTGTTGGTTTTTGACACAGATAAAAATTCGTTTTGGTATTTTCATTCCTCCAAATCCGTTTGGATAGAATTGACTACCGAAATACCCTTTACCTTCGACGAACCAAACGACCGCATCATCCCCAACGCCTCCCTCGTTGATTTGAGCAGTACCGACTTTGTATTTGGCTCACCTCAATTGGGTGACTCAGGCAATTCTGACCACGATCAACGTTTCTTTTTCAACAAATCCAAAGCCGCATTTCGGGCAGGAGATGTGAAAGGCGACCAATGGGACAACTCCAATGTAGGAGATTTTTCGGTAGCCTTTGGAAAAGACACCAAAGCGAGCGGGAAAGCGAGTTTTGCGATTGGAAGAAATAGCAATGCTTTTGGAGATTATAGTTTTGCAGCAGGAGATGAGATTACAGCCCTTCTAAATTTTTCGCTTGCCATTGGAGAAAAAGTCAATGCAAACAATCTCTATTCGGTTGCTATTGGAAAAAACAACAATGCCAACGGAATGTATTCTATGGCTTATGGGCTTAGAAATACAGCTTATTCAGCACATGAAACCGTATTCGGACTTTTTGCAACCAATTACACGCCCAATAATATACTCGACTTCAATGCCAATGACCGTTTGTTTACGATTGGAAACGGTACGAGCAACTCGAATCGGTCGAATGCTTTGTTGATTTTGAAGAATGGCAATACCTGGATTAATGGAGAATTGACGGTGAACAATGCCTTTACTTTTCCAACTACGGATGGTTCTAATGGGCAGGTGATGACTACCAACGGAAGTGGAAATCTATATTGGAGTACGCCCTCCGATTCCGAAGGTTCAGGAGATTCAGCCTTTCCTTTCGAACACGATGCAGCCAATAATATAGTCAAACCCAATACGAGCCTTGTTGATATTGCTACCGATGATTTTGTGTTCGGTTCGCCTCAATTGGGGGATGTGGACAATTCCGACCACGACCAACGCTTCTTTTTTGACAAATCCAAAGGTGCGTTCCGAGCAGGAGATGTGAAAGACGATAGTTGGGACGATGCCAATGTGGGAGATTTTTCGGTTGCCTTCGGAAAGGACACCAAAGCAATTGGAAAAGCGAGCTTTGTGATTGGGAGAAATTCCCAAGCACTCGGAGAATTTAGTTTTGCAGCGGGAGATAACGTACAAGCCAACGAAGATTTTTCTATAGCAATAGGGAAGGATGTCCTTTCTTCTAATTTTGGAGCTGTGGCTATCGGAAATAATGTGTTTGCTAATGGATTATTCTCAACAGCATTGGGTTACCAAGCCGCTGCTAACAACACTGCAACAGTAGCCCTTGGCTATGATGTAACTGCTGACGGATTTGGCTCAGTCGCATTAGGGCGTGAGAATACGTCTCATTCTGCCTTTGAAACCACTTTAGGTTATTTTGCCACCAATTATACCCCCAATGATGTATCTGACATTGATGAGAATGACCGATTGTTCACGATTGGAAACGGTATGAACCCTGAAGAAAGATCAAATGCTTTAATGATTTTGAAAAATGGCAATACTTGGATCAATGGAGAACTGACGGTGAACAATGCCTTTACTTTTCCCGATTCGGACGGTTCTGATGGGCAAATCATGACCACTGACGGAAGCGGAAATCTTTCTTGGAGTACTTTCTCCAATTCCGACAATCAAGATTTAACCCTTTCTGAGAATACTTTGAGTTTGACAAATGATGCGTCAAGTGTTGACTTGAGTGGCTACTTGGATGCAGACAATATGGGCAATCACACTGCTACCCAAAATATACAACTGAATGGAAACAACATCTCCAATGATGGCGACAATGAAGGTATTTATATTTTGGACAACGGGAATGTAGGTATTGGAGAAAGCAATCCTTCTCAAAAATTGGAAGTCAATGGCAGTCAAATTGTCAATGGAACGTTGACTACCAACTATTTTAAGTTGACAAGCCAAGGCAACAGAACAGGAAAAGTACTTACCGCAAATGCCGATGGTACAGGAAATTGGACAGACAATAAGGATAGGCTTTTATATAAGGAAAACAATACCCCTCAGACTTTGGAGGCGAATGCCTACGATGATTGGACTGGAACATTTTCAGTAACGGATGCCATATCATTAGACATTGGAGATGCAGTATTGGTACAAGCTACCTTTGCAGTCAAATTGGCGGATGGTTCGGGAAATGACCCGCTGCGATTTCGATTTACAATGAGTCAAGGACTTAACGATTTCAATGGAGGAGAAACGGCTTCTTTAGAAAATTTTGAGAACAATCGAGGTGAATTTACTCAGGTTTCTATCCAACATGTCTTTACTGCATCCTCAAATGGCAACCATACATTTAGACTACAAGTAGATATGAGTGGTACGGATGATGATGTGGAACTAAGTCATGTTAAGCTATCGGCGATTAAATTTTAGTTAGAACCCAAAAAAAAAAATCAAATCATGGAAAAAATAATCATTATTCTTCCCCTCTATCTCTTATCCTTCTCTATTTTTGGACAAAACACCCTGAAAATCACCAATGGCAGCACATTGAAGGTCACAGATGGAGCTTCCATTGTCATCAAAGATGGAAAAATGGTGAACGATGGCACATTTGAAGCAGGAAATGGAACAGTCAAAATAACAGGTAGTGCAAGTGATGCCCAATCCACCATTGAAGGAAGCAGCAACACTACTTTCCACAACTTGATGATTGACAAAAACAGCAACAACACCCAATTGCAGCAAGACATTGAAGTGAAAGGAACACTCGACCTTCAAAATGGACACATTGATCTATACAACCATCAATTGACGATTCAAAACACAGGCAAAATTGCCAATGCTTCTGCCAATAGCTATGTCAAAACTTCAGGTACAGGCACATTGCAACAGGAGGTCGGGAGCGGTGAAGTGGTTTTTCCAGTCGGGAACAGTGCTTACAATCCTGCAATACTTAACAATACAGACGGTACGACCGACAACTATCAAATGAGAGTCACCGATAGCCGCTTAGAAGACGGAACTTCGGGAATAGCGATTGACCAAGAAACCGTAGAGCGCACTTGGTTGATTACAGAAGCAAATACAGAAGGTTCAAATTTGGAAATGAAACTGCAATGGAATGAAAACGAAGAAAGTCCTGACTTCAATCGCCAAGAAGCCTACATTACCCACTACAATAGTGGCAATTGGGATGCACATCCTCCAATGACTGCCGCAGGAAACGCCCCTTACACACTTACCCGAACTGCCATTCAATCTTTGTCGCCTTTCAGCATTACAAGTGCAAATCCACCTTCTGTGCCGACATTAGGAACATGGGGATTGATCAACTTGGCTTTGTTGCTGATAATTTGTGGAACGCTGTATTTATTGCAACCTCATTTTCAAAGATACCATTGATGCCCAAAGTTTTGGCTTTTTTAAGATATTTGCAGACATTCTAAAATCCAGAAGTATCTTTCAAAGCCAAAACCAACACATTCATGTCCTTATTTCAACCTTTAGCAGAACGCATGAGACCCAAAACTTTAGACGAGTTTGTGGGGCAAGAACATTTAGTCGGCAGAGACAAGGTACTCCGCAAGGTATTGGAAAGCGGAAACTGTCCTTCGATGATATTTTGGGGACCGCCAGGTGTAGGCAAAACAACGATGGCGATGTTGATAGCCAATTATTTGGATTTACCTTTTTATACCTTGAGTGCCATCAGCTCGGGTGTGAAACAGGTGCGTGAGGTGATTGCAAAGGCGAGATTGAAGGGTGGGCGAGCAATTTTGTTCATTGACGAAATCCACCGTTTCAGCAAATCACAACAGGATTCACTTTTAGGCGCAGTCGAAAAAGGCACGATTACTTTGATTGGCGCAACAACCGAAAACCCTTCTTTTGAAGTCATCGCAGCATTATTGTCTCGCAGTCAGGTGTATGTATTGGAGGAATTGGGCAAGGAAGATTTGCTGAAGATTTTGCGGCAAGCAATGGAAAAGGATGCAGCTTTGCAGAAAAGGCAGATTGAACTTAAAGAATACGAGGCTTTGCTGCAATTGTCGGGTGGAGATGCTCGCAGATTGTTGAACTTGTTTGAGCTATTACTTCAAAGTATTCAAACGCCCAAGGCAGTGATTACCAATAAAGTGGTCGAACATTTTGCTCACAATCAAATGCTTCGATATGACAAGGGCGGCGAACAACACTACGACATCATTTCGGCATTCATCAAGTCCATACGAGGCAGTGACCCAAATGCAGCTGTATATTGGTTGGCGAGAATGTTGGAAGGAGGTGAAGACCCAAAGTTCATTGCTCGACGATTGTTGATTTTGGCATCTGAAGACATCGGTAATGCCAATCCCAATGCGCTTTTGTTGGCGAATGCGTGTTTTGAAGCCGTTGCCAAAATTGGTTATCCCGAATGTGGTTTGATTCTCTCTCAAACTGCTATTTACCTTGCTACTTCTGCAAAAAGTAATGCCTCTTATAAGGCACTCAAACTCGCCCAAGCTCAAGCCAAAAAAACGGGTAACCTTCCTGTTCCGCTTCCCCTCCGCAATGCCCCCACTAAATTGATGAAGGAACTCAACTACGGTAAAAATTACCAATATTCGCACGACTACGAAGGCAATTTTGCGCCACAAGAATTTTTACCTGATGAAATCAAGGACACTAAATTTTATGAACCAGGTAACAACGCTCGTGAAAACCAAATGCGGAAACAGTTGCGGACTTGGTGGGGGAAGAAGTATGGGTATTGATGAAAATTTTTCATGTATAGTGATTAAATCACACGACATTATACAAAAAGAGCTTCTAAGATGAATTAGAAGCTCTGTTGAGATAGAAAGCAAAATTTAAAAATGAGAATTATTTGACTAATGAACCTCTATCATTCGAGGTGGCTTAGGTTTAGCTTCTGCTGTTTTTGGAAGTACAATTCTCAAAATGCCGTCTGAATAATTAGCCTGAATATTGGAATCGTCGACTACTTTTTTGTTCAATTCAAAAGAACGGTGAAAAGATTGATAGCTAAATTCTCGCAAGGCATAGCGTTGATTTTCTGACAACTCATTATTGTTGCTGTTTTCACTCCTAATAGTCAAAAGATTGTTTTTCATTTCAATATGAAAATCTTCTTTTGTCATACCAGGAGCTGCCATTTCTACAATATAGCTATCCTCTTGCTCCAATATGTTGACGGCAGGAAGGTTGGTGTTGGTGCTGGAATAGTTGTTATTATTCCAATTAAACAAATCTTGGGATAAAAAATCGTCAAAAAAATATCCCAATTTCGGTCTCACAGAATGCTTTACAAGTGTCATGATTATTAAATTTTAAAAGTTAGACAAATAAAAATTAACAAAGATGATTGTAAATTTAATCACCAAAATGGAATGTAAATCCGATATGAAAGTGGATTTACGCTTATCAATTATACAAATGGGATGCCATTTGACAAATCAATGTCATTTTTTTAGAAAATGAGTACATATAGATAATAAAAATGACATAATGTCAGAAAAGACTAAAATTTTGACAGTTTTTGCTATTCAGGAAATCCAAACAACTCACTTACAAGACATTATTTGAATTTGCTTAAGTGAGAGGTTATTCTTCTTTTGTTTTCAATTTTTTGACAATAAATTCCCCTACCTTCTTGCCTTGCTCCACTCCATAGTCAATTGCAGGCATGTAATGAATTCCGCCATACAAGCGGCTAATGGCAGCTTCGCCCGAAGCATGAAAAAAAGAATTGAAGGAGCGAGGCGGCAATCCATACGCAACTTCTGTGGTATCTATAAAAGCAAAATTATCCCCCATCAAATCGGTCAAAACTGTTGCGGCAGCGGTCGAAATAACACTATGGCCACTCGTATGTTCTGGAAAAGGAGGGGTCTGCAAAACGGGCAACCAATTTTCGTCAATGTATTCATTGATAACCGTTTCGGGGCGAATCAAATTGCTACGGTATTTTTCATCCCAACAACTGATAAAGGCATCTGCTAAAGCAATTGCTACAGTCGTATAAACCTCCGAAGCTCGCATAATGTCGGCATTTTCCTGTTTGGTCACGATAGATGTAATCCCCATCCAATGACCGCCAGGCGTGATTTTTTTGGTGGCAAACATGACATGTCCCGTTTGGTGTGATACATAGGGATTGCAGTCCCAAAAACTCGCAATTGCCGTTTGATCTTCTGTTAAATTGTTGGTTGTTTCATAGACGTGCATTGCTTCTTTGTAAAAATCACTGCCTTCGGTCATGTCAAATTTTGGAGGAGGCATCGGAATAAACTGCTGTGCTGAATCAATCACAAAAGGGCGAATATCTTTCCAATGGGGTTCGATGCCATCCATATAAGCAGGCGGTGTGGGTTTCCATTTGTCTGGGTCTTCGGTGATGCTATATTTTGGAAAAGTTCTGGTTTGCTTATAGTTATCGCCATCCGCCCAAGCAAGAATGTGCTTAGCAACAGCGTTTCCATAGTCCATCGAACGTTCATATACTTCACTCGGAACACCCATGTCTTTGTAGGCTTGATACACGTTTTTTTCATGGGCTTCAATCTTGGCTTCCGAAAAAATAAAGGTTTTTCCAACCGTTAAAAACGCATGAATAGCAGCCAAAGGGTAGCAATATTCCACATTTTTTTGGGGAGAAGGGACTTCCTCCAACTCTGTTAACTGTCCTGCAAGACTTTTGTATTCACCATGTTCTTGTCGAAGTACTTGATAAGCTGCAATGTTGGGGTAGGCATAAATCCGACTTGCTACAGGTGGAGAAAAAATATCATGGACAATCACATCTGTTAATTTTTTGACTGCATCGTGGTAATGCGCAGGATCGCTTGCAGCCGCTTTGTAGTCGCTATGACTACTTTCTTGACAAGCCGTAATCACACAAAAACATATCACCAATAAGCTCAATAAAGAGTAGTTTTTGAAGTCCATAGTATCTTTTTTAGTAAGTCATAAAGAGAATGATTCTTTCCATTTTTCCAACGATATTCTCATTTGACTCAAAGGTTTTTAAGTTTTTTTATATAAGCAAATACGCTTATTCTGAAAAACAATTTAGTCATTTCACCTTCCATCAAGGATAGTTCACCTTGTAGGGTGTCAACACTCACATTCCACCAGCCGATGTCCAACTTCAATCTCTACCTCCGCATCCGCAGGCAGTTTAGGAACAGCGATGAAATTGAAGGAAAAGTTGAGGCAAGTAGCGGTTACACAACGTGAATCTTTGATAACTTTGATGAGATAACGATAATGCGTTTCATCAATTTTAATGATTTTTCGAGCAAAAACTGACAAACATGCTTCGTTCAAGTATTTACCAATCAAGGTATGTGTGTCCAAGTTAATAGGCGGTAATCGGCAATCAGGACAGTTTTCGGTTGGAAAAAGGGCTTGATAAGCTTCCTCTGTATCAATTCGGTACTCCTGCCCTATCTGTACGGAGGTGCTCAATCCATGCGGCAACAAAAAAATACTATCGTAAATAGCCGCTTCCTCCAAATGCTCTGCACTTTCAAACTCTTCCATATCATCTGTCGTACTGCAATCAGGTGCTACATCACAACTGTAAACGATGCTTGCAAACAACAGCAAGGTAAAAAATCCATATTTTTTCAAGTAATTCATTGCGTTTATTTTGATTCAATTCCTTTAATTTTTGGAAGTGAGAGCATAGAGGTGAGAAGAGAGATTTTTCCTAAAAAATTGTTAACTATTTCCCCACTTCCCACTTTTCTCACTCCTCAGCTCCCAATTTAATCTTCAATGACTTCCACTTAGGCGGTAAAACCTGTTCACCTTCTTCAATTCCATCCTCCCCTATATCCAAACTTCCAAAACCCGACAACACAACCTGCAAAGCTCCACCTGCACCTGTTGCAAAATAAGGATTTGTGCCACCAGCAGTTTCAGCTAAAACACCAAAAGGAGGATTTTCGTTTGGTTTGTAGCTACGTATAAACAACTCATGTGCCTTTGTCGCATCCCCCAAACGAGCGTACAATACCGCTAAAATCGCATGTGCCATTGCAGGCCCCTCTTCTGCCATTTTGGGTTCGTAGTATTCCAAATCTTTGCGGATATTTTCTTCTCCTTCAATGATTTTCATAGGGTAAGCCAATAAATTAGCATCCGCCTGTTTGATAATTGCTCCATTGTAAGTTGCGTTTTCGCGAGTTGTCCCATCAGCAAATTTCAAAATCGGAATATTGTCGGCTACATGCCTCCAATCGGGGTCGGGCACAAGGTCCAGAGCCTCTGCAGCCAGAGCCGCATACTCCAAAACCGTCTTTGCCATCCCATTTGTATAGGCGTTGTTGTCAATGTTTTCTTCAAACTCATTTGCACCAATCACATTTTTGATATCGTATTGTCCCACACCATTTCGCTCGACCCGACTCGTCCAAAACTCCGCCACTTCTTTGAGCATTGGATAGCCTCGGCTTTTGAGCCATTCCTTGTCTTTGGTCACCTGATAGTATTTCCAAAACGCCCATCCAATATCCGCCGTAATGTGATGTTGAAACGGTCCCGTCAAAGCCCAAACAGGCGTATCTTCATCACCTGAATCGGCAGATTCCCACGGAAACATGACTCCTTCATAGCCATGAGCAAAGGCATTTTGACGAGCTGCATCCATTCGCTGAAAACGGTACTCCAAAACCGACTTTGCCATTTCGGGCTGCAACATCAATAAGGGTGGATACATCCAAATTTCGGTATCCCAGAAAACATGTCCATTGTAGCCCAAACCTGATAAACCCATGGGTGACAAGCTGTAAGCTGTTCCTTTTCGGACAAAAGAATATAAATGATACAACATCGAACGCACTGCTCGCTGTTCGGCATCCGCTCCTTCAATGACAATGTCACTTTCCCACAATTCTGCCCAAGCCGCTTCGTGACGTTGCTGCAATCTTTCGGCTCGTTCTAAAGCTGCAAAAATGGTCAATCGTTCAGCTTCGTTGTGCGGATCGTCGTAATGTGCTGTCGAACAAGAAGACCCCACAACCCCAAATTCAAAACTTTTACCTCTTTTGATGGATTGTTTGAACTTCATCCAATGCCGACCGTAATCCCAATCTTCGTGAATGATATTGGGAATGTCTTTTTCGTCTTCAAACAAGAAGCTATTGGAGGCTGCAATCGTGTGTTTACCTGTTGGACTTTCTGCCACGGAGGTCAAGAGGGGAATTGTGACGTGTGGGCGGTCTATTTCGGTATAGAAGTTTTTGACATTGCGGAGGTGTTCGGGGGATTCCATAACACTCGAAATTTGAATATCAATGTCTTGTTTAGCGGTGATTTCCATGCGGATATAGGTCGAATAAGGCAAGTGCCGCAATGCCATTATTTCATGTCGTACACTCGCTTTTTTGCCCACTTCAAAAGTCGTCACCAAAACGGCCCGTTTCATGTCGAGAGTCTGGGTAAAATTGGTGATGTTTTGGGCATTGATACGCTGTCCATCCACATCCAAATACATGTTCGCAAAACTGAATCCTTTCAATATATTCGATACTCTCCCTCTATTGTAGGTGTCATACACTCCATTCAAAACGATGTCCTTGACCTGCAAAGGTTCAGGCGAAGAAACTACACCTATCATGCCATTGGCAACGGTAATGCCATAGTAGTTATTCGGGTCAATGTCGTCGGCTACAATGTGCCAAGTGCTGTTTTTTTGGGCGGCGAGTTGCAGGGCTGAAAACAGGAGGATGGAAAGTAGGAGTTTTGTTTTCATATTTGGCGGTATGATTTGTAGTTTGTCTGTTTAGGCTCTGATTGCAAATATAGGTAAATGTGAAGGAAAACTTTCCCAACCAAGATTCTTTCAGAACAAGTTTTGACAATATTGTCAACTCCAAATCTATTCTTCTTCCTTCTTCCCGAACCCGTGCAGATTCTGCCCCACAAAGTCATGGGGGAAATCTTCTACGCCAGGGAATCCCAATCGAATATCCCGACCATCGTGGGGAATATATGCGGTTTTGAAAAGGTAGTCCCAACAAGCGAGGGTCAAGCCGTAGTTCATGCCATAAGGTCGGCCTTCAGGTAGCTCGTAGGCATGGTGCCAGATGTGCATTTCGGGACTATTGAAAATGTATTTCATAAAATGACTCAATACGCCAATGCCGACTAAGGTAGTACCTATGACTAAAAAAACGGTTTCGTTGGCATTGGCATTTTCCCACTGACTGATGATAAAAATGCCTATCAGAAAACCCACAACGCCACCTGTAATGCGCCCACTAACAGTGATATTGGAGTGATTGTAGTGACCTACGGCGAGGGTAAAAATGTGGATAATGAAAAAATCGTTTAAACCAATGCCAATCAAGGCCAAGGGAAGGTACTCCAAGGAACGATAGACCACATTCTCCATCCAATGATAGCGTAAATGTGCTGCAAAACCCATTTCTTCGACCGAGTGATGGACTTTGTGAAATTCCCATAATCTGGGAGAACGATGCAGGAGGCGGTGAATGTTCCACTGTACGAAATCCCGAACAATGAAACCTAATAACAAGTGCCCCCATAAGGGCCAACTTTGCACTTCAATGGCAACTAAATTGGTCACGCCAAACAGCCCTAAAAAGTCCTTAAAGAGTTGGACGACTACATCCGAAGCGGCATTGTAGATGATCAGCGAAAACAAAAAGAAATTGAAGAACATGTAGAAAAAGTCCAACCAAAAGTCTTTGCGGAATTTGGCTTGGTCTTTTCGCCACGGTGCAAACCATTCTAAGGCAAAGAAAAAAGCGGATACCAACAGCAGCCAATAAAAATAATTGTGCCAAGTTGGATGCGTTATTTCGTGAATCAGGTAGTTGAAATAACCTGTATATCCGTTGATGAAAGTTTCTAAATAATTGTTCATGTCTAAATATCCTTTTTACTAATCCTCTTCCTCCAATTCATACCACTCAATATCGGTCAACAACTTCCGTCGTCCTGTGTTTTCGGGAGCGTAGTATTTTGCCAGATAGTCGAGGATGATTTCCTCTTGTTCGCCCAAATCCCAAAGATTTTGTGTTTTTTGCATCCACCGAATCATCTGCTCCCAACTTTCACGAGTTGCTCGGTTTTGCGTCACCAATTTGGCAGAATGACAAGCCGTACAAGTTGCTATCACCATCTCTAAACCCTCTCCTTCCGCAAATCCAGTAGCTACATGAATCCCATCTTTTATCGGGTTTTCTTCCATCGTTTTTTTCTGTTCCTGCAATTTTTGGTCTTTTTCTATTTGTAGTTTTTGGGCATGAGGAGCAATCGTATCGGTATAAAATACCCAAAAAATAGCCGCTATCAGCATAAGAATCACCATTGAAGTTCCTTTGAGGATGAAGGAAATGAGATTCAGTATTCGTTTGTCTTTCATAAAAGTAGAATACAGTTTGTTCCGTTCAAAAATAAAGAATCTAAACTTTATTCGGACTAAAAATCCGACCTACTTTACCATCACTGCAATCCGATGACAGGCGTTGTTCAAATACCCTCTTGGATTCCAACCCGGCAAAACCATCGGCTGCATTTCACTATTTCCATCCGTTGCTCTTGCCCAAATTTCGTAGTAACCTTTTTGAGGAAAAGAAAGTTTTGCACTCCAATGTTGCCAAGCATATCGGTTGGCGGGTGCGTCTAAAGTACATTTTTGCCAAGTTGCGCCATAGTCTATCGAACAGTGCATTTCTTTGATAGCTAATTTTCCTGCCCAAGCTTGACCCGAAATGTCCAAGGTTCTCCCAAGTGTAATGACTGCCCCTGTTTTGGGGTAAGTAATCAGGGATTTGACAGGCATATCTTCAATGATGCACATTTTTTCGTCGGCTACTGTCGAACCTGCTGCAACGGGTTCGCAAGGTACTCGATAGGATTGACCCGTCATTTTTGGGCCATCGTGAACACGGTCCCGCACCACGATTTTGTAGAGCCATTTGCCCGAAGTCGAAGCAGGCACATCGCTGAACACCAGTCGCAAAGGATAACCATTTTGAAGCGGTAAATCTTCGCCATTCATCGCCCAAGCTATCAGGCTTTCTTCCTCCAATGCCTTATTTATTGGAACACCCCTCGAAATAACCACTTTTTTGGGGTCGCCCGAAAGGTGGGTGTCCTTACCGTAATAGCCGATATAGATCGCATTGGCGTTTATTCCTACATATTCCAATACCTCCTTCAATTTCACACCTGTCCATTTGGGGCTTCCTACTGCGCCTGTTGTCCACTGATTGCCCTTTGCAGGAGGATTGAATTCACTGCGCCCATTGCCGCCACATTCTAAGGTCAGTTGGTAGGTGTAATGCTTAAATTTGGACTTCAAATCTGCCAAAGTCAAAACCACTTTTTGTTTTGCAGCTTCTCCTTCAATGGTCAGTGTCCAATTTTTTGTATCTACTTCAATGGGTGGAATGCCATTATTGCGGACAAAAAGTTTGTCAGTAGGGGTGATTTTGTCGTTTAGTAAATGTGGAGGTACTTCGGCATTGATGGGTTTGTCGTTTAAGACCACCAAATCTTTGTGCTTGCCTTTCAAGCTGAAAGGGTCGCCAAGGTCAGTGAGAGCTAAAGGTGTCCATCCTTCAAAAATATGTTCGGCAAAGGCTATTTCTGTTCCCAAAAGACCACTGAAAGTGGCTAAGGTGGTTTGTTGGAGGAAGGTGCGTCTTGAAGTGGGTTTGTAATGAGGCATTTGCAGTTTTTTATGATATTGGAGATGTTGGCAAATCTATTGAAGTTTATCATCTTCAGAAATAACCTTTTATATGAGGTTATATGGTTTTAAGGGCTACAAAACTACGAAAGATTGAAGTTCAAAAAGGTGATGAAAGTTACTTACTTCTTCAACTCGTCTAAAATCACCTTCACTCTATTACTCATTTTTTGATGCACTTCAGGTCCCGAAACATTTGTGACCAAATATACACCTGTTTGCAATTCGGGAATGATGGTCATCCAACTTGAAGTGCCAAAAGCACCCCCATTTTGAAAAAACTGGTCGGGTTGGTTTCCATCTTTAAAAATCTGCCAAAACAAACCACTTTCATAATCTCCATATTTTCCTTCCCACAATTCCTGATGTGAAATATCAACCAATGGGTGAAGGGTATCGGCATGGAATTTCAAATATTGTATCATATCGTCTAAGTTGGACTTGATGCCTCCTTCGGCACTCATAGCTTTTTCGATGTAAACGGGCATTTTTACACCATTGGGATTGAAGCCTTGTGCCAAATGTGGGGTCAGTTCACCAGAGAGTTGAATAGCAGAGTTGGTCATTTGAAGAGGTTTGAAAATATATTCTTGCAGCAGTTCTTCATAAGATTTGCCATACATCGCCTCCAAACAATAACCCAACAAATTTGCCCCTGCATTAGAGTATTTGAATTTGTGTCCTGAAAGCGTGTCCAATTTTACTTTTTGCAGTTCTTCAAAAAACTGTGTTCTCGAAAAGTTTTTTTGCAGTTCATTTATTTTATAGGGCAAGGTATCAAAATTGGGATTGTTGAACAAATCGGGAACGTGTGGAAACATATCGGGTAGTCCGCTGGTATGTGTCACCAAATGCCGAAAGGTAATCGGTTGTCCTTCGTACTCCAAATTGGGTAGGCTGTCAGACAAGACTTTTCTTATATCGTCGTCTATTGTCACTTTTTTGTCCAAAATGGCTTGTGCAAGCAAGGTACCTGTGAAAGTTTTTGTCAAAGACGCAATTTCGTAGAGGGTTTGGTCATTCGGAATTTTTCCTTCCTCCAATTCTCCTCTGTGGAATTTGTACACCTTACCGCCAGTCCATATGCCCATCGAAACGGCCTTAATCTCTGGCTCGGCAAGGAGTGAATCTATTTGTTGGTCAATGAATTGAGTAAAGGGATTTTGTTCTGCTTCTTTTTCTTCTGGAGAGTTTTGTTGACAGTTGGTGAGAATAAGAAGTGAAATTGTGAAAAAGAGGGTTAAAAGGAATTGTTTAGAAAGATTTTTCATTTGCAGGGTAATTTTGTAATCGCAAATTTACAATTTCCATTTTATCCAAGTGGCATGACCGTTCGTTATTGTCCTTAATTGAGTCGTTTTTTTCTTTCAAGATACCTTGTCAAGAAATTAAATAAAAGAGGACAGAACTCTTTCCATCCTCTTTCAATATTATAGACAATACAGCTATCGGTTCTTTGTTACTACTTCCGATTATCCAAAGCCTCTGCCTGTTCCACCAAACGAATAAACTCTGTGCGATAACCAGACTCATCCTCCCCTTTCGCACGACTCGCCAAACGTTTGACCAACTCATAAGAGCTTTCGCCTTTGTTGGGTGAATCTCGAAGTATCATCCCAAAACTCGCTACGGCAGCCGAAAAAGGTAAATTGTTGGAAACTAATCCTTTTGAGCTTTCTTTGACGGGATGGACAATCAAGCGACTTGTAGAAGCGTCGGGAGCTTTGTAGCGGAATTTGACGGTTAGCCATTCATCTGTTTCCATTGCAGAAGGCTTAATGTCGGTTTGTTGGTATTTGAGGGGATCGACCGAAGCGACAGGCGTATTGGAGTCAGCAGGAACGATTTCATATAAGGCTGTTACCGAATGACCTGCGCCCAATTCACCCGCATCTTTGGTGTCGTCATTGAAGTCTTCGGCTCGCAACATTCGGTTTTCGTAGCCAATCAAACGGTAAGATTTCACCTTTGCAGGGTTGAACTCGATTTGCAGTTTGACATCTTTGGCGATGGTAAACAACGTAGCACCAATTTCATTGACCAATACTTTTTTGGCTTCCATGATGTTGTCTATATATGCATAATTACCATTGCCTTTGTCTGCTAGCTGCTCCATTTTCGAATCTTTATAGTTGCCTGTACCAAAGCCCAAAACGGTCAAGAAGACCCCTGATTCTCGTTTTTCTTCAATCATTTTCACCAAGGCTGCTTCCGAAGATGCGCCCACATTGAAGTCGCCATCGGTTGCCAGAATGATGCGGTTGTTGCCGTTTTTGATGAAGTTTTTCTGGGCTTCCTTATACGCCAATTGAATGCCCTCTCCTCCTGCTGTTGAGCCGCCTGCATTGAGTCGTTCGATGGCCTCCAAAATCTTGCCTTTTTCGTCAAAAGAAGTCGAAGGCAAAACCAAACCTGCTGCACCTGCATAGACCACAATCGCTACTCGGTCATTGGAACGCATTTCATTGACGAGTAGATGCAGGGCTTTTTTGAGTAAAGGCAATTTGTCGTAATTGTTCATCGAACCAGATACATCTAATAAAAAAACGAGATTGTTGGGAGGCAATTCTTGAATGTCCATTTTTTTGCCCTGCAATCCGATGTGCAATACCATATTGTCGCCATTCCAGGGGCATTTGTCTATCTCAGTCGTAATCGAAAAAGGATGTCCATCTTTGGGCTGTGGATAATCGTAGGTGAAATAGTTGATGAATTCTTCAATACGCACGGAACCTTCGGCGGGCAAAGAGTGATTGTTGATGAATCGGCGCATATTGCTGTAAGAGGCTGCATCTACGTCAATCGAAAAAGTCGACAAAGGATTTTTGGTGGCTTCCAAAAATGGGTTTTCGGGAATGTCGCTGTATTCTTCGGTATTGTATTCGGTGTCCGAAAGGTCTCCATCCATATCGGGTTTTGACTCTATACTTGGTTTGGCAGGGGGAGTATTTCCTGACATTTTGTTTGCTCCTGCTCTTACCTCATTTTGTTGATAAGGCTGAGATTCTGCTGCACCTATCGTTTCTTGTGTAGTGTAAACAGATTTGTCGCTGCTGGAAGAGCTATGGCAGCTTACCAAAAAAGCTACAACCAATACGAGTCGGGTGATTTTTAACAATTCGCTTAGATTTTTCATATTGATGAAAGGTTTGTGAAACAATGTTTTGGTGTTGTTTCAGAGTTTATAATGATGATTTAAAACTAAATTTTTAGTTCATTTTTTTGAAAAAAATAAAGCTCGACATGGAACTTCATGGTTCAATTCTGGAAAAAATCATCATTCGTTCAAGTGTATTTGAGCGAATGATGAAGTTTGTGTGAGTGTCATTATTAAAGATGCTAAAAGGTTTAAAAAGGGTGTCTGTGTAATTTCCTTTTTTATCTAAGGGGGTAAATTGAAGTGAATAATATCTCTTTATAATATGGTATCGAATCAAATGAGAGATTTGCGTTTTTTTATCGCAAAAAAAAATTAAAACCTTATTTTTGTCCAATCAAAATATCAGAAGTCTTATGAATATCAATGGAAAATCTCACCGAACTATTTGGCTTCATCCCAAAAACAACCTCGTTTTTCAAATCATTGACCAACGCCATTTGCCACATCGCTTTGTGATTGCAGATATTACTACTGCAAAAGAAGGCGCAAGAGCTATCGAAGAAATGTGGGTTCGAGGAGCGCCTCTGATTGGCGCAACTGCGGGGTATAGCATGTATTTGGCGGCCTTGGAAGCCAGTAAAAGCGGTGATTTTGAGGCATACATGGAAGATGCTGCAAAAATGTTGCTGGCAACTCGTCCCACAGCCATTAATTTGCATTGGGCGATTAAACGACAACAGAAAGCCATTGAAGGAGTCGAAAACATTGAAGACAAAGTAAGGATTGCTTTGCAGACGGCTAAAGATATTTGTGAAGAAGATGTGGTGATTTCGGAAAATATCGGCAATCACGGCTTAGAGTTGATTGAAGCGATAAGTGAACTGAAGAGTGGGGAAGTTGTGAACATTCTCACTCACTGCAATGCAGGATGGTTGGCAACCGTAGATTGGGGAACTGCAACTGCACCGATTTATAAAGCCCACGACAAGGGCATCAAAGTTCATGTTTGGGTGGACGAAACCCGACCTCGCAATCAAGGTGCACGTATTACGGCTTGGGAATTGGGGCATCATGGAGTGCCGCATACAGTGATTGTTGACAATGTGGGTGGCCATTTGATGCAACACGGAATGGTGGATATGTGCATAGTCGGAACGGATAGAACGACTTATACGGGTGATGTTGCCAACAAAATCGGTACTTATCTCAAAGCCCTTGCTGCCAATGACAACGGTATTCCTTTCTACGTTGCACTGCCTTCGACCACGATTGACTGGGAAATCAGCGATGGATTGATGATTCCGATTGAAGAACGGGATGCTTCGGAAGTGACCTATATTCAAGGCTTACACGAACAGGAAATCAAGCAAGTATTGTTAACGCCTGATTCAAGCCCTGCTGCCAATTACGCTTTTGATGTAACTCTCGCACGATTGGTGACAGGGTTGATTACCGAAAAGGGTGTGTGTGAGGCAAGTGAGAAGGGAATTAGAGATTTGTTTGACAGTAAATAACCTTCCTCATTTGATTTCAAATCAAATCAAATCGCCGTAATGATGTATTGATAAGGCAGTGTGTCTTCATCTACTTCAATGTGAGTGAATCCCGCCTCTTCCAGTTCTTCTACAACGGTTTTTGCTGCCATTCTCATCTTTTTGGGTGGTCCATTGGGGGTGCGTTTCTTTTTGAAGTCAATGATTACCAACTTTCCATCAATGTCCAAGTTTTTCTGCAAGCCTCTAAAGTATCGTATGCGGTCGTCAATGTGGTGATAAGTATTTACGACCAAAATCACATTGACCTCATTGTGTTTGAGCATTGGGTCATTGGACTCTCCCAATCGGGTTTCAAAACGACTTTGTAGACTATCGGGAACTTGTCTTATTTTCTGCTGCATATAGTCAATGAATCGCTTGTCAATATCTATCGCAATGACCTTTTGGACTTTGTTCAACATCCGAAACGCAAAATAGCCTGTTCCTGCACCAATATCCGCCACCGTTTTTCCTTCAATGTCCAATTTGTCAATGACCTCATAAGGTTTTTGCCATTTGATTCTATCTTCCTCCTCAAAGCGATTCACCAAGTCTTCAAAACTGCTTTTGTTCATGTGTTTGTTGGCATCGTGTCCTTGATGTGAATTGGAATTGTCGCAGCTTGGCAGCGTTAAAGTAAATAGAATCGTTAAGAAAATATAAAGTGATGTTTTCATTAGTGTCGTTATTGTTAAGTCACTGTGCTGAAACCTGGCCCAATCCATTCCAAATGGGAATGTACTTAGATTAGCACGAAGAGGAAGGTTTTGGCTTACGCAAGTTATAGAAATTAAATCTACAAGCCAAATGACCTCCAAAGTCCTTGCTTACTACTTCAAACATTTCAAAAACGTTCCTTCAAAAACTCCAAAGCAAGCACATTGGCTTTCATTGCAGCTTCTTTGTTGTAGCGCTCACTACTTGGATTGGCAAAAGCATGGTCGGCATCAAATTGGTGAATTTCGACCTTTTTACCCACTCCTTCGGCAGTTTCTTTGAAGTTGTCGACAACTTCGGGCGTAATCCAACCATCTTTTTCTGCAAAAATTCCCAATACATCGGCTTTCAATGGCTTCAATTTATCGGGTTCTTGTAGTGGCATTCCGTAGTAAATCACACAACCTACCCCCTGTTCGCCCGCTAAAATTGAAGACTTCAAAGACCAACCACCTCCAAAACACCATCCTATTGTAGCAATTTTGGCTTGTTCACCAGCATGTTGTATCGCCCCTTCAATAATAGCAGAAGCTCTTTCCTCTTTGGTAGCCTGCATGTATTTTCCAGCATCTTCCCGGTTTGTAGCCACTTTACCGTCGTATAGGTCAAGTGCCATGACATTGACATTGCCGCCTAAATCTGCTTGCAGTCTTTCGGCTTCTTGTTTGATGTGATTGTTGAGTCCCCACCATTCGTGTATTACAAATAAATAGTCAGAACCGCCTTCTGCAGCTTTCAAAAAATAAGCGCTGCCCTGTTTGCCATCCGTTGAAGGAAATTCCATCATTTCCCCTTTAGGCTCGAAGGGCACATCGTCTTTGAGTTCGTGTGCGTTTTTGAAGTCTTCGTCTTTCGCAAAATCTTTCATGTCTTTAGCGACCATTGTTGTGTCATGGCAAGTAGCACTTTTTTGGGAAGAAGAATTGTTGCAGCCTACTATGAATAAGGCACTGCAAAGGAAGCAGGAAAAAAATAAGTTGAGGTAGAATGATTGACTCATAAGGATTGAAGTTTGTTTTTTAGAATTTGAAATGATGCTTCTAAGTAAAAAAGAAAAAATAACTCATCGACCAATATTCCCCTTTTGAAAAGCCTGCCCCGATTTCTCGGTGGGGGATGCGGTATGTTAGCAAAAGAAAACGAGGAGTTATTTTTTTACCCTTACTAAAGTACACTTTTTTCTTAGATCTTGATAGAAAAGGAAGAGTTGGGGCATGAAAAAACGCCTCAATAAATATTGAGACGTTATTTGTCTTGAAACTTAAAAAGTTTCAGGGGTATTTGGTTTTATAGGGAAAATGGGTTCAAAAATGAGAGTTATGAGCTTTAAAGATGTTGTGAATATAACTAAAAGCCTTCGCAAATCCTATTAAAAAGGAATGAAAGGGAATTTTTAAGGTATGAAT
>JAUHXA010000093.1 GCA_030427245.1 Bacteroidia bacterium | reverse complement strand
TGATCGCTTTGATTTGATTGGTATAGTGACTGACTTCTTCCTTCAATTTGTATTCGTCTTGTCCACTTGCACTCAATCGAAGCCGAAGTATACCGAGGTTGGGTAGGTAGGCGAGTTTGATGTGAGGTGGTAGGCTTTCCTCTACTTCCTTAATCATTTCGGCTACAATGGATTCGCCCAACCCAGCACATAGTGTGGTTTGGTGAATGATGATGGGTGTATTGAACTGAGTTTGTATGCGGGGAATCACGACTCGACGCATGAAGTCTTTCATTTCGTAGGGAACACCTGGCATGGACACTACGACTTTCTCACCTTGTTGAAACCACATTGCAGCAGCCGTTCCCTTCAAGTTTCGGATGACTTCACAATCCTTCGGCAAGTACGCCATTCCTTTCACGCTCTCCAAAAGTGGACGTTTGCGTTTCTCATAAAATCCCACCAAGTCTGCCATGATTTGTTCGTCTATCACCAATTCGGTGTCGAAATATTCTGCCAGTGTTTTTTTGGTGATGTCGTCTTTAGTAGGGCCCAGTCCGCCTGTCATCAATACGATTTCAGAGTCGTTTAGGGCTTTGTCGACAGCTTGTATGATGTGTTCTTTGCTGTCAGAAATCGACAAGATTTCATAGACTTTCACTCCAATGTCGTTGAGTTTTTCACCCATCCATGCAGAGTTCGTGTCTATGGTGTGTCCTATTAGGATTTCGTCACCTATGGTGATGATGGTTGCTTGCATACTTACGTTGATGATTTAGGTTCTGTTGATGCTTGGTTGATGCTGCAAAATAGTATTTTTTGGTGATTCATGTTTTCTATTTAGCGAAAACCATTCCGCCATCTTACCATTTCACCATCACACAATCACAACTCCAGTTGCTGCTCCAAAAATCGTCTTCTCCCCTGCATCAATTCCAAAATACCCACTGCCTTTGCATTGCCTCCAACGTTTTCCGTTTTTGCAAGGTTGTTTTTGAAGGCTTCAAAAGAATAGAGTTTGTTGGGGTCGTTTTTTACCTCTACTTCAATGATTCGCTGCAATTCTTTGGCACGTTCAGCATACCAGCCATTGGTAAAATTTTCTGCTAAGATGGTTTCCATATAAGTCTGATACTTTTGGCGGTAAGCAGGTTTTTGAAGCAGTTGGTGAATCATCGGGCGATTAGTATTGTTTTCATGTAAAAAAGGGTCAAGAGTTTGCATATCATATAGAGGAAGAGAGTTTTTGAGTCCACTGTGGTTGAAGCCTCCAAATGCCATATTGAGGTCCCAAACAAGTGGGTGAAACTGTCCTGCTTCGTCTTGAAACAGATAGTAATTGTGGGCAAAAAGTCCCGAATAACTATCCAGATTAACGACTACATTATTGAAAGCCAAATACTTCAAAGTGGCATCTATATTCAAAACAGATGCTATTTTTTCAGGCTCATTATTCAAGGTGTAAATCAACCCCATCAATTCTTTCCAGTCATTTTCCGATTTACTTTTCAACTGGAATTTGATTTCATAACACTGAGGATTGTCTCCAATGTACTCCAATGTTGCCCCTTTCAATGTTTTGCAGCCTGACACCACGGTTTTCTCTTTGTCGGTATTGCACTTAAAAAAAGGCTGTTTTTTACCATCTCCAAAATAACCTTTCAAAAATTTGCTGTCAATGGATTCAACATTGGTATATAAACCGTGGTATTTTCCATTCACATACACCTTCGCAAAATTAGCTTTGGGCGAAGGCATGTATTTTCGAGCAATTTCGTAAGCCAATACTTCCCGCACAAAACTGGGATCTCGAAAAGCATTGGAGAGTTTGAGTGTTTCGTATTCTTGATAATTTTGGTCTTTGATGATATGATCCAACTTGATATTGAAGGGTTTTTTCTTTTCTGCGGCATTGAAGGAGCTATTCCCTTTGTAGCGAACTCCCACGCTGTCAAATGCTTCTCCATTGATGCTTACTTTGGCAAGAATTCGGTCATTGCCTTTTTTCTTCAAATTGGTCAGTACCTCATGCCAATTAGATTGCGAAAAAGTCAAATGGATTTCTTGAATAGTACTGGTACTGTAAAAGGTTTGAGCAGATAAGTAAGTGGTGGCGAACAAAAATAAACAGATACAAATGAAATAAATACTTCGATTCATAATAGGGTGCTTTTGAAATAATAAGGAGTGTAAAATATGGATTTTTATTTGTTCTTTTATAGCAGTACGCCTCAAAATGTAAGCTATAAAGCGATTTTTCTTAAAATGCTACTGAATCCAAATAAAACTCCTCTAAAAATACAACCGTTTAATCTCCTCATCTCGTTCAATGTACTCCTCCGCCGTTTTCAAAAAAGCATGACGGTCAATCTCAGGTAAAATCGCTGCAAAAATTCGGTGGTAATCCACATCTGCCAAAGTTTGAGGATAGAGTCTAAGCACCTGATTCACAAACGCCTGTTCATAGCCCCCAATCTTCTCCAATAAGACCTGATACACCTCCTCCGTCGGTCGCACATATTCCCCCTTCATCGCTTTGAAGAGGTTAAACGCCTGTTTGAAATTCCCTTCATTCAACCGTTCAATCAACAATTGATAAGTCTCCGCATTGGGCGTAGTACCATTTTGGCGCATTTTTCGGAGTGCTTGCAGCGCAGATTGAATCGTTTGTGTACGGGTAATCAAGCGGTTGTAAGTAGCCTGTCCCGCTTTGTAACCTGCATGTTGAAGCTGAATCAACAACTTCAAGCCCTCTTCAAAACCTTCCGTCTTGCCCAACAAAATCAAAAAACTATCCTCATTCAAGTCAATCTGCTGCTCGTGCATTTGCTCAAAAACACTAATCGCACCATTCAAATCCGCGGATTGCTGCAAAAGCGCATTGTAGGTATTCGTTGAAGCTTTGATTCGAAAATCAGACATTTCCTTCAATAAATCCAATGCAGCCTCAAAATCCATTGCTTGAGCTATCAAAACCGAAAATGTAGCCGTATTGGGCTGCAATTTCAAGTCATCTATTTCTTTTCTAAATGCTTCAACTTGCGCCTCATTTTCAGCAAACATTAATAAAATATTGAAAACTTCAATATCCAAATCTACTGATTCATTGGTTTCAATCTCTTTCTTCACCTCCAAAGCTTCTGATAAATTACTCGCTTGCTGCAAATAAAGGTGGTAAAACTCGCTAGACGAAGGAGTGAAATCAACTGCCTTCATTTCTTTCCAAACCTCTTTTGACACTTCAAAATCAGGGCTTTGCTGCAATACATACAAGAAAGTTTGAAGGTTCGGTTTACAATCAGCTGCTTTCATTTTTTGCCGCCATTGAAGCACTTGTTCATAATTTTCAGCTTTGGAAATCAAGGCATTGAAGGTGTCTATCGAAGGTGTAATTTTCGCTTTTTCCAAATCATTCATCAAATCCAAAACTTGTTCGTAGGTTTCAGATTTTGCCATCAAATGATTGAAGAAGGTCAAATTCGCTCGCACATTTGCCCCCTTCAAAGCCGCATATACCTGGGATGCTTGTTCATAATTCGTTGTCTTTGAAAGCCATACCTCAAAGAGGATGGAGTCGGGTTGTATTCTCCAACTTGATAACCCACCCCTAACCCCTCCGAGGAGGGGAATACTCGTACTAAGTGAGGTATTTCTTTTCGTATCAAGTGCAGAAAATCCCCTCTTGGGAGGGGCAGGGGTGGGTTCCAATACATCGCTTCTCACCCCCAACAAAATCCTCGCCTCTCCAAAGTCAGGAGCTTTGCGTAAAAGGCTGGTCAAAACCGCAGCATTCGCTTGAAGACCTTCCTGCACCGCTTTCTCCAACAATTGCTTGGCTTGTGCAAAAAACTGTTGTGCATAAATGCGCTTGCTGAAATAAAGCGGATGTAAGAAAAAACCATTGTCCAATCGCTGTTCGACTGTTGTGTAAAATTCCTTGACCTTTCGGACAATATCTGAATTTGCCAAGCGTCCGTCAATTGCCCTGTCCAAATAAACAGTGTTCACCTTCAATACTTCCTCCCCTAACATCCCCCTTGCCCCCAAACCTCCCCCTTGCCCCCTCCGAAGGGGGAATGATGGAAAAATTAAAAACCGCACTGTTTTTTGCTGCAAAAGTTCCAACAATTCAAGTGCTTCTTGCCATTGTTTCTGACTGATTTTTCGCCCCTGCAATCGCAAACAAAAATCTTTGACCAGCGAAATTTTGAAGTGATTGGGCTGTCCATGAAAATGACCGATGTAATGCAAATGCTTCAAAGCAAACAAAATATCCTGTGCGGTATCTGCGACCTTCTGACTAACATTCCAGCCCAGTTCTGCCATATTTTCCAACTGCTCATATTTTTTTTGGACATTGCTGAGGTTCATCAACAGCGACCCTATGCTGTCGTCAAAGGCATTGAAGTCCAATCGCACATCTACGTCCATCTGAAACTGTTCGATGTCGTCAAAAGTGATGGTCGGAATGGTGATTTTTTTGAATTTTTGAAGCAAGTCATCTGGTAGGTAATCCGCCAACAAAACAGCCTCCTTTCCTATCCTATTGCTCACCACAACTTGCACACTTTCTGCCGCTAAAAGTTGGCTCAAAAAACGATTCACCATCCAAGTTTGATGCGGATAGTTTTTGTAGTAATTCAATAAATTGTCAAAATATACCACCGTTTTTTTGCCATCAACAATAGGTGGTAAAGACATTTCGGCTTGTAGGTTTTGGAGGTCGGGCAGAACCAATAGCCCATCTTCTATTCCCTTCAATGCTTCCAAAACCGCACGACTTTTGCCCGCCAAAGCCGCACCTTCTACCCATACGGCAAAGTCGTTTTGAAGTGCTTGGGAAAGTTTTTCATCTATCGGTCGCTTCCAGTAAAAATCGCTTGAAGGGGGAAACTCGAAGAGGTCATTGGCAGTTAGGTTTTTGGTGAATTTCGCCAAACGGTAACCTTCGGGAAGTGGAATGTGTGGTTTGGTTTGTTCTTGAAGGGCATCATCTGCGAATGTTGTATCTTCAATGGGCGTTTCTTCCTCCTTTGCAGTGAATTCAACTTCCTCTACCCCCAAAATCTTGTTTTGAAACTGCTGCCAATAATCCGTTTTTTTTGCAGAATTATTACTTTTTTTCTCAAATAAAACGTATTTTGCCAAAAAATTTAGTGAATCATTGTCTATCAATTTTCCGCTACCAAACTTCAAAAGAATACGGGTGTCCAGCAGTTGTCCTATCTCTTTGTAGATTTTGTTTTGCAAATCTTTGGCGTGATTGTTTCTCCATTTGGAAGGCATTGAAGTTTTAGGAAAGGCTTTTTGCCATACACTTTTGCGAAGATTGTTAAGGAGTTGTTTGGACATATTATAGAAGTACAGATAATCAAAGAAATATAAAATTAGGCAAGCTTGAGGGCTTGCTGCAATAAAAAACAAATTTAGGCTTTTTATAATCAATATACTAAATCGCCTACCTTGTTTAGAAGACAGAGGAGGGATATGTTTTCTTCTCAATCCCTTTTCCAAAAAATCAACCAATGAATAAAACGCTTAAATGGCAATTGGCTCAACGTATAGAACTACTGTGGTGGCGAAATTATCTACACAAAAAATCGAAGGAGGAATATACCGCTTGGAAAAAAGGCTATTGGAACGAACTCCTCCAAAAAGTGGGGAGTTCTCTAAAAATCAAACCTAAAGATAAAATTTTGGATGCGGGATGTGGTCCTGCGGGTATTTTTATGGTTTTGCCTAATCAAGAAGTCACTGCGGTTGACCCTTTGCTGCTGGATTACCAAAACAAACTCTCCCACTTTTCTCCTGCCGACTATCCCAACGTTCAGTTTCACGATTTGCCTTTGGAGCAGTTTGATGCTCCGAATGCTTATGATGTGGTTTTTTGTATGAATGCTATCAATCATGTTTCTGATATTGAAGGGAGTTTTGATAGATTGGTGGATTCGGTACAGACTGGCGGTACATTGGTTGTGAGTATTGATGCTCACAATTATCAGTTTCTCAAACGTTTGTTTCGTTTATTGCCTGGTGATATTTTGCATCCACATCAATACGATTTGGTGGAGTATCAAGGTATGTTGACCGAAAGGGGTTGTGAACTGACGAGCTGTCAGTTGATTCAAAAGAATCGGATTTTTGACCATTATGTGTTGGTGGCGAAGAAGAAATAGTGGTGACTGGTGATTTGTAGATTGGTGACTGGATTGTAGACATGGAGGTTTGTGAAACAATCTTAAATAAATCATACTTCAAATATCGTCTATCGTAAATCATACATCCCTCCATACTTGAGAGTTGGTTTGTATGTTTAATTGTTCTTAATCAGATGGATGTAAGATTTACGATTACATGATGTATGATTATTGATTTTTATCATGGAAACTTGAATGGGTGATGTACTTGGCGGTGCACTTTTTTTGTAAATTAGCCTCTCAAACCAACACTTCTACAATGAAAAATTTCCTCTTCCTCACCCTAATTCTCTGCTACATGACCACCCATAATTTTGCCCAGATTCCGCTCAAATATCAAGACAATCAAACCCCTACCTACGCCGAAACCATTTCGATGTACGAACAGTTGGCTGGAAATAGCGAACAGGCGACTTTGCTGCAATATGGCATGACGGACATGGGCGACCCTTTGCATTTGATGGTCATTTCCAAAGACGGTGATTTTTCACCTACCTCTATTCGGAATAAAAACAAACGAATTATTCTGATAAACAATGCTATACATCCTGGTGAACCCTGTGGTGTAGATGCGAGCCTTCTACTGGCGGACGAATTGCTAAATGAAAAAGGTAGTAAGGTTGCCGAAAATTTGGAGAATGTGGTGGTTTGTATCATTCCGATGTACAATCTGGGAGGAGTTGAGAATCGGGGTTGTTGCAGTCGAGCGAATCAAAATGGACCTTTGGAGCATGGTTTTAGGGGCAATGTTCGCAACTTGGATTTGAATCGGGATTTTATCAAATGTGACTCCCAAAATGCCCGAACTTTTACCGAAATTTTTCACACTTGGCAGCCTGATGTTTTTATAGATACGCACACTACAAATGGTTCTGACCATCAATATGTGATGACTTTGATAGCAACGGAACGCAACAAATTGCAGGCTGACTTGGCTGGTTTCTTGCACGATAAAATGTATCCTGAACTGAGTGAATCCATGAACAAGGCGGGCTATACGACTTCGCCTTATGTGTACTTGACGGGACAAACGCCAGATGAAGGTATCAAAACGTTTTTGGAAACGCCCAGATATTCATCGGGTTATACGACTTTGTTCAATACTTTGGGCTTCATTACGGAAGCGCACATGCTCAAGCCTTATAAAGACCGAGTCTTGTCGACGCATCATTTTTTGGTGGAAGCCCTTCAATTTACCCATCTTCATTCGGACGAAATCGGTACGCTGCGAGCGAAGGCTAACAAAGCAGTGCAAGACCAAAAAACGTTTCCGATTGCTTGGGCTTTGGATACTTCAAAGCACGACAGTTACAACTTCAAAGGTTTTGAAGCGAAATACAAAACGAGTGAAATCAGCGGTTTACAGCGATTGTATTACGACCAAAATGCGCCTTACGAAAAACCGATTCCTTACTTCAATTCTTACTATACAACAACTAGTACGCAAAAACCTGCTGCTTATATTGTGCCACAGGCATGGACGGAGGTTATCGAAAGGTTGGAATGGAATGGGGTGAAAATGACGCAATTGAAGGAGGCGACAGAGATGGAAGTTGAGGTGTATTATATTGAAGAATACGAAACGGTGAAGCAGCCCTACGAGGGTCATTATTTGCATTACAATGTCAAATTGCGAAAGGAAAAAAAGGTGTTGCCTTTTCGAGTGGGAGATTATGTCATTGAAGTGAATCAGGTGAACAATCGCTACATTATTGAGACTTTAGAACCTCAAGCCCATGATTCGTTTTTTGCTTGGAACTTTTTTGATTCTATTTTGCAGCAAAAGGAGTATTTTTCACCTTACCTCTTTGAAGATATAGCGGTGGAGATTTTGGCGGATAATCCAACTTTGAAGGCTGAATTGGAGGCTCGAAAGAAAACCGATATTGATTTTGCAGAGAATGGTTATGCTCAGTTGATGTTTGTCTACCAGCGTTCTCCTTATTTTGAAGATACGTATCGGCGGTATCCTGTGGTGCGGGTTTTGGAGAAAGAATAGTTTTAGTTTCTGAATAGTTTTATATATTTTTGGATAATGGTAACAACAATAAATGAAAGCGATGTTTCTTCCATTGAAGGCAAAAAATTTGATTGCATCATTCTCAATACCTCTTTTGAAGTCAATGATTTATCAGATACAAGTGTAGTCACTTGGACTGACAGAAAGGTTTTAAAGACAATGTCACTAATCGAAAAAAGCACACAAATGCTTTCTAATGGGGGATTGCTGTATATTTATGGCCTCCCCAAATACTTATCCTTTTTTGCAGAATTTTTGAATACCTATAAATGGGAAGAATTTTATTGTTTATTTAAATATTGGATTGGGATTGAATTTCAGAAAGAAGAAATTGGGCAACCTCTTCCTAATAGCCATCTTGGTTTGTTGATGTACTTGAAAACGAAGTCTTTGAAAAATCCTACTCCCTTCAAATTGAGAACCAAAATAGAACGAATTCCACATCGTAACTGTATGGCGTGCGAGAAAAACGTGAAGGATTGGGGAGGGAAACGGCATTTGATGAACCCTTTGGGAACAGCAGTATCGGATGTTTGGTCGGATTTAGATTTGCAGCTAAAAGAGGGTGCAATAATTCCTACTGAAGTTGTTGGCCGGATTGTCAATTTACAGGCCGAAACGAAAAGGGATGTATTGTTACTTCACCAACAGAGTTCGGACAAAAACATTGAAGAAGAAATAAAGGATTCCGTTGAAGTATTTGCTTCACAGAAGAAAAAAATGGTGGACGAAATAAGTCACAGAATATATCCTATTGAAGAGCCGAACAAAGATTTTGATTTCCAAAACGAAGTAGTTCATGGTGATTGTATTGAGTTCATGAATCAAGTACATGCGCAGCATCCTAATGGAATATTTGACTTGACCTTTGCTGACCCTCCTTATAATTTGGCAAAGGATTACAAGGTTTATCAAGACGATTTAGCCGAACAAAAATACATAGAGTGGTGCAATGAATGGTTGATGGGAATGTATAAAACCCTGAAACCAGGTGGCGCTTTATTGGTATTGAATATTCCCAAATGGGCAGTTTATCACTACAGTTTTTTGGCAGATAAAATGCACTTCCAACATTGGATTATTTGGGATGCTCTTTCTACTCCTTCTGGTAAGTTTTTGCCTGCTCACTATTCTCTACTTTATTTCACCAAACCCGGTGCTTCTCCAAAAGTGAATTTAGCTGAATCGAAATTCATAGATAGTAGAGAGTATTGTTTGAGAGCGAGTTGTATAAAAAAACGAAAAAAAATAGGTGATGATAAAAAGGAGGTTATCACCGATATTTGGAAAGACATTCACCGAATTAAGCACAAAAAAGATAGAGACAATCACCCTTGTCAATTGCCTACCAAATTAATGGATAGAGTTATTCAATTGTTTACCAATGAAGGGGATTGGGTTTTTGACCCTTTTGGAGGTGCTGGTACCGCTGCAATCTCGGCAAAAATGAACCATCGGAATTTTACAATTACAGATTTAGACGAACATTATTACAAAATTGCAAAAAGAAATTTGGGAAATCTGGTTGAAGATATGTTTGGCAATATTACACTTCAAAGGGCTTCAACGGTTAAAAAAGCAAAGGGAAGTTCTATTGATAGGCAGATTGAAATGGCTTATATCACCTTATGCCAAAAACAAGGAAAAGTCATAGAGCTAAAAAACGTAGAACCCTTAGACCCGACAATTTATAAGCAATTACTTAGTTATAATAAAGACTTCAAATACTTAAAAAAAATAACCCGCCGTCAATTGGAGAATGTCTCTTTATTAGAACAAACTTCAATCGAATAATCTTTTGAATACCGCTTTCTGATCGGGTGTAAGCTGTGGAATTAAGATCTCTTTAAGATTCTTTTTCCATCTATGAATGAAGGAGTTTTGTATCCCTTCAAGAAATTCTTTTTTGCTATTCCAATAAATCTTTTTGTTGGCGAAATCGGCCCAGTCCTTAGGACGAATTTTACCATCGTAAGGTCGGTATTTTACTCCTTTACATTCTGCTCTTTACCCAACGGCTTCTCTAAAAAGCAAAAAATAAGCCTCCAAAAATACCTTTGTTTGACGATCATATTTGATGACTAATTCCCATTCCTC
Organism: Bacteroidia bacterium; assembly: GCA_030427245.1. Taxonomy (GTDB): domain Bacteria; phylum Bacteroidota; class Bacteroidia; order Chitinophagales; family UBA2359; genus JAUHXA01. The sequence goes on along the minus strand of JAUHXA010000093.1, from coordinate 9,536 downwards.
CTTATACTTCAATATCCTTTCTTTGAAAATCGTGTCTAAACGAGCCATGTCAAACCAAGGATTTTTTTGTGCTTCATTGGCTTTGATGTCAATAGCGAATAAACCTTCTTTGGTTTCTATTTTGATGTCGGGATAAGTGCTTTTGGAAGCGGGAACGGTGATTATTGCATCAGGTAAGGCTTTTTGAATCAATACAACAATAACCTTAGTTGCAACTTTTTGAAGTTGTCGCCAGGCAATTTCATAATCATCAATTTCTCCATACAGTTTCTGCATCTCGAGAGTGATTGCTTTCTCAATCGTTTCATGAAGTGCATTGATTTTGTCAATTGTGGTAGGCATACTTAATCGTTACTTTTCTTATCAAAAATTGATATTACATCTAATTCAAAATAAACTTAATAGGCAATTCTTTTCGGACTTTGACAGGTACTCTGTTTAGCTCTGCAGGGTGAAATGACACTCCTTCTGTGATAACCTCAAGCGTCCTTCTCGCTTCCTCACCGCAGCCTTCGCCGATATCTTCTAATATAACTATGTTTTCGACTGTTCCTATTGAAGTAACCTCATACTGAAGAATAACCGTCCCTTCAATGCCATTTTCTCGGGCTTCTGGAGGGTAACTGATCTCCTTTGCAATTGATTCAAAAAGAGCATCTTGACCTCCAATAAATTCGGCAGGAGTGGTAATCTCGGTCAACTCAAAAACGCCATTGATTTCTACCAAACAATCGAAAGTTTCGGTTTGGTCTTTGGTACAACCAACTTGAAGAAAGCAGACAATGAATAAAGTGGGTAAAAAGCATTCAAGGAAGTGTTTCATTGAGTAGTAACGTTTTGAAATGAACTTAAAGGTATCATTTTTTAAGAGAATAGGAAAAGTATTTTGAATAAGCACCTTTAGTTTGGAAACCGTTGACAGCCTATTTTAGATATATCAATTTGCCCTAACTTTCCTTCATTACAAGAATCATTTTCTTGCCTTCCAATCTTACTTTGTCTCGCAATGAAATACCGTTATCTGTTTTAATTGCAGAGTAATCAATTTCTCTCTTATCGAATTGTCTGGTCAAAGCTTTTAGATAAGCACTCTTCGTACTTGCCCACCCTTTAGCCCCTGTCTGGACACTGAATTTTTCTACAACCTCTTCATCAGATAAGGTATCAAGTTCTTTGAAGAATTCATCACATTTTTGTTCAAGAAATGTTTTCATATTGCTTTACTTTTGGTAGTTAAATGATTTGTTTACAAGCCTGAAAGAGAAAGTTGTATCAACCGATTTTTTAGGAAAATAGTTCAATTAGGAGAAGAATCTAAGCTAAGTAATGGTAAAAAAATAACTCCCCGCTTTTTTTGCTAACATACCCCAACCCCTTTCAAAAGGGGAGTATTGGTCGGGAAGTTATTTTTTCTTTTTTACTAAATAAAAAAATGCAAGCCCAAAATGTTATTTGAACTTGCATTTTTAATTTTTTATACCGCTTTGAACATGAATTTGCTATGAAAAAGAATCTCGTACAGCGTAGTATGATGTACATAAAGTACGCCAATTCTATTGCAGAAAATTCCTTTCAATAGAAGGTTCTTCCTGTTCAATTCCTATAGATGTATCACCTCCCCATAAGCAGCAGCAGCAGCTTCCATCAGTGCTTCGCTCATAGTAGGGTGAGGGTGAACAGACTTGACGATTTCGTGGCCTGTCGTTTCCAATTTCCGGGCTACTACCACTTCGGCAATCATTTCCGTCACATTCGCTCCAATCATGTGTGCGCCCAAAAATTCACCGTATTTGGCATCGAAAACTACCTTTACAAATCCCTCTTTGTGACCCGCAGCCTTGGCTTTGCCCGATGCGGTAAACGGAAATTTGCCAACTTTTACTTCATAGCCAGCCTCTTTGGCTTTTTCTTCTGTATAACCTACCGATGCGATTTCGGGACTGCAATAAGTACAACCAGGAATATTGTTGTAGTCCAAAGGTTCGGGATTGTGACCCGCTATCTTTTCGACACAGATAATGCCTTCTGCAGAAGCAACATGCGCTAAAGCTGGACCAGGAACGATATCGCCAATGGCATATACGCCTTTCACATTGGTTTGGTAAAAATCATCCACTATTACTCGATTTCTGTCTGTTTTAATGCCCAATTCCTCTAATCCGATGTTTTCGATATTAGAAGCCTGACCAACTGCCGAAAGCACCACATCACATTCGATGATAGTTTCCTTTCCCTTCTTATTGTCCACCAAAGTGACTTTGCAGGTGTCGCCACTTGTATCCACTTTATTAGCAGAAGTATTGGCGAGAACTTTGATACCTTGTTTTTTGAAGTTTCGGGTCAAATCTTTGGACACCTCTTCGTCTTCAACAGGTACGATTCGAGGCATGTACTCCACTAAAGTAACCTCCGTTCCAATAGCATTGTAAAAATACGCAAACTCCACCCCTATCGCTCCTGCACCTACAATAACCATGCTTTTGGGCTGTTTTTCTAAGCTCATTGCTTCTCTATAGCCAATTATTTTTTTGCCATCTTGTGGCAAGGCAGGTAACTGACGAGAACGTGCGCCTGTCGCTAAGATAATGTTGGTGGCGGTGTGTTCAGTCGTTTTGCCATCTGCGTCAGTAACTGCTACTCGATTGGCAGCAACCAGTTTACCAGAACCATTGATGACTGTAATTTTGTTCTTTTTCATCAAAAAGCTCACCCCTTTACTCATATCGCCAGCAACTCCCCGACTTCTTTGCACCATTTTGTCAAAATCCGCACTTGCTTCTCCTACATTGATTCCATACGATTCAGCATGTTGAAGATATTCAAAAACCTGTGCGCTCTTCAATAGGGCTTTGGTCGGAATACATCCCCAATTCAAACAAATACCGCCCAATGATTCTCGCTCTACAATTCCTACATTCATTCCCAATTGGCTCGCTCGAATAGCTGCAACATATCCGCCTGGTCCACTTCCTACAACGATTAAATCAAAAGAATTTGCCATGTTTTTATAATTTTTGTTTGATGTTTTGCTTCAAAAAAGGCTGCAAAGATAAGGTATTTGGTAGAGAACATTGAAGCTAAGTTCGGAGATAAATAAGAAGTAGGTAAATTTTGGAATAGGTGTTTTCAATACACAATTATTTTTCTCACCGCTTTTTCTCCTTTCACTTCAATCGCCAAATAATATACGCCAGCCTCCAATTCATTTGTATCGAGAAAATCAGAATTTACACTGGCTTGAATTTGCTGTCCAAAGCTGTTGTAAAGCGTCAATATAGGTGGCTCACTTTTTTGTGGAATCTCCACAAATAGCTGTGTGTTACGAACAGGATTGGGATAAACCAAAAGCCCTTGTTCCCATTCATGTACTTCAATGTTGGTGACTTCTGATACTTCAATGGTCTCGCATTTTTTGAAGGAATCACACAGATTGGTAGCCGTCAAACAAACTTCGTAAGTTCCAATCGCTGTATATTGATGTGAAGTCATTGCAGTCGTATCTGTATGTCCATCTCCAAACTCCCAAATATAGCTATCTGCATATTCGGATTGATTCTCAAATTCATACAAGCCCAAACCCGTATCAGTCGCAGAAAATTGGGTGTTGGGATAGCAGTTTCCCAAGCTGTCGGTTTTGATAAGTGTTAAATCCAACCCCCCTCCAATAATGGCAAAACCCCCTTCTTCCAATACCATTATCTTTTTACTATTATCGCTTGTGATAGCAATATTGAGATTCTCATAGAAGGTATTCTGCAATATATTTCCCTCTCTATCTACAATAACAAAACCCATAGAATAAGTCTCTCCTACAAGCCCATCATAGAGTATGACAAAATGTTCTCCATAAGCTTGAATATCAGTAATCTCAATGTTTAGAAAGAATTCTTCTTGATTGAAGGGAATATCCAAAGGAATAAAAGACTGCAAACTGCCATCATTGTTTATGATTGCCAAATAGGGAACACCCAAATACACATCTTTAGGTTGAGACATACCTGCTGTCACGATTTCTCCCGATTTGGTAATGACCATATCTCGTGCGAAAGTCCATACTACATATTCTAATCCCTCATGTTCAAGATCTATTAACTGGTGGTAGAGGTGTTGTTGCCATTCTATTTCTCCCGCAGTATTGATTTTAGTAAACCCTGGAAAGTCACCCCCTATACTGATACTTTGTCCTTCGGTCATCAATACAAAACCTCCGTTGGGGCTTGCTTGAATAGCGATGCTCTTGTAAGGCGAAAAATTCAAAGGAGGAAGCGTATTGTAGTTGGTATGGAAGCTGAGTTTTTCGCCAGATGGACTCAATTTAACCACAAAAGGCTGATAGTTAAAATAAGACTCCGAAGGCGGTAAACCGTCCAAATGTTCTTCAATATCGCCTAAAACCCAATAATTCCCATCTGCATCTTGCACGGCTGCCATAGCATCTGTTCTTTGTACCGACGTGCTATCAGGATGTGGATAGTTGAGTTGGTATTCCCATTCGATTTCTCTATTGACATCCAAAAGTGTGACAGAGGCATTTTCAGGTTCAACTGACCTATCCGTTTGAAGGAGAAGGAAGTCATCATTAGAAGTAAGTTCAAAGTTATTCAAATAATAATTTCCTAAGCCATCAGACCACAATAAATGACCTTCATTACTTATTTTTAATATTGTTCTCTCTATTCTAATAATAAAATTATTCTCAGCATCTCTGTGAAATATGCTTCCCCACGAACCTGTATCATATATGTTTACCCATCCTTGAGCGCATATATTAAAAGATAAAAATAACAATACGTAGATTAAAATTATTTTTTTGAGCATTATATAGATTTTTGCTTATAAAAATGTTATTGTTCAATTAAGCCAAAAGCCAACCATTCTTCACGAACCTGTAATGACACATAATCCTTAACACAAACCCAACCACTATATCCTCCCGAAACAGGCTCACTGTTGAATAAAATATCTTCCTTATAACAAAGAATAGTAGGCAACCGAATTTACGAAGTCAACTATTTTTACGGCTGAAATGTTTTGAAAGTCAGTTGTTTTAAACTGGTAAGAGGGTGATGGCTAATTTATTGAAGGAAGAAAAATATCACCTCCTTACCCACCGATACACTTCCATGGCACTCGCCAAATTCACCATTTTGGCGCACATTCTGAGTAGCATCAGAAATTGCTGAACCAACAACATAAACACAATGAGCAAATAATTGCTCGTCATGATATTGGAGTGAAGCGTCCAATAAATAAGGTAGAGTAAGCCGATAATGACGATGTTGAGGAGATACAAACCGTAGGTTTTGCGGAAGTTTTGAAAGACCGTACCAAAAGAATGTAGCATCGCTTGAATAGCAGAGCGTTGTTCATTGACCACAATTCGGATTTTGGCGTAATCGGACAAGGTACTCACAATACTTGCTGCTACAAAATAGACAAGGCATCCAACAACAATGCTCCAATAAATGGGAATTTCGCTGCTGAATAAATCAAACCCATTGCGAACTATCAACAATAAAATGCCAAAAATGACCAATGCAGTGAGCAAATGTAGCAGCCAAAAGAGAAGGCTCAGTCTGAAAAATCGCCAAAAATACTTGACACACCCTTCTCCAAATCCCATTCTACCATTCAGAACGTGAATAATTCCGCCATTGAGGAAAATAAACATCACCATATACAAAACGGTCAGCCATTGAAACTGACTCAGCAAGGGCTGCAACAATTGACCATGTTCGTTCATAAAATCGGTAAAAACAGTGTTGTCAAACCCTTCAATGATTCGCTGGATCTCAAACGATTGTCCGATGCTATCCTTCAATACGGAATGTAAAGGCAGTGCAATGACCAATCCAAATAAGAGATTGCAGCCATATAGTAGCAATATTATTTTAGGCTTGGAAAGGCTATTGAATAAGCCTTGTATATATGCAGAAATTATGTTCAATTTTTATTGTTTTATGGTTAAATTGTTTTATTGCAGTATGGGTGAATTGCTAATATTTACAACAGTATGACAATACAGCAATTTAACCATACAATACTCATTCATACCTCAACGATTCAATCGGATCCACCTTTGAAGCTTTCATCGCAGGATAGATTCCCGATACCAAACCCACGACTACACACAGAAATAAACCACTCAAAATCCATTTCCAAGGAATAATAAATGGTCCTCCCAAAAGCATGGAAACGCCATTACCTGCTGCAATGCCCAAAATGATACCCAACAATCCGCCAATTTGACAAATCGTGATGGCTTCCACCAAAAATTGGGCGAGAATCGTACTACGTTTTGCTCCAACGGCTTTGCTGATACCGATTTCACGAGTACGTTCGGTGACCGATACGAGCATGATGTTCATTAAACCGATTGCACCACCAAGTAAGGTAATCAAGCCTATAAGCGTTGCAGCAGCAGTCACATATCCCGACTGTTCGACCAACATACTGGAGAGCATGTCACTTTTGGAAATGGTAAAATCGTCTTCTTCATTGAAACGAAGTTTGCGAACCGTACGCATCAATCCTGTTGCCTCTGAAACTGCAGCATCCAAACCATACGCATCATTCACCGAAACGGTAATGGCATAACTTTTTCGGTCGTTGCCATAAACAGCCTTGGCATTGAGGAGAGGGATAATAGCCACATTGTCGCTGCTGAAAATACTACTCGAACCTTTGGGAGCTAAGACACCTACGACTTTGTATTTTCGATTGTTGATAGAGATGATTTTGTCGAGAGCTTTTTCGGTTCGGGTAAACAGTTTTCTCGCAACATCGTTTCCGAGCAGAACCACACTCCGACCACTACCTGCATCCATTTCCGAAAAATTGCGACCTTGTTCTATATCGTATCCGCTGACTGTCAAATAGTTTTCATCTCCTCCAATGAGTTGAATCGTAGGATTGGTTTTTTCAGATTTGTATTTGAGGGTACTACCATAGCTGACGACGTTAGAAAGGGAAATCGTTGCAGGATAGACATAGCGTTCTTTGAAATCCAATGCTTGGTCGAGCTCCAAATCTTTATAGCTTTTTTTTGCAGATTTACCTCTTCGGCCTACATGAATACCACCGCCTCCTTTTCGTATGGTAAAATTGTTGGAGCCCATTGTGGCAAAGTTCGATTCGAGAGACGCTTTAATGCCATCAGCTGCGGTGAGGATCCCTACTAAAGCCATGATACCAAAGGCAATAATGAGAAAAGTCAGGACTGTCCTCAAAAAATTACCCCTAATGGATGTAAGGGCTAAAGCGATGTTGTCTCTTAGGGTCATTGAGTTGTGGCTGTATTGTTAAATTGCTAACTTGTATTTTAAGGCATTTCCAAACGACAAAGATACATTACTTAGATAGTAACTGTTGGCATCTATCTGCAATGTTTTAGCTACTAACTTTAAAAAAATAAATCTAAGGTGTGAAAATAAGAATAAATAACTATCTTTGCGCTCGCTTTTCTATATCATTCAAAATGAAGTAATCGAAGTAATGGTCAGAAATTATGAATTAGTAGTAATTATTACCCCTGTGCTGAAAGATGCAGAGCAAAAAGACTTGGCAAATGCATACATAGATTTGCTAAAAACTTATGGTGCAGAAATTCTTGAAAAGGATTTTTGGGGTTTGAAACAATTGGCTTACCCTATCAAGAAAAAAACGACTGGGGTATATATGGTTGTAGAGTACAGAGCTGAAACAGAAGTAGTGGACAAAGTAGAATTACAGCTCAAACGAGATGAGCGTATTCTTCGATTTTTGACGACTCGATTGGACAAATACGCCATTGAGTACAACGACAAAAAACGTCAAGGATTGGTTGGTCGCAACAGAAAGAAAAGAGCTGACGAACAACAAGCAGAAAACAATTAATAATTAAATTTTTAGACAACCTAAATTTTGGCATTCACCAAAAGGCGAAAGCCGGCCAGCTAAAATTAGAAGTTTAACAAAGTAGAGATTTTGTAAAATATGGCATCTAGAAAACCAAGAAACGCAAATCAAGAGGTTCGATTTTTAACCTCTCCAAAAATTGGTCACAAACAGAAAAAATACTGTCGCTTCAAAAAAAGTGGTATTCGGTATATTGATTACAAAGATCCTGAGTTTTTGAAGAAATTCTTGAACGAACAAGGTAAAATTTTACCTAGACGATTGACAGGTAATTCCTTGAAATTTCAAAGAAGAGTGGCACAAGCAGTCAAAAGAGCAAGACACATTGCTATCTTGCCTTATGTAACCGACTTGATGAAATAGAGTTGTAATCAGTGATTGTTTTCTTCAACAAAATATAGTTGAGGATTGTATTTATAATTGAAATAAAATTTATAAAGTCTATAATATACCATGGAAATCATTCTATTAGAAGACGTAGAAAAATTAGGCTATCGTTTTGATACGGTGAGCGTTAAAAGTGGTTTTGGTAGAAACTATCTACTTCCCAACAAGTTGGCTATCATTGCGAATCGTGCCAATAAAGCAAGTGTTGCAGAGCGTATTCGCCAAATCAAAATGAAAGAAGATAGATTGCTCGCTAGAATCGAAGAAGTCGTGGCTAAAATCAAAGGAGCTACTTTGACAATAGGTGCAAAAGTGGGTACAACTGATAAAATATTTGGTAGTGTCACTAACCTTCAATTGGCAGAAGTCATCAAAAAGGAAACAGGTGTAGATTTGGATCGTCGCAAAATCAGCATCACAGAAGAAGTAAAGGTCTTAGGTACTTATAAGGCCATTATTGAATTTGGACAAGAAGTGAAAGAGGAAATAGAGTTTGAAGTGGTTTCCGAATAAGTTTTCCTTTTGAGTGATTTGTACGTGTTTTATCTAAAACAATACAGACATCTTATAAATCTTTAGAATTATATTCGCCCTTAGAGATTAAAAATTTCTAAGGGCGATTTTTTTTTCATTCTTTGAAGAAAGGATTGATTTTAGACTTTTGCCTTTTTTCTTTTTGAAAGGTAAATATAAGCAATGGGAAAATACACTGTTGCAACGAAAAAGCATAAAACATTTCATTTAAACCTTCCAAAAAACCATCAATATCATTTCGAAAAACACAAAAAATACATTTTTTTGCTAATTTTTTTAACATTTTTAGGAAGATTCCAAAAAATTATAGTAGGTTTGTATCAAAAGCTCCAAAGGAGCGATATTCCGTAACATAGGGTGTCAGCCTTATGAAAAACCTACACTTATGATTATCAAAGACATTTCCCAATTCCGCACTGACTGGAAAAATCAACAAGGATATGAAGTACCACAGACCATGAATCAACCACTCGAATAATTGCCGCCCAAAGCTTTTGTTCAAATTTACCGTTCTTATATCATCAACCTAAAATACCTGACGAATGTCACCCCCAAAGAGAATATTTTGTTGATGGATGGAAGTATAGAATTGCCCTAAGTACAGGACAAAAGTACCATGAGGTCACTGATGTCTAATTTATGGATACATTTTACTCTCAAAAAATCTAAGCCAATCCTAAAAGTAGAATAGAGTTTTGTGAGCCTTCCTTTTACCTTTT
>JAUHXA010000173.1 GCA_030427245.1 Bacteroidia bacterium | reverse complement strand
ATATCTGCGACCATACTCACCAAGCCAGGAGCTTGATTTGCCAGTTCCAAAACGCTGTTGAGTTGGGCGACCATTGCAGGGGCGGTGAGTTTTTCGGCTATTTCTAAAGCTGCGCCCAAGCGCTCTTCTAAGTTAATGCCTTTGTTGGCCGCTTGTTTGTAAGTTTCGTCTGCCATATCTGCAACCATACTGACCAAGCCTGGTCCTTGTTCGATAACAGTTGTGAGTCTATCCACTGTTTTTTCGAGCGTATCAATTCTATCCAGTAAATGGTTGATGGCTTTGAGTGTTTTTTCGCTGGTGAGGCGTTCTTGAAGTTGTTGTCCCTCCAAAGTATCCATCCATCTACCTCCTTCATTTGTAGTCATTGTAAAAGGGGTTTAATTATTCATTGTGAAGTCGAAAGATAAACAAGAAAGACAACATACTTCGTGACATTTATCACCCTTTACAAGATAATTATAAATGTTGTTTGTTGTAGTTTATTTGGTGAGAACTTCCATACGGCTTCTATGCAGTTTGACTTTGCCTTTTGGTACCAATTCCTTCTATAAGCCCGCTTTTTTTTAGTGACTTTTATCACATCTTTTAGAATCGCTAATAACTCGTCTCGTCCAACTTCACAACTCCTCTGAAAGTTCGATAGACAAAGAAAGTATAGGACGCAATCAGTGGCACACCAATCGCCGCAAAAGTCAACATGATTTTGAGGGTTTTGATAGAAGAAGACGCATCGTAAATGGTGATGTGATATTGTGGGTCAATGGTCGAAAACAAAATCACAGGATACAATTCTATCGCTACAATGATAAACAACAAGCAAATCGCCAAAGCAGAAAACAAAAAGGCTGCAAAATATTTTCGCTTGCTCGTCAATCTGGGAATATTCGCAATAGACAATATCGCCATCAAAGGCACAATGAACAGAGCTGGAAATTCCTTGAATTTGTCCGAGAGGTGGGGAATGTAAATCAGTGTATAAATCGTTGAAATCGAAAACAAAACGACAAAGGCGATGATGGCTCGCTTCAACAATATGGTCAGTTTGGCAAAGAGTCTACCTTCGGTTTTCATGGTCAAGTAAATCGCTCCGTGCATCATGAATAGAGCCAAAGTCGTAGCTCCTACTAAAAGCGAAAAGGGATTTAAGACGTGTAAGAGTGGCACACTTAACTCCTCGTTTTCGGTCAGAGGAAAACCCTGTAAGACATTCCCCAACACTATTCCCAACATCAACGCCAACATAATACTCGACACGCTGTAAGTAACATCCCACATCTTCCGCCACCACAACATTTTCTCTTTGCTCCGAAACTCTATCGAAATCGCCCTTAAAATTATGAACATCAAAAACAGCATAAACGGAATGTACATCGCTGACAATATCGTAGCATAAACCACTGGAAAGCCTGCAAACAATGCACCTCCTCCAATGACCAACCACACTTCGTTACCATCCCAAACAGGGCCGATGGCATTCAGAGCTATTCGGCGACTTTTTTCTTTCTTGAAAAACAAATGCCATGCACCTGCCCCAAAATCGAAGCCATCCAAGACTGCGTACCCCGAAAAAACAGCTCCAACGATTAAAAACCACCATGTTGGGTAGTCGATTCCTATGAATGTTTCCATAAAGTTGTGATTTTTTCAACTAATAATTTCCCCTCTTTGGATGGGACAAAGACTGGCTTATATGAGTATTAGAGCCTTAACCAACCATCTCCTCCACCATTTCCTTCTGCCGATTCCTATCATCCAACTCCCCCTCATCATACGGTCCATGTTGAATTTTCTTATTCAGCGTATAAAGAAACAAAGCCAACAGCAGCGTATAAATAAACGCAAACATAATCAACGAAAACAGCACTTGATTCGCTGTCACCGCCTTAGACAAAGCATCCGAAGTCCGAAGCAAGCCATATACCACCCACGGCTGTCGCCCCATTTCCGCTGCAAACCACCCAAACTGATTCGCCAATTGCGGCAAAATCACCGCCCAAACAAATGCCGATAACAGCCATTTCTTCTCAAACAATTTGCCACGCCACCAAAACCAACAAGCCAAAAGTGTCATCCCAATCAATGCCATCCCAATCGCTACCATCAAGTGGTAAAACTGAAAAACTGCATTCACTTGTGAGGGTCTATCTTCTTCAGGGAAAGCGTTTAGACCCGTCACAGGCGTTTCAAAATCTTGGTGCAATAAAAAACTCAAACCATTGGGAATTTTGATGCCCGTCACCGTTTGTGATTCCTTGTCCACCCAACCCATGATATACATATCCGCCACTGCAAGGCTATCAAAATGCCCTTCAAAAGCAGCCAATTTTGCAGGTTGATTTTCAGCGACTCCCTCTGCCGAATGATGTCCAATCACCAATTGAAGCAAAGAAGAAACCGTAGCAACAACCAAGGCAATTTTGAAGGCTTTCTTAGAAATTTCGACATATCGCCCCTTCAATAAATAATAAGCGTGAACACTCAAAACCAAGAATGCGCCAGCCAAAAACGCCCCTACCCAAACGTGTAGAAGTCTGTCCACACTTGAAGGATTGAAAACCATTGCCCAAAAATCCACAATTTCGGCTCGTGCCCTCAAGCCTTCCCCTACAATGTGGTAGCCCGCAGGCGTTTGCTGCCAACTATTCGCAACCACAATCCACACCGCCGAAAACATACTGCCAAACAGTACGCCCACAGTCGAAATGAAATGCACCACGGGAGTAACCCGATTCCAGCCAAACAGCAAAATTCCCAAAAAGCCACTTTCCAAAGCAAAGGCAAAAATACCTTCGGCTGCCAATGCACTCCCAAAGACATCTCCCACAAATTTCGAATAAGTAGCCCAATTGGTCCCAAACTCAAATTCCATGACAATGCCTGTTGCTACTCCTATCCCGAAGGTGAGTGCAAATATTTTTGTCCAAAAGCGAGCTAAAGTTTCGTATTCCTTGTTTTTGGTCTTGAGGTAGAGTCCTTCAAAGGCAACCATCAAAACGCCCAATCCAATGCTCAGAGGCGGGTAAATGTAATGGAAGGCGATGGTGAAAGCAAATTGTAAGCGAGCCAATATTTCAACATCCATAAGTGATTATTTTGTAGGAAAATATTTATTTTCTTGGTTTTGCGGTAAAGGTAAAGTTAGGGAGAATTTTGTTTTGTAACACTTGTTACGTTCAACAATTCCTTGTTCCCCAAAAATATTTGTCCTATCATTTATCTAAACTCAAAAAAGCATAGCACTAATGCGAAGCCTTCACCGCCTTCGTGATTTCTCGTTTACCAGGAGGACCAGGCAGACCAATGACTTCAAAGCCCACTTTCTTCAATGCTCGCTTGACCACACCTTTGGCGCAGTAAGTCGTCAAAACTCCGTTCTTCTGCATAGCCGCATAAATTTTCGCAAAAATGGCTTCTGTCCACAACTCGGGCTGCACTTCGGGCGCAAAGGCATCGTAATAAACCACATTGAAGTGATTGGGCGGCAAATCCACCTCCTCCAATTTTTGCTGCAATTTGGAGAGATGAAAATTTGGAGAAACTTCAATGTTTTCGTTCCACGCACATTCATGCAGTTTCTCAAAAATCTTCTTGTCTGCTTCGTTTGCCTTCAATAATTCGGGATAGTTGAGTTGTTGAACCATTTTTGGAGGAATGGGATAGGCTTCCAAACTGGTGTAATGGGTGAACTGATTGGAGGCTGAAAGATGGAGATAGGTCAAAAAAACGTTGAGTCCTGTGCCAAAGCCCATTTCCAATATATTCAAAGGTTCTGACTGAAATGCTTCGATTTCATTGGACTTCAATCCTGCTTCAATAAATACGTGCTGCGATTCTTGAATGGCTCCGTGTTTGGAGTGATAGGTTTCGTTGAGTTCGGGAACGTATAGGGAATGTGAGCCGTCGGAGGTGGTGATGAGTTTCATTGATTTATGGTTATATTGTTCTATTGTTGGAGTGCTTATGGGCAAAGATGTGATTTTTTTT
>JAUHXA010000172.1 GCA_030427245.1 Bacteroidia bacterium | reverse complement strand
GCTTCTCGAACTTGCAAAATCTAATATTGCAGGTTGATTCGCCACCATTCCTGTCAATAAACTAAATGGCATTTTCAGCAATTTATAACCCACCGCTAGCGTTGCAAAAGCGGTCAATAAACTAATCAATCCACCTGCAATAAAGGCCCACAAACCTGCAATCGAAAGGCTTTCCATAAACGCATTACCCGACCGAACTCCAATACTCGTCAGCAATAGAATCAAACCCATTTGTTGAAGAGTCACATTGGCACTGTATGGCAACGACCAAACGATAGGTCCCGTTCGCCTCAAAGTTCCCAAAACCAAGCCTACAATCAAAGGTCCACCTGCATACCCCAATTTGAAGCTAAAGTCCGCCCCAAGCGAAAACTCTACTGTACCCAATATCAAGCCCAAACCAATTCCCAAGCCAAAAGAAAACAGATTGACCTTGCTCGACTCCGTATAAGAATCCCCAAAGTATTCCGAAAGTTCGTCCAAATCCTCACGCCTTGCGATGAACCGCACTCGGTCGCCAATCTCCAAAACGGTATCTGCTTTGGCGAGCATATCCATATCACCTCGTCTGATTCGAGTAATGACGGTATGGAACTTTTCGTAGATGTTTAACTCAGCAATACTACGTCCCGCAATCATCCCATTGGAAACAAAAATCCGCCTCGAATCAAACTGACTTCTATCGTATTGCAGCAATTGTTCGCTCACTTTTCCAAATAAGCGTACAGTACTTTCAATATCCTCCTCACCACCAATCACCACAATCACATCCCCTACTTCAAACGTCGTATCCCAACCAATGAGCCCTTGCTCTCCTTTGTGAAAAACACGTCCAAATGATATTTCAAAATCATACTTTTTCCACAAATCCCGCAATTGAATTCCACAAATAGCCTCATTCGTCACTTCAATAGAAATAGTCAGCAGTTTTTCTGCAATAGGATAAGTCTTCTTCAATTGCTGCTCCTCTTGCTTATAATCAATCTTCAAAACTTTCTCCATCAATACAATCGCAATGATGCTACCAAAAACGCCCATCGGATAAGAAAAGGAATAACCCACTACGGCCTCTTGAATCATCACCGCAGCCGTTTCCTTGTCCATACCACTATTGATATAATCCAAAACCCCCGCCAAAGCTGCTGTATTCGTCGTACTACCTGTATAAACACCTGTAATTGTAGCTGCTGAAAAACCAAACAACAGCCACAGTGCAGAAGCAATCACCCCAGAAAAAATTAACATAGACAGAATAAATAGGAAATCTCGAATCCCATTTTTTTGGTAGGAAGAAAAGAAAGCAGAACCAGAACTCAAGCCGATGGAATACACAAACAGGGTCAAACCCAACAAAAAAATGATTTCGGGTATCTGCAACCGTGGGTCAATCGCTCCAAACGCCAAGCCTGTAAACAACACCGCAGCCACTCCCAAACTACTGCCCTTGATTTTAATCGTACCAAGCAAATAGCCCAAAGAAGCCACCACAAAAAGTAATAAAAGCGGGTACTCACTGAAAATTTCTATCATAATCAATTACTTCACTTAATCTGTAAATTGGCCTTCTGGTTCGACAAACGCCATACGTTCTAATAAAAATACAATCGCAAAACCCACCACCATCAAAACAACAACTTGTATGACCATTGCCTCCCCATCTATGTAATTCATAGGCAATACATTGTCTTGCAAAAAAGGAACTTCCTCTCCATGACTATTCGTGCGGTATTGAGTTGTTTGTTTCCAAGGCCAAACTTTGTTGAGTGAACCCACCATAAAGCCTGTCAAAAGAGCCAAGGTAATGCTGCGAAACTTTTCAAACATCCACGAAAGGACGTGCGAAAAACTCAGCAATCCCACTAAGCACCCTGCTGCAAATACAGCCAAAACAGGTAGGTTAAAATCTTTTACCGCACCCGTAATAAAAGGATACAAGCCCATCAACAACAGTATAAAACTCCCCGAAATACCCGGCAAAATCATCGCACAAATCGCAATCGTTCCCGCCAAAAAGATGAACCACAAATCGGTAGGAGCTTCAACGGGAGCGACAATAGTAATGGTAAAAGCAATGACAGCACCAATCACCAATGCACCAATTTCTTGCATACGCCACTGTTGGATTTGTTTGCCGATAAAAATAGCAGAAGCCACAATCAGTCCAAAAAAGAAGGCCCACAACAGCATCGGATAAGTCTTCAATAAATGACTAATGATTCGAGCAAGGGTGACAATACTCACCCCAATTCCTCCAAAAAGTACCACCAAAAAAGTACCATTAATGCGTTCCCAAGCCCCTTTGATGCCTTTTTCCTTCAATACTTGGAGTAGAGTTGGATTGATGGACTTCAAGGAGTTAAGAAGTTTCTCATAAATTCCAGTAATAAAAGCAATCGTACCACCCGAAACACCGGGTACAATGTCGGCAGCTCCCATAGCCATACCTTTCAAAAAGAGTAAAATGTGTTGTTTCATAGCGACAAAGATAAGGACTATATTAAAATAGCCTGTTGCGAGAACTTGGAAAAAATCAAACTAAGTAAAAAAGAAAAAATAACTTCCCGACCGATATTCCCCTTTTGAAAGGGGGTGGGGTATGTTAGCAAAAGAAAACGGGGAGTTATTTTTTTACCGTTACTAAGAATGAAAATCAAAATTAATATAGATAACCTTACCTTTTTAGGCTTTGGATGAAAGAAGCGAGAAAAGGCAGACAAAATATAAAAACATGATATCCAAATATTTACTCACTTCAATTATTTAATCACAAACCATTTCGTAATCAAATAATTAATACCTCTCCTCTCGCTTCCCTATTCCCTCATCCAAAGTTTAATTAACTTTGCGCTCTCAAAAAAACAAACAATAATTATAAACATGCAAAATATAACAGTGATTGGAGCAGGTACTATGGGCAATGGTATTGCACACGTATTTGCCATGAATGGCTTCAAAGTCAACTTGGTCGACATCAGTGAAGAAGGATTGCAAAAAGGAATAGCAACCATCGGCAAAAACCTCGACCGAATGGTTCGCAAAGAAAAAATCAGTGAGGATGACAAGGCTGCTACTTTGAGCAACCTTCAAACTTTCACCTCTTTAGAAGCTTCTGGAATCGAACACGCCGACTTGGTCATTGAAGCAGCAACGGAAAATGTGAACATCAAATTGAAGATTTTCGAACAATTGGATCAACTCTGTAAAAAAACCGCCATTTTAGCCTCCAATACATCTTCTATCTCTATCACCAAAATTGGAGGTGCAACCAAACGCCCCGAACAAGTCATCGGAATGCACTTTTTCAATCCTGTTCCTGTGATGAAATTAGTCGAAATCGTACGAGGTCATGCCACTTCAAAAGCAACGATGTTGGGCATTGTAGGTTTGGCAGAACAATTGGGCAAAACGCCTGTTGAAGTACACGATTACCCTGGTTTTGTGTCGAATAGAGTATTGATGCCTATGATCAACGAAGCGATTTACACGCTTTTTGAAGGAGTTGCTGATGTTGAAGCAATTGATGCTGTAATGAAGTTGGGTATGGCACACCCAATGGGACCTTTACAGTTAGCTGATTTCATAGGACTGGACGTTTGTTTGTCTATTTTGCAGGTACTACAACATGGTTTTGGCAATCCCAAATATGCTCCCTGTCCCCTATTGGTAAACATGGTCATGGCGGGTAAATTGGGTAGAAAATCTGGAGAAGGATTTTATAAGTATGATCAATGATTATCACAACCTTTGATGGGTACAAGATATCTTGTACTCCAAGAGCTTCTAAAACAACCAATAATACAATCGTCATCAGAATGTAGTAGGGCAGTTTTTTGACAGTTCGAGCCATGTCAATATTGCTTTTATCCAACCTACAATAAGAAATAAGTAAGACTCCTAAAATACCGGGCAAAAATCACCGATTCTATTTAGGAAATTTTCAAAGTACATTTGTAAATCCATAGTACAATATATTTTTGATTACAAAAGTCAAAACAGGCTGGCGAAAGGGGT
>JAUHXA010000171.1 GCA_030427245.1 Bacteroidia bacterium | reverse complement strand
ACTGAAAGCTTTCTCTGTCGAGTATGAACCAAATGTGTATTTTCGGTGTACTAAAAGGTGAGTAATCCAGAAGAAAAAAGCGGGAAGAAAAACTATTTTTTTCATCACAAAATGAATTTCTATGAAAATCCAAATGTATCAAGTAGATGCTTTTACCAATCAACTTTTTGGAGGAAATCCTGCTGCTGTTTGCCCTTTAGAGCATTGGCTCGATAAAGAGACGATGCAAGCAATTGCAGCCGAAAACAACCTATCCGAAACCGCTTTTTTTATACCTTACGGCAATGGTTTTGATTTGAAGTGGTTCACCCCTACAACGGAAGTGGATTTGTGTGGTCATGCTACATTGGCATCATCTCATGTTATTTTCAATCACTTAAATTATCCTGAATCGGTCATTTCCTTCAATTCCAACAGTGGTTTGTTGATGGTCAGTAAAACAGACGATATGTTGACCCTCAATTTTCCTGCAAACCCTCCCAAACCTGCTCCTATTTCTACTGAGATTATTGAAGCACTCGGCAAAAAACCGCTTGAAGTCTATGACTCAATTTACCAAATGGCGGTTTTTGAATCAGAGGAAGATGTTCTTCAATTGAAGCCCGATTTTGCGAAATTGGCAAAGATGAACTGTGTGATTGCTACTGCTGCAAGTGAAAGAGCCGATTTTGTTTCTCGCTTTTTTGCGCCTGACAAAGGCATCAACGAAGACCCTGTGACAGGTTCAGCACATACCGTTTTGACTCCTTTCTGGGCAGAACGATTGGGCATAAACCCGCTTCATGCTTTGCAAATTTCGGAACGTGGTGGTGAGTTGTGGTGTGAACTTTTGGAGAACAATCGGGTAGCGATTAGTGGGAAGGCGGTGACGTATTTGGAAGGAGAAATAAGGATTGCTTAAAAACTTAAATTCAACTTTACATTCTCTCAAACAAAAAAGCCGATAGTTTCAACCTCTGTGGGAACTATCGGCTTTATGCTTATTATGTTCTCAAATAACAAATATTGTGTGTATGTGTTTAGTATTGTGTGTTGTGCAATGTTTTCTTGAACTTCCTGCCACAAAGATAAGGGAAGGTAGCGAACCAAAGTCTGAGATTTCGATAAACGGTTGTAAAAAGCCGATAATCGGAAAAATCCTTCGATAAAGTATTTTTTCTACCATTTGATGAGAGCAGAACCCCATGTAAAGCCACTTCCAAAAGCTGCCAAACAAACCAAATCCCCTTCTTTCACTTTGCCTTTTTCGTATGCCTCACACAATGCAATAGGAATAGATGCTGCTGTTGTATTGCCATACTTTTGGATGTTGTTAAAAACTTGATCATCTCGTAATCGAAGGCGTTTTTGGACAAACTGACTGATGCGGAGATTAGCTTGATGTGGAATCAACATATCTAAATCGGACAACTCACGACCATTCGCTTTGAGGGCTTCCATGATAACCTCCGGAAATTTGGTGACAGCATACTTGAATACATATTGTCCATTCATTTCGGGGTAAATGTCTTTTTCCTCCCACATTTTATCACTCATCATCAACTCTCCATATTGTGCATCTTCGTTAAAACCAAAACGCTCTTTTCCTAAGTGAACTCCAGAGTGCGAACCAAAATTGATCATTGCCAATTGTTCGGCATGATTGCCGTCAGCGTGTAAGTGAGTAGAAAGGATTCCTTTATCTTCTCCTTCCGCAGCAGCTTGCAAGACAACCGCCCCCGCACCATCACCAAATATAGCGGTAACATTTCTCCCTTTGGTGCTATAGTCCAAACCGAAAGAGTGTAATTCTGCACCTACAACCAATACGTTTTTGTACATGCCCGTTTTCACAAACTGGTCTGCTACAGATAGAGCATAAATAAACCCACTGCACTGATTCCTAACATCCAATGCTCCAATGCCAGGAATCCCCAATTGTCGCTGCAATAGAACACCACTACCCGGAAAATAATAGTCTGGACTCAATGTAGCAAATACAATAAAGTCAACATCTTTAGGCTCAATTCCCGCACGTTCTATCGCAATTCGAGCAGCCTTAGTACCCATAGTCGAAGTCGTTTCTTCAAACCTCACCCCGTGTCTTCTTTCCTTGATTCCAGTTCTTTCTTGAATCCACTTATCGGAAGTGTCCATGACCTTTGCCAAGTCATCGTTTGTCACTACTCTCTCTGGCACATAGTAGCCTATTCCTGCAATTTTTGAACGTAACATATTGATTGTTAAAAGTTTGAATAATGTATTTTTACTTGTCAAGCTAACAAAAATAAGTGTTTTTTTTTAATTTTATGAAGAAACCCTTGTAAACCTTGTTTTATGGCTGCAATTCCCTATCTTAGTATTCGCTAAAATAATGAGAGGGCGAAGCATGGCCTTTTCTCAACAAAAAAAAGAATGTATTATGAGCAGAACGATAGAGATTAAAAAAGAAATCACTATAAAATTTGCAGGAGACTCAGGAGATGGAATGCAACTTACCGGTAGTCAATTCACCAACAATACAGCTCTGACGGGCAGCGACATAGCAACTTTTCCCGATTTTCCCGCCGAAATACGTGCGCCACAAGGGACGGTTGCAGGAGTATCAGGTTTTCAACTGCATTTTGGAAGTATCCAAATCTTCACTCCCGGCGACCACTTCGATGTCTTAGTAGCAATGAATTCAGCCGCTTTAAAGACCAATCTAAAAAATGTCAAAAGAGGAGGAACGGTTATATTAGATATAGATGGTTTTGACCGCAAAAACCTCCGGTTGGCGAAATACGACTCCAATCCTTTAGAAGACGATACTTTGGAAGGATATGAAGTGTATAAAATGCCTATTACGAAGCTGACTCGTGAATGTTTGAAGGAAATTCCTCTCGGTACAAAAGAAAAAGATCGTTCCAAAAATATGTTTGTGTTGGGCTTTCTATATTGGCGCTACAACCGCAAAATGGAAAGCACCATTAACTTTTTGAAAGCCAAATTTGGCAGCAAACCAGATATTTTAGAAGCCAACCTCAAAACCCTCAATGCGGGGTATCATTTTGGTGAAACCACCGAAACCTTCACAACTCGATATGAAGTCAAAGCTGCTCCCCTTCAAAGTGGGACTTATCGCAGCATTATGGGCAACGAGGCGTTGGTGATTGGTTTGATTACTGCCTCTAAAAAACTCGGTTTACCGCTTTTTTATGGTTCTTACCCAATTACTCCCGCCTCCGATATTTTGCATGGACTCTCCAAATACAAAAACTTTGGCGTAAAAACCTTTCAAGCAGAGGACGAAATTGCAGCCGTTTGTTCTGCAATTGGCGCAGCTTATGGGGGGAATCTGGGCATAACAGGAACCTCTGGTCCAGGTTTGGCATTGAAGGGAGAGGCGATTGGTTTAGCGATGATTTTGGAATTGCCTTTGGTTATTTGCAATATTCAACGTGGCGGCCCTTCAACGGGTTTGCCCACCAAAACCGAGCAATCTGATTTACTACAAGCGATGTATGGACGAAATGGTGAATGTCCAATGCCCGTTGTAGCAGCACACTCTCCTTCAGATTGTTTCTATACGGCTATTGAAGCCTGTCGAATTGCGGTTCAGCACATGGTGCCCGTTGTATTGTTGAGTGATGGCTACATTGCAAATGGTGCGGAACCTTGGAAATTTCCCAATGCAGACGACATTCCAGATATGAAAGTGCAGTTTAGAAAACCACAGGCGGAAGGGGAGACATTTTTACCTTACGAAAGAGATGAAAACTTGGTGCGAGAATGGGCGATTCCTGGGACTGCTGGTTTGGCGCATCGTATTGGAGGTTTGGAGAAGGAAGACCGAACAGGAAATGTGTCTTACGATCAAGCGAACCATGAGTTTATGACCAAAATTCGCCAGGCTAAAGTCGACAAAATCGCCAATTTTGTTCCCGAACAAAACATTGAAGTAGGCGAAGAAAAGGGCGAATTGCTGGTCTTGGGCTGGGGTTCTACTTATGGAGTTATCAAGTCGGTGGTCAAGGAGTTGCGAGAGGAAGGACACAGTGTATCTCATGCACATCTTCGCTACCTAAATCCTTTTCCACGAAATCTCGGTGAGATTCTCCACAATTTTGATAGGGTGCTGATTCCCGAAATCAACAA
>JAUHXA010000170.1 GCA_030427245.1 Bacteroidia bacterium | reverse complement strand
TTCAACATTAAGCCTAAAATGCTTTTTTAGCTTCAAACATATATTACATGCAAAACAAAATCATTATCATAGGTGCAGGTCTTTGTGGAACACTTTTAGCAGTTCGATTGGCACAGCGTGGCTATACGGTTTCGCTACACGAAAAACGTTCGGATATGCGGAGAGAAGATGTTGATGCGGGACGTTCAATTAATTTGGCACTATCGGCAAGGGGGCTGATGGCATTGGATAGAGTGGGTTTGAAAGAAGTCGTTTTGGAGGAATGTATTCCAATGCGGGGGCGTTTTATTCACCCTCTCAATGGCGAGTCTTTCATTTCTCCTTATAGCGGGAGGGAAGAAGACTATATCAATTCGGTTTCTCGTGGTGGCTTGAACATCACTCTTTTGGATGAAGCAGAAAAACTGGAAAACATCACGATGCACTTCAATAGCAAATGTCAAAGTGTAGATTTGAAGGCTGCAAAGGCAACTTTCAAGAACTTGACAACGGGCGAAACTTGGGTAGAGGAAGGCGATGTGGTGATTGGGACAGATGGAGCAGGTTCGGCAGTTAGACGGAGCATGATGGGGCAAACGACACAACTACTTTTCAACTACTCACAAGATTTTTTGCGACATGGCTACAAGGAGTTGAGCATTTTACCTACCGAAAACGGCGGTTATCGCATCGAAAAGAACGCTTTGCATATTTGGCCTCGTGGCAGTTTCATGATCATCGCTTTGCCAAATATGGATGGCAGTTTTACAGTCACGATGTTTCATCCTTTTGAAGGAGAAAATGGCTTCAATCAGTTGGATACAAAAGAGAAAGTGACTGCTTTCTTTGAAGCCCATTTTCCTGATTTGATTCCCTATATGCCACATTATGTAGAGGAGTTTTTTGAAAATCCTGTGGGTACTTTGGGAACGATTAAGTGTTTTCCTTGGCAAGCTTATGGTAAGACTTTGATTATGGGCGATGCTTCTCATGCGATTGTACCGTTTTATGGACAAGGCATGAATGCTGCTTTTGAAGATGTCCGAGTATTTGATGATGTTTTGAATGAATTGGAAGGAAAAACAGATTGGGAACAGATTTTTAAGCATTTTCAAGCTTTGAGAGTAGAAAACGCAAATGCGATTGCAGATTTGGCGATTGACAATTTTCACGAAATGCAAGACCGAGTGGACGATGCAGATTTTATTAAAAAACGAAAATTGGAAATGAAATTGGAGCAACAATTCCCCGATTATTACTCCAAATATTCCCTCGTCACATTCCGTCCCGAACTCCCTTATTCTACTGCAATGAAACTTGGTCGGGCGCAGGATAATTTGCTTTTGCAGATTTGTGAAGGGCGAGATATAGAAAATTTGGATTTGGAAGAGGTGATGAATATGATATGGCGGGTGCTTTATAGAGAATAGTCTACGAAAACATATAACCCTTAGTTTCTTATCAAAGAAATCTTGAATAATAAAAATTCTTCACAACCAACGCCTTACAAAAATAGGATGTAACGTTATTTTTTCAAATTAGGATTCAATAATGAATGGGTCGAGTAATCAAAGAAACCACATAAGCTATTTCTATGCAGTCTTACTGATAGGATTCTTACTCCTATCAGCAGCCTGTACCAAAACCGAAATGCCGCCCATCATAACACCACCTATTCCCCAAATTCCAACTCTCAATCTGCCAATCGAAGGAAATCAGCACTCCAATTGTCTTTTGATGACTTGGCAAAAAGTAGAATATGCAGAGAACTATACAGTTCAAATAGCAACGGATGCCGTTTTTTCCTTCAATGGTTCTCGAATAGTAGAAGAAAAGTTGGACAGTTCAGAACAGCGATACATTATGGATTTTAGAGATTTGGAGTCGGGAACTTATTATTGCAGAATCAAATCGGGGAATTTGGAAGGAGAAAGTGTGTGGTCTCTTCCCGTTTCTTTTCAAATCAGTCTACAAAACATTACGGATTGTATAGAATATGAATCCCCCAATCCTCCTTTTTTACAGCTACCTCTGGACAGCACAAACATTGCAGATGATACAGTAGTTTTCACGTGGACAGAATCGCCCAAAGCCACGCATTACCGATTGGAAGTGAAAGCATTGACGAGTTTGCCACAAATCGTTTATGACAATTCCGAGATTTACGAATCCACTCGCACCGTTCAAGCGTTTCCGAATGGACCTTATTATGCTTGGCGAGTAAAAGCCTACAATCATACTGCTGAGAGTGCTTGGTCAGATTCGCGAATCTTTCGAGTAGAACCTTGAATGGACTTCAAAATTTACAGAGTCCAATATTCCATCTCTTTAATTTCGTTGTGAAAAATTCCTTTGATGTCGATTAAAATAGCAGTAGGGCTGCTGATACTTTGGAAGTAAGCTTCGTTTAAGTTGGCATATTCATCGTGTTTGACAGCCACAATCACGCAATCGTAATTTGAGCCGATTTGTTCGGTCAAGCCCAAGCCGTATTCATGTTGTAATTCTTCGGATGAAGCATGTGGATCAATAATGTCGGTTTTGATAGAGAAAGATTGGAGTTCGGTAGCAAGGTCAATGACTTTGGAATTGCGGATGTCGCTTACGTTCTCTTTGAAGGTCACGCCCATGATGAGGGCTTTGCATTGGTGAATGCTTTTGCCTTGTTTGATGAGCATTTGCACAATGCGTTTGACGATGTATGCGCCCATATCGTCGTTGATGCGTCGACCACTGAGGATGATTTGTGGACGGTAGCCGAGTTCTTTTGACTTGTAAGTCAAATAATAAGGATCGACTCCAATGCAATGCCCACCGACCAATCCTGGTGAAAAAGGCAGAAAATTCCATTTGGTGCCCGCAGCCTTCAATACATCTGAAGTAGAGATGTTCATCTTGTCGAAAATAATGGACAACTCGTTCATCAAGGCAATATTGAGGTCTCTCTGTGTGTTTTCGATTACCTTCGCAGCTTCTGCAACTTTGATAGAGCTTGCCCTAAAAACGCCCGCTTCTACTATCGAAGCATAGACAGCCGCAATGTTTTCCAAAGCTTCTGCATCACAGCCCGACACGACTTTGGTAATCTTGGTGATGGTATGTTCTTTGTCACCAGGATTGATGCGCTCTGGTGAGTAGCCCACTTTGAAGTCTTTGCCGCATTTTAGACCCGATATTTCTTCTAAAATTGGCACGCAGTCTTCTTCGGTACAACCAGGATAAACGGTTGATTCATAAACTACATAATCCCCTCTCTTCAATACCTTTCCGATGGTTCGAGAAGCGCTTAGTAGGGGCTTCAAGTTTGGAACTTTGTGCTCGTCAATTGGTGTGGGAACAGCCACAATATAGAATCGTGCTTTTTGAAGGTCTTCAATGCGGCGAGTAAATTGGATGTCTTTGTTTTCAAATTCTTTTGCCGAGAGCTCATTGCTGGGGTCTATGCCTTCTTGCATCATTTGAATGCGTTCTTCATTGATGTCAAATCCAATGACAGACAAGTTTTTGGCAAATTCAAGGGCTATTGGAAGGCCTACATAACCTAAGCCTATAAGAGCAAGAGAAGTTTTCTTTTGAATAAGGTCGGTCAATATTTGTCCTGTTTGGATAGTTGTCATCATAACATTTGCATAGAAAGTAAAATGCAAAGTTAGGAAAAGGAAAGCTTAGAAAAAAGCCTTGACTTTTAAGAATAGGATTCTCCTTTCTTTAGATAAAAATTCTCTTTCGCCTCCATTTCCAGTTGTTCTGCTTCGGTTTTGTCGCCGTAACCTAGCAAGTGCAACAATCCATGTACCATCACTCGCCTCAATTCTTCTAAAAAATGTACTCCAAATTTTTCAGCGTTTTCTTCAATGCGGGGAATACTGATGAAAATGTCTCCTTCAATTTGACACTCCTCTTCCGAATTGTCGAAGGTAATCACATCTGTGAAAGTATCGTGTTGAAGGTATTGTACATTCATTTCATGCAAATGTTCGTCGCTGCAAAAAATGTAGTTGAGTTCGGTGAGTTCATAACCTTCCATCTCAATGACTTGAAAAAGCCATTGGCGGTAAAGGATTTCCTTTGCAGCCCTCAACTCGAAAGCAAGTGGAGCTTCGGTATGAAAATAGATAAGGGGTTCGTTGGTGATTGAAGGAT
>JAUHXA010000010.1 GCA_030427245.1 Bacteroidia bacterium | reverse complement strand
TTGCACATCTCTCTTAGCATCTCTAAAGATACACTATCTAAATCTATATAACGCATTGAATTTAAATTATTTAGTATTTAAGCAAAAATAATCATTTTAGCCCATTAAATTTGAAGAGGTACTTATTGTTCGATTAGATATTGGATTTTATTAGCTAATTCGATTGCTTTCTTATTCGTCTTAACAGCTTTTTGTTTATCTGTTAAGAATTCATTCTTGGTTTTATAATTTCCAATCTCTTTGTTTAAGAAAACTTCCAAGTTGTCAATAAACTTTCTCCGCCGATAAAAATCTTTTATGCTGTTATCAGAATTTCGATGATGATATTCGATTAGTTCCTTGTGTTCTTTAATCCAATCTTCTTTTTCATATGGTTCAACGATTTCATCATATCCATCGAATTCAAGTTCACCAATATGGTAGCCATCGCTCCAAAAATCTAATTTTTTATTTTCTAATTCATCGATATCAATATAACTTTCAATGAATTCGCTAATCTCTTTTATGAATTTATTTTCATTTTTCAGACCGTAAATTACTAACTGGTATTTGAAGTATTTTTTAGCATTAAATTCTCGTGGTAAAAAAGGATTTCCATTTAGTTCTAATTTGACAGAATTCCCCTCTGTTGTTTTATCAACCGATATCAAGGTGAATATTTTATTTTCATTGACAATCTTCAATTCGCTGTTATTTATTTTTTAATGGAAGCTAACGGAGCGAGTGTACACGCAGTCGCACCCACGACCACGTGTAGCGAAAGCTCGCTGCTAAGGTACGTACCTTTAAAAAATGTAAGTAACTGTGAACCTGCAATAGTGGGTGCTATTGCGTGTACACAGTGTTGGCGGATAGTGCCTTCTGCCTTATGGAAGGCGAATTCTAAAATTCAACAGTCGTAGTCCGTGCCCAACGACTGAACCTTTCCCAAAGCGTAAAGAAGGCACGACCCAGCTTTAGGACATGCCTAAAGCTTAACGGAACGAGAATATCGTAACAATATCGCTCGCTCCGTTGGGCAGAAATCGCTCGACGAAGGAGAGGGATTTCTGCCCAACGGTCTGGCTAAATGGCGTGTGGGCGCATAGCCCACATGAACATTTTAGCCTTTGTTCACAACAGTCTTCTTTTTCATTTTACCAAAATTTCCACCAAGGCTTATCATCTTTCTTGGGGTTTTGTTTTTTCTTACTATTCGGCATTTCTATCCCCCTTTTTTGGTATTCAGCCATTAATTCAGTCATCGCTGTCAAAGCAGAGATATTTGTCCTTGCATTTGGTATAGAAATCAGTCTATAATATTCTTTATTAAGTTCATCATTAGTTAATGAAGAATAATTTGGTTTATCAGATTTTGATTTTTCATTCTTTTTCGGCTCTACTTTCTTTTCTTGTACAACTTCATTTTCATTGTACTTCAATTCAATTTTTAAACTCTTTCCATTAGTATCTTCCCAATTTTTTACAGTAGGATTATTTTTTAAATCACTTACAAGTTGATTAAAGATGAACTCCGTAAATGCTCCCAATTTTATGGTATTAGGAACAAAATTGAAACTCAATTTGCCCGAAAAATTTGGTTCATTTTTATCGAGGATATTCAATACTGCATTAAATAATTGATTAGCTAAATATGATGAGTTTTGATGTCCTGCAAATATTTCTCTACTTATTTCTCCTGATTCTTCCTTTAAAGTAATTCCTGACAAATAAGGTTCTTCTATTGTTTTGTTTGAATCTCTATTGACCAAAGGTACAGGTAGAATTTCTTTGTTGCCGACTAACGCTGGATTACCCAATTTTTGAAATGGTTGCCCCGATTCTTTACCTCTAAATCTCTGCATAAACATTAATCCATTTTCTTGACTTGTATCAAACCCTTTTACAATTACTGCATCTTGTTTTTCTCCATTATGTGGCACTCTACCTTCTAAACACATTACAATTTGGTCGTATTGCTCATTGTCCTTTTTCAACATACTTTCAAACGATTCCATTGGATTTCCATCTGCTACAACTCTAACCAGTTTTGAATTTCCGTTTTTATGCAACATCATAAATGGCGTAAAGGCATCATTGAGGTCATGTCGTGACCATAATGCGTAATCCAATCCTGTAAATATTGCTTCTTCTAACTTTCGATTTCCCTGAAAAATATCCATTGTTGATTTTTTTTGTTTTTTCTGATTGTTGTGAACGGAGCGAGTGTACACGCAGTCGCACCCACGACCACGTGTAGCGAAAGCTCGCTGCTAAGGTACGTACCTTTAAAAAAAATGTAAGTAACTGTGAACCTGCAATGGTGGGTGCTATTGCGTGTACACAGTGTTGGCGGATAGTGCCTTCTGCCTTATGGAAGGCGAATTCTAAAATTCAACAGTCGTTGTCCGTGCCCAACGACTGAACCTTTCCCAAAGCGTAAAGAAGGCACGACCCAGCTTTAGGACATGCCTAAAGCTTAACGGAACGAGAATATCGTAACAATATCGCTCGCTCCGTTGGGCAGAAATCGCTCGACGAAGGAGAGGGATTTCTGCCCAACGTCAGGCTAAATGCAGGTGACGCGTTTAGCGGCACTTGTCGTTTTAGCCATTGTTAGGTGCTTTATTTAATTCATTCTCCTGATAAAATTCTTTGTAATTCTTTTTTTTGAGTTCGCAACCGATTTCGAGCAAATTCCTTTCCTTCGTCCGAAACATAGCAATAGGTAGTATATTCGTATCTTGATGTTCGCCTTCTTTTTGTGTATCCGTATTTAGAATTTATTTTAATCAGTTCATAATAATCTGGTTCATAATTCTCTTGATGATATTCAAAACTTCTTAATGCTAATTTGCTCCAGTCCTCTGCATTACTAATTTCTCCCAAATCTCTGTAAATGAAAGAAATCATAATAGCTAAATCCACTACTAATTGAGTGTTTTTATTGCTACAATGAGGTTTTGAAGTTGATGACCAAAAAATCATTTGGGTTTCAGTTACTGTTCTCCTAACTACTTTGTCATAAATATTATATGCATCCCTGAGGTGACTTAGTAAAACTCTAATTTCAGTTTCGGGTTTCTTACTCTTTTTATATGCTTTGAATGCTTGTTCGGCAGACGAAAAATGAGCTTCTGCCATATCTATATACACTTTTCCGATTTCATCATATACATCTGAGAAAAACCATTCTATGACTTTGTAAATTGTCATTCCAGCTTTAAGTGAACTTATTATGTCGGCCATTTCTATTTATTGCACCTAACGGAGCGAGTGTACACGCAGTCGCACCCACGACCACGTGTAGCGAAAGCTCGCTGCTAAGGTACGTACCTTTAAAAAAATGTAAGTAACTGTGAACCTGCAATGGTGGGTGCTATTGCGTGTACACAGTGTTGGCGGATAGTGCCTTCTGCCTTATGGAAGGCGAATTCTAAAATTCAACAGTCGTAGTCCGTGCCCAACGACTGAACCTTTCCCAAAGCGTAAAGAAGGCACGACCCAGCTTTAGGACATGCCTAAAGCTTAACGGAACGAGAATATCGTAATAATATCGCTCGCTCCGTTGGGCAGAAATCGCTCGACGAAGGAGAGGGATTTCTGCCCAACGGTTTTGCATACACGCAGTCAGCCCGCATAGGGCTGATTGCCGTTGTATGCTTTGTTGGGCACCGTTTTTTTTCTTTTATTTTGCACTATTTTTGATTTCATAATTGGACTATTTTTACTTTGTTGAAATTGAAATTCTACTTCTACCTTATTTTCTGTTAAAGACTTTTCAATTATCCTTGAGAAAGAAGTTTGTTCTTGGTTGAAGGAACTGATTGAGGTTTGTAATTTTAAACCATTTTTTAGTTCGTAATTAATTTCTGTTAACCTTTTTCCTGAAGTAGACTCAATTCTAATTAATCTTCCAAAGTCGTCATATTTATAGGTTGTAATTCCAGATATATTTTTATTCTTTCTACTGGGAGACTCTACTATTACTTCTTGTTTCTTTCTACTGATTTTCTTGATTAGGGAGTTATCTGTTTCATTAATCAATTCCGATATACCGCCATTTTTCCATTTAAATTTGAACCCTTCACTTACACTTTCCAAATTTTCATTCTCATCATATTTAAATAAATAATTGCTTCCATATTCACTTTGAAAACTTATTATGTTTCCGTTGCTATTAAATTTCCATATTTCTTCTGCAAAACCATATTCAAGTTGTTTTTTGGAAATAATTTCACACTTTGATTTTTCAAAGTATGTTATTGCATTTGGTTTTCCAGAAGAGGGCTTATAAAATTCAATTCGATGAATAAAACCAGATTCATTGTAATATATTTTTTTTCTTACATAGTCTTTGTTTTCAATATGATTTCTGCTATAAAATTCAATTGATTCAAATTCTTTATTGAACAATTCTTCGAATGATTCGAGTATTGCATTTATTTCACATTCTTCGATTGATAATTCAATTATATCTTTTCCTTTTATTGGAAATCGCATTTTTCTTTTTTTCTAATGGTGCCCAACGGAGCGAGTGTACACGCAGTCGCACCCACGACCACGTGTAGCGAAAGCTCGCTGCTAAGGTACGTACCTTTAAAAAAATGTAAGTAACTGTGAACCTGCAATGGTGGGTGCTATTGCGTGTACACAGTGTTGGCGGATAGTGCCTTCTGCCTTATGGAAGGCGAATTCTAAAATTCAACAGTCGTAGTCCGTGCCCAACGACTGAACCTTTCCCAAAGCGTAAAGAAGGCACGACCCAGCTTTAGGACATGCCTAAAGCTTAACGGAACGAGAATATCGTAATAATATCGCTCGCTCCGTTGGGCAGAAATCGCTCGACGAAGGAGAGGGATTTCTGCCCAACGGTTTGTATAAGCGGAGTGCGACCGTTTAGGGAGCATTATCGCTTATACATTGTTGTGCGTTCGTATTTTCTAATATTTCTTATTAAATGTTTTTCCATTGAATTTGAATACATTACCGTTAGTCAGTATAAACCATAAAGCATCATTGTTATCCTTGTATATACTATGAACAAAATCATTTGATTGTCCTAAACTGTCGGTGTAATTCTTAATAGTATCACCATCATATTTCCAAACTCCTGAATCTCTATCTCCAAACCAAATATTTCCTTCTCCATCTTCTTCAATCGCAAAAACGTGTTCAAGTGTACCTGGTTGTGACTTATCTCCTCTTCTTGAACTTGTTGGGTGAATTAGATTATTTTTTTCAGAAAAGTTAATAATTGTGTCAGCGTCTTTCAATAATACGCCAATTCCATTATTTCCCATCCATAGTCTGCCTTTTGAGTCTTCAAAAATGCTTCGAATATGTAGTGGTTCTGTTTCAATATCAAGTTCGAGAGTTTCATCATTGATAATTATAAAGTCACTTCCATTATAGCCAAAAACACCTGCGTAAGTACCAAACCAAAGTATATTATTTTTCCCTTCTGAAATACTTGTCACGGAATATAAATTATTGGGGTTAATGACTTTTGGATTGGGAAATGCTAAATAATACAATCTTTGACCGTCATATTTATATACTCCTTCCTTATTTCTTGCACTAAACCAAAGGTCATTAGAAGTTTTCGTCCACTCATTTTGCGAGTTTGCATTTCCAATTATAGTATGATTTGTGATTTTCTTTCCGTCATAGCTACTAATTCCATTTGCTGTTTCAAACCAAATGTTCCCATTGTTATCTTCCTTTATTGAACGAATCTGATTATCTGGCAACCCCTCATTAGTTGTAAAATACTTATAGGTTTGTCCGTCATAAATAGCTACTCCTTCTTGACGACTTCCGTACCAATAATTCCCTTTGCTATCTTGGAAAATTGAATTAATTCCATTAGTAAATTTTAAAGTGTCAGAGTCTGACTTACTTACCAATTCAGTTTTGTTTTTTTCTTTATCGGCTTCTTCCTTTTCAACGCAAGAAAAGTTCAGAATCGAGAAAAATATTAGGTAAATCAAATTCAATTTATTATTCATTTGCAGTTTTTCTCATATGACGCACAACGGCTCGGCTAAACGCAATATGGGCGCATAGCCCATATTGCCGTTTTAGCCTTTGTTCTCGGCTGGCTTTCTTCTTTTATTCACTATATTTTAGGAATAGAATATCGGATTTGCAATTATATGTTTGTTGGTCTTTGTGCCAATAGAATTCAGTTTTAAGACTTGTCATATCCACTGATAAATTATCTAAATGTTCGTTGATGTTTTCCCTTAGAAATACAACGTTTCGTTTTAATTTCCAACTATTTGACATATCTGTTTCATCTGTCAAAACCAAGAAAAAACGATTGGATGCATCAAATCTTGCTTCACCTTGATTTTCGTAAAACCACTTTTTTAATTCGGCAGGATTATCTTCTGCTTCTTGGATAATTATTCTTTTTTGCTCTTTGAGTTCTGCAATAAAATCCCTCGCTTCCGCTCTTTGGTCTTCTGAAACCTTGTTATAAAGATGCAGCTTTAGTGCTTTATCTTTTAAGTCGGTAGGAATATAAATTTCTAACTCTCTGCAAACTCTTTTCAGCATTGTCAATTCATTTCCATATCCGTTAGCCTTTAATTTATCCTTTAAAAGTTGCTCAGGGAAATATGTCACTTTCAAATCGAACGGAATATCGTTTATGAAAAAATCAATCTTCTTAACTAACCCAACAGTAGGAAGTACCGCGTCATTGTCTTTAAATAAGTCTTCAATTATTATTGATGTCCAATGGTTGTACCATGAGTTTAAGGTATATCCTCTTAAACTACTAAGAAGATTTCCTTCGATTTCTTCATTTATTCTTTCAAAGGATTGAATTTTCTTCACATAGTTATTCACTATGTTTTTCTCTAAGCTGTTCCCAAAAGAACCTCCCCAATCGAAATGCTGTAGCCTGTTTAATTGGTCAACTAAATAATCTTGATTATTGATTCTGTTTGCTCGCTCTTCTTGATACTTTTCGTTGATAAAATTATTTAACATGGCATCATCTACATTCGCTAACTCAAAAACATGAGGAAAATAACCTCTTGAGTTGATGCCCTCTAAATTGATATTATGCAATTCGCAAAATTCCTCCATTGTTGCTTTTCGGGACATACTTCTCAATTTAAGAAATCGTATGCCTCTAATATCATTTTCGATAGTCGGAAAATCATTATTTCTGAACGCTGTATCAAGTTCACTAAACTGTAAGTTCGTCATACAATAACCATTTTTGTGTTTCAGAAAACTCAAAGTTCTCTGTTAGAAGTTTGAGTAAATCTACTTCTCCAATTAAAATTTTATCTGAAAAAACCATTTTCATAATTCGGAGAAATATTTCATTCGTATCTAATATTTCTTTTTTTAACCAACTCGTAATAGAGTTGACAAATTTTTGTACCACTTCGCTATCGGGTGCAAGGTTTAATTCTTTTGGTAGTTCACACTTTTTAAAGGTTACTAAAACATCGCCTTTTATACTTTTTAGTCTGTTTAGTTGTCTTGGTGTAAATGATTTTTGAACTAACCATTGAAAATCTACTAACTCAAATCCATTTCTAATACATGCGTTAGTTATAGCTTTCCATTCTAAACCTGATAGTGAATGATAAGTAAGTGAGAAATATTTTTTTGGTTTTAAGACTCGTCTTATCTCTGAAAAAGCCATGTTAATATCTTCTTCAAAATTTGAAGTGTTTTTTTGTCGTTGTTTACTGTCTGAAATAACTATTTCGCTTTCGTATTGAGGAACAAAATTCATCCATGAATTCCATATTATACTTTGTTCAAAGTATGGAACGGCGTCTCCATAAGGTGGGTCCGTAAAAACATAATCAACAGTTTCTGATTTTACACTTAAAGATTTTGCATCGTCATTAAGAATTGTAAAACTATTATTGTATTGGGTTGGATTAAAATTGAATTCACCATTATTGCCAAGTTGATTCAAATAATCTCTTTTTCCTTTTATAACTTTTGAAAGTCGATTTTCAAAATACCTCAGAACGTTATTTTCTAAATATGTTTCTCCTACGTAAAAGCCTGTCATCCATGCACCTGGAGCCATTGCCCCTCTACTTTTTATGGGAGGAACAAGTTTTGAACAGTTCGCTAAATTTGCAGTAAATGCAACCTTTAATATATCTTTTTCCTTTCCCTTCGAATACTTTTCGATTAGGGCTAATAATCTTGCATGGCAAGCAAGCGTTCTTTTTGTAAAAAGGTCTGCTACTGTCATCCCTTCTTTTGCAGAAATACGAGAGTTTTGAATTAGTTTATGTTGGGGATACCAATCTGTAATCTCAAATTTATTTTCATATTCTAAATACTCCTTAATCTTGTTTGGGGGCAAGTCTATTTCCGTTGCCTTTCTATCACCATTACATTTATACTTGGCTTTGATTGGAATATCATTTTTATTCCTTAGAATTGAGATTAACTGAACGGAATTGCCCTCTAAATTCCATTCAAACCATTTATTATTATATAGTTCAAATTCTGACTTTATTTTCTTCCATTGCTTTTCTAAAATCGTGAGGTTTACATCTTTCTCTAAAAGTTGCTCGTTTAGAAAATTTGCAATAGGATTCAAGTCATTAGATATTATGTTTCTATTGAGTATGAACGCTTCGCAACAAAACACTCCATAACCTGAAAATGGGTCAAATACAGTATCTCCTTCCTTTGAATACTTCTCAATCAAGCATTTAAGATTATTTGAGGGCTTTTTCCCCCAATATTTATGCATTTCATATCTATCCCTTTTTTGCTTCAATTTGTTAATTTTTTTGATGATGTAATTTTCTCGTAAGATACGTTTTTGTTTGGTTTTCTTGTTTTTTTCTGCTTGCCGAGAACGGAGCGAGTGTACACGCAGTCGCACCCACGACCACGTGTAGCGAAAGCTCGCTGCTAAGGTACGTACCTTTAAAAAATATAAGTAACTGTGAACCTGCAATAGTGGGTGCTATTGCGTGTACACAGTGTTGGCGGATAGTGCCTTCTGCCTTATGGAAGGCGAATTCTAAAATTCGACAGTCGTAGTCCGTGCCCAACGACTGAACCTTTCCCAAAGCGTAAAGAAGGCACGACCCAGCTTTAGGACATGCCTAAAGCTTAACGGAACGAGAATATCGTAACAATATCGCTCGCTCCGTTGGGCAGAAATCGCTCGACGAAGGAGAGGGATTTCTGCCCAACATCTTCAATAACGCAACTCATTGCGTATATTTCAACAATATCCAAAAGTAAAAAAACTATTCCATCTATGCAAAATAAAATTTGCTATGTACAAAAAATAAGCGTATCAATATTTCGCATAAATAAATAAACCATATGTCTTGCGTAACAATTTAAATCAATACACCATATGAGTTGCGTAATAATTTATTATAATTCACAATATGAGTTGCGTAACAACATCGTGATAATCCTTATATGTTCAGCTTATCCAAAGGGCTGCTCAAGTTATTGAAGCCACTTTTAGCTCCCTTGAGTTCCAAATAGCGCTTTGAAACTTTGAGTTTACCTAGTTCTCTAACTTTGAGGTTTACCACTACACTGACTCGAAATTTTACTCCCACTCGATCGTTCCAGGAGGTTTTGAAGTAATGTCATACACCACCCGATTCACATGAGGCACCTCATTCACAATCCTTGTAGAAATGCGCTCCAAAACCTCATACGGGATTCTTGCCCAATCGGCAGTCATGCCATCCGTGCTCGTCACTCCCCGCAAGGCTATTGCTGTATCATAGGTGCGTTCGTCTCCCATCACCCCTACACTTCGGATGCCTGTATAAACTGCAAAATACTGCCAAATATGCTTATCCCAGCCTGCTTTGGCGATTTCGCTTCGATAGATATAGTCGGCTTCTCTCAGAATCGCTAGCTTTTCTTCTGTAATGTCGCCGATGACCCGAATCGCAAGACCAGGCCCAGGAAAAGGCTGACGCTCGGTGAGGTAATCGGGTAAGCCAATAGCACGACCGACTGCACGCACTTCATCTTTGAATAAATCTTCTAAAGGCTCGATGATTTCCTCAAAATCTACATGGTCGGGCAAGCCTCCCACATTGTGATGACTCTTGATAGTCGCACCATGCTTGCTACCGCTTTCGATGATGTCGGCATAGATAGTGCCTTGCACCAAAAAGTCCACCTTTCCAATCTTTTTGGCCTCCTCCTCAAATACTCGAATAAACTCTTCCCCGATGATTTTGCGCTTCTTTTCGGGGTCGCTTATGCCCGCCAATTTCGACAAAAAGCGTTCTTGAGCATTGACTCTAATCAATTTGAGTTTGAATTCACCCTTGAAAAACTCCTCTACTTCATCCCCTTCATCTTTCCTCAATAGCCCATGATCCACAAAAATGCAGGTCAATTGTTCGCCCACCGCATGATGAATCAATGCCGCTGCCACCGAAGAATCTACACCACCCGACAAACCACACAAGACTTTCTTATCCCCAATTTTCGCCCGCAAAGCTGCAATTTTTTCTTTGGCAAAATCGCCCATGATCCAGTCGCCTTTGCAGCCACAAACATGGTAGAGGAAGTTTTGAAGGATTTGAGAACCATAAGGAGTATGCACGACTTCGGGGTGAAACTGAACCCCATAAATTTTCTGGACATCGTTGGCGATTGCACCCACAGGACAAGTATCCGTTGAAGCAATCGTTTTGAAGCCCTTTGGAGGTTCACTCACATAGTAGGTATGACTCATCCAACAAGTAGTTTCTTTTTCGACTCCTTGCAGTAATGGGTGATTGGAGGTGACGTGAAGGGGTTTTTTGCCGTATTCTCTTTCGGCCGACCGTTCCACTTTTCCACCCAACAAGTGGCCTATCACTTGCACACCGTAGCAGATGCCAAATATCGGGATACCCAAATCGAAAATACCTTTGTCGACAATCGGCGCATCCTTTGCAGAGACGACACTGGGCCCACCCGTAAAAATGATTCCTTTGGGATTTTTAGACTGGATTTCTTCAAGGGAAGCACTCCAAGGAAGGACTTCACAATAGACTTTCGCTTCTCGCACTCTTCTGGCAATCAATTGACGGTATTGTGCGCCAAAATCTAAAATAAGGATTGTTTCGTGTTGCATGGCAATATTTGAGGTTGCTGAATTGCCCGCAAAGATAGTTAAGGAAGAATGAAAAAATAACTTTCCAACCTATATTCCCTTTATTCAGTAAACACTGAAGACTTACGCTTTTTCAGGAATAGTATATATACCTGTTTTAAATTTTGTCCGATTTATTCACAAGATTTCCTGAGGTGTTGGGACAGACATTACAGAAGGACAAAAAGAGAGGTGTCATATTGTAAATATCCTGTGAGAACGTATTTACAAACCGTATGAATGGGTAAAATTTGTTAAAGGTTCGAAACTAAAAATACCCGATTGATTTTTGAACAACAATAATTCATAGGCTACAAATAGAGCTTATAGTCAAATAATTAAATCACAGTTTAGATTCCTATAAAACCATGAACCATTTTTTGAAAACCAATAAAGGGGGAGTTTCAAATATTTAAATCCTGCTTCCTGCCTCTTTGCCCCTTCGTCCAAAGTCTAAATCAAGTGCGGTTTTGAATTGAATTTTATAGTACTGACTTTGCAAGGTTAGGGAATCACAATAGTAGGCAGCGAAAAATAAAAGGCAGTTCCTTCATTTTCCTTTGAGTGAAGTCCAATTTCACCACCATACAAATCTATAATTTTCTTGCAAATGGCCAAACCAATACCCGTTCCTTCATAGTTTTGCTTGTGTAATCTCTGAAAAATTCCAAATATTTTTTGCTGTTGAACAGATTCAATGCCAATGCCATTGTCTCTTACTTCAATGTATTGCTTGCCTTTCTTTTCGTAAGAATGGACAAACACATAACAGGGTTTATCGGGATGGATGAATTTCAAAGCATTGCTGAGAATTTGAATCATAAGCCATTTAAAATGTTTGGGTTCTATGTATAGTGCAGGCAATTCACTCACTTGAATTTTAGCATTTGCAGTGCTTATTTCGGTTTTTAGTTGGGACAATACTGTTTGAAGTTGTTGATTGGTATTGAGTCGCACGATTTTTTCTTCTTGAAGCTGCAAAGTAGTATATTGAAGCAAGTCTTCCAACAGACTGTGCATGTATTGAGCGCCACCTTCAATGTATTTCAAAAATTCAAGCGCTTCTTCACTAAGTTGTTCTTTGTGTTTGGTTGACAATAAAGTAGTGAAACCGCTGATATTGCAGAGAGGTTCTTTCAGGTCATGCGCAACGATGAAAGCATATTGTTTGAGCTCACGATTGTATTGCTGCAAACGCTGATTTTGTTGTACTATTTTTAGATTTTTTTCTGCCAAAATATCAAACTCTTCCTCTTTTTTATTCAGAATAGCCTGTACTTCCTCTTTCTTTTCAGGATAAAAATATTGGGATTGCAACTCAATCAATTGGTCTTGATATCGAATACAGTCTTCCCATTCCTGGGTCTCTTTGTAGTATTGAATGAGCATTAAGAGGGTATCCTTTTCTTCAATAAGAAAGCTATATTCCCGAGCATAAAACAGTGATTTTTGAAGATATTCGTAAGTTTCTTTGTATTTTTTCTGCGCAAAAAAGTTTTTTCCTATCAGATAAAGACAAGTCGTGACTCGCTTAAACTGCTTTAGTTTCATATTGAAGTCGAGGGCTGTTTGTAAGTAAGTTAGACTTTCCCCATACTTTTTTTGTGCCAATCTTGCCTCTCCCAAATTTTCAAAACAAGCTGCTTTTTGACCTGCATATTGCTTATTTTCGCCCATTATTTCCAGCGACTTCAGATAGTATTCTACTGCCTCCTCATATCTGTTCAAGCTTTGTAGCCCGACACCTATATTGATGTACGCATTGAAAATGTTATCTAGATTGGATGCTAAGGAATATTCTAACACTTTTTGATAATACTCCAATGCCTTCTCAAATTTTTGCTGCTGAAAAAAGACTGTACCGATATTGGAGTAAATGGAAGCTTGTAAATCCTCTGAGTTTTCGCTTAGGGCACGGAATAAAGATTGAAGTGCTTTGTGATAGTGGTTTTTGCGAAGATAAATCAGGCCCAAATTATTGTAAGCAAAGGCAATAAAATCGTTATTTTGAGATTTTTGTGCAACTTGCAGAGCAGAGAGATAGTGCTTTTCAGCTTTATCGTATTTTTCTAAACGGTGGCAATAATACCCCCATCTCATGTGCAAAAAAAACAGATATTTTTTTTCTTCTAACTGTTCAGCAATGGGTAAGACCTCTTTTACCAGAGTTTCAATATTTGAAGGGATTTCATTGACAACCTTAGTTAAGATTTCTAAAACACGCTCTGTTTTCTGTAGAGACAATGTTTTAGATGTAAGGGTTGTTTTTCCATTGATAGACATAGTGGTTGTTTTGGGCTTGTTTGCCTATTTTTACGAAGTTGAATCAAATAAGTTGGTAAATAAACAGAAAAATGTTCTCAAGACTACCAGATCACTCCCCTAAAAGAATGGCTGTAAAAGTAAAACCTGCAGTTGAAAAAATTATTCAGAAAGGTCATCCGTGGGTTTTTGAAGCTGCAATTGTAAAGCAAAACATAGAAGGCACAGCAGGTGATTTAGCCATTGTGTATGACCAAAAGAAAAACAAATTTTTGGCTCTCGGCTTATACGATCCACATTCTCCTATTCGCATCAAGCTCCTTCAATATCGACAACCTGCAAAAATTGATACCCATTGGTTTCAGCAAAAAATCGAGCAGGCATATCAAGTTCGTCAGCGACTTTTGACCACATCTGATACCAATAGTTACCGCCTGATTCATGGCGAAAACGATGGACTACCGAGTTTTATCGCCGATGTTTATGCCGAAGTGTTGGTCGTCAAACTCTACGCTGCAATATGGCTACCCTACTTAAAAATAATGCTTCCCATCCTTCAATCTCTTACCAACTGCAACACCATTGTCCTTCGATTGAGTCGTTCACTTCAAAAATTGACCAAAGAATTGCAAGGACTGCAGGATGGACAAATACTGTATGGAAAACTGCAGGAAGAGAAAGTAATCTTCAAAGAACATGGCCTTCAATTTTCGGCCAATGTCGTAAGGGGACACAAAACAGGTTATTTCCTCGATCACCGCCACAACCGCTTCAAGGTTGGGCAAATGGCAAAAGGCAAAAAAGTTTTGGATGTATTTGCCTATGCTGGAGGATTCTCGGTTCATGCATTGGGTGGAGGAGCGGCAGAAGTCGTGAGCTTGGACATCAGCAAGCAGGCTTTGGAAATGGCAAAAAAAAATGTAGCCCTCAATCCAGATTTACAAACTTCAAAACATAAAACCATTGCCGCAGATGCCTTTGAAGGGCTTCAACAGCTTCACCAACAAAAACGTTTTTTTGACATAGTGGTTGTAGACCCTCCTTCTTTCGCCAAGCGAGACAGTGAACGAAATAGAGCCTTGCACAAATACGCCCAACTTTGCCGCCTTGCCATTCCACTTGTCCAAAAAGGAGGTATTCTATTGATGGCATCTTGTTCGAGTCGAGTCTCTGCCGATGATTTTTTTGAAGTAATCATTCAGACCTTACAATCTTCTGGCAGACGATTTCGAGAACTGGAACGAACCTTTCATGATGTGGATCATCCGATTGCGTTTGAAGAAGGGAAATATTTGAAGGCAGGTTATTGGAGAGTCTAAATCGTATAGTTTTAAAAGAAAAATAGGCAAAGGAAAATCCAAATATTTCTTTTTCTCGTAGGTATTTTGAATAGAAAAGATTATTTTTAATACAAAATTTCCTAAAACCAATATTTTCATAGCTATGAGACACATCTATTTACTCTTCTCCTTACTATTTATAAGCGCTACATTTGTTAGTATAGATGCAGCACATCTATCGAGTACCTTACAGTTTACTGCCCGAATGAATGGGAGTAACGAAGTTCCTCCAGTCATGACAGATGCAGAAGGCTTAGGCGTTTTTACCCTAAGCGAAGACAAAACAACATTGGATATCAACGTGAGTGTGAACGGACTAAGCGGCGAAATCACTGGTATTCACCTACATGAAGGCGAAGCTGGCGCAAATGGTGGTGTAGTATTCAATCTAAGTGATGCCATCAATGGGAATCGCATTCAAACTCGATTGACGAACTTGACAGCCGATCAAGTAGCTACTTTTATCAGTGGCGGCTATTACCTCAATGTGCATACAGATGCCAATCCTGGTGGAGAAATCAGAGCGCAAGTTATTTTAGAGTCTGATTTTCGATATACCGCCATGTTAGAAGGAGGTCAGGAAGTGCCTGCTGTCATGACCGATGCTTATGGGTTGGGTGTTTTCAATCTATCCAAAAGTGGCTACAAATTGCAGATTCATGTAGTCGTACAAGGTTTGAGTGGCCCGATTACAGGCGCACACTTTCACGAAGCTGCTGCGGGCGAAAACGGCAGTGTTGTGGAAAACTTAACGGACTTTGTGAACGGAAATACCATTATTGCTACGGTGGATCCTGCGGCTTATTTAGCAGCTCTTCAATCTGGTAATATTTACATCAATGTACATACAGAAGCGAATCCGGGCGGCGAAATTCGTGGTCAGGCATTGTTAGACGATGTATTGCACTTTGATTCATCTTTGGATGGTGGACAAGAAAATCCTCCTGTTGTGACAACTGCTACGGGTGTTGCGAAAATAAATGTGAGCAATACACTTGATGAAGTTAGCTACAATATTGTAGTAGATGGACTGAGTGGTCCGATTACAGGCGCACACTTTCACACAGGCACAGTCGGAAACAACGGTGGCGTAGTAGTCAACTTGACGGATGATGTGATGGGGAATCGAATTATGGGAAGTCAAGCCTTGAGCGCCGACATATTAAACAGTATGTTGTCTGCAGGAATTTATCTCAATATTCATACAGAAGCGAATCCAGGAGGTGAAATCCGTGGACAAGTTTACAGATTGGCACGAGAAGGATATTCTTATGAATTCAGTGGTGGACAAGAAGTTCCTCCATCTGGAAGTGCTGGAACAGGTGTAGGGATGGTTTCTATTGATAGAGATCAAAGCAATGCTCACTTCATGATGGTGGTAAGCGGACTGTCTGCACCTATTGATGCCGCACATTTTCATGAAGCTCGACCTGGAACCAATGGAGGAGTCATTTTTAATTTGAGTTCTTTTTTCAATCCAGTAGGCGGTGCTTATGGTTATTGGACAGAAAACGATACAGAACCCTTCAATACTCACGCTGCAAAATTCCGAAGCAATACGATTTATGCAAACATCCATACGGCTAATTTTCCTGGAGGAGAAATCAGAGGAAATGTAGTTCGTGGAAGCGAATTTCTTGAAGACTTACCTGTAGATCCTAAGTTTAGCGGTGATTTACTGATTGCAGGAAAACTAACAGGTGGAGCAGAAAACCCGCCTGTTGTGACCGACGCAGTGGGGGTGACTTCTTTTTTATTGAACGATACAAGAGATGCCATTGAAGTAAATGTAAGTGTCAATGGTTTGAGTGGTCCGATTACAGGTATTCATGTCCATGAAGGTGCAGTAGGAGAAAATGGTGATGTGATTTTTAATCTAAGTGATTTTATAAATGGAAATCGAGTCAGCACTACTTTGACAGATTTTTCGGCTGACCAATTAGCCAAATTTTTGACAGGAGCATATTACCTAAATGTACATACAGAAGCCAATCCTGGCGGTGAAATCCGAACACAACTGATACTCGAAACGGAAGTGACTTATCATGCTGATTTAACAGGCGGACAAGAAAATCCTCCTGTTATGACAGATGCTTATGGGTTGGCTACCTTCAACTATACACCGAATGTGAACAAACTGGAAGTGAATGTATTGGTGCAAAATCTAAGTGGTCCTATTACTGGCGCACATTTGCATTTGGGAGCAGTAGGTGAGAATGGCGGTGTAGTAGAAAACCTAAGCGATTTTATACATGGCAATCAAATTCACGGCGTTGTATTTCCTGCAGAGTATTTAGCCGATTTGCAGGCAGGCAATATTTATGTGAATGTACATACAGAAGCCAATCCCGGTGGAGAGATTCGTGGACAGTTAATTTTAAACAAAGGTTTGACTTTCGATACGTGGTTGTCAGGCGCACAAGAAGTTCCTGCTTCCCTTACTGAAGCGAAAGGTTTTGCAGCAGTTACTTTGAGCCCAACTTTTGACGAAATCACCTATCGAGTAGTGACAGATGGAATGAGTGGTAATTTTGATGCAGCTCATTTTCACAATGCTCCTTTGGGCGAAAACGGAGGCGTATTGGTGAATCTTTCGGAGGGAATAGATGGGAATCAAACCTCTGGCAGTACAACAGATGTATCGTCCGAATTAATCAATGCTTTATTGACAGGACAAATTTACATCAATGTGCATACACCCGGTTTTCCAGGCGGCGAAATTCGGGGTCAATTGTTTCGATTGGCAAGAGATGGATATGGTTATGATTTGTGTTCCGACCAAGAGACGAGTGCTGTCAATGCTCCGACTGCAACAGGTGGTGGAATGGCTTCAATAGATAGAAACTTGAGCAATGCACACGTAATGGTCGTTGTGAGCGGGCTGACAGGTGATGTGACAGGCGCACATATTCACCAAGCAGCAACAGGTGAAGATGGCGGTGTTATCTTCAATATGTCTGACCTGTATAACGATGGAGGAATCTTTACTTATTGGAGTGACATGAACGATACGCCATTTACGGAAGACG
Source organism: Bacteroidia bacterium (assembly GCA_030427245.1). GTDB lineage: Bacteria > Bacteroidota > Bacteroidia > Chitinophagales > UBA2359 > JAUHXA01. The sequence goes on along the minus strand of JAUHXA010000010.1, from coordinate 135,466 downwards.
CTGCAAGAGCAATTCAAGACGGCAATACGTATGTCAATGTACATACAGCAATGCACCCTGGTGGAGAAGTCCGTGGACAGATCATCAAAGATTTGACTTGCCCTCCTTTGGTATTGGTGGACTGTGAAACCAATCCTTTGACCATCGAACACGAAGTGATTTGTGATTTTGCCAATGCAACTTATACTGTCAATGTAACTATTTTGAACGGAACAGGACCTTACACCATTTCAGGTGCACTAAACGAAACGATCGATGAAAACACTTTCGCCATTGGCCCTTTTACGGACGGAACAACGTACAATTTTGCTGTTGTGGACGATTTAGGATGTACCGCAGAAGTCAATTCTGACATCATCGCTTGTTCTAAGATTGATTGTGAAGCCAATCCAATAAATGTAATACATGAAGTAGATTGTGATGAAGCAAGTGGTTTGTATACAGTCAATGTAACGATTCTAAATGGAATCGCACCCTATATCATAACCGGCGCATTGAATGAAACAATTGATGAAAACACTTTCACCATTGGGCCTTTTACAGATGGAACAACCTACAATTTTGCAGTTGAAGATGGAAATGGTTGTACTGCAGAAATTAATTCTGATGTGATTGCTTGTTCTAAAGATGGTTGTGAAACCAATCCTATTGGGATTGAACACTTATTTGAATGTAGCGATGACAATCAAGCCAATACCTATATGGTGGAGGTTACGATTACGAATGGCACCGCTCCTTACAGCCTAACAGGAACGGTAGTTGATGTCATTGAAGAGGATAGCTTTTCTTTAGGCCCTTTTGAAAGTGGCACTTCTTACACCATCAATATTGCAGATGCAAATGGATGTACAGCAAGTGTTGTATCGGATGTCATTGACTGCAAAATCTTACCTGTCGAATTTTTGAGTTTTGAAGGAGAAGTATTGACAGAAGGAAACCAACTTCAATGGGTGACAGCCTCCGAAACCAACAACGATTTTTTCACCTTAGAGCGTTCTTTTGATGGACAATCTTTTGAAACAATTGCTAAGATAACAGGAGTTGGCAACAGTCAATTGCCGAGTAGATACGAATACTTGGACAGAGAAACAACGGCTGCAATCACTTATTACCGTTTGTCTCAAACAGACTTCGATGGGCGCATAGAATTTTTGGCCACTATCAGCCTTCGAAGAGGAGAAAGCGACTTTGGTTGGATAGAAGTAAAACCCATTCCTACCAGCGATTGGTTGAATGTGTCATTTAGTACTCCAAGTAATCAACGCCTTTCGGTTCAAATCCATGATGTAAGCGGACGAAAGATAATGGAACAAGGAATGAACAGCTCGGCTGATCAAGTGAATACATTTGCAATTGATGTTAGGAATTTGAAGGTTGGAGTATATTTATTGCAAATCAACAACGGAGAAACAACCATTCAGCATAAATTCTTGAAGTATTAAACAATCTTTTGAAAAAAGATTGTTTTGCTAAAACAGGAAACCGCATCACTTTTTACTATATCCTTATAAGTGATGCGGTTTTAGTTTTAGAATAAATCATATTCAGATTATATCCTTTTTCTTATTTCTATCCTTAGGCTAAGAAAAACATTGAGTTATACTCCTATGTGTAAAAAAAAGATAAAGAAAAATTTTATTTTTAGATGGATTTTCTGTAACTTAACTTATAATTAATAGAATGAAATTTCAAATCACTTTTATTTGATTTCAGAATTTACTACTTTTGCAGTCTGAGTTGGAAATAGGAAAAAACATATTTTTTTTAAGATATGTTTTTGTTTGATGTTTTAATTTGAAACTGAAAAATTAAATGCCATCCAAGATAGGGTTATAGAATGTAAAAGCAAACTTATTGTATATCCATTGATATATAGCATAATGGTATTTGAATAAATGTTGGCATGATATTCGTCATCTTACATTAGAGACAATTGAAACTATTATTGTTTATTGACGTATCTTGACTATATACTTAAAAATATGCAGTGTTGTCTTCATTAGCAAAATTGCTCTTTCTACTCTGGTGGTTAATTGTTGAAAAATTTGTGTGTGTGTGTAATTTCTTCTTTCAACTTCTATACTTCCACTTCTATAAACGAGTAATTCTTTGCAATCTTTAATGATACAGCACTGCTACTTTTTTCTCTCCTTTCACCTCCTAACTTTTATAAGACGTTTCTTCTCTAAAGAGAGATACAAATAAGTTCCCTATTTGTAAGTTGTTGGACAATTAATACTTAAATTTACGAATTATTGTAAATGGATGTTGTTCCATCCATTTCCTTTCCTTGAATTTAACTTTCATTGTAACCATGACCATTCTCTCTCTTGCTCCTCCTTTGATAGCTATCATTCTTGCCATTCGCACCAAACAAGTATTTATTTCGCTGTTGTTCGGAATTTGGTTGGGCTGGATTATTTTGCATGGTGGGAATTTACTCACTGGAAGCTTTGCCACTGTCCAAGCATTGGTTGATGTTTTTCAGGATGAAGGCAATACCCGAACTGTGATGTTTTGTGCCTTGGTAGGAGCATTGATTGTATTTATTCAGAAATCGGGAGGTGTCGAAGGTTTCATCAATGTGGTAAACCGTTGGATGCTTAAAAGAGAAGCAAATGGGAAGACAAACAGCCGAGTGACCGTACAGTTATTGGCTTGGCTCACAGGCATCTTGATTTTTGTGGAATCCAGTATTTCTGTTTTAACCGTTGGCGCATTGTACCGCCCAATATTTGATAAAATGGGGATTCCTCGTGAAAAACTGGCTTATATTGCCGATTCGAGTTCTGCCCCTGCTTGTATTTTGATGCCCTTCAATGCATGGGGAGCCTTCATTATGGGTTTGTTGCTCACACAAGGTTTCGAAAATCCACTCAGTACCCTCCTCCAATCTATGGTTTACAATTTTTACCCCATCCTTGCCTTACTGCTCGTATTGACTTTGATCCTCACCCAAAAAGATTTTGGCCCAATGGAAAAAGCTGAAAAAAGAGCGAGAGAAGAAGGCAAATTATTGTCAGACGATGCCGTTCCGATGATGAGTTCCGACATCACCCTCCTTCAAACCAAAACAACGATTACGCCCAAAGCCTTCAACATGATTATCCCGATTGTTACGATGGTTTTGATGATGCCCATACTATTGATTTATACAGGATGGGAAACGGCTCTTGCAGAACTTCCCAATGCGACAGGCCTACAAACCGCCTTACTTGCGATTGGCAAAGGATCCGGTTCTACCGCCGTTTTGGTGGCGGTCATTACTTCGATTCTCATCAGCATGATACTCTACAAAGTACAAGGTGTTTTTGGTATTCGTGAAATGGTAGAATTATCTTTAGAAGGTATTGCAGCCTTGCTACCGCTTGCCTTGTTGATGGTATTGGCATTTGCGATTGGAGCAGTTTGCAAAGAATTGCAGACAGGGCTGTATATTGCCACGGTTGCCAAATCTTGGCTATCACCTGCCTTAGTACCTGCCATTGTATTTTTGGTCAGTTCCATCATTGCCTTTTCTACAGGAACGAGCTGGGGAACTTTTGCGATTATGATAGCGATAGCCATGCCGATGGCCGAAACAATGGGAGTGAATGTTCACCTTACCTTGGCGGCTGCTTTGGGAGGGGGCATTTTTGGCGACCACTGTTCACCCATCTCCGACACCACTATTTTGTCCTCTATGGCTTCGGCAAGTGATCACATTGACCACGTAAAAACCCAAATGCCTTATGCTTTGGCTATGGGTGGAATCAGTGTGGTTTTGTATTTGATTTTGGGGATTACTACTCTATAACCTGCGTTAAAAAAAGTCCAAGATTGGAACACCATTTTAATATTTTATTCCATACTACTATACAAAATGATTTTTGAACCACAAAAGTATCAAAAGGGCACAAAAGAGGTTATTGAATTTCAAGTCTTTACTTTTGTTTTCTTTGTGCCTTTTGTGGTTGAATTAAAAATGTACAGTAGTATGATTTTATTCATCATTTTCTGAATGGCTGCCCAATCTTCCGAAAAGGAAAAGTCAATGTTCGCCAAACTCTTTGATGAAAAGGGGGGCGGTTTTTCATTTTCATTTCAGAAAATGGTAGCTTTGGTTTGGATATAGCCATCTGATTCAAGACACATCACCAGTCATTATTTACCAATCACATTAGATGTTTTTCGACCAAACGCTAAAAAATATCAGCCGCACACGGGAAATCATTGCCATTTTGTTGAAATATGGCTTTGAAGACATGGTGACAAATACACCTCTCAAAAACTTTGTGCCCCAAAAAAGACGATTGACTTGGTTGAGAGCCGAAAAACCCGTTTTTGAATACAGCCGTTGGGAGCGTGTTCGTTTAGCGGTTGAAGAATTGGGGGCAACGTTTATCAAAGGCGCACAGGTATTGAGTAATCGCCCCGATATTTTACCCAAAGAACTCATTCTCGAACTCGAAAAATTGCAGGATAATGTGCCTGCTTTCAAGTATGAACTTGCCCGTCAAATCATTGAAGAAGACATGGGTAAGTCTTTGGAGACCATTTTCAGCTATTTCAATGAAAAACCCATTGGTGCAGCCTCTATCGGTCAGGTGTATGCTGCCAAATTGAAGACAGGTGAAAGAGTAGTGGTGAAGGTACAACGTCCCGAAGTCGCCCAATTAATCGAGACCGATATTTCGATCATCAAGGAGATTGTCAGGCGAGGGGAAAGTTATTTTGAGGGTTTGGGTATTTTGAATCCAATGGACGTAGTCGAGGCCTTTGAGCGTAGTATGCAGAAAGAACTGGACTACAAAAACGAGGCTCGAAATATTATCCAATTTAGAGAATTTTACAAAGACCACAAGGAATTTTATGTTCCCAATGCCTACAAATCCATTTCGACTGGGCGGGTTTTGGTTTTGGAGTTCGTCAAAGGCTGCAAAATCACCGATGTAGAGCAAATCATAAAATGGGGCTTGAGCCCTACTCAAATTGCAGAGAATGGCATGAACATCTACCTCACTCAGATTTTTGAGTTTGGGTATTTTCACGCTGACCCTCACCCAGGCAATGTTTTGGTGAGGGAAGATGGGGTGATTTGTTTGATTGATTTTGGAATGGTCGGTAAATTGACCCGACGGGACAAGTATGCCTTTTCGGGTATTTTCATCGGCATGGTCCAGCAAAATGCCCAAGCTATGGCCATCAATTTACGGAAGTTGGCGATTGACGATCAAGTGGAGGACATGCGGGCTTTGGAACAAGATTTGAATCTATTGGTGGAAGATTTTTCGGCTTTAGATGTGGGCGAAAGCAGCATTGCAGATTTGACCGCACGCATCCAAAAACTCATTTACGACTACAAACTTCGAGTGCCTGGTAGCATATTTATCATCTTACGAGCCATTGCCATTTTGGAGGGCATTGGTAAGAGTATACATCCCGACATGAATGTATTTCGGTATGTAAAACCGTATGGAGCCAAACTGATTCAAGAACAATATTCTCCCAAAAACTTGGCTTCAGATGCTTACACCGTTTTTACCAGTTTTATGAGTCTCGCCACGACTTTTCCCATTGAAGCAAGGGAAATTTTGAAGCAAATGCGGAAAGGCAAGCACCAATCCCGCATGGTGTTGGACAACTTTGATTCTTTCCTTGAATCCTTTGACCGAGTCGGAAATCGCTTTATCATTGCCTTGTTGATTGTGGGGATATTGATTACCTCAGCTATCAGCATGACCGCAGGAAGTACGGCAGGACCAGTGAGCAGCTACGGCATACCCTATATCAGTTTGTTTGGTTTTGTATTGGCAGGAGTGTTGTTGTTGGGGCTTTTGTGGCAGATGTGGCGGAACAATGGAAGGTGAACCTTCAAAAGTTTTTGCCTAAATGTGGGCTTTATTTGATTGGCAAATCTAACCTGACGCAGCCAGAACCATAAAGTTCAAACTCAAATGTCAACTTCAAAACGGCAGTGGATTGTGAGGTGTGAAAATAACAAAAGCGATTGTTTGGTTTTCCCGAACAACCGCTTGAAAATAATTTTATTGGACTCCCAAACCTTTAGGCAAACTAAAATATTAAATTAGGCATTTCTGCAATTTACTTTGCTCGCTTACAAAGTATTGTTTGAATTTGCATTTGAGTTTTTAATTTGAATTTACCTTAGCGTTTCTTTCTCGACATATAATTCGCACTTTTTGAAAACTTTTGAGCCATCATAAAATCCGCTTTAGGCATCTCTTTTAGGCTCTCCAGTTTACTTTCATACTCCAAAATTTGCTCATATTGTCGCTGCAATTCTTCCGAAGCATACAATTTGATATAGGCTTCAATGTAGGTTTTAGCTTGCTTCAATAGAGATTTTGCTTTATCATATTGTCTTTTGTCTACAGCCGCCAAACACTGTTCGTACAAATCATTGGAAACAAACAAGGCTACGTTTTGAATCGCAATTGCATGAACACTCGCTTCATATTGTTCTTTGTTTTGTGTAGATTGAAGACTTAAAACCAATTCTTCTTCAATGGTTTCCAGTTTTTCAACCACATCTTCGTACTGCAATTGCAGCTTGAAATTCTGTGTTTCATCAATGGGCTGCAATACTTCAAAGGCAATCAAAATCGCTTTTTCCTCCTCTGCAAAAACATCATTGAAGTTGACCGTAATATCAGAACGACCAATGCTTGCAGGATAACCATACACTTTTGTAGGGCGAAAATGAGTATTGGGGAATTGAAGGGTAAGTTTGGTGTTTTGAGCGACAACGGATAATAAACCTTCCAATTCTTGGGCGAAAATTTGAGGAATTTTGTCGGGTTTGTCAATGAAATAATAATTTGCACCACCAAATTCAGAAAGTTGGGTCATAAGTGATTCGTTAAAATCTGCGCCTACGCCAAAAGTCGAAAGGGCGATTCCTTGTTCTCTGAATTTCTTTTGAGCGATTTGCTGCAACCTTTGTGGATCTGTAATGCCTTGGTTGGCAAGCCCATCAGAAAGTAAAAGCGTGCGATTCACAAAGCCTGATTGTTGCGTGTTTTTAACCTGTGTATAGCCTTCCAACATTCCACCGCTTAGGTTCGTCATTCCTCTGGCTTCGATGGTTTTGACTTTTTGGTGAAGGTTGGCTTTGTGGGTAACAGTAGCAGATGCGCTGACCACATCTACTTCATTGTCGTATTGTACGATAGAAAGATAGTCGCTGGCATTGAGATTGTCAATCACAAAATCAACCGCTTTTTTGACGTAGTTGAGTTTGTCGCCTTGCATCGAACCGCTTCTATCAACGACTAAAGAAATGTTCAACGGAACTCGCTCTTGGGTTGTTGGAGCTTTCCCAGCTTTGAGGGTGGCATATAAGAAAACTTCTCGTTTGTTGCTGCCTCGAAAAAAATAGGCATTGTCTAAGTGTGCAGAAAATTGAAGAATATTTGAGGACATAATTGTTGTGTTTAGAGGGTTAAAATTGTTTGATGACTTTAAGAACAACGAGGGAGTGGGTAGAAAAAGTTCCTTGTGAAAAAATATGGTTCTGTGCGATTTCTCGGTATGACAACTTGCAGTTGAGTGTTAGGTACATCAATGAAAAATTGACAGCATCAATGGAGTAAGGATTACAGCCAAAATAAGCACCATCACCAAATTGAATAAAAATATTCTTCCTTTTGAGGAATTACCTTTAGCAAAGTTGAAAATGGTCAAGATAAATAATATGCCTAAGTGAACAGCGACAGCAATGAAGACAAATAAGAATAAAACCATTTCTCCTTCATATTCGTCTATGCTGTAATAACCAATGGAAACAGCGTACAAAAGCAAAATCAGAAAGTTGAACAACAAGACTTTGAAGGAAGGTTTCATAGAAGTTTATTTGAATTTACGATAAGCCAAAATGAAAATAAATCAATCCTCAAAATCATCATCAAAGTCGTCGTAAAAATCATCCAATATTCGACGTTCTTTTTTAGTTGGACGTCCTGCACCTCGCTCACGAGTAGCGGTTGGGTATTCCCAAAAAGCAGATTTTTGCAATTCGCTGGGAGTTCGGGGAATAGGAGGAGGGGATAAATCTTCGTAACATTCAACGGCAATTTTTGCACCAACTCGTTTTTCAATCAGTTTAACCACCTTCAATACCTTTTTTTCCTGTCCTTTTTGAGACGTTACCGTATCTCCGATTTGTATCATTCTGGAAGGTTTCACGCTTTTTCCATCGATTTTGACCCTTCCTGCTTTACAAGCATCGCTTGCTAAGGTTCTGGTTTTGAATACTCTTACCGCCCAAAGCCATTTATCTACCCGTACTTTTGATTCTGAATTATTTGACATACATTATATTATTCGGTTCATATTATTTGGACTTCGGACGAAAGAAGTGAGAAGCGGGTTTTTATGTGTAAAAAAATCATTGATGATTAGTGTAGATTCTAAACAACTAAGCCTAAATCAATGCCTTATTTCTCGTCTCTTTGCATCCTCGTACAAATTCTAAACATTACAACAGCTAAGATAAGCATGTTTGTTCGATCAAGCCAACAGTATTTTTCCAAAAAAAGTTGCATTCTTTCAAAATTTGAGAGGAGGTATATGATTGAAAAATTTTGTAGATTAGCAGAATGAATAAAGCAATCAAAAATCAACTGAGAGCCGACTTATTTCGTCATTTGGACGGAATTGTGACCGCACCTACTGCCTATGCCTTGCATGAATACGGTGTATTGACCTACTTGCTTGAAGTAAAGAAAGCCTCACTTCAACAATTAACCGAGAGGTTCAATGCAAATGAAGGATATCTAAACATTGCTTTGAGAGTATTGGCTTCGCAGGGGTGGTTGGATTATGAGATTGAAGGAGAAAGCGCGATACGATTGAAGTTGAATGATAGGAGTGAAAGAGCCTTTGACTTGATTCCACTCTACAAAGATGTGGTAGGCTTGATGGCCTATTCAGGCAAATTTCATCCTCGCAAGTTTGCCAAAGAGCCTTTTATTCTTTGGGAACGGATTTTCAAAAAGTATAAAAATCAATATGGACTGACTTTGTCTTCCGATGCTTCAACAAAAGAGCTGCAATGGCAGGTTTTGAAGCACATTGAAGGAATCATTGTAGGTCCGACAGTCGTTGCCTTGGGAATGGGAGGAATGTTTCACAAGTATTTTATGGAAGCATCGTTTAAGCCTGAAGAGTTTCACCAAGATTCAGACAGCTTTGAACGTCTGCTGGATATGTTTGTGTTTTTGGAATGGTTCAATAAACGAAACGACACCTATAGCTTCACCGAAAAGGGTTTGTTTTATGCCAAACGAGCGAGTGCTTATGGAGTGACGGTTTCATATATTCCGATGTTTCGGAAACTCAAAGAGTTGATTTACGGCGATCCAACCGTACTGTGGCAAGTGCCTGAGGGCGCGCCCGAAATTCACGTAGATAGAGAAATGAATGTGTGGGGAAGTGGTGGGGCACATGCGACCTACTTCAAGAAAATTGATGAAATCATCATTGACCTCTTCAATCAACCGATTGACGAACAACCAAAAGGCATCCTTGATATGGGATGCGGCAATGGAGCGTTTTTGGAGCATTTGTTTGATGTCATTGAACATCGAACCTTGCGGGGAACGATGCTGGAGGAATACCCACTTTTTTTGGTGGGTGCGGACTACAATCGGGCGGCATTGAAGGTAACGAGAGCCAATTTGATTCAAGCAGATATTTGGGCAAAGGTGATTTGGGGCGATATCGGTAATCCTGATTTTTTGGCAAATGACCTTCAAGAAAATTACGGTATCCAATTGCAAGAACTACTGAATGTGCGGACTTTTCTCGACCACAATCGAGTATGGACAGAACCTAAAAATCAAACGCCAAGTCGGACGAGTGCTTCAACAGGTGCTTTTGCGTTTCGAGGCAAACGACTCTCGAATGTGGATGTGGAGGACAATCTTCGTGAACACCTCCAAAAATGGACCCCTTATGTCCAAAAATTTGGCTTATTGGTTATTGAGCTGCACACAATCGCTCCTGAATTGACCGCTCAAAACATAGGTAGAACCGCTGCAACGGCTTACGATGCAACGCATGGTTTTTCAGATCAATACATCGTTGAAATTGAAGTCTTCCACAAAGTTGCTGCCGAAGCAGGGTTGTTTTCGGTAGAGAAACATTTCAACCGTTTTCCCAATTCGGATTTGGCAACGGTGAGCATCAATCTGTTGAAATCCAAATGAAAATAACAATCGAAAGCGGACAGAAAGTTCTTTTTAGGGAAAACTCTAATTCAAAGCAAATTCCATGCAGTTAATAACAGAATTATTAATGTTTGGCACTTCCCCAATAGTCCAGATAGCTGCATCTTCCACAGAGTTTACTTCACTTAGCCCAATATAGTATTCATGCAGTACATAACCATCATAACAAATATATTTTTCTGCCAAGGATTGATTTTGCACTTGTAAGGCATACGCTCCTTCTCTTATCTTGATGGGTTTTACCATCACAGCGTGAATGGTATCGTGCATAAAATTCATGCTCAAGCTTTCTCCATCAAAACACAATACTCGCTCATCTTTTTGGCGAACCAACAAATAGTTGCCTTCTTTCACTTTGCAGAAACTAAAGTGATAGGGCTGGCTTGCTCTACCAAATATAGCATTGTGAATATGTTGATGTCTTATATCTTGGTATTGTATTACATAAAACTTTTTGAGATTGGGAATAAAATCATTGGATATCGGGTACATGGTATTGAGTTTTGTAGTATATGTGTGCAAATCTTTGAAAAATATTAAAATGGTTATCTACCATTTTTTCTCCCTTTCAGTTCCATAATATATAACACCTTTTTTTCAAAAGGTAACTTTTTTGAGTTTATAATGAAAAGGATTTGCCAATTGAACAAAGTGGAAACTACAAAATCGCATTAAAAATTAATAGATTGATAGAGAACTTCAATCAATTGATTTGCCTACTAAAATTTAAATTTGTTGTCTAAATTCAAGGATTCTAAGAACATAAACCCCTCTTTATTGATTGATACTAAGAATTACAAATCAAACGACAAAGACTTAGAATATGTCCATATCAAAAGAATCGGAATTGGAAGGAATGGAGGCAATCAGTGAAGCCGTAGCAATCACTCTAAGAAAGATGCGGGAATATGCCAAAGTAGGAATGACTGCCAAAGAGTTAGACGAATACGGTGGGGAAATTTTGAAGGAATTTGGGGCTAAATCTGCGCCCAAGTTGACCTATGGTTTCCCTGGCTGGACCTGCATCAGTGTCAATAAAGAGGCGGCACACGGAATCCCTTCGGCGAAAAAAATCTTGAAGGAAGGAGATTTGGTGAACATTGATGTATCTGCCGAATTAGATGGTTTTTGGTCAGACAATGGAGGTTCATTTGTTTTGGGGCGAGACATTCACCGACATCAACCGCTTGTAGATGCCTCCAAAGAAATTTTGTTTAAAGCAATTGGGCGCATCAAAACGGGCGTGAAAATCGCAGACATTGGACACCTCATAGAAACAGAGGCAAAGAAAAAAGGCTATAAGGTTATCGAAAACCTTGCGGGTCATGGAGTGGGCAGAAGTCTGCATGAATACCCCGAACACATTCTCAATTACAGAGACCCTATGAATCGCCAACGGTTCAAGAAAAATATGGTAGTTGCTATTGAAACGTTTATTTCTACTCGGTCGTCTTCTGCGGTGACACTAAAGGATAAATGGACAATGGTAGGCGACAAAGGAGGTTTTGTGACCCAGCACGAACATACGATTGTGGTGACGGATGGCAAGCCGATTATTTTGACCAGAGCAAATGAAATCTGGAACTAAGGCAAACAAAAATATTAAATCATTCAGAGAACCCAAGTGTCTCGCTTACAAGATTTTGTTTGAATTTCTTAACTCCCCCGATACGTCGAATACCCAAAAGGATTCAACAACAAAGGTACGTGATAATGTTGGTCGTCAAAGATAGTAAATTGTATTTCGACCATTGGATAGAAAGCCTTGATTTGTTGGGCTTCAAAATAAGCACCTGTATCAAAAACCATTCGGTAATTGTTGGGCGAAAGAATTCGATTGGGCGGCAATAAATCTGCAATACGCCCATCTTTGTTCGTCACCCCTTGTGCCATCGTCTGCCATTTCTCTGATTGGTAAGCCTGTAATTGAATGGTCAAATTTTGGGCAGGTTTTCCCATTGAAGTGTCCAAAACATGAGTCGTCAATTGACTTACCTTCAATGAATTCCAATCGGCATCAGACAATAATTTTTGCAGTCGAATCAAGGTGATTTTGTGCTGTTCTCCCTTCGCAATTTGCAGCTCTTCCGCTGTGTCATTTTTCAATCTATCTTCCAACAAACGCAACATTTCGGCAGCCGTTTTGCCTGTTGCACAAATGATGAAAATAAATCCATTTTTTGATTCATATTCCTTGTTCGCTTTCGCCAAAGCTGCAATTGTATCCTTTGAAGCCTGATTGACTCCTGCTTGTTCTTGTTCTGCAAGGTGTGAGGTCGCTGCAAATTTTTTGGTCAAACTTTCCACATCGCCAATTTTGGGATGCTGCGAAAAGGCTTCTTTCCAATCTTCAGAATTGCAGTCTTCATACCAGATTGAAGTGGCACGTGAAACCAATTCTTCTTCCGAATTGAAAGGAAAATATTGCAGTAATTTATCTGCCCATTTTGCAGCACCGCAACATTGCAGTAAGGCAGATTTTGCAGTAGCTTGGTCTTTTTTATTGAAGTTTTGTAGGGTCATTTTATTGAAATAAATTGAAGTGTATTTTTAATTTTTATTCTTCCCGAGTAATCGGGATAAACTATTTTAATTTTCATTCAATATTCGCCCCTTGCTCAATCCAACACCGAATAATATCCCGTTCTTCGGGAGTCATACCCGTTTTGTTGTTTTGCGGCATCGTCTTGGTAATCACCACTCTTTGCATAATTTTGTCGGTCAAACTGGCGATTTGTTCGGGTGTGTCGTACATGACTCCATTCGGTGGACTCGTCCAAACATCATCCGTAGGTTGGGCAGAATGACAGGAGATACAGCGTTCATTGACAATCGAATAAACGGTGGTAAAGCTCACATTTTCCTCACATTCTCCATCCGAAACTTGCGGGGCAGTGACAAAGACAACCGACAAGAGTAAAAATACGGAAATTGGTAAAACCCAAGTAGATTCTTGCTTTTTTTCTATCAGATTGAGATAGTGTTTCAGTCCCGCACTGCTGAGGCTCAACACCACCAATACTGCCCAAGCGTGTTCATGCCCAAAGGTGCTGGGGAAGTGATTGCTAATCATGACGAATAGCACGGGAAGTGTGAGGTAGTTGTTGTGCAAAGAACGCCAACCTGCGTGTTTGCCGAGTTCGGGATTGAGGGGACGACCTTCTTTGGCGGCTTTCACCATTTCTTTTTGGGCGGGAATGATGACAAAAAACACATTGCCGACCATTAACGTACCTATCAATGCACCAAAATGCATGTAGGCGGCTCGACTGCTGAACACTTGAGCATAAAACCAAGCAAAAAAGACCAGTACGAAAAATCCTACGATGGCAAACCAAACTCCTTTTTGGGCAAGTACCGACCTACTCAACCATTCGTACAAAACCCAACCAAATGCCAATGAGCCGACTCCAATGCCGATGGCTGCAATGGGCGAAATATCCAGTACATTGGGGTCAATCAAAAAGCCTTTGGCATTGAAGTAATAGACCACACACAACAGACAAAAACCACTCAACCAAGTGAAATAGGCTTCGTATTTGAACCAGTGTAGGTCTTTGGGAATTTCGCTGGGAGCGATTTTGTATTTTTCCAAATAGTAGAATCCGCCACCATGCACTGCCCATAGATTACCCGCCAATTCATCTCGCAAGCCTTTGGTTCGATTCAGCGAATTTTCCAAAAACACAAAGTAAAACGATGCGCCTATCCATGCGATTCCGAAGGTGATGTGCGCCCAACGAACCAACAAATTGAGCCACTCTCTGAAATGTCCCTCGTAGGGTGTGCCTTCAATGTTGAAGAAGATAAGTGCCAAAATGACTACTACCATCAAGGCTGCTGCGCCATACAGATAGCCTTGAAGGTTTTCTAATATGCCTCCATATTTTTCTTCTTTTACTGCGTCAGATTGTTCTGTCTGAAGTATATCGCTCTTTGTTTTGCCGATGGTTTTCTGCAAACTCAGCAACATCAGCAATACGCTTAATCCGATAGCCATGCCTATTATGAGGAATAAAGTCAAATTATTTGGTTTTTGAAGGTTGTACTTTTTACCAAAGTTAGCAGGATAATTATAAAAATGGTAAGAAGTGAACCATTGGGTTCTTTGAATTGTCTTTCTATAGAAGAAAATATAAATAGAGGTATGAGTACATTGACTTTAAAAACTGTTCTGCAACAAAAAATTGCTCAAATTGAGGATGTTGATTTGTTGGCAGCGCTGCAAGTAATTATTGATAGTTCTACATTCTCAAAATCTACACCAAATCCTAAATCTAAGAAGAGGAAGTTTGGATGTGGAAAAGGTATATTTACCTATATTTCAGACGATTTTGATGAACCACTAGAGGATTTCAAAGAGTATATGTGATTATGGATTTATTGATAGACACCCATGCCCTAATATGGTATATTGAAGGAGATACACAGCTTTCTTCGAAGGCAATTGCAGCAATTGATAATGAAGGCAATCAAATTTTTGTTAGTAAGGCAAGTATATGGGAAATAGTGATTAAGTTGAGTTTAAATAAATTAGATATTTCTATTCATTTCAATGATTTAGAAGCATTTCTAATAAACCATAATTTCCTTATTTTGGATTTTGACTTTACTCATTTGAAGCCTTTGCTGACATTGCCGTATTATCATCGAGACCCTTTTGATAGGCTAATAATAGCTCAAGCCATTACTGAAGGTATTCCAATAGTTACCAAAGATATTTATTTTTCGTCCTATGCTGTAGGGTTATTGTGGTAATTTTGTAGAATCTTGCCAAACAACCGCAGCCGACTCACCCCACCATCTGGAAAAATATTCAAGCGCACGTGAGAAATACGGGGAATAGAAACCACTTCTTTTTCGTAAAAATGCTCAAAGTCAGCACTTAGTTTTTGCTGCGGCAATAAGGTCTGCCATTCCACCTTTCCTTCAATGACGGCTTGGTCATTTTCTGCAAAACAAGCTTCAATAGAACAAGAATCGGGATAGTTGCCTTTGAAGTGACAGGTATCAACGAGGACTTTTTCGATGCAGCCTGTATGTGCCAAACGCAAAATCACCCAATCTCGGTTATTGGGTGTTCTATTGCGTTTCGTTTCCCATCCATCGCCCATATTTGCTCCACGATTGGGCATGATTAGATTGTCCATTGCGCTGAAAAACATATCGTTGCAGGCAATGGCTTTGCCGCCCACTTTTGCAGCCGCTAAATCAATGACTTCATTCTGAGGGTGCCTTGACCAATCTTTATAGACCTCCCCATACACCCGCAATCTTGCCACGCCTCCATCGGGATAGATGTGGAGTTTGAGGTGGGTGAAAATCTCATTGGAGTTGGATTCATAGAAGTTGTGACTGCCTGGGTCGAGGGGTGATTTTGGAAGAATTTCAGTCCATACAAGTTGGGTTGTTTCCCAATTATCGACTTCTGGCCCATCCTTCAAATTCACCGCTTCAATGGCTGCAAAGGGTGGGTGATTGCCGAGAAAATGGCTGGTGTCAATGTCAAAACCTTTGATGCGCCCACTTTCTGCCAACTCCACAATGCACCAATCGTGTCCCGCTGTCCGCTTGCGTCTGGATTCCCAACCGTCCATCCATTTACCTCTGTCAGTGTATTTTCCTGCTATGAAAACGGCATCGCCTTCTTTGAGGAGATTTTCTTTTTCTGCAAAAAAATCATCGGTAGCATAGAGAACTTTTCCTCCTAATTTTGCAGAGGCTAAATCGAGGAATTGGGTAAAATTGTGTTTATGTGTTTGCGTGTTCAAGTGTTTGTTTTTTATTTGTTTAGGTTGATTTTGTGTTGGCGTAGAGACGTTTTACCAAAACGTCTGAATGTCCTATAACGTCTTAGCAGGTTTGTGCTTGGGATTATTTGTTTAAAATCCTTTTCCCAAATCCCTTCTTCAATCCTGTCTGATAATTAAAAACCTCCACACCTCCAACATACGTACTTTTCACTTTCCCAAACAATCTTTCCCCAATATAAGGACTGATAGAATGTCGGTGTCGATTGTCCTTTTGAAGCACTTCAAAACTTTCTTCGGGCGACCAAATCGTAAAATCTGCATCCATGCCTTTTTGAAGCGTACCTTTTTGGTCTTCCATTCCCAAAAATTTTGCAGGATGAGAAGTGAATAAAGGAATGAATTCTTCTATTGTAAGCGTATTTTTTAAACTTGTCCAAGCTGCCGAAAAAACATATTGAAGGCTCGAAATACCGCCCCATGCTTTCTGCAAATTGCCCGATTCGAGTTCCTTAATAGAAGGAGGTGCGGGTGAATGATCGGAGGTGATAAAGTCCAAAATGCCAGACTTCAATGCCTCTTTCAACTGCTCATTGTTTGCACGATTTCGGATAGGAGGCGCACATTTGAAGAGGGTATTGCCATTGGGAATAGTTTCGGCATTGAAGTACAAGTAATGGGCGCAGGTTTCGGCGGTAATGGGAAGCCCTTTTGCTTTTGCAGCAGCGATTTCCTGTAATGCTTCGGCAGATGAAACATGGACAATGTGAACAGGACAAGTGTACTTTTCACACAATTCAATCATCAATTTCACTGCCTCGTTTTCCCATCTTTTCGGGCGACTTTGAAGGTAGGCTTGGTAATTTCCCGCAGCTATTTTGTTCCAATCTGTCTTTACCGTTTCATCGCTCAACTCACAATGCGCCAACAAAGGAATTTGGTATTTCGCAATAATCGGCATCGCTTCTTCCAATTCTTTTCTGCCCACATTCGGAAAGTCGGGAATGCCTGAATGAGTCAAAAATGCCTTGATTCCCAAAACTCCTGCTTCTATCAAACCTTCCAATTCTCCCACATTGTCGGGAACTAATCCACCATAAAAGCCACAATTGACGTGCAGTTTTCCATTGGTAGCATCGAGTTTTTGTTTGAAGGCAGTAGCAGAAGTTGTGACTGGACTGGAATTGAGAGGCATGTCGACAATAGTGGTGATTCCTCCAACGGCAGCCGCTTGTGTGGCAGTATCAAAACCTTCCCATTCGGTTCTTCCTGGCTCGTTTACATGCACATGCACGTCCATTGCGCCCGACATGACTAGAGCGGTGCCGAAGTCAATAATATTGTTGCTATTGAAGGAATCGAAAGTAGAAGAGGAACCTTTGACGATTTCGGTGATTTTTCCATTTTCAAAAAAAATGGTGGCTTCTTGAAGCTGGTTTTCTATCCAACAACGTTTGCTGTGTATGGCTGATTTTTTTTGCAAGAATTGAAGGTTTTGTTTGAGGGTTAAATTACCACTTATTTCCTTCAATAAGAAATCCCTGATACATTCAAACGTTCCATTCCTTTTTGTAAATTACAGCCTCTGTTATTTTCCAATGAATTATCTAAACGAGAGTAAAACATGAACAACCCCTACAAAAGTCTATCTGCAAGAGGAAGAGATTTGGCTGCCAATCCTGCAAGAGTGGATATGGAACTATTTATGGAGGCAAGTCAAAACCTATATTGCCCAGAGAGTAATCCAAATGGAGCATTTCCTTTGAATGTTGCGGAGAACAACCTGACGACTTCAATCATCAAGAATCAATTGACTTCCATTGTCCAACAAAAAGAAATACCCGATTGGGTCTTGAATTATACCGGCTTGCTGGGGCATGAGGAGGTGAGGATAGAAGTAGCTCGATTTATGGAGCGATACCTTTGTAAGTGTCCCATTTCTCCTGATACCATTGGGTTTTCTGCTGGGGCGAGTGCGATTATTGAAGTGAGTTCATTTGTTCTGGCAAATCCTGATGATGTGGTGGTGATTCCTGCGCCTTCTTATCCGATGTACACCAACGACCTTGGTGTAAAAAGTGGAATGAAACGCTACGACCTTCAAACGCATTACCACATTCAAGAGATGGGTTCTAAAGCACCTGTTACAACGGAGCTTTTGGATAGTGCATGGAATGAATTGAAGTCAGAAGGGAAATGTTTTAAAATATTATTGATTACCTCTCCCGATAATCCAACGGGTTGTAGGTATTCAGAATCCCAACTAAAAGAGTTTGCAGATTGGTGTATTCGGCATGAGGTTCACCTGATTGTCAATGAGATTTATGGGCTTTCTTTGATTGATACCCAAGCTGATGCACTTCAACAGGAATACAGTGATGATGGTGAGTATGTTTCTTTTGCTTCCATTATGCACGATTTGAAGAGCGATTACTTACACCTGTGGTATGCGTTTTCCAAAGATTTTGCCATGTCTGGATTGAGGTTTGGCATTGTACATTCTTTGAACGAGGGATTTTTGACGGGATTTGGAAACGCCAATGTTCCTCACATGGTTTCAAATGTCACGCAGTGGATGATAGGCGAAATGTTGAAGAATGGCGATTTTATCGAAGCGTATATTGAGGAAAACAAAGGGCTGATTAACCAAAGTTATCGATTGGTTATTGAAGCTCTGCAAAAAATAGGTGTTCCTTATGTTCCGAGTAGGGGAAGCTTGTTTGTGTGGGCGGATTTTTCTAAATATTTGAAGGAATATAGTGAAATAGGAGAGGAGGAACTTTGGATGGACATCTATAAAAATACGGGCGTTTTGCTAACCCCAGGCATCGGTTTTCAACATCAAAAGAAGGGGCTTTTTAGGATTGTACATACAGCCGTATCTGTTCCTCATTTGGAAGTTGCTATGGGTAGAATGACGAATTATTTTTCAGCCCTTGTCAGCAGTTGAAGGCTTTGAGGAGGTTTGGCGGTGTTTTGCTAAAAAACTCAGTATTCAAAAATCCTTCCGGATATGTTTCTCCAAATCAAAGCTTTCGTTATTCATCAATTCCATCAACAAAGCCATTGGTTTCTGCTCAAATACTGCTGCAATATTGGCCAAATAAATCATGCCTCCATCCGAATAGCCTTGTACAATCGCCAACTTGCCTATATCGTATTCCGAAATAATCAATGGCGAAGGTTCACGAGCTTCCATCATGCTGATTTCGGTCATGGGAATTTCCCAAGTCAACAATTTAAGTGAACTTTGGGGCTTCATGTTGAGGTTGTAGTTCAGGATGCCGATGTAATATTTTGTTTGGTCGGTAAACTTTAGGGGCTTCAAAATACCGTCTTTTTTCTTGACCTTTACGGTGATTTTTTTGTCCAAACCCAAAACATCGGTAATCAACTGAACGTCCACCATTTCCTCTTCGTCACTGGGTTTGTCTGGGTTATTTTGTTTAGACATAATTTCTTCATTTTGAGAAACAGAAGAATGAATTTTGGGGGTGCAACTAGCGAGTATAGCTATGCTTAAAATCGACAAAAAAACAAAAATTTTCATATCTTTAATGTTTAAATAACCTTTGCAAATTAACAAAAAAAACAATCAACCAAAAATAATGTCTCAATTGGCAACCGATATTCATCACATCCATAACCTACTGCAATTGAGTGCCCGAAAAATGTGGCGGTTTGGGGATTTGAAATATTGGACAGATTTTAGAAAGAAAGGTTTGTTGGCTTTGTGGTGGATGGATGCCGAAACAGATTATCAGCGAATTTCTCCATCAGAGTTGAAGCGAGGCAAGCGAGTGATTCCAAAATGGGTCAATGAACTGAATCGGCAAGATTTGATGGTGTTGATGGACAAAACACATTACTATGGTTTGGGGATTGCAGCGACTGATTACCACATTAGTAATCCCAAATTGAAGCTCGGCAAAAATAAACCTTCGCCTGCCATTCGGATGCAGTTTTTACATGCTCTTTCTAAGCCCGTTTTACATCATTTCGACATCACTACCCCGAATCCAGATGCTTTTTCGTTGGTCAATCAATTGGGTTTTTCCTTAGAGTTGGTATTGCAGTTTTTGGCGGAAAAATATCCCGATACCATTGAAGCATTGTCGGAGGTATTGGACAGCGATTTCCAAAAAAGCATTGAACACCCATCGGACATTCCGCCCGAACATTTTGAAGAAATTCGAGACAGATTCCCCAATCCAAATCTCTTGCTCTACGGCCCTCCTGGTACAGGAAAGACCTACAATTGTATAGACATTGCGGCGGAAATTATCGGCAAATCTAACCCTGAGCATGAGGTCAATCAAGCGATTTTTCAGCGAGCTTTGGGCAGCCAAATCGAAATGATCAGCTTTCACCCCAACTATGCCTATGAAGATTTTATACAGGGCTTGCGTCCAATGACCAACCGAAACAAAGGCTTGGAGTTTGAACTCAAAGACGGAATTTTCAAACGCATTGCCGACCGAGCGATTCTCAACTATTTGGCTTCAAAAGTGCAATTGACTCGAAAAGATAGACACCTACTGCAATACCTTCAACAAACCATGCCGCTGCAATCTACACAATATAGCCACTATTCGGTCAATGAGGAACAGGCAGTTTATGAGCGGCAATTGAAGGAAGGAAAGCGGGTAGATAGACAAAATTATGTGTTGGTGATTGACGAAATCAATCGGGCGAATATTTCGAGTGTTTTTGGTGAATTGATTACCCTTATCGAAAAAGACAAACGCTACGACGAGCGCAATGCAATTAGTTTGCGGCTTCCTTCGGGTCAGCCTTTTGTAGTTGCGCCCAATCTCTATATTATCGGCACGATGAACACAACCGACAAATCCATTGCACTCTTAGACATGGCTTTGCGGCGGCGTTTTGACTTCCAGGCGGTTTATCCTCGCTATGATTTGCCGCAGTTGGCATATCCCGATGTGCTGCAAAAAATGAATCGAAAAATCACCCAACTCAGAGGGCGAGAATTTCAGATTGGTCATGCTTATTTTTTGAAGGACAGAATGGGCAATTTTGACTTGGCGTATCACCTTCAATACAAAATCATTCCTTTGTTATACGAGTATTTCCGCAATGATGAACAGGCTGTGCGGAGTGTATTGGATGCGGCAAAATTGAAGTATGAAGTAGGGGAGAGTGGATTGATTGAAGTTAAGATATGAAGAAGGAAGCAAGAGGTGAGAAGCTATCAGATATTTCATTATGAGTAATTTTATTATCTATAAATTGACATCCCTCTTCTGACAGCGAATGTGGTCTTACGTCCTACTTCCTACATCACCAAATAAACAACTGCTTCTTCAAATAATTAATCGCAATAGGCGCATTGCTGAAAAAAGCGTAACCTATCAAACCGTCAATAAAGCTTCGGTAGTCTTGCTTGAAATGTTCCATATTGGAGAAAGCGACTTCCATATCCTTCAATTGAAGAAAATTTATATTGATTTGATTGACATTGCCTCTCGTGACCGATTGTCGAGTACCATGTACTCCTGATACATTCCCATTAGCTTTCAATTCTACTTCCTCTCCAAAATGTTTGAGCAATTTTTGGTCTAAAAAACCAATACTTGCGCCTGTGTCCAAACCCAATCGCACTTTTCGTCCTGCAATCTCGCCTTCTACAACAGGGAAATGTTGCGACATTTTGAAAGGGAGAATGTGAGTCGGTTTTTTTGAAGCACGTTTATACAAGCAGTTGCCTTTTTTGTCGAGCTGAAAAATTCCTAAAGTGCGTTTGTTGTAGTCTATCAAGAGTTCGTATTTTTTCAAAATCGGATAACCAATCAAGCCCATAATTTTTTGTTGTAGAACATTTTCGAGGTGCTGCAAATTATTGGTGTAAGCACGTATTTTCTTCAATTTTAGGTTGCCCCACTGGAATTTTTTGGAAATGTAAATCCCAACGGTCGGATTTTTGTCGTGAATGCCTCCTGCATAGGTATTTTCTTGTGGTTCGTAATGAGCAGTGAAGTATTTTTCGTTTAGGTATAGGTCAGAGGCACCACTGTCTAAGATGAATTTGCCTGTCTGTCCATCTACTGTGGCTTCCACAACGATGAGTTTGTGAATGAGTTCAAAGGAGATTTGGGTAAAGCTTTTGGCAGCCGTTTCTTCTTCGTCCGTTGGCGTATTGATGTGGGCGTGGGTGAGGGAATAGGTGAGTACAAGACATAGGACTGCTAGGTACAAAAGGGTCAGTTTTTGCATAATATCTATTTTTTGGATTTGAAATACGCTACAATAATAAGCCTTACGAATGAGAATCAATGCCAATTAATTCTAAATAGCATTAAGTTTTGTTAATTCTTGGGGATGCTGTGGATGCTGTGGATGCTGTGGATGCTGTGGATGCTTGGTTGATTCTGTGGGTGCTTGGTTGATTCTGTGGGTGCTTGGTTGATTCTGTGGGTGCTTGGTTGATTCTGTGGGTGCTTGGTGGATACTGTTGATGCTGTGGATGCTGTTGATGCTGTGGATGCTGTGGATGCTGTGGATGCTGTGGATGCTGTGGATGCAGTGGATGCTTGGTGGATGCTGTGGATGCTGGGGATGCTTATGTATATTTTGGAGAATTGGGGTGTTTTAAGGGCTTTAAGTAAATTTTTAAGAAATTTGCAGCCAAATAGAAAATATGAATTCCTTCAATAAACGCTTTAGAAGTTCACTTTTGCTGTATAACTTGGTGTTGATGATTTATCAAACTTTCATCAGAATGGCGGCAGTCTTCAATCCCAAAGCCCAAAAATGGGTGGCAGGTCGAAAGGGTTTGCTGCAAAAGGTGAAGGTGGATTTTGGTGAATTGAAGCGGGTGGAGAATGGAGAAAAGCGAAAAACCGTTTGGCTTCATGCCGCAAGTTTGGGGGAGTTTGAGCAGGGGCGACCGATTATGGAAGGCATCAAAAAGCGGTATCCCAACTGTATTTTGGTTTTGACCTTTTTCTCTCCTTCGGGCTACGAAATCCGCAAAAACTACACCGTTGCGGACTATGTGTATTATCTGCCTTTGGACAGCCGACGAAATGCTCAGCAATTTGTTGAGGCTTTGAAGCCTGATTTGGTGGTGTTTGTGAAATACGAATTTTGGTACTATTATTTTGAAGCATTGAAGGAGCGCAACATTCCCATTTTCATTGTGTCGGCTATTTTTCGCCCGAATCAACATTTCTTCAAATGGTATGGTAGTTTGTTTCGTGCTTTGTTGGAGTATTGTGAGCATATTTTTGTGCAAAACGAGGAGTCTCTTCAATTGCTGCAAAATATTGGAATGGAGAAGGTCAGCATTGCAGGAGATACTCGTTTGGATAGGGTTTTTGACAACAGCCAAACAGCCAAACAGATTCCTATTGTGGAGGTTTTCAAAGGTGATGCAAAACTTTGGGTAGCGGGGAGTACTTGGTCGAAAGATGAGGAAATTTTAGCTCAATTCTTAACTGATACAAAAAATGAACACGGAGACTCAGTGGCACAGAGGGATTTTGAACGGAGAGACGGGGAGGTGGAGAGAAGTATTGGAGGTGCAGGTAGGGAGGTGGAGAGATTTGTGGAAAATGGAGGGAAGGGTGTTGATAATTACTGTTTTGTAATCGCTCCACATGAAATTCATGAAAAGCATTTGCTTCAGATTGAAGCACTTTTGACGGTCAAAAGCGTGCGTTATTCTAATTGTAGTGAAGAGACCGATTTTGAAGGAGAGGATATTCAAGTATTGATTATTGACAATATTGGAATGTTGTCGAGTATGTATCAATATGCTGATTATGTGTTTATTGGTGGTGGTTTTGGGGCTGGGATTCATAATATATTGGAGGCGGCTGTTTTTGGGGTGCCGATTTTCTTTGGACCGAATTATGAAAAGTTTCAGGAGGCGGTGGATTTGATTGAAGGGGGAGGAGCGTATTGTATTGAAGGAGTGGAGGATTTAGTATTGAAGGTGAGGGAATTGCAGGAGAATGAGGTTTTGTATAAAGAGGCTTCAACGGCAAGTCGAGCATATGTTTTGAAGAATAAAGGTGGGAGTGAGTTGATTTTGAAGGTTTTGAGTGGGTATTTGTGAACATGAACTTGTAGATGGAAAAGGACTTGCTCACTTGATTTTGTTCACACTACAATTATATGGACTTAGGAACTATGTTGGGATTTTATATGTAACTACTCTATGGAAAAAAACTTAGCCTCCAATATATACAAGCTCTATTGGTTGAAAATATCGAAATGGTTTTTGTTGGTCATGCCCATTATTGTGCTTTTTTATCAAGAAAGTGGAATGGACATACAAGATGTGATGGTGATTCAATCCATTTTTTCGATTGCAGTGGTCTTGATGGAAGTGCCTTCGGGGTATATGGGGGATGTTTTGGGGCGTAGAAAATCGCTGATAGTGGGGAGTGTTTTGGTTTTTGTGGGTTATGTATTCTATTGTTTGACAAGCGGTTTTATGGGCTTTTTGGTGGCGGCGGTGACTTTGGGAATTGGAACAAGTTTTGTGTCGGGATCAGATTCTGCTTTGTTGTACGATACTTTGTTGCGACTCGACCGCACTTCGGAATATGTCAAATTGGAGGGGAAATACTATGCGATTGGGAATTTTGCGGAAGCGATTGCAGGAGTTTTGGGCGGTTTGTTGGCAGCGCATTTTAGCTTGGTTTTCCCTTTTTATGGACAAGCAGCCGTTTCTGTTATCGGTATTTTTGCAGCAATCAGTTTGGTTGAGCCTGAAAGAACACAAGTTTTCTCGACCAAAAGTAATTGGCAAAACATCAAGGATACGATTCACTATGTTTTTGTGGGGAATCAAGAACTAAAATGGTTGATTTTGTATGCTTCACTTATGGGCGGTGCTACTATTACAATCGCTTGGTTTGCACAGCCTTATTTTTTGTTTGCAGAAGTTCCGTTGGTCTATTATGGCATTCTTTGGACTGCATTGAATCTTACGGTTGGAGTGGCTTCGTGGTTTGCTCACAAAGTAGAAGACAGTGTTACGGCTTTGGGCTTGATGTGGGGCGTTTTTGTGCTGATTGTGGGCGGATACTTGGGGGCAGCTTTTTCGCCTGCAATGGTGGGAATTGCCTTTTTGTTTGTCGTCTATATTGGGAGAGGAATCGCTACTCCAACCTTCAATAACTTCATTAACAGTCATACTTCTTCTGATAGACGGGCTACGGTGCTGTCTATTCGCTCGTTTTTGTTTCGATTGATTTTTGCAGTGCTTGCCCCGTTTTTGGGTTGGATAACAGATGTTTATACCATTCAGGAAGCACTGTTGGTGGCTTTTGTGATTTTTGGTGTGGTTGGATTGGTTTGTTTGGGGGTGATTGGCAATAATCAAAGAAAACAATAAGAGTTGGGAGAAAATGGTGATAGTTTGAATTTCAATAATTGCAAATTCCACACAGAATAAAATAAAAACCCACCCACAAATCCAATCGAATTTGTGGGTGGGTTATTTTTCTGATTTTTGATTAGCCAATAAAGTCGAAACAACTTACAAGTCACTAATCCATCCATCATTCTTTATATTTGACCTCCAAATAGTCTTATATTTCAGAGGACTACATACCCAAGAAACTCCAAACAGTTCCTTTTTCGAGTTCTGCCATATAAGCCGTTGGATACATTTTTTTCATTCTATCATCAATATCTTTTACTGTCACTCGTCCATCTTTGTCAATGTCCAAACCAATGTTTAGTTTGTAAGCTTCAGAAGGTTTTGCATACATCGTATAGCAGTAATCTTCACCAATCGCTTTCGGGTATAGAATCGCCAAATACAGTTCAGTCAGTGTTTCGTATTGCTTGTATTTTCGGCGCACTCGGTCAAGATAGTCATAGACATAGTCCAATTGCTCGCTGTGGTTTAGGTTGCGTAGTTTTTCTACGGTGATGTCAAAATCTTGGGCTGTTGTAGGCATCCATTGAATCAAACCCGTTGCACCACTTCCTCGGTGATTCGATACAGAGGCATCAAATTTTGATTCACTGTACATAACTGCCATTAGCCATTCAGCGGGGACAGATAGTTTTTTACTAACTTTTCTGACCTTTTTTTCAAATTTGTCCACATCGTTTACAAATACACTTGCTTGGTCGAGTAAGTACAATTGTTCGGCAGCAACTTCCGTAGCGTTTGCATTAGAAAGACTCGCACCTGCTGCACTTTTGTTGAAGAGAGCATAGGTAAATCCATTGGTCATGATGACAATCATCACAATCATACTGGCTGCTCTAAAATCAAGTAAGACTTTTTTTTCTGTAATAGTAGGTATCATAAGTATAAGGTTTGGAGGTTGAAAATAGAAAAATGCTATTACTATTAGCTTCACGATACAAATATACTAACATTTTTGGCATAAAAACTAATTTTTTTAGTTGTTTGGCTAAAAAAAAGTAAAAAATTTTTTGAGGAGATGTTTTTTAGATTGATTTTGAGAGAGATTGAAGTAAAGGAGGAAGTACTAATTTTTTCATTGGGGGTTATTCTATCAGCCTTGAACATGAATCTACTATGAAAAAGAATCTCGTACAACGCATTGGTAAATACGCTATACCAAGTGCAGAAATTCCTTTCAATACGAGATTTCTGTTCAAGGCTTCAAATGTGACCAAATCCTAAAACGAATTGCTTAAATTTGCTTTCCCAATCGCCTTCAAAATCTAAAACATCCCATGAAACTCTCCATTATCATCGTCAGCTACAATGTTGCCTACTTTTTAGAGCAGGCATTGCTATCGGTGCGGGAAGCCATTGAAGGAAAGGGATGGGAAGCAGAGGTATTTGTGGTTGACAACAACTCCCATGACAATTCGGTAGAACTCGTCCAAAATCAATTTCCCGAAGTGCAATTGATTGCCAATCAAAAAAATACGGGTTTTTCGACTGCCAATAACCAGGCGATTCGACAAGCCAAAGGAGAATACATTTTGCTCTTGAATCCCGATACAGTCGTGGCGGAAGATACCTTTGAGGAGGTAATTGAGTTTATGGATGCCCACGAAGATGCAGGCGGTTTGGGGGTGAAAATGATAGATGGAAAAGGGGAATTTTTGCCCGAATCCAAACGAGGATTGCCCAGCCCAAGCGTTGCGTTCTGCAAAATGTTTGGGCTGTCGAAAGTCTTTTCTAAATCCAAAACCTTCAATTGGTACTATTTGGGGCATTTAGACCCGAATGAGGTGCAAGAAGTTGAAGTATTGGCGGGGGCGTTTATGTTGATGCGGAAAAGCGTGTTGGATGAGATTGGCTTGTTGGACGAAACGTTTTTTATGTATGGAGAAGACATTGACCTATCTTGGCGGATTTTGCAGGGCGGTTTTAAAAACTACTACTATCCCTACACCCAAATCATTCACTACAAAGGCGAAAGCACTAAAAAAGGCAGCCTTAACTATGTGCGGGTGTTCTACAATGCCATGATTATTTTTGCTCAAAAGCACTTCAAATCCCAGAAAGCGTGGCTCTACATTGCAGGCATCAAAGTGGCGATTTATTTTCATGCAGCACTGACCCTTTTTCAGAACTTTTTGGGGCGTGCAGCTGTGCCGATTGCAGATGCTTTGGTGATGTATGGCGGAATGTATTGGGTGAAGCATTTTTGGGAAACAAGGGTGCATTTGAATCCCTATCCTTTGGAGTATATGCTGGTGAATGTGCCGATTTACATTGCGATTTGGTTGTCAGCTATCTTTTTTAGTGGAGGCTATGACAAACCTACTCAGCCTTCCAAAATTGTGCGGGGCGTATTGATGGGTAGTGTGTTGATTGCAGCTTTGTATGGTTTTTTGCCTGAAGAAATGCGTTTTTCGAGGGGTATGATTTTGTTGGGAACGGCTTGGGCGGCTTTCACAACGGTCGGTTGGCGTTTGACGGCACATTTTCTGCAAAAGGGGGATTTTCGTTTGGGGGAAACGGTCGAAAAACGGGCGGTCATTGTGGGCGATTTTGAAGAGGCAAAGCGGGTGAAAGGGCTTTTGAAAGAAGTCGAGGCGGCTATTGAAGTAATGGGGTATGTGAATACTGAAAGGAAAAGAGTAGGAGAGGAGGCACTGATTGAAGGAAAATTTCCTCTTTTGGCATCTATTGAAGCATTGAAGCAAACAGTAGAAATTTACGGAATTGAAGAGGTGATTTTTTGCAGCAAAAGCATTTCCGCCAAGGAAATCATGCAATGGATGGAGACTTTGGGTAAAGACATTGATTTCAAAATCGTTCCTGCAAACAGCAACAGCATCATCGGCAGCAACTCGAAGAATACGGCAGGGGATTTATACACAGTCGACACCTCCCTACTTATCCACCAAAATCGCTATCGAAGAAATAAGCGTATGTTGGATATTTTGTTGTGTATCATCGTTTTGATGGGGTTTCCGTTTTTTGTATTCTTGGTGGAAAACCGCAAAGGATTGTGGGCAAACTGGTGGAAAGTGTTGATAAGTCGTCTTTCTTGGGTGGGTTATGCACAAGTAGAAGTGAATAAAGAGCAGAAACGGCTACCTAAAATCAAAAACGGAGTGCTGAATCCTACGGATTTGTTGTCTGAATATAGCTATGACGAGGCTACCCGAAACCGCTTGAATTGGCTCTATGCGAAGGATTATCATACGAGCACAGATTGGAAGATTTTTTGGAGAGGGATTGGGAGTTTGGGTAATAAATCGTGAAAAAGATGAAACTTTAAAAAATTTGGAAACTTTTGAAGTCTATTGAATACTAAAAAGTTAAAAACAATGTTTCTATTTCAAGCGAAATCCTCTATATTACAGTATAATGTGCATGAAGCAATAACTCTTCCTATAAATTTTACCATCAATGAAAAACCTTATCCTGTTCTCTATTTTATTTATTACCACCTCTCTAATATTTGCCCAAAGTACTGCCGACAAAGAAAAGGCCTACAAACTAGGAACGGAGGCAATTGCCCTTATGGACGAAGGGCAAATTGAAAAGTCCATTGAAATGTTGGAAGAATGTTTGGAGTTGGATCCTGGTAACAGCATTTATCTCTACGAAATCGGATATGCTCATACACTTCAAAAGGACTTCAAAAATTCGATTAAAATTGGCAAGAAACTCATCAAAGCCAAGGATAGAACGGGGCAGTATTTTCAATTTCTCGGAAACAGTTACGATTACAATGGGCAGCCCAAAAAAGCGATAGAAACCTACGAAGAAGGTTTGAAATTGTTTCCTGAAGATGGGATGCTGTATGTCGAAATGGGTATGATGCAGATACTGCAAGAGGATTACGATGCGGCTTTACGCTATTGGGAAAAAGGTATTGCGGTGGACCCTGAATATGCACCTAATTACTATCGGGCGGCTCAAATCTATTCCGAAACAACGGAGCGACTTTGGGCGGTCATGTATGGGGAGCTCTTCCGAAATTTAGAGCCTGCTTCGGAGCGTTCTTTTGCATTTAGCGAAACCCTATTTGGTGCTTACGACCAATCTATTGACATTACTTCTGATACTTCGATGTATGTTAAGTTTGCCCAAAAAATGCAAATATCTGTAGAAAGCTTATTAGGGGCGCAAAAAAAGGAGTTCAAACTTCCTTTTCCATTGGTCTTTGAAGCCATTATGACTGTTGGTATTACAGCTTCAGAGCTTTCGGATAGTACTACTACTGCAATGGATACTACGGCACTAAGTATCAAAAAACTACATCAATATCGCACCGACTTCATCAACAATTGGTACGAAAAAGAACACCACAAAGATTACACGAATATCTTGTTTACTTGGCACAAAAAGCTGATAGACGAGGGGTATTTTGAAATGTACAATTATTGGCTTTTTGCGCTTGGAGCAACCGAAGAATTCAAGGCTTATTTTGAAGCGAATGAAAAGGAGTTTGAGGAGTTTTTAATGTGGTTTTCAGAAAATCCTTTGGTAATCAATGAAGGGTATATGTT
Source organism: Bacteroidia bacterium (assembly GCA_030427245.1). GTDB lineage: Bacteria > Bacteroidota > Bacteroidia > Chitinophagales > UBA2359 > JAUHXA01. The sequence goes on along the minus strand of JAUHXA010000010.1, from coordinate 105,546 downwards.
TCACCGAATGCAGTATGAGTAGTCTGGTTTATAGCTCGATGCAATGCCGAAAGATTTTGATGCTACGGATGTGCTTGGAGTGGTGGTTTTGGCGGCGAATCCTGATAGGTTGAAGAAAAGGAAGTGAATTGATTTAGTGGGGTAATTGTTGTTAGTGTGTGGATTCAAGAATTTTACAGAGAAAATATTCCTAATTATGGTAAACGAAGAACAAATACTATCCAAAAATAATGATATTATGACACCTTTAGAAACTGCCCAAATAGCAAAATTTTTAATATCAGCCGTCAATACAATTTTTAAATTCACTAAAAAGAATTTACAGAAGGATAGAAGAATTGCAAAAATATTTCAAGAACTAGATATATTAAAATTAGAAAACTCATTTGAGAGTATATATATACATGCCTTAATTAATTATGGTTGTGAAAAAAATATTGATGAAAAAGGTTGGGTTGAATTAATGAGTTTGCCCGAAGTTATTGAGTTATTTAATAAACATTGGGGAAGTTCTAAAATAACTCATGCTGAAAGAGCTAAAAATATTAAAACTGCATTTTGTAAGCATAATTTTGTAGATACACCGACTTCATTAGTGAACTTACATTATGAAAGTCCTTCCATAGAAAAATATCAAAAAGAAATACAGGCATTTTATGACATATTCTATAATTTATGGATAAAAAGTAATAATCCATCAGAGAGAACAATTTATAATTTTACATTAGAAACCAATATCCTAATTACTGATTTTTACTATCGCTATCAAGAAGACCAAAAGCAAAATTCTTATAGTTTTCAGCTGAAAGAATATCAATTATTTCAAGTGAAAGAATGGGAAAGAACTCTCAAAAAAATAAAACATTATCTACATATTGACGGAAAAGAAAAAGAGTTGATTTCCCCACTCTCAAGAAATCCTAATAATGATTTAGAATATAGAATTAAATCTGAAAATTCTATGGATGGATATGTGATATCATGGTTAGAAAATAACAGGAATTTATTAGTAATTGTTGGAGAATATGGTACAGGCAAAACCACATTTCTTAAATTTTTAATGAGGGAGCTTGCTGTTCAATTTTTAGGTATGAAAAGTGTAAATATTATAAAAGATTATAAAGAGAAGGTACGTTTTCCTCTTTATATTCCTTTGTATGATTATACGGGAGGTAATTTAATACACTTCATCATAAATTTTTGCAGAAACGAAGGAATTGATAAATTCAATGGGTTTAAGTTTAGCCAAGAACTAGAAAATGGAAATCTAATACTTGTATTAGATGGGTTTGACGAAATTACTAAGCAGAGTAGTGCTAATCAGAAAACTGCTCACTTTCAGAAAATTAAGAAAATAATTACGGATTATCCTAATGTGAAAATCATTTTAACTACAAGATTAGAATATTTTCAGTCAATGAAGGAAATAGAAAATACATTTGAATCAAATTCTCAAATAGTTTATACCCAATATTTAACGAAGGAGCAAACACAGGAGTATTTAAATGAAACTGTTCCACTAAAAGCTGATGAATATCAAAGAAATATTCATGAAAAATATGACTTAAATGATTTAGCTAAACGCCCTGTTTTATTGTATTTTATTGTTAAATATCTCCCCTCTTTATTAAAGCAAAGAAAATCTATCACTAAAATAACTACTTCAGAGATTTATGAATATGTTATCAAGGAAGAGATTAAACGAAGTCAGAAGAATCATAATACCATTATTAACAGTGAGCTACAATTAAAAATTCTCAAAGAAATTGCTTTATGGACCTATCAAAATGATGAAAGTTTAAGTTTTAATTTAAAAATTAAGAAGGATTCTAAGCAGATAAGAAAATTTATCAAAAAAATAGAAACGCCAAAGTCTGAATCAGCTTATAAAGCCATATTAAATGAATTTCTGAAATTGTCTTTGTTGGTTCCAAGCGGAGAAAAGTGTTTTAGTTTTTCTCACAAATCGTTTCAAGATTATCTTATATCACAAGTGCTTATACATGAAATCAATACAGAAAAAATTGCTGAATTTGGTAAGAGAAAATACAGAAATGAAATATTAGATTTTATAAAAGAAGGAAATCCGAATCAAAAATTCTTATTAAAATTAGTACAAACTTCTAAAAATCGAAAGAAAAATAATAAATGGATAGAAACAAATGCAGTTCGAGTAATAAAGATTCTTTCTCATCACAGAAGAAAAATTCCAAGAGACATACAGTTTTATGGATGTGATTTTTATGAAGTGGGTTTCAGTAGCACTTCTTTTATGAATACGATTGGTTTTGAAAACTGTAAACTAGTTGACTGTACATTTAATAATGAATTTATCAAATATGATTTGAAAAACACATTAGTTTTAGGAGGAGATATAGGGCTAGGAGGAAATAGGCTTATTAAAAACTTGAAAATTTTAGATAGGATAAAAAACCTAAGGAAATTATGGGTTTATAATACAGGAGTAAAAGATTTTACTAAAATAGAAGAAATTCTGTCCTTAGAAGAATTATTAATCAATAGCGATTTTATTACTATAATCCCTAATATTTCTGCATTAAAAAAGCTAAAAATGCTTGCTATACAAGTGACTCCAATTGAAGATATACAACTTCTAAGAGAGCTAAAAGCACTGAAAAAATTATATTTAAATGATACAAAAATAAATAGCATAGAATGCCTAAGTCATTTGAAGAAATTAGAAATTTTGAATATTGCTTCGACAAATATTACTGAAATAAGTAGCTTATCTAAACTTGAAAAGCTAATTGGTTTATCTCTAGGTAACCTTAGAATTAAAGATTTACAGCCAATAAGTAAATTGATAAAGCTGGTGCATTTGGATATATCCAATACTCTGATTCAAAATTTTGATTTTATTAAAAACCTCAAGGAGCTTGATGAATTACATATACGTGATATTAAAGTTCAAGATTTGTCCCCACTTTATTCGCTAAAAAAGTTAAGAATACTAAGAGTTTCTCCAAATCAATTATCTGATTTTCAAAAAAATGAATTGAAGAAAGAATTACTGGATTTGACGATAATTGAGGAAGATAAACCCAAGCCATGAATAAAGAGTTCTCTATAATCATCCTTTCAATTGTCGCATCACTGATGCGACAATTTCAAAAAAGATGTTGAATAGTAACAAAATTTACTCCCCCTTCACCAACTTCGTCCTCAAAGGCTCTGCCCAATCCTCCACAGAAAACTGCACAAAATACATTCCGCTCACAAAACGCTCATCCAAATCAATATTCACCGTCCGCCAATTCTCCAGAGGTTGTTTACCAGAACCTTGAAGGTTGTCCGAACTCATAACCATTCGACCACTTATATCATAGACATAGTATCGAATGGGCGTTTGAATCGGAATACCTGTTAGCTCTATGGTAAACAGGCGCTTAGAAGGATTGGGTTTGACGACATGGATATCAGGTAGACAGGTAAACAATGCTACACTGTCGGTACAACCTTTGAAGTCGTTCACGACCACATAAGCCATTTCGGAAGTAGTTTCCCAGAGGTTGATTTCACATTTGTAGGCCTGTTCTGCTTGATTCCACCAGCAATCTTCTTCTGGAATCTGTTCGTTATAGCAGGTGATGCTTTGCGGAATAGAATTGCGAATACCAATCGTTGCCACACAACGACTCTTATCGGTGTATTCGATGAAGACATCTGGTGGTCCGATATGGAAAACCGAATCTATTCCTCTACATCCATCGTTTATTCTCAGGGCTTCGACCCAATAACTTTCGTCAAACGGCGGACTGACAACGATTTGCTGTGTCGTTTCTCCTGTCGACCACTCAAAAACAAAGTTTTCAGGTTCGTCCAAACCCTCTGTTGCGATTGTCAATTCTACGCTTCCATCTTCCAAACACCGTTCTACAATGCCCACCGTCATTCCTTCCAATGAAGGTGTAGCGATAGAAACTCCGCAGGTTTCGGCATAGCTGCCTTGAAAAATCGGTTCAATTGGATTCGAATTGGCTTTTACGATGCGCAACAAAACAGTGTAATTGTCATTTGTTTCCAAGAAAGTTTCCTCACTTGCAGCCATCCAATCACTGTTTTCTCCTTCAATTTTGTATTGATACGACCATCCCAAATTACTGGCTTCAATGAGGTTGATGGTGTTGTTTGGAAAAACAAACATGGTTGGGTTGGTCAATCGGAAAAAAGCAGTTTGGCAATCGCTACTAGGTTCATTTACTTCAAAATCAGGGCATAAAAAGTCTATCGTCAAACTTCGAGTCACCGTACCACACGAAGGAAAAGTAAGCGTGTAGGTGAGTTGGTCTTGTCCGATATAGGCATAGTTGGACGGGTCAGAATTGTTGTAAACAATGCGATTGGGATGGAATTCAAGATATGCTGGATTCATCTCGGTCTGCAAACTTCCTGCCACCATATTCACTTCAAAACCAGCCAACAAACCTTCGTCAAATCCTTCAATTGTTTGTGCCAATTGCAGCAGCTGACCGCCGACTTCTTGCGTCAAATCTACTTCTATTTCATTCATTTGATAAGGAATACTCAATTCCAAGTTTTGCAGCAAACTGGTCAGTTCTTGTATCTGTGGACACACCGACAATGCACAATCTCCATCACTTCCCACATCTCCCAAAATTACCACCAAACTATCTGCCACTTCACACAAGCCATTGCTGACCCAAAAGTGGTAAACAGTCGTATCTTGTGTAGGTTGAATGGTGTAGCTCATTTGGTGAATGGTGTCTGTTAGGGCTTCAATCCATCCCAAATCACAAGAAAAATTGGTCGTTGTTGTAGTCGCTTCCAAGCGAATGGTTTCGTCAGGGCAAATCACAATGGTATTGCTTTCGGTATTGAGTTGTTCTCCATTCTCATCGAAGGCCAGCAAACTTTCTATCTCATTGGTCGGACGTATATCTATGAAGTCAATGTAGTAATACGCCTCTCCATTGCCGGTTGAATTGACCTCTTTCACACCGCTGTTCAATGCGAAATTGCCGATTGCTAAATATTGCAGCCCAGATGTAGCGGTGAATGTGCCTTTGACTTCCATCCAATTTTCTGTGTCTTCCAAAAAACCTTGGTGTTCGATTTGAGGCTCTAAAATATCTTCAATGTCACTGCCCATTATTTGATTTTCAGAAAAATAGATTCCCAAATTGTCTATCGCAAATTGGCTGTTTTCGGCAAGGCTCACTTGCATAGAAACACAATAGCTTTGCCCTTCAATCAAAGTAGAATTTAACTGTGTTTGAATGTACTCTCGACTAATCAAATCGTTGTTGGCTTGGTTGTAAGCCTTCAAACCAGCATAAGAAACGCCTTCAAAAGCAGTTTGCGTTCCAACTATGTTTTGAGGCGTACCGTAATTGTTGGTTGTCGGATTGCAGTCATTGAAGTAATCGGCTCTTTCGGCTGTGCCAATGGGTGAACGCCAGAAGTCGGCTTCTCTGATGTCTCCTGCAAATTCAGGGCAGTTGTCGTATTCTTCAAAGCTGAAATTTTGCACCAAATTATCGGGGCAATCTCCCAAACATACCAAATCCGCTTCGGTCACTTCAATCTCCAAAACCTCACTTTCACAATCGTTCAGCGTTTGAGTGACGTGATAAATACCCGCTGTTTCGAGATGCACATTGTTTCCGATGGTGAAAAGCGTATCTGCGGCATACCAACGAATATCGGCATCTGCCAAGGCAATAACATCTCCATGCAAAATTTCGTGGTCGCAATGTTTGGAATCAAAAGTCGGTGGTGGAGGAACTTCTAAGACTTCAAAACACACAATGTTGCTCAAGTCCATGCAAACCCCTGCTGCAACGGCTTCTTCGATTTCTTCAATAGTGGTGTAATCGTCCACAACTACATCAGGTGGATAATTGAGCGCTACCAAACAGTAAACCCCAATTTCGGGATTGGAAACAATGATGCTGTCTTCGGTCAAGAACAAATAGGTGGTTAGAAAATCGGTGTTTTCTCCAATCAAGGTAGCCACGATATTGGATTCGTCGCAGTAGTTTTGTTTGTTCAATGACAATTCACCTCCTTCTGCCAAACATTCAGGAGTCGGTTCGCAATTGAACGCCACATTTGGGTTGGTCCATTCGAGGGTAAAGCCTTGAAAATTACCGCTAAAATTGTCTATCATCAGATAATACACTTCCCCGCCATTGACTTCTACATAACTCGCAAAACCATTGTCTTGGTCTTCGGTGTCGGTATCTTCGAGGTTCAAGCCCGTTTGGTCAGAATCTGCAAAAGAGCAGCGAATAGGCGCACCCAAACTACTGCAATCTGCTGATTTGTACAACACAAAATCGTAATCTTTTTGTCCATCATTGGGAGAAATGGTGAAAGTCAATGCTTCGTTATCGGGAGTAGAATTGTCAATTTGAAGCCTGACCCAAGTTGAATAATGCTCGCCTCCATTTGCCAAACAGCCTTGTTCGGGTTTTCCTGCAATCTCTTCAATGCCTTCTCCTCCGCTGTTGTACTGAATCGGCTCGTTGTCACAAGGCAGAATGGCATCTACGCAGTCGTTTGCAGTCGGCAATACCAAAATCGTGATGTTTGCTGTCAAGCTACAATTGTTGTTTATCAACACTTCTACGGTATAGGTTCTGCTTGTATCGGGAGTAGCGGTGACGCTTGGAATTTGTGGGAAACTCAGGTCTTCGGTTGGTGTCCAATTGTAGTTCACCACATTGCTGCCCAATACTTGTGCCACCAACTGAACGGATTCGCCTTCGCTGATGATGATAGTGTCATTGGTGATGTCTAACACGCCTACAAAAATGGCTAAAGAGTAGTTCTGAATTTCTACGGAGGAGAAGCATCCATTGCCATCAGTCGCCTCCAATTCGATAATTTCTTGGCTATCGAAAGGTCCAACGATAACGGTTTGACCAGTAAAAATATCGCCTTCATATTCGGTGAGTTGGTAGGTTGCATCGTCAATATAATCGGGTAAACCTCCCGACAAACTCACCTCAATTTGGAATTGTTCATTGTCTTGGCATAAGACATTGGTATTGAGGATTATTTCTTCTAAAAAGACCACTGCAAATGAATTACTACGGTCAATACATTCTCCCGTCAAATCTACTTCACCACTTCCATTGCCCAACCCTGCAATTGCCATCACAAAATATTCTGTATTGTACGCTCCACCAGGTCCTTCAATATCTGCAAAACCAAAATTGGCATTATCTGTTCGGTAAGCCAATACATTGCCGCTTCCATCCTGCAATACATAGCCCAAAACGTCTCCTTCTCTCAATGTGAAATCAGAAGCTTCAATAGGTATTTCACCTCCTATTGTATTTCCAAAGCAAACATAGGGCTCTATGAAGGACAAAACACCCGCAGATAGTCCTTCACAGGGAACATTTACAACTGCTTTACAGTCTGCAAATTCGGAAGTGTGGTGTTCATTGGTAATTGCAGTGGCGGTGATGTTCATGCCATTGGTCAGCACCAAATTACTGTCGAAAGGTGCGTTTAATTCCCAATCACCCAAGTCATTTGCTATGGTTGTTCCCAAGTATATTTTACCTTGACAATCTGCACAACTCACATCTTCAGCAAAAACTTCTATCACATCGGATGCCATTGCCGTTCCTTCAATTTGGTTGATTGCAACATTGGTGATAATGGGGGAGGAGTGATTGTTGTTCGCTCCATCTCGCAACAAAATACCTCCTCCTTCATTGCAGAAGATGCTGTTTTCACTTATTAGAAAATGTTGGGCGAAGTTGATTTGAATAGCGGAAAAAGCATTGTAGGCAATGGTATTGTTGGTGATTTCGTTGTTTTCATTTGCCGTATTTGGAGCGGTGTATAAGACCAAAATACCTTCTTTTTGGTTGCCCAATCCTGTTTCTTGCAGGGAGTTAGTGCCAATAAAATTGTTGCTGCACTTCAAAGAGGTTGCACCGCCTTGTACCAAAAGCCCATGTGCTGTATTCCCCGCCAATGTATTTTGTTCGATGGTGATGTTTTCGCTAAGTTCTAAGTCAATACCTGATTCTTCGTTTGGTAAAATTTCGTTTTGGGATTGGGTTAAACCGATGATATTGAAGCCTATATAGACATCTATTGCACCATGCAAGTCAATGCCATCTTGTCCATTTCCACTGATTAGATTGCCTATTTCCGTTTCTGCATCTCCCACAAACAAATTGAAGGTCGTCGTGTCTATGTCTATTCCGTCTTCTTGGTTGGGAATCGCAAATTCACCATCTATATCTGTTCCAACTTTGTTGTTGACCATGAATATATTTTGGCTTTTATTGGCGATTCGGATGCCCTCTAAGTTGCCTGAAATCAAATTACGTCCTCCTTCGCTGCTGCCGATATAGATGTTTTGGGCATTGTCAATCAAGATTCCTTCTCGCCCGTTTCCGAAATTTTCTTTGCCTGTAATGTCTGTCCCGATTTTGTTTCCTTCAATATATACCTCACTCGAATTGTCTGTAATGACTACTCCATTGGAGCCATTTGCCGAAATCAAATTGCCTTCACCTTCCATGCTGCCACCCACCAAAATATTGGTAGAGTTGTCAATAACCAATCCGTGTGTATCGTTCCCAAAATCCTGAATACCAGCAATGTCTGTTCCGATGGCATTTCCTTGAAGGGTGATGTTGTCACAAGTTTTCAACAAAATGGCTGTACCGTTTCCTGCAAAAACTTGTCGGAAATCGGAGGAAGGGCTACCGATAGAAATATTGGAGGAATTTTCGATGGTGATGCCTCTTGCCAAATTGCCAAAAAGCATATTGCCTGTGATATCTGTTCCAAATTTGTTTCCTTCAATGATACCACCTGTTGCATTTTGAATCCAAACGGTTGCTGTACTTGTTTCGTTTCCAGAAATGAGATTGTTCACAATAGAAACACTGTCACTTGCTATCAACAAATGACCTTGATTTCCAATCACAAAAGAACCTGTGATGTCTGTTCCGATTCGATTGTTTTGGACAAAGGAATTGGGTGAACTATTCAGGCTGAGAATGCTTGTATTGCCGCTGATTACATTTCCTTCTGCTTCGGTTTCGCCTCCAATCCAAACCAATTCACTGTTATTGATGCCAATTCCTCCATTGCTACCTTCGCCAGTAAATGCTGTTCCCAAAGGATTTGTACCGATGTAATTTCCTTGAATCTTGCTAAAAGCTGCACCGTCCATAGTAATCGGAAACTCAATGCGGTTGAAAACATTGCCTTTGTTGGCTGCTCCAATTTGTGTGAATGGGCTATAACTAACTATACCATGATTGGTGAAATCGTGTAGATAAAAACCGTAAATCGCACACTGTTCGACATAGATTTGAAAACCTCGGATATTTGTTAAACCTATTTCTCCTTCTTCAATTAAGCGACTACCATCTAATTCTACTTTGCCCATTTCCCAATCAAGCTGTGTAGTCGCATCTATCACTATCCCTTCATCCTCCAAAGCAGGGAGCGTAGTTTGGGTGGGTTGAATGATGTATGGAGCAGCTTGATTGGTGATATTGAAGTGAATCAAATCCAAATCGGGGTCAGCATTGGCGCATAGAATAGCTGCACGAAGAGAACCCACTATTGGATTGTTATCGTCTCCATTATCTTCCGTTGTTGTGACGTAGATAATGCCATTGTCAGAAGTACAGGGAACAGGGTTGTCAATTACCGTTATGGTAACAAAACTTGTCCATGAACAATCGCCTATTGTTGCAGACACTTTATAAGTCGTAGTTTCGGTAGGACTTGCAGTGGGATTGGCAATATTTGGATTGTCTAAGGTTTGGGTTGGAGTCCATTCATACGTAACATTTGCAGTGGTGTTCAATACTTCGGCAGACAACTTAAAGGTATCTCCTAAATTGATAGTCGCATCATCACTAACCACAAATTCTAAATCATTGAAATCCATATTGGCTTCAATGAAGATACCAGAATCGTATTCTGCATCACCCACATCCGCAATAACGATTTTGATGTGGTAGGTTTCGCCCAATGTCAAGCCTGTTGCAATGGCTTCAAGTGCAGTGGTAAAACCATCGTATTGGGGCAATGCACCGTATTCGTTCCATTGGAAAAAATCACTGTTTGTGTTTTGATTGACCGTCTCTACTCCAACTGCTGTACCATCGGCTAAGGTGGCAATATTGAGTGGGTCAGTAAACTGCCCTCCGCTGATAAAAATCGCCATTCTGTCTTTGAACTGGCTCTCTATCCATTCGGGATATTCTTCAGAACCAAACCAATAACGGAAAGAAATCGACTCCGAAATTGCTGTAAAATCAAATTCTAAGGAAGTCGCATCAAAGGTTTCTGTTTCATCAGTCATCAAATCCGCATCTCCATCCAAACCATTGTTTGTCCCCAAACTTCCTGTAGTATTTGGGCTTAACATTCCATCTAAAGCGTTTCCTGTTGAGAGGATGATTCCATCTGTAAAGGGTAAGTTGTTCATGTCCGCCAAACCATGCGATTCCGCATCAGATAGGTGACTATCTGTTACTTGTGAATAAGACATAGACGTACCTGTGAGGGTGACATTTTCGTAGGGTACACACATCCCTAAAATTGTTTCGACCATCTGATTGGCTTTGTTGGCTTCATCTAAAAACTCAAGATGAGGATGTATGTGTAGGTGAATCGTTCCCGTAGAAGTGACTGTGGAATTTTGACATCCATTTCCTTCTATTGTATAATTGATCAAACTCATTCCAGCTTCTCCTTCTGTTGGATGAAAAACGACGGTTCCGTTTTCTGAAAAAGTCATACTTTCTCCTAAAAATGTATCATCATAGTCAATGTCTATCAATCTAATACCATCCCCTTTGTCGTTTTCCAATATATTGAAGGAAACTACATAGGATGTATTGTCTATCAATGGATTCGCTAAAACCCAAATATAAACGGTGTCATTCACCGCTTCGATAAGAGTTGTTTCAAGTACTTCAATCGTCACCAAAGCGGTATCTATTTGTCCTAAACAGTCTGTAAGAATGTATTCAAAGTCAATTGTTCCTAAAAAATCTGTTGCAGGTGTATAAGTAATTTCATTACCGATTTGCTCTAAGGTAATGTTTTCACCACTCACCATGAGTCCTATAATTTCTAAACATTCTCCCAAATCGTTTTCTAAAGGAGTGAAAGTGATCGGAGTATTGGTGCAGGTGGTGTAGTTGTCGTCTATTGCAGTAAATTCACTCGAACAACTTTCCACCAAAAAACTCACATCCACCGCCTCACTTTCACAAGCTCCATTTATAGTCTTAACCCAAAAAGTGTGCGTGCCAATTGAAGTCAACAAGCCTGTGACATCTACAACATCCTCATTGAATTTTACCCCTTCAATGAGTAAGTTTCCGCTTTCGTCATAGATATTGAAGGTGAAAAGTTGGTTGGGGAATTGTGATGGGGCTGTTATGTTTATGAAAGCATCTGTGATTTCACCTAAGCAAAAAGTAGTAGTAGAGGTGCTTACTTCGGGGGCAGAAGGTTGGGCGTATATATTCACCGTTTTGGTGCTGTGGCTGCTGCAATTTTCAAAGGTGGTCACATAGGATAATTCATAGGATTCAATGGCATTGGAATTGCTAGTTGGGGCAAAATACATTTGGTCGTCAATAATTGTAAAGCAGCTTTCATCGGTGGCATTGCAGTTTTCAAAACCTTCACAACACCAGTAACCTCCTTCATTGTCAGGGAATACTGCAATTGGTATATTGGTTTCACAAATATCATTGTTGCCTCCCTCTAAAGACCAAAAAGGTTCGTCTGGAAAACCAGCGTAAATGATTTCGGTATGACTGTCATTGCAGATAGAGGAGGATACAAAATAGACAAGAGTGTATATACCAATTTGGGGAAATGTCAAAACATCATCTGTGGGCTGAACGATTGTGCCATCTGGATAGGTAATTTCCCAAATTCCTCCTGTAGTAGTGCTATCGGTGAGGAGCTCACTGAATGTAAGAAAAACGGAAGTGCAAATAGTGTCTTGAAGTACAAAATAGGGGATTACATCGCAGTCTTCTATACACGCTTCTACAAGGTGTTCATCCATGGAAGAACAGCCCTTAGAGTCGTTTACTGTAACGGAATAAGTGCCTGTTTCGGTCACAATTATTTCTTTTTCCGTATCGCCTGTTGACCATTTGTAGAAATATTCGCCACTGCCCTGTGAGGTAAAAGCGTTCAACAATATACTGGGGTCGCAAAGCATGTTTTCGCCTTCGATAAGCACACTTGGCAAGTTGTTTTCCACCACAAAAACGTCTTTTTCAGCACTGCACCCATTTTCGTCCGTTACAATAAGGCTGTAAAAACCTTGTGCTGTTACTTCAATAGAAGGAGTTTGCAAACCATTTGACCACAAGTAAGAAATATATGTTTCATTTGTAGATAGCAAGGTACTTTCACCACTACAAAATTCTAAGTCTCCATCAATGAGAAGTGTAGGCGATTCGTATTCTTCAATAAAAATCGAGGTTGATGCGCTGCAATTGTTGTTATCTGTGACCGTAAGGGTGAAAATACCACCTTCGCTCACTGCAATATTCTGCCCGCTTTCACCTGTCGACCACTCATACGCAACAATGTTGGAAGTACTCAAAACGTCTACAAATAAGGTGAGCGAACTGCCCAAACAAAACTGAGTGCCATTGGGTGAAAAAATGGTTACTATAGGATTGGTGTTTTGCATCACTTCAATGCTTGTCGTTCCCGAACAGATGCCGCCATCCGAAACGGTAACGGTGTAAATGCCGCTTTCGCTCACTTCAATTGCTTGGCTGTTTTCGCCTGTCGACCAAAAATATTCTGCCACAAAATCGCTAAAATCATTGACGGTTAAGGTGGTAAAATTCCATTCACAAAAAGCGGTTTCACCAGTGATAATCGGCTCAATCGTTGGACAAACTTGCAGACATTCGGTAAATTCAGAAGTATTGCCATTGAAGGTGGCTGTTGCAGTGATGTTTTGTCCTACTGTTAAGGGTTGAATAAAGTTGCTGCTGTTTATTGTCCAATTTCCTTCGTTGTCTGTGGTGGTTGTGCCGATGAATGTTTTTCCCTGACAAGGCACGCCATTGCAGGCTGTGTCGTTGTGGAGGAAGAGTTCTATGGTGGTATTAGTATCGGCTGTTCCTGTTATTTGAATGGGAGTTGCTTTTGTGATAAATGGTAAATTGGGAGTAGGATTGTCAGTTCCAATGTCGATTCCTGTATGGGTATTACAGTAAATACTATTCAAGTGAATAGTTGTCGAATCGGAACTTCCATAAACGCCGATTCCTATGGTATGATTGGCAATCGTATTTCCATCTGTTTGGTTTTGATTGTTGGTAATTTTTGTGTTGATACTATTCCAAATTTCTATCCCCAAAGTTCCATTCGCCAAATCCATTGTACCGTCTTCACTTACTCCAATGAAATTGCTTTTGATGGTCGTATTATTTGAAGCATTTTCTACTAAGATTCCCGTTTCACCATTTCCTCCAATGATGTTACCACGTACCAATGTAATCGCAGAACTGTCAATTTTGATACCCGACTCAGTATTTCCCAGAGTATTTTCCTCTGTAATGTCGATACCAATTTTATTGTCCACTAACTCTACTTCAGTCGCCATAAACGACAAGTCTATTCCATCTCGATTTCCAGAAATTAAGTTATCTGCAATCGCTATCTGATATGCTCCTTTTATAGCTATTCCATCTCCTTCCGAATCGCTATCTTCCAATCCATTGCCAATGATAAATGTTCCTGTAATGTCGGTACCAATTTTATTTTCATAGACAAAGGTTAGATTTGCTCCATTTCCAATGTGAATCCCATCCCATCCGTTGCCCGAAATCAAGTTTTTAGTCATTTCCACCCGATAACTTTGGGTAATATTTACTCCATGCGAATTATTCGACAAGGCCTCTGAACCACCCGCATTTGCGCCAATTGTATTGCCAAAAATAAGTGGGAATTCAGAATTATTGTGAATAAGAATACCATCAGAATTATTGCCAGAAATTATATTTGTGTCAATTGCCACATTATTTGAACTATCTATTTCAATGCCTTCCTCACCGTTTGGCAAAGCAAATGTTCCAGAAATATCTGTGCCTATATAATTAAAAAAGACGGTGATATTGTCAGATGCATCACCAATCCAAATCCCTGTTTGATTGTTGCCCGAAATCAAATTCCTCTCGTCTAAATCTCCTATCAATACTTCATTTGCAGCTGAAATCGAAATTCCATTGCAGCCATTCAAAATGGACGCTGTGCCTGTAGCATCTGTTCCTACTTTATTTCCCGTTACTTGCACATTGAAGGAAGCGTCACCTACCCAAATGCCATCATGAGAATTACCAGAAATGAGGTTGTCCCCTTCGATAAATATGTCATGCACATTTTCCATATAAATTCCTCTGTCACCATTGGCAATAGCAAACGTCCCATCTAGGTCTGTACCTATTTTGTTGTTGATAATTACCGAAGTATTGGCAGCACCTTCTAAGTAAAGGCCACTTTGTTCGTTGCCCGAAATCACATTGCCCATGCCTTCTCCTCCAATAGTAGGATTGAAGGTATCGCTGATTCGGATGCCATGAACGGTATTGCCAATTGCAGCCGTTCCCTCAGCATTCGTGCCGATAAAGTTGTTTTTCAAAACCACATTTTCAGAGCCTTCCAACCAAACGCCATTGCCAGTATTTCCCGAAATAGTATTTCCCCAATCAGCATCATCGCCTCCAATGACCACATTGGAGGAATTTTCGACGAATACGCCTTCGCTCGCTTCTCCTGATGGATAATCCGAAAAATCATCGCCTATCAAATTTGTTCCTATCAAGTTGTCAATAATGTTGATGTTATCGGCATTGAAAACATAGATTTGTTCTCCAAAAGGGCTATTCACTGTTCCATTTCCTGCAATGATATTGCCCTTGCCTGGTGAACCAATTTTGCAGCCGTCGCAGCCATCAATGAATACTCCATCATCGGGGAAACTGTGGATATAGAATCCACATATTTCACTACTATCGCCTTGAAGGGTCAAGCCTTTTGCTTGTGTATCTACGGACGAATCCAATAAACTGCCATCTAATTCGACATAACCAGTGGAGGTGTTGTCTGTATAAGCAAAGTCGATATAGGTTTGGGCATCGGTCAATGAAGGCAGTTCGGTCAATGGCTGAATTAAGTAAGGTCCATCTGTGGGAATGGAATTGGTGTCGAGGTAAATGTGGTTTGGCCCTGAGGTTTCGTTGGCACAAATGATGGCTGCTCTGAGTGAACCGACTGGGGGATTATCGTTGTCGCCATTGTCGGAGAGGGTGGTGACATAGATATTGCCGTTGTCGTCGGGTGAGCAGGTGGAGGTAGTGATGGTAGTACAGGTTGAAAATTCGGAAGTATTATTAGACGAGTTGGTGGCTAATGCGCTGATTTGTATTCCTTCTGTCAAGTTTGCTGAGCTTAAATCAATTGACCATTCACCTGTTGAAGCATCTGCTGTTGTATTTGCAAAGGATGTCTTCCCTTGGCAAGTCGTGTTTTCTGTGCAGGTTTCGTGGTTGTGTATGTAAATTTCAATGTTCTCGTTGGGTTGTGCCGTTCCTTCAATAATGGAGGGGCTTGCGGTGGTAATGCTGGGAGGGGATTCGTTGAGTGAACCACCTGTTTCCATAAAAATTCCACCATCGGTATTACAGAAAATACTACCTGAGCTAAAAGTGACCTCATTGGAAGTGGAGTTTACTTCAAGACCATAACCTTGATTGTAGGCAATGATATTGGAATAAAGGGGAATGAAGTTGGAGTTTTGAATGAGAATGCCTGAATTGCCGTTGCCCAAACCATTGTCTGACTCGGCATTGGTGCCAATATAATTGTGCATTATTTCAATTCCAATAGAAGAGTTGTGAATCCAAATTCCCTCTTCTCCATTTCCAGCAATGACATTTCCAAAGGAATAATCTATTGAGCTGCCAATCGTGACATTGCCAGAATTTTGGATTTGAATGCCTTCTCTGCTATTCCCTGCTGCAATGTCATTGATGGGGTCGTAGCCAATATAGTTGTTTTGAATCGTCACGAATTCTGAGCCTCCCTCTATGTAGATTCCATTGCCATGAGTACTGTTTAATCCATTGTTAATAAGGATGTTGTTATGGATAATGACATTGCTTGCGCCCGACATACGTATGGCATCATCAGGAAAATTCTGTATGACCAACCCATAAAATTCTATGCCATCGGCTTGCTGTATATCGAATCCGTCTTCACCGCCAATGATGGCATCTGTTCCGTCAATAATGATATCACCCAATTCAAAATCGGTTTGGGTAGTTGCGTCTATGATGGTAGCATTGTCTGTGAGTTGAGGTAAAACTTGCGGTAAATTGAAAATGAAAGGAGCTGTTCCTGTGAGGTTGAAATGTATGTTGTTTGCGCCTGTGGTTTCGTTGGCGCATTTGATGGCGGCTCGTAGTGAACCGACTGTGGGGAAATCGTTGTTGCCGTTGTCTTCGGTGGTGGTGACGAAGATGGTGCCGTCTGATTCGGGGGCGCAGGTGAATATGCTACATTCTTGTATCAATAACTGATAATTTCCACATTGACCACTTGGAGGGCTTACACCATCTGGATTACGAGAAATAACAATATAATAAGTACCTTCTGCCAAATCTAGTACAATTGAATCTGGATTTCCTGCATTATTGGTATTTGCAATACAGTTAGTATTAGAAGCGTCTGGACAACCATTTAAAATAAACATACCCATCCAATCATCTGTATTTTCTAAATCAAAACTATAACAACCATCTGTATCAAGAGTAAAACTATAAACAAAATCATCTCCATTCATATAAAAATTGGCCGAATTACAGTTTACATCCGTTGAGTTATAATCATCTCCTGAACCACAAGTAGAGGTTATCCCAGAATCAAAGAAAAAAGGATTAGTATTTATTACTTCAGCTGTTTCGCAATTTGAACCTGTAAATATCATACTTGCATCAATACAAAAATCTCCTGTATCACCTTCATAGCCATCTACCATCAAATAATAACTTGTACCGTCAGTAGTAGGTAAAGTGATTTGGGAATAAAAGTCTGTGGCATTATAATCTTCGCTGCAATCCAATTCGGTGAGGCTATTGCAGTCCGTTCCTTCAAAAATTGCCATTTGGGAATCGCTTAGGACAAAAGAACTGCTGTTGCAATCGGTGACGGTCATATTGTAGGCATTTCCGTCTCCTGTGAAGGTGAACCAAACGGTGTTGTTCAATGCGCCGTCTGCGAAACAATCGGGTAGCGATTCAGACGCATCTGAAGTGGCACCAGTATTAAAGTAGATGCCATATTCTTGGGCTGTTAGTGGGTCTAAGGATATGGCAGCAGAACAGACATCGTTGGCAGGAGGTACTTGCAACAATAAGGGAATGGCTGCTTCTTCCTCAAAAGGAGTATAGAAATTTGCCGAAAGAGCATTGGTATTGAAGGACAACAACAACAGTAACAAGCAAAAACACAGAGTAATGGTTTTGTTCATAGTGGGGGCTTATTGAATCAGTGGACAATAATTTGCGACAGACGGTTTTGAAGTTTGGTTCATCGTATGGATTTCTCTGCAAACATACAAATAACAACACCTTCTGTTATTAGCCAAATCGCTTAGGCTGTTAAAATGTAACCCAAAAGCCTAAAAAGAAACTATTCACTCTCTTTCACCAACTGCTCCGACTTCAAATAACCCCCATCCTCCAACAACAAATAAACTATGTGAATTCCATCAGGTAATTCAGTTGAAGATTGCAGAGATATGCGACTATTATTCACTTCAATATTGGAGGCTCTCCAAATTCGACCAAAACCAAAGAATCTGCCGCCAAACAGCTTTTGGCTGACAAAATGGAGTCGATAAAAGCAGTACTTTTGGGCTGTTTTGACTAAAATAGCAGTTGCCAAACCTTCGGATACAGGGTAAATCGCTTGGTTTTTGTAAATGTAATCCGAAAATTAAAATAATTACATAAGTTTTTATTAACGCCCAAAATCATTTAATTTTAGGGCAAAGCTAATCAAATGGGGTATTTTTGGAGATGGCTATTGTTATTGAACTGTTTGAATTTTTGGAGCAATACAGCCCTGTCACAACCGAATATAGATACGCTAAAAACGTGTGCCATTCAACACACTGATTCACTAAAAAAACAAGATCGTTCACCGATAGTTCCTGCTCCTAAAGCCTATGTAAATGAGGATGATGCACGGATGATGATTTTGGAATACGAACTGGCGCAAAAAATGTACAACAAAGGCAGCAAAGATGTCTATGTTCAGTTGTGTGTGAACAATCAGTTTGTCATGGAGTTGGATTCAAGTGTGTGTGGTGATTTGAAGCGCGTGAAGGGGCGAAGTGGCAAGTTAAAAATTCAGTTCAATCGGGAGATCACAGGCGAACCTGAATCTATCCGATTGTTTGGGACATCTATTGAATCCGAAAAACCACCTGTGTCAAAGTGGGTGTTAAATTCACTGTTTCGCCCCAATTGGGGGCATCAACAAATCAAGAAGTTCAACCAAACAGAGGAGGAACTGGAAAAACAAATACCCGAAAAAGAAGTAGAGATTGGGGAGGTCAATGAACTTTCGGCTAAAAATTCTAAAGCCGAAAATCACCAAGAGAAAAAAGGAAAAGTAACCCATGTTATTGGTGGACTTTTGGCGATAGGTGTATTGACCAAGCTGACTTCTGCGGGGAATTATGAGACCGCAAAACGATATTATGGCAGAGGAGATACAGAATCGGGACGTGTTTATTACAACAAAGCCAACCAACAACACAAAGTTTTTTTGGGTTTTACGGGCTTGGCAATAGGCGTAAATTTGGCAAATGCTTTCTCGGTCTTGAACAAGGGCAATAGGGAAATGAAAAAATACCGCAAGAAATATCCAAAGAATAGACAATGTGGAAAGTGAAATTCCTCACTACAATCATAGGATTTTAAGACGAAATTCAAATCCAGAGCTATGAATACAAATCTACTCAAACTATGTATTGCTTTTTTCCTATCGGCTTCGAGTTTAGCTCTTTACCCCCAAGGTTGGGAGGTGGACTTATCCGAAATCGTTCCTTATGATGCTAATCCGCCCAAAGTACAATGGGTCAATCCAACGGATACGGTTCGTTCCTCCAAGTTTTCGTTGATACTTGAAGTCAATTCCAACTATCCCATCGAAAGTGTTCAAACAAAGGTTAACCACGAAAATTGGAGAACATGGAAAGGATTATTTCTATCCGAAAATGCGGAAGATAGAAGAGAACAAGCCAATGAATTATTGCAGAAAGGAGCCAACAGCTATACAATACTCCCTCCTTATTATTACTACAAAGATGCCATCATTGATCAGTTGGAAATCTTAGAACTTTCCCTTCAATCGGGCATCAACAAAATTGAAGTGGCGGTTACGAACAAAGGCAAAACCACAAACAAAACTACTTTCCACATTTTCTACAAAGACACTCCCAACAATATTTTACCTGTATTGCATTTGGTCACCATTGGAGTGGGCGACTACCTAATGGACGATATTCAGACCTTGAATTATCCTGCAAAAGATGCGGAAGCCATTGATTCTGTTTTTGTAAACCAAAAAGACCTATACCGCAATGTAAAAAAATACCACTTGACGGATTCCACCGCGACTAAAGAAGCGGTCGTCACACTCATTGAAGAAGTAAAAAAATCGGTGAATAAAAGCGATGTAATCATGGCGTTCTTTTCGGGGCACGGTGACAGAACCTCGTATGGAAAAATTTCACAAGAAGAAATTCGGTTTATGCCCTACAATTTTGACCATGGCAACAAAGCCAACACAGGTATTTCGGGGAGTTATATCATCAACGAAATTGAAAAAATGCCCTGCAATTCCCTCCTTATTTTCGATGCTTGTCACAGTGGAAAATTGGTAAGCAACGGTTTGGTGGCGAAGTCGAGTGGCGCAAAAAAGGCGATGAAGGTGAAGGTCAAACGGCGATTGAAGAAAAACAAAACACAAAGCGTGATATTGACCGCTTCTGCCGAAGAAGCATTTGAACATCCCGACTGGAAACATGGTGCTTTGACCACTGCAATTTTGGAAGTGTTTGACAATCAAATAAACACAAACTTTACTTCCGACTACAAACAAGACCCTTTCACGTTTTCTCGAAATGGAAAAAGGCTCATTACAACGCCTCAACTTTTGCAGGAGATTACAGCAGATGGTTTGATAGACGCACAAGAGTTGCTTCGATATGTCAATCATCGAGTGCCAGAATTGGTGCGTAATCAAGAAGGTGAGCAGCATCCCGTTTTCAAAGGCAAGGGAGATTTCTTTATTTACCAACTGCATGATTAAGTGAAAAGTCATAGACAAAAAGAAAAAAGAGCAGTTTTTTATCGCAGCATAGGGTTTAAACCTTATGCTGCGATAAAAAATGAAAAGAGAAAGGGCGTGTTCATAGGAAAACACATATCGTTCTATTTAATTTGCTTTTTATGCCTATTCTCTGCCTGCGAAAACTTCTGGAATCTGCCTCCTCTCGAACCTTGCACAGATGCCACTTCCTGTCAAGTTGCAGCCAATGAACCTAGGCTTACAGAGTTGTCTAATACCAGAATTTTTCACAAAACAATCTTATTTAACGACTCTTTGGGAATGGATAAGATTTTGGTGTCGGGAGGAACGTTGCAGCCAAATTTTGGTCAATTCTTCAATATTGACGGAACGGCTTTGGCAGACACAGGACAAGTTCCGAGAGAACCATTCAGTGTGCGTCAATTCGCCTTCAATGCGATAGCTGCTGATCTGACTTCTAAAAAAAACTTTGCGTTAGGAGGAATTCAGGGCGATTTGAGTTTGATGCATTTGGATATGCCTTTTGACTGGACTTCAATAGATGCTTCGGAAATCTCGGACAGACTTAGTATTTACAATGGCAACAACAACGAATGGACTGCCGATAAAGTGGAAATTCCCCGAGCAGGACATACCGCTACTTGGCTCTTCAATAGTAGTCAAATATTGCTGATTGGGGGAAATCCCAATGATAATCGGGTGGAATTGTATCATCCTACCAATTTCAGTTCCAGTATTTCTGCCTCTTTGCAGGTCAATCGTGCCTTTCATACAGCCACTTTTTTTGACGGGAATCAAGTATTGATTGTAGGAGGAATTGCTTTTGATACTCAACAAACAACCGATGCCATTGAAGTTTATAACGTCACCTCCAATAGTTTGGAGTCAAAAAATGTAGGGGATAAATTTACGCCTCGTGTAGGTCATACGGTCAATCGAATCGGCAATAAAGGAGTGGTCATTATTGGCGGGCAAAATGGCTTTGATTTTCACAATGAAATATTAATTTACGACCTAGAAAATCCTGTCCGAAATGTACCCAATACTTTTCTTTCCACTTCAATCGCTTACCACACCGCCACCAATTTGCCAAACGGTTGGATACTCATTGCAGGAGGCAAAAACCTCTTCGATACACAAAGTGAACTCACGCTTTTTAATCCCGAAAGTGAAGGCTTGCTGACTTTGGATTGTTCCTTGACCTTTCCTCGCTATGGACACAGCACGACTTTGGTGGAATCAGAGAATTTGTCAGAGGTGAAATTGCTGGTCATTGGAGGTCGAAATGAAAATGAAGCGGTATTGCAGTCTGAGATGATTACCTTGAATTTGAATTGTATAGAATTTTGACTTCTACATCCCCAATGCGCCATTCCACACTTCAAAACCACGCCCTTTGCGTTCATCGTCTTTGTAAAAAATGAGGTAAGTCATCACCTTATGACTGAAAAACTGTCGTTCCCGTTCATCCAAAGTCACCAAATCATGCACCGCCCGAAACGTACCCGAATTGAGATAAAGTTTGTTGATTTTATCACCATTTGCAGCATCACACACCCGCAAAGGAGTCATTTCAAAATGATGTGTATGACCATAGACCACATAATTGTAAATCGAATCCTCACACTCCAATTCCTTTTCCTTTGCGGCATGTTTGCTAAACGAAGCACTGCTGGGGTCGTCAGGCAAGAGTTTTTGCAGCTTCAATACCAAAGTGTTGAGGGTTTTAAAGGGGAGTTGGCTGATTTTTAGGGCGATTTGGAGTTGGTCAACTCGGTCAATGGGCGACCAAGTATCTCGTTCTTTGATAAAATCAAGACACATAAATTCATCTACCATCTTATTCCACAATTTTTGCACTTCCTTGCGAACCACCTTGTCTTTCACCGTTCTTTCCAACAAACCCGAAATCCAAATCGGTATGTGAAAAATAGGGCGCACATTGTCCAGTTCCTTCAATCCTTCGATGAATTCTGGGGGTAATTCATCGCCATATTGCCGAAAAACCAAATCTGGAAAGCGATTCACCAATTCAATCACTACAGCATCGCCCAAAGAAGCCTTGTCCCGATTTCCTTCAAAATTGAAGTTGTCGTAAATATCTCCATGCCGAGCCAAAACTTTGTGTTCTCGCAAGATTTTCAGCAGTTCGGCAGACTCGTCGGGTTCATGCGGAAAAGGTTCACCTGTTTTATTGGACAAGCCCATCGCATCAATAATGGATTGGCGGATTTGGTTGTAGCGCTCGCCTTTAAGATGGAAAAACCAATCGTGATTGCCGACCATGTAGTGTATTTTGACCTCTACATCTTGCCAATGCATTTGCTCACTTTGCTGTACTTCTTGAAAACTCGCAGGCATCATTGAAGCAGAAGAACGCATTGAGCGAAGATTATCGACCATCGGAATAGGCAATTGAATCTTTTGTTCTTTTTTTTCAAAACTCCTCAAACTCGCTCGTGTTTGTGGTGCTGTTTCCTGCAATGCTTTGAAAACATGGAGGGCTTCTTTGTTATATTGCAGTGTCTTTTGGGTGATTTCTTCAATGATATCTATCGTGGCATCGTCTTGTAAATCGCTCCACGGACGGATGCCTCTTGGGTTTTTGAGCCAAACATCTGACCGAATCAAGTCCAAAATATCTCCCAGCAATAGAATATCTATTCTTTCGATGGGCTGGTAGTTGTTGCCTTTTTGTTTGGATGCACGATAGGCGATTTCATTGATACGATCTTTGAAGATTTTGAAGGCACCTGCTCCAATGGTTTCTCCAGAACTGCCATCAGTGAAGTGAAGGTCGCTGATAATGACTAACATAGACTTGATAATTGAATATGGAGTTAGACTTTTTTACCAATATACCCATTTTTGCATAAAATAGATTTTCTTGCTGTGTAAACTTTTTGACTTTTTTAGCCTTTCATTTATACCCAATTTTTAAATGCTAAAACAAACTAAAATGTCATCTAAAAAAACAAACAAACGCTTACTGAAACAAGGAATGACTATTTCTAAAACGCTTCTTTTTAGAGTCTTAATTCGCCGAGCAGGAAGTATTATTTCTCATCCCTATCGAATGTTTACAGTAGGAATGACTGCTCTTAATAAGTTCAAAAAATACGAGGGCATTGGTCAGATGAGCTCCAGTGTTATAACCTCCGGCATATTGCTGACACAAATGATTAAAGCGTATGCGATTGGGAACTATAGAGGAATAGAGATAACAAAGATTGTGATGATGTTAGGAGCTATTATCTATTTTATATCTCCATTGGACATTGTACCTGATTTTATTCCATTTTTTGGGTATTTGGATGATGTCAGCCTATTAACTTGGGTATTTACGACACTTTCAACAGAACTCGAACAGTTTGAAACATGGAAAAAACTGAAAGACAATAATTTGGAAGAAGCAACTTATCAAGAATTGTACAAATTGGCGCAGGCTCGCAACATTGAAGGGCGCTCTAAGTTGACCAAAGCAGAGTTGATTAAGGCATTGAATAAGTAATGTTATGATTATAATTTTATTTCTTTCCTGCCAAAGTTGCCCCTACCAATTCACGCTTACCCACTACTTCAAAATCCTTGTATAACTCTGCAATCTCTTCCAAAGTGTCGAATAATTCTTGAGGCTCATAACTCGTTACCAACTTCAATCTCAAAGGTTTGATATTTGGAAAACCTCGGAAGTAGTTGGTATAATGTCGACGTGTTTCCACCACTCCACGATGCAGTCCCTTCCACTCCAATGACTTCTCTAAATGTTCTTTTGCTACAGCCACACGTTCCAGTGCTGTAGGCGGAGCAAGTTCTTCACCTGTTTCCAAAAAATGCTTGATTTCTCTAAAAATCCAAGGATAACCAATTGAAGCCCGACCAATCATAATGCCATCCACCCCATAGCGATTTTTCATTTCCAAAGCCTTTGGTCCAGAATCTATATCTCCATTGCCAAACACAGGAATGTGAATACGAGGATTGTTCGCAATCTCTCCAATCAAAGTCCAATCCGCTTCACCCTTGTACATCTGTTTTCGAGTTCGTCCATGTATCGCAATCGCTTTGATGCCTACATCCTGCAATCTTTCGGTTACTTCCACAATGTATTTGGTATCATCGTCCCAACCCAAACGAGTTTTGACCGTCACAGGTAGTTTGGTCGACTTCACAATGTGGTCGGTCAGTTTCACCATCTTCGGGATGTCTTGAAGAATACCCGCACCCGACATTTTACAGGTCACTTTTTTGACAGGACAACCGTAGTTGATGTCCAACAATTCAGGTTTTGCAGCCTCTACCAACTCGGCAGAACGACGCATAGAGTCCAAGTTAGCCCCAAATATTTGGATACCAATAGGTCGTTCTTCGTCGTAAATATCCAATTTTTCCACACTCTTGGCAGCATCCCTTATCAATCCCTCCGAACTGATAAATTCGGTGTACATCAAATCCGCTCCTAGTTTCTTACAAATTGCACGAAAAGGTGGATCACTCACATCCTCCATTGGAGCAAGCAAAAGCGGAAAATCTCCCAATTCTATGTCGGCTATTTTGACCATTGTTGTATTGTTTTATGGCTGAATGATTATACTGTTGAATGGTTGTATTGCCATATTACTGTATGATTTAAACTCCTTTTCGTCAAAATTAGTTTCAATCCCAACTCAAGCACCAATCACAAATCACCATAATTATCGAAGTCTATCCGCAGACCTTACCAAATCTTCATCGGCCTTAATACCTCGTTTTGCCAACAAGTTTGCTACCAACACCAAGCCTGGAAGAGCCGTCCCATAATGAGGAACGTCGGGAATAGCCTCGTGTGCTACCGAAAAATAACCTGCCACAAATATCATGATTACAGTCAGAGCTGTAATAACATTACAAATTGTCATTTGAAGTTTTCGGTTTCGGAACAAAAAGATATTCGCCAAACTCACTACTGCAATAATAGCTGCAAGCACAACCAAAGCAATTTGGCCATTGAAGTGAAGAGCCGTTTCGCCACTAAAGGCATAAGGAATCGGTGCCGCTACTGCTACAATGCTGAAAATGACGGATAAAAGGAGATATATAGATTGAATTCGTTGTATCATGTTTGTACTGATTTTTCTTTTTAAAAAATTGAAGTTGCAAAGTTATCCATCTAAAAGCAATTTCTCATTCTTCAATGAAAAAATATTATTGGACATCTTATGTAAATAGTTGAGGAGGCATTGAAGGGTAGCGGGCTAAAACTTATCATTTTAAGTAGTTTTAGCCCATTATCATTTTTAATAGTGGGCTAAAAATAGTATTTTTGAGTAATTTTAGCCGTTTATCATAATGAAGCTACTAAATACAGGGGATTCATTTTACAAACTCTTCCATTTTGGGAAATGCGTAAACGCAATCACTGCCAAACAAAGCGTTAAGAGTGGGCAAATAATATCATGAAAAACTTTGTATTGATTCTTTTTTCTTTAGTTTTTTTGTTCTCTTGTAACACAAATACTCCAGTAGAGAAATTTGAGGGAAAGTGGATAAATTCTGATTTTTTTATTAAAATATCAATTCGTTCTACAGGTGAGCATGTGCAAGTGACCTCAAATAGTAGTCAAAGTTTTATTGGAAAAATTAGTAGTAACTGTATAAAGTTCAATTCACCTGATTTAAAAGAAAACATGCAAAAAATCTGTCTTGATGATGCAGGTCTGATTTGGGGAGATGTTTTATTAGAAAGATCAGATGCTCAATAGTTTGAAGTTAATATTTACATCACTTATGAACAGAATATTCACTGGACGACAAGAAGAACAAGCTATTTTAAAAAAAGCAATGGCTTCTCATGAACCCGAAATGGTGGCAGTAATTGGTCGCCGAAGAGTCGGGAAAACGTATTTGGTAAGAACGGTTTATGCTGATTCTATTTGTTTTGAAATGACAGGTATTCAGAATGGTACACGAAAAGAACAACTACAAAACTTCACCAATCGGCTGAATTTTCATACCCAGCCTATTGTTCCTTTTCAAACGCCTAAAAACTGGTTAGAAGCCTTTCAAATGTTGATGCTCTATTTTGAAAAGCAAGACCACACACAAAAAAAGGTCTTTTTCTTTGACGAACTTCCGTGGATGGCAACCCGCAAATCGGGCTTTTTGAAAGCCTTTGGTTTATTTTGGAACGACTGGGCTTCTCAAAAAAATGCGGTGGTAGTGATTTGCGGTTCGGCAGCTTCTTGGATGATTCAGAAAGTGGTAAAAAACAGAGGAGGCTTGCACAACCGAATTACCCGAAGAATCAACCTCAAACCTTTCAACTTAGCGGAAACCAAAGCCTACTTCAAAAGCAAATCCTTCAATTTTGACCACTATCAAATCATACAATTATACATGGCGATGGGGGGAATCCCTCATTATTTGAAGGAAGTCGAAGGCGGACAAAGTGCAGCTCAAAATATTGACCGCATTTTCTTTTCCTCCAATGCGCTATTAAGCGATGAGTTTGATTCCCTGTATTTTGCGCTATTTGACCGTGCAGAAGACCACATTAAAATCATCCGATTGTTGGCAGAGAAGTGGCAAGGTCTGACGAGAAAAGAAATCATTGCATTGGGAAAATTTTCGAATGGTGGAAATACTTCAAAAGTCATTGAAGAACTGACACACTCTGGGTTCATTACTCCCTATTATGCTTTTGGTAAGAAAAAGAACGGAAGGCGTTATCGTTTGACGGATGAATATTCTCTGTTTTATTTGAAGTTCATTGAAGGAAAAAGGTTGGAAGAAAAAGGGATGTGGAAAAAATTCAGTCAGACGCAAACTTATAAAATCTGGTCGGGCTATGCTTTTGAAAGTATATGCCTCAAACACATTCCTCAAATTAAAAAAGCTCTGCGAATAGGAGGCATCTATTCTGAATCTTCCACTTATCGAAGTCAAGGTATTGAAGGGCAAAAAGGCACTCAAATTGACCTGTTGATTGACCGAAACGACCATGTTATCAATCTTTTTGAACTCAAATTTTACAATACCGACTTCATTGTTTCCAAATCCTACGCCAAAGAGCTAAGAACTAAAATGGCGGTATTCAAAGCGAATACCAATACCCGCAAGCAGTTGTTTTGGAATATGATAACAACATTCGGTTTGTACTCCAACGAACACAGTCTCGGTTTGATAGACCAAGCATTTACAATGGACATACTTTTTGAGGAGGATGAATAAAGGAACTATTCCGCTTTTACTTTTATCCAAAAAATTAGTATTTTTGTACTAATTTTCAGAATAACATTATTAAACAAACATTATCAACGAAATGGAAGCATATATTTACGATGCCTTGCGAACAGTTCGAGGCAAAGGCAATAAGAAAGGAGCCTTAAATGGAATCACTCCAACTTATCTAACACAAACCTTGCTCAAAGAATTGAGACAAAAACACGATTTAGATACCAACTTGGTAGAAGACGTGATTTTGGGTTGTGTAACGCAAGTAATGGATCAAGGGGCAAACATCGCCAAAACTGCGGCACAACAGTCGGGTTATGGTGACCATCTTTGTGGTGTAACCTTGAACCGTTTTTGTGGTTCTGGATTGGAGGCGGTGAATCAAGCTGCAGCTTATGTTCGCTCTGGTTTTTCGGATTTATTGATTGCAGGAGGCGTAGAAAGTATGTCTCGTGTGAAGATGGGTTCTGATGGTGGCGCATTGATGATAGATCCTGCTGTGGCATTACCAGGTCATGCGATTCCTCAAGGTGTTTCTGCAGATTTGATTGCGAGCAAATACGGTTTCAGCCGCAAAGATGCAGACGAATTTGCAGCAGAATCTCAAAAAAGAGCTGCGGCAGCAGAAGCGAAAGGGCTTTACAAATCAAGAGTAAATATCAAAGACATCAACGGAATTACCGTTTTGGCAACGGATGAAAACATTCGTCCTGGTACAACTGTCGAAGCTTTGAGTAATTTGAATCCTTCTTTTGCGATGATGGGCAAAATGGCGGGTTTTGATTCAGTAGCATTGGATCGCTATCCAGAAGTCGAAAGAATCAACCACATTCATCATGCTGGTAATTCTTCTGCAATCGTAGATGGTGCGGCTATTTCCTTGATTGGAAACAAAGCGGCTGGCGCAAAAATGGGCTTGAAACCTCGTGCAAAAGTGGTAGCGGCTGCTGTATATGGTACGGATCCTACAATGATGTTGGTTGGGCCTGCTCCTGCAAGCCGCAAAGCCTTGAAGCAAGCGGGTATGGACAAAAACGACATTGACCTCTACGAAGTGAATGAGGCTTTCGCTGTTGTTCCTATGCGTTTTATGCAGGATATGGGCATTGGTTTTGACAAGGTGAATGTGAATGGTGGTGCGATTGCTTTGGGGCATCCGCTTGGAGCTACGGGCTGTATGTTGATGGGAACTTTGTTGGATGAATTGGAGCGACAAGATAAATCGACTGGATTGATTACCCTTTGTATTGGAGGAGGAATGGGAATTGCGACCATAATTGAAAGAGTGTAATGGTTATATTGTTGAATTGCTTTATTGTTGAATATCTTAGAAATTATTACTTGGGTTTAAATTCGTTAAATTTTCACACAAGATTTCCCGAGGTGTCGGGACAGGCATTATAGAATGACAGAAGGAAAGTGTCATATTGTAAATATCCTGTGGATAAACTTCAACAAACGCATTTAAAGTTCAGCTTTTAAAAAAAATAGAAATAACAAATAAAATGAACATAGTTCTCAAAAACAACATCTTAACCTACGAAGTAGGCAGCGACGGAATCGGAATCATTACCGTCAATATGGTGGATCATCCCGCCAATCTCTTCAATGCAGAAATGATTCAGGCTTACAACGAAGCAGCAATGACTGCAATCAATGACGAAGCCGTAAGTGGTGTAATCGTCACTTCAAGCCGTAGAATGTTCATGGCAGGTGGCGACCTCAGATTTTTGGGCAAACCGATTGAAGATGTAGACGCATTTTTCAAAGGAATGATGACCTTGCACCAAAAAATGCGAGAAGTCGAAACAGGTGGAAAGCCTTTTGTAGCGGCAATCAATGGCATCGCTTTGGGCGGTGGAATGGAATTGGCTTTGACCTGTCACCATCGAATTTGTGTAAATGACACGAGCATCAAGTTGGGTTTCCCCGAAGTAAAAGTAGGTTTGTTGCCAGGTGGTGGCGGAACTGCAAAAACGCCTTATTTGATGGGACTTCAAACGGGCTTGACCTACTTATTGCAGGGAACAGAAGCACGTCCAGAACAAGCATTGAAAGATGGCTTGATTGGTGAATTGGTGGCTACGCAAGAGGACTTGATTCCTGCTGCAAAAGCGTGGATTAAAGCGAATCCAAATCCTGTTCAGCCTTGGGATGCCAAGAAAAAACGCATTCCTGGCGGTGGCTTAATGACTCCAAATGGTGTAATGACCATGATGGGTAGCATCGGAAATGTGCGAAAAATCACACATGGAAACTATCCTGGAGCGCAGTATATTTTGAGTGTGGTACACGATGGTTTGGAATTGACGATTGACCGAGCATTGGAGATTGAAGCTCGATATTTCACCAAAGTATTGCAGACCAAAGAGGCGAAAAACATCATCCGTACAGGATTCTTTGCCATCAATGAAGCCAAAAAAGGGAAGGCAAAACCCAAAGGCTACGACTTCCAAAAGGTGAACAAAGTTGGTATTTTAGGCGCAGGTATGATGGGTGCTGGAATCGCTTATGTCTCTGCAAAAGCCGGGATGGAAGTGGTATTGAAGGATGTGACGATGGAAGGTGCAGAAAAAGGCAAGAGCTATTCTACCAATTTGCTGAACAAACAACTGTCGAAAGGATATACTACTCCTGAAAAGATGCAGACGGTTTTGGATAGAATTGAAGCAACGGACGACCCAAATGCAGTGGAAGGAAGCGATTTGATTATTGAAGCTGTTTTTGAAAATGTGGAATTAAAGGCGAAGGTGACGAAACAAACCGAAGCAGTTTTGGCAGCAGATAAAGTATATGCTTCCAACACTTCAACGATTCCGATTACTCTTTTGGCGAAAGCCTCCGAAAGACCCGAAAACTTCATCGGTATTCACTTTTTCTCTCCTGTGGACAAAATGCCTTTGGTAGAAATCATCGTGGGCGAAAAGACTTCTGACAAGACGATTGCACAAGCGGTGGATTATGTGACGCAAATCAAGAAAGTACCGATTGTGGTCAATGATAGCCGTGGATTTTATACCTCTCGCTGTTTTGGTACATTCACTTCTGAAGGCGTTTACTTGCTGAAAGAAGGCGTACCTGCTGCAATGATTGAAAACGTGGCGAAGCGAAAAGGAATGCCTGTTGGTCCTTTGGCGGTATCGGATGAGGTGAGTTTGACATTGGGCTTGCACGTCATGGAATCTGACCCTCGATTGAAGGACAATGAGGAGATGATGGAATTGTACGAACTACAAAAAATGTTGGTACATGAATATGGTCGTGTAGGTAAAAAAGGCGGCAAAGGATTCTACGATTACCTACCGAATCGCCAAAAAAATCTATGGCCTAAATTGGCGGAATTGTTCAACTCCGATGTCGATACTTTGGATGCCGAAACGGTTGGCAAGCGCATTTTGCACCGTCAGGCTTTGGAGGCATACCGTTGTTTGGAAGAGGGCGTGTTGAGAAGCGTGAAAGATGGCGACATTGGTTCTGTCATGGGTTGGGGTTTCCCGATTTATACAGGTGGTGCTTTGTCGTACATTGATTATGTCGGCATGGAAACTTTTATTGCGGAATGTGATGATTTTGCGGAGCGTTTTGGTAGCCGATTTAGTGTTCCCGATAGCTTACGAGCAATGGCAGAAGCGGGTGCTTCAATTCACGATTTTCATAAGATGCAAGAGCCTGTAGGGGCGTAAATATTCGTCAGGTGTCGCCAAACCCTTCGGGTGTTTGCGAACCTTTTTCCTATCAGCAAAAACCACCGAGGATTCGGGGCAAGCTTTGGCGACACCCATCGAGTTCGCAAATGTTTGAACGGCAAAAGCCCCAAGATTTTCATCAAAAATCTTGGGGCTTTTGAATTATTAACTATAATTTATTTAAATGTATAATAATTTTTGAACATTTGTTCTATATCATCAAGCAAGTTAGTATTTAATTCTAAATTTGCTTTATTTAATAACAAATAAATGCTCTTTTCGGGTATATTATAATGATGAAAATACAATGGAGAGAATAAGTTTTCCATTATCCTTTTATAAACCTGAAACCTTTTAGTATTGGCTTCATCTTCATCCAGTAAATTAGCCCCAATAAATCCGAAAGAAGCCAAATTGTCTTTTTTATAAAAGTATAACATTATATTAACACAAGTAGAAAGAATTTTAACTGCATCATATTGATTTGTAAGCAACTTATACTTATTATCACTATCAGAATGTGACTTCAAGTGAAATTTTATCACATATGTATGGAGTTTGTATTCTTCTACATTTACAATATATTTTTGATTACTTTTAGAAGAAAATATTAGTTTATGTTCTTTAATAAAATAATCAGTTGGCTTAGCCTTTCGATAGTTAATGTATCTAAACTCATAGTGAGTATCAAACATTATAATTTATATTTGTACGCCTTAGTTCTTTTGTTCCATAAAACATCTTCAGAAATATACTCAAATGATGAAGTTTTAATAGAGTTATAATCCATTTTAGATATATAATCTTTCAAGTCAGAATAATGAGATAAAATTAAATTAAGAATTTTATATATTTTATCTATCAACCCTTTAAATCCAAAAGGAATTGATTTAATTTTTTCTAAATCACTCTTTAAAACATTAACTTCTTGTATTATATCACTAAATAAATCATATGACTTTCTGATTTTTATATAATGTGATATGTTGTTGGATGTAAAATCAATTTCTGTAAAGTTTGCCTTTAATGTCCTATGAACAAAATACAAGACAACCTTCATTAAAGGAATTCCTATAACGTAGGCAACTAAAGTAGTAAAAAAAGAACCTATAAATGCTATTGAGCTTTCATATATATTTTTAGCAGCTCCAATTATTTGCACAGCATCTTTACTATTATCTATGTATTGGGAGTTAGAAAGATACATGATATATTGTTTAATAAGAGATATACTAAATTAGTGTGTAAGTAAGAAATAAAATTATTTTTTAGCAAAACACAGATTTTTAACGTGAAATGTGCGTTTTTGTTTCCAAAGGTAAAAATTATTTTTCATTCTAAAAAGAATGTCTCACTTTAACATAATAACTACGATTTTCGTTCCAAACAAGTTACTTTCTCAAAAATACACAAAATTTTGTTGAGCATAAGATAAAACTCATCATATAAAATAGAAATGGTAGATTTTAGCCTAAAATCCATTTATTAGACTTGGTGCGGTGTTGATAATCAATGAATTGTAAGTGGTTTTTTGACAAAAAACAAAACAATCAACATTATTAAAAATGTATTATTATTTGGTATTAATTTATTTATACTTTTAAATCTTCGACTTCTATCGCACCAAGTCTATTACTTTATCTCATAATAGATATAGCTAGATAACCTTGAAACTTCTGTTATGTCAAAATGTTTGAACTTCAAAATCAAAACAACCTTTAAATATAATCAAAAGATGCCCTATAATGCTGCCATTAGGAGCAGACAAAACTGTCATTACTCTTTCCAAAACAAAAGTAGGTAAATTGTGTAAGTCTCAAAATTTTCATTGTATATCGTTTTGGCAGCCGTTTTAGTGTACCTGATGGTTTGAGAGCAATGGCGGAAGCGGGTGCTTCTATTCACGATTTTCATAAGATGCAAGAGCCTGTAGAGGCGTAAATATTCGTCAGGTGTCGCCAAACCCTTCGGGTGTTTGCGAACCTTTCTCCTATCAGCAAAAACGACCGAGGATTCGGGGCAAGCTTTGGCGACACCCATCGGGTTCGCAAACGTTTGAGCCATGATAAAGCCCCAAGATTTCTGATTTGGAAAACTTGGGGCTTTTTTATGTTTGTAGCCGCTCAACTGTTGGCAAGGTTGTAAACCGTTGCCAAAGTTTCCTTAACGGTTAAAACGTCACTTCCATTGAGCCAATTCAAATCCAAAAACGAAATCTGATTTTTTTACACCAAACGATACCGTTTTCCTGGCATCGTCTCCACCAAGTTTTTCATTTCCAATTGCAACAAACAAGCGGCTGTGGCATTTTGAGTCATTTGGGTAGCAGCACAGATTTTGTCAATCGAAATTCCTTTGGGGTTCCCTTTCAGTAAGTTAACCAAAGCCGTTTCGGTATCGTTTAGGTCGACAAATAAAGCTCTTTGGGTGGGCTTCTTTACTTGCACATCGGTATCTTCCCAACTCAAATGAAAAACAATGTCTTCGGCCGATTCTATCAATTTTGCCACATTCTTTTTGATCAATTGATTGCAGCCCATACTATAGGGTTTGTCTATTCGGCCTGGGAAAGCAAAGACATCTCTATTGTAGGATTGGGCGAGGTAGGCGGTGATGATGCTGCCTCCTTTGTTGCCTGTTTCGACAACGATAGTGGCATCGGTCATACCTGCAATGATGCGATTTCGCTTGGGAAAGTTTTTGCTGTCAGGCTTGGTTTCGCTGGGGAAATCGGTCAGTAATCCGCCATTTGAGAGCATTTTTTTGGCGAGATTGCGGTGTTGTGAAGGGTACAGCATATCCAATCCGTGTCCCAATACGCCAATGGTACTTACCTGGTTTTGGACGCAGGCTTTGTGGGCGGCATGGTCAATACCGTATGCCAATCCGCTAACCACCATCACATTGTAGGGTTGTAAGGCCTTGACCAATTCGTTGCAGATTTGTCTGCCATAGTCGGTGGCATTGCGAGTGCCTACGATGCTGATAATGTGAGGGTTGTTGAAGTCGGCTTTGCCTTTGAAGTAGAGTAGAATGGGTGCATCAGAGCAATTTTTGAGTTTTTGGGGGTAGGCTTCATCGAAATAAAAAATGGTTTGAATATTGTGTTTTTGAATGAATTCCATTTCACGGTGCGCTTTCTCCAATGCTGCCTCTTGTTGCAAAATCAGTGCTGCTGTTTTGGGGCCAATGCCGGGGATTTTGAGGAGTTGACGCTTGGGCGTGTGAAAAATGGCTTCAACACCTCCGCAGTAGCTGATTAAGCTTTTGGCATTGACGGCTCCAATGCCTGATAGTTGGGTGAGGGCGATTTGATGGAGTTGTTCTCGATGATCTGTGCTTGTATTCATTTCGCTTTGAAGTTCTTTGACTAAATTTTTACTGCAAAATTAGAGAGAAAATATGACTCCTTTTGCTTACATTTTTGTTTCTATTGTCATTAATTACTAAATTGGAGGACAATTACGCTAAACTCCCAAAATTGCTGCTACTATGAACAACACTACTAAACCTAGCTTCAAGGACTCACCCTTTGATTTCATTCGAAAACGACTCATCGAACTTTTTGATATTCGGCAAGAAACTGACAAACAAGGCACGATAGATTCTATCCGTCAATATACTCAATTGAAAGGCTACAATGTTTGGATTTTGATTGCGGCTGCAATGTTGGCTTCTATTGGCCTCGACCAGAATTCCCCTGCGGTGATTATTGGAGCGATGTTAATCTCGCCTTTGATGTCGCCTATTTTGGGTATTGGATTGTCAATTGGCATCAATGACAGAGAGACCTTTGTATTATCTACTCGTAGTTTGTTTATTGCTATGGTGGCCAGTATTTTGGTGAGTTATCTGTATTTTTTGATTACGCCTTTGGGCGTTCCGACTGATCAATTGATGGCACGAACGAAGCCTACTTTGTTGGACGTGGGTGTGGCGTTGTTTGGTGGGATTGCAGGGATTGTGGCGGGTTCGCACAAGGATAAAACGAATGCGCTACCTGGCGTGGCAATTGCTACGGCTTTGATGCCGCCGCTTTGTACGGTGGGTTTTGGTTTGGCGATTGCAGATCCGATTATTGCAGGGGGAGCATTTTATTTGTTTTTTATCAATGCGGTGATTATTTCGACAACGACTTTTGTGTTTGTGCGGATTATGAAATTTCCTGTATTGCAGCCGATTAGTGCTGAAGAAGGACGCAAAACGAATTGGATGATAGGGGTTTTTGTGGTGTTGATTACGATTCCGAGTATTTTTATTCTTTTAGACACGATTCACCACATTCGACGAAATGTCTCTATCAATCAGTTTGTGGAAAGTCGGGTGGCAGATGCTGATAGAGAGGTGATTGATTGGGAAGAAGCGGAGGAAGCGGATAATCACGAATTGAAGGTCTATGTGGTGGGCGCAAATATTACGGAGGATACGGTGATGAATTTGCAGGAAGCGATGCACAAGATGCCCAAATTGGAGGAGTCTATGTTGAAGTTGGTGCAGGTGAATCTTTCGGAACGTGACAAGGCGAGTATTCGGTCAAGTGCTCGGAATGATTTGCAGAAAGATATTTTTTGGGAGGTTAGTAAACAGATTGCAGCTCATAAGGAGGATTTGGATGAATTGAAGCAATTGGGGGAGGAGGTGAAACAACTTCGGGATGAGTTGGCGGAACAAAGAAGTTCGGCAGAGTTTGCAGGTTATGATGGAACTGGCACTAGCCGATATGCAGACGAGGAGGAAGATGAGGATGAAAAAGAGGGCAAAGGTGGCTTATTTGGAAAAAATAAGAACAAAGAGAAGGATAAAAGAGAGGATAATAAGGTGGAAAATGTCAATGAAAGTCGCTTGGATAGGATCAAAGAAGAGTCTTCTGGACAGGTGATTTTGAAGCGGGAATTGAGAGTCAAAAAGACCTACAATGGTAATGGTTTTACTGAGGTCTTGTCACCCGCTAAGAATGCAATTGTGGGGAGTACGCTTACTTTGGTTCTTAAAGACAAACTGAAAGAGAATGCTGAGATTGTGATTGAAACGCAGGTGGAGGATTTGGGGGATGTATATGTGGGAACGATGAAAGCTGGACAAAATCGTTTTACGGTGAATGTTTTGTCTCGGAATAAATATCCGAAAGGTTTGTATTATTGGAATTTGAGATCGGGTGAAGGAAAGATGGCAGGTAAGTTTTACATTGAGTAGGGAATTATTTTTAGGCTCTTTTTGTTATCTTGCCGTTCCTTTTACTCAACTTCAAAAACAAGCAACTATGAGTGAACCTTTTAACACTCCCAAAGCTCCTATTTTTCCGACTGCTCTCCGATATGGTGTTATCATCTCAGGTGTAGGTATTGTGTTTACGATTATTCTGTATCTGTTGGATATGGATACTTCTACTTTAGCACAATTACTGGGTTATTTGGTGTTGATTGGGGGGATTCTCGTTGGAACGTTGGAATATAGAGATAAGGTCAATGAAGGGTTTATAAAATACAGTCAGGTGATTGGATTGGGAGTATTGATGGCAGTGGTGGCAGCTTTTATTTTGGGGCTTTTTTCGATTGTTTATATGCAATACATCAATCCCGAAATGATGGAACAAATCATTTTGATTCAAGAAGAAAAATTTATTGAACAAGGAATGACGGATGAACAAATTGAGGATGCGATTGGCTATATGAGAAAGTTTTCCAATCCTATTTTTTCGATTCCTTTTACGGTGATTTGGTATGCTTTTGCAGGTTTGGTGATTTCTGCTATTGCAGGTTTTTTTATCAAAACTGATTAGTAAGGGTAAAAAAATAACTCCTCGTTTTCTTTTGCTAACATACCCCATCCCCTTTCAAAAGGGGAATATTGGTCGATGAGTTATTTTTTCTTTTTTACTTAATAGGTAATGAAAAATTTTCGCAGTCATGAAAATCAAAAACTATTTTGGTTCTCATGGCTTTATTATCAAAACACTTTAGATGTTCAAATCTTCACTTATTCTTTACTTTTTTGCGTTCATTTTTTTGTTCACTTCAATTGCAGCACAAGAAGACTGCACCGAACTTGCTCCTATACAAACCTTTCATCCGCTTTTTGACGATTCAACCGTTCCGAGAATTGATATAGAAATAGCCCCTGATGACTTACAGGCGATTTTTGATTTTCCACAGAGTGATACAGAATATCCTACAACTTTCACCTACAAAAATAGAAGCGAAGAAGTCGTGCTTGAAAATGTTGGCTTTCGGCTTCGAGGAAATACGTCTCGAAATGCTGCCAAAAAATCCTTTAAGGTTGCCTTCAATGCTTTTGAATCGGGGCGGAAATTTCATGGGTTGGAGAAAATGAACCTCAATGGAGAACACAACGACCCTTCGATTATTCGAGCAAAATTGGGCTGGGATATTTTGGGGCAGATGGATGTTATTGCAGCTAGGGCTAATCATGTGGAACTGTATATCAATGAAGAGTATTATGGATTGTATCTTAATGTAGAGCATATTGACGAGGAGTTTTTGAAGGATAGATACAAAGGGAATGATGGAGGAAATTTGTATAAGTGCCTGTATCCTGCGGATTTAAACTTTGAAGGTAGCTCACCTAATGCGTATAAAGAGGAAGAATTTGGACGGCGGAAATACGACTTGAAAACCAATACGGAGGCGGATGATTACAGCGATTTGGCGCATTTTATCACCGTTTTGAATGAGGCTTCAACGGCTGATTTCAAGGTGGCAATTAGTGAAGTGTTTGATGTAGACGTATTTTTACGAACTTTGGCGGCAGATGTATTTATGGGCAATTGGGATGGTTATTCTTTCAATATCAACAACTTTTACCTTTATCACAATCCTTCGACTAGCAAGTTTGAATACATTGCCTATGATATTGATAATACTTTTGGCATTGACTGGTTCAACATTGATTGGGGAATTCGCAATATTTATGACTGGACTTCTGATACTCATAGCAATGTGTTGGCTGACCGTATTTTGGAAGTGCCAGAGTTTAAGAATCGCTATTCGTACTATTTGCAGCAGTTGGTGAATGGTTATGCACATCCCGATTCGTTTTTTACGATTATAGATTGTTTGAAGGAGAAAATTACGCCTTTTGCGGAAGCAGATAATTTTAGAACCTTGGATTATGGTTATTCGATAGAAGATTTTCATGATTCATACACAGAATCAGTGGGTGGTCATGTCAAATATGGCATCAAAGACTACATTACGACTCGACGTAACAGTATTCTAAACCAACTGGAAATCAAAAATATAGCACCTGTTATTCGTCGAGTTCATCATACGCCAATGATTCCACAAACAAACACTTCTATTACTTTTTCGGCAACGGTTGAAGACGACAATAACACACTTCCATACGTTGCCTTACACTATCAGTTGGAAGGAAATGATTGGGTACATGTAACTATGTGGGATGATGGCAGTCTTACTGATGAACTTGCCCATGATGGCATCTATACTTTTGTACTTCAATCTTCAGATATTTCAGATTTACCTCCCCATACTTCAATTCCTTATTATATTACAGCTACAGATGATTTGGTTGCCAATAATCGAGAGCCATTGACAGGTGATTTTACCTTGCAGTTGGGCAACGAACGGGCAGTCTTACGAATCAATGAGTTTATGGTCAGTAATAGTCAAACAGTTGCTGATGAATATGGTGAGTACGACGATTGGATAGAGATTTACAATGCTGGAAATACACCTATTTACTTGGGAGATAAGTTTTTGACCGACAATTTGAGTAATCCCGATAAGTGGCAATTGCCTGATATGGATTTGTCTCCACAGGGGTTTTTGTTGATTTGGGCAGATAATCAATCCGAACAGGGAACTTTTCATGCCGAATTTAAGTTAAATAAGAGCGAAGAAAGCATTGGTATTTTTGATTCAGAGGCAAATGGTTTTGCAGTGATTGATAGTCTTTCGTATCAAAACTTGGAGAGCGATGTAGCTTATGGCTTGATAACAGACGGACAAGGACTTTTTGTAGATTTAAGTCTACCTAGTCCAAATGCCTCTAATACAATGGTCGGAATAGATGAACAGATTACCTATCAAAACTTTATTGAAATAAATCAACTTTATCCCAATCCATTTGCAGAAAACATTAATCTTACAATCTTTGCAAAACAAAATGTGGAGATTGGAGTGACTTTGATTAATACAATAGGTCAAAAGAAGGAAGTTTTACCACTTCAATTTTTTGAAGGAGGTTCAATTAATCTTTCATTTTTGATAGATAGTTGTTTGCCGATGGGGGTGTATTTATTGCAGTTGCAAGTAAATACAAGTGATTCAAAAACTTTTCAAATTCCTTTGAAACGGGTATTAAAAGTGGAGTGAAATTTTGAATTTATTTTTTAGAAAAGGGTATAACATCAAGTATTAGTTGTATCTTTGTTTTAATTGTGAAATTACAGTATTTTTTTGGATAGCTTCAAGGTATTTTAGAATTCTTTGCTACTCAGAAAATCATTAATATTTTTTTTTTTTTTTAAATTTTTATAAGATGAACATTTTTGTAGCAAAGTTGAACTTTGACACTACCGAAGACGATTTACGCGATCTTTTTGAAGAATTTGGAGCAGTTGATACTGTGAAAATTGTAATGAATCGCGACACAGGCAAATCCAAAGGATTTGGATTTGTTGAAATGCCTAACGACGACGAAGCACTTGCAGCTATTGAAGAATTGAATGAATGTGAATTTGACCACCGAACAATTGTTGTTAAAAAAGCAGAGCCAAGAGAAAACCGTGGCGGCGGATTTAATAGAGGTCGTGGAAGAGACAACCGTGGTGGCGGAAGCAGAGGTGGCTGGAACGATAGAAACAGCGGTGGAAGTGACCGAAGAAGATACTAGTATCTAATCTACATCTGATGTGCCTTAGGCACTGAGTAAAATAAATCCCCTAACTTTTCAAAAGTTAGGGGATTTTGTGTTTAAGGTAGAGAATGTAAAAAGAGTCGCAGCTTTCAGAAAAGAAATAGAGTTTCTTTATTCAACTACGACCCTTGTATACAGTTAAGCCTTTTTAAAAGTGGTAATTTTTAGGCGTATTTATTAATGTTGATTTTTAGCTACGTAAATTTAGCTGCAAAATAAACATATAATCCTATTATTCAGTAGGAAGAAGGATAGACAAACAAATAGACAAGGCTTTTTTTGAATTTATTTTAGGGCGGACAAATAGATGGACAGGTCATTTTAGTGTAAAATGGGTATTTTTGCCAATTACAGTATTAAATTTGGTCATGAAAAAGATATTCACATTTCTGCTTTCTATTTGTTTTACTTGGGGATCTCCTATTTTGGGGCAATCTGATTTTGTTAGCGATTACCTGAATACGAATCCCGCAATGTCTAACTCATGTACCTTTGAAGAAGAGGTAGAGCTGCACTTAGAGTTTCTGAACAACGCTATTCAAAATAAAGACAGCTTACACCAACTGTATGGATATTTGTATTTAGCGGATGACTATACAGGGGTTCAGGAGTACTCAAAAACGACGGAATACTTATTAAAAGCAGAGAAGCTTGCACTGAGTTCTGGTAATATACTTTGGCAAGGAAGGGTCAATCATTACAAGGGGTCTCTATATACAGATCTCTTTAACTATGAAGAAGCGTTGCGTTACTTTGAGTTGTCTTTATCGCAAAATATTGTAGCCTTGGATAGTCAGAATATGGCTATGAATCTAGAGCAAATCGGTTCTATGCACATCTATAGCGAAGAATACGAAAAAGCACACCAATATTATGAAAAGGCAATTCCATTGATTAAGAAATTTTGTAGCCCGATGTCTTTAGCCGTCACCTTAGGTAATTATGGTACATTGCTCAATCATGAAGGGCGATTTGAAGAATCTATAGATTATTACAAACAAGCTTTGGTGATTCTTAGAGAGATAAAATCAAGATACCGTGAATCCATTCACATGAACAATCTTGCGGATTCTTATCTTTCCCTGAAAAAATTTGATGAAGCATTGGCAATTTGGCAGGAATGTGTCCGTATTAATAAAGAAAATAACTGGCCAGATAACCTAATAACCAATTACTCAGGTATTTCGGATGTCTATGAACAGAAAGGGGATTTTGAAAAGGCTTTGTATTATTACCAAGATTACCATATGGTGTATGATAGTATTGTTGGTGTGGATGTAAAGAAAAACATAGCAAATTTGGAGGCGAAATATGAAAATGAGAAAAAAGAGTTGGCGTTACAAAAATATGAGTTGGACCTGCAACAAACCCAGCAATCCTTGGAACGAAGTGTTGGTTTGCTAATCATTATGTTGCTTTTGATTTTGGCTGGGATAAGTCTATGGCGTGTTCAATCCAAGTTTGCAAGACGCTCCTTGATGCAAAGTCAAGAAAACTTAGGAGCAATTACCCAGCTTTTAGTCAAAAAAAATGCTCATATAGAAGCATTGGAGCAGCAAATAAAGGCGTCTGAAAAAGATGCTGAATTTAACATTAACTCCAATGGAAGAGACTCAGAAGAGAGTTTTTATAACCAACGCATTTTAACTCCTTCAGATTGGGAGTTATTCAAAACCAATTTTGAAAAAAGTTATCCAGGATACATACATCGTTTGCGTTCTTTATATCCTACTCTTAGCGAAGCTGAAGAACGACTCTTTTTGCTCTTAAAGCTTCATCTAAGTACCAAAGAGATTGCGGATATGTTGGGGATATCTACTGCAGGAGTCAAAAAAACTCGCTATCGGCTACGCAAACGAATTCAAATCGAAGAGGGCATTTCGTTGGATAAACACGTCCAAGTATTTTGATTTACAATTATTTATTCTTCAATCACATAAATCGGTAAACTGCGTTCAACGCCTTTGTTGTCATCATTGATGAAAGAAGGCTCTTGAAGTTCATTTTTAAGTTCACGAACCATCGTTCTAACACTGGTGGTGACATAGTTGGACAGTTCCTCTACGGTTACAATTTTATCTTCATTTACATCCGCTTTTCCATATTTCATCCCGTCAATTAAGGCTTTGGTAAAGGCTCCATTGTCCCAAGTCTCGTCTTCATACGAAAGTTGATTTTGGCTGCTTGAGGTAAAGGTGAGACTGATGTTTTGTTTTTGACTGACTTGCTTGATGGCTTCGTTGATATTCAATACATCTCCTCTTGCTCCTCCACTATGACAGGCATCAATAAACACAATTTTTTTGCAATTTAAGGAGGATAAATGTGCAGTGATATCATCCTTGAAGGAAACTGAGGTAGAAAGACGACGAAGTGGGTTGTAATCGCTTCCGTGAATCCTGAAATCATCCTTTTCCATAAAACCGTGAGAAGAGACAAACAACACGACCATATCTGAAGGTTTGACTT
This sequence comes from Bacteroidia bacterium, assembly GCA_030427245.1. GTDB lineage: Bacteria > Bacteroidota > Bacteroidia > Chitinophagales > UBA2359 > JAUHXA01. Next base: position 62,872 of record JAUHXA010000010.1, on the reverse strand, counting down.
CTCGTTGAGACAAATATTCTTCAATTACTCCTCGAATTTCATTGGTGGTCGCTTTTTCTCCTGTTAATTTTTTGGGAAATACATTAGCAAATATTTTATTATTCCCTTCACCTTCTTGCCCACTAAATATATCCGCAAAATCTTCAGCATCTTTTTGGGTATATTTCAAGTTGATTGTTTTTGGGCCAATAGAAAGCACATGTAAATCGGGTTTTCGCTGGGAATATATAACTTTCAGTTCATTGGAATATACTGAGCCTGTTGAATTACTGATTCGGACTTTTATAATATTGGTTTCTGGCTCCAGTTTGACTTTATTGGTATAGGTGACAACACCTGCATGAGCGATTATTTTAGGAGCATCTGACCGGTAATTGGCAGGTAAGCCATTTATGGAAACTGTAAAATTGTCGGCAATAAGTTCTTGAGTAGAACTAGTTTTTAGCTTAATGGTCAGAAGTTCGTTCTCTACAACCAATGTACCTTCAGGCAATTCGGAAGGATCTGGATTTATCCAATAAATATTCAAACTGGAGTTATCCGTTGGTTCTTTTGTAGTGGTATTATTGACGACAGGTTGTTCTTCTGTTGGCTCTTTTGTAGTGGTATTATTGACGACAGGTTGTTCTTCTGTTGGCTCTTTTGTAGTGGTATTATTGACGACAGGTTGTTCTTCTGTTGGCTCTTTTGTAGTGGTATTATTGACGACAGGCTGTTCCTCGGTTGGCTCTTTTGAAGTGGTATTATTGACGACAGGTTGTTCATCGGTTGGTTCTTTTGAAGTGGTATTATTGACGACGGGTTGTTCATCGGTTGGCTCTTTTGAAGTGGTATTATTGACGACAGGTTGTTCATCGGTTGGTTCTTTTGAAGTGGTATTATTGACGATGGGCTGTTCCTCGTTTGGCTCTTTAGAAGTGGTATTATTGACCATAGGTTCTACCATACCCAATTCTGTTCGAATACGTGCTACATATCCTATTACTTCTGGGTCGTCCGCATTGAAGTCTGACAACATTTTGTTGTAATCTGCCAAAGCTCCTTTTAGGTCTCCCATATACCATTTCAGAGATGCCCGATTGAAGTAAGCCAATGCAAATTCTGGATTGAGTTTGATGGCTTTATTGTAGTCGTCCATTGCTTTATCATATTTAAACCAATAAGACTGATACAATGTCCCTCTATTTTGATAAGCCATCGCATATTCTGGATTGAGTTCGATGGCTTTATTATAATCTTCAAATGCATTGTCGTTGTCCTTTAAGATTTGATAGGCTTCTCCTCTAAAATTGTGGGCTAAGTCAACTGATTTTTCATTGGCATCAATTACTTTCGTAAATAGACCAATCGCCAAGTGATATTCTTTATTTTCATAAGCATCCATTGCCTCTTGATAAGTATTTTGGGCATGGGCTGCTAAGCTCGTCAGTAATACCGCTATGGTTATCATCCAATTCTTCATGACATATCAAATTTATCTTCGGGTTGATTTAATGATTTTTAATAGCTTCCGATTTTATTTCTACCTCTTTTATTGTAGTAGCTTGATTTCCTTGTACTTTTGCAAAATTTCCTATTACATAAATAGGTAAGTTGTCTGCAACTCCTTTGCTACCATCATTGATAAATGCAGGCTCTTGGAGTTCGTTTTTGAGTGTGTGCACCATTTCCTTCACGCTTGCGGCTACATAATCGGATAGTTCTTTGACAGTTACTACCTTATCTCCATTTGTGTCTGCTTTTCCTCGTTGCATTCCATCCACCAATGCTTTGGTAAATGCGCCATTGTTCCAGCGATCATCTTCATACGAAAGCTGGTTTTGGCTGCTTGAAGTCAAGGTTAAGCTGATGTTTTGTTTTTGGCTGACTTGCTTAATTGCATCATTGATGTCCATGACATCCCCTCTTGCACCTCCGCTATGACAAGCATCAATAAACACTAGTTTTTTGCAGTTGATATTGCTCAAATGTGCGGTAATATCGTCTTTGAAAGAAACAGAAGTAGAACGACGACGAACTGGATTGTAGTCGCTTCCTTGAATCCTAAAATCTCCATTGTCGATGAATCCATGTGATGCTACAAACAACAACATCATATCTTTGGGTTGAACATTTTGGTGATACAAATATTCTTCCAACATTCCCCTAATTTCATTGGTTGTTGCCTCTTCGCCTGTTAATTTGTTTACATACACATTCGCAAAAATTTTATTTTCTTCTGGTCCTGCTTGTCCAATAAACATATCTGCAAAGTTCTCTGCATCTTTTTTGGTATATTTTAGATTGGTTGCTTTAGGACCAATAGAAAGGACATGCAAATCAGGTTTTCGAGGATTGTACATCACCTTTAGTTCTCTTGAAGTCTGCGTTCCTGCACCATTCGTTACTCTTACCTCTATTCGGTTGTTTTCGGGCTCCAATTTAACGGTGTTGGTGTAGGTAAAATAGTGAGGGCCACCTGACAATTGCATCTCATCGAATTTGTAAGATTTTGCAGGTGCTCCGTTGATATATATTGTAAAATGATTGCCCGCAAGTGGGTGAGAAGAATAGGTTTTGAGCTTGATGGTTAGCATTTCATCCTCCGCATAGAGTCCTTTCTCTGGTACTTCATCAATATTGGGGCTTAGCCAAAAAACATTTAGCTTGGCATTTTCTTTTATGTCTGGTTCAGATGTACTTGTGGTTTGGCTTGAATTAGTATTGGTATTGGTATGGCTGCTTGTGGTGGAGGTAGTATTTATACTATTTTTAATTTTGTCAGTATCTACCCAAGAAGTTCTTTCTGTCTTTGTCCTATCGGTATTGGTTGAAGAAGAACTGGAGGAATTGTTTTGGTTTGAAGCAAGCGCACCTGTTTTCTTTTCAATCTGTTGAACATAGCCCTTTACAATTTCATCTTTGGGATTGAAGTACTTCAATATGGTATTGTAGTCTGCCAAAGCACCTTTTAGGTTTCCCATCTCAAACTTCAATGAAGCACGTGAGAAATAGGCTTCTTCATATTTTGCATCCAGTTTTATGGCTATTGTATAATCCACCAATGCGCCTTCTTTGTCGTTTACATAAGAGTCCCGCAATTGTGCTCGGTGGAAATAGGCAGTCGCATTGTTGGGGTTTTCTTCAATGGCTTTATTGTAATCTTCAATGGCCTTATTGTTTTTACCCAATATTTGATAAGATTTTCCTCGATAATTGTATGCCAAACCAATGAATCCTCTTTCTTTGTCAGAACCAATTGACTTGGTAAACAATTCGATGGCATCTTTATAGTCCTCATTGTTGTAAGCCCTTGCGCCTTGCTGGTAAAAATTTTGGGCATTCACCAACAGAGTCAGCGAAAATAGTAGAAATAGCGTGGCGAGTAAGTTTCTCATGGTCTTTATTAATTTGATACAATTATTTATTTGCTTTCTTCTTCGAGCTTTTCCTTCAATCGCAGTGCATTTGCATTGTTTGCATCCATCTGCAATATTTTATCACAATCCTTCAAGGCCTTTTCTAAATCTCTCATTTTGTAATACAAAACAGCTCTACTTTCATAAGCCCTTGCATAAGAAGGCTTGATGCGAATTGTCTTATTGAAATCTAGCAAGGCTTCATTGTAAAGCTTTAAATTCTGCTTGGCAATACCTCGATTGTGATGGGCAATATGACTCTTCGCATCCAATGCAATAGTGCTGTCATAGTCTGCAATCGCCGCACTGTAATCTTCCAAAGCGTGGTAACTCATACCCCGATAATTGAAGGCATTTTCGATATTCCCTTCTCCTGCTTCAATCACAATCGTAAAATACTGAATAGCTCCTACAAAATCAGACTGTTTATAAGCTGCTACTCCTCCTTGATAAGCAGAGTTAGCAGCGACTAAGTTTGATACAGTAGAATCATCCGCTTCCTCATCCTCTTCTATATCAGTCTCAGGTGGCGTTCCATCTGTTTTCTCTGAAATAGCTTCCGCTTCTTTTTCTGGCGTTGTTTCTTCCTCCAATTCAGCTTCCTCTGATAAGCCCAAATCTTGCTTTTGCAGAGCATAATAGGATTTCCCCAGATAACTAAAGGTAGATTCAACAAAAGCCTCTGATGCTTCAATAGCATCTACAAAGTAAGCCATTGCTTGTTCATAATCACCTTTTTCATAAGCTTCTACGCCTTTTTTATATAGTTTTTCAGCATTGGCATCCTGTCCGTATAAATTAATGGAAGGTAATCCAATGAATAACACCACAAAAGAGACAAATAACGTTTTCATTGAAGGAGGTTTATGTTGGTTTTAATCTTTTAGGATATAATTTTATGGCTATTTAATTTTACTCCGCTAATACTCTAAGAATCAACGGTACAATTGTACCTCCACTTATCGAATTGGCATCAAAGCGAATAGCATCTGGGGCAAAATTAATATCCGATTGAGGAATCAGCCTATCACGAAGTACAGATTGTATTCGATAAGGAAGATCGCCCGATGAGTTTTTAATGTTTTCAATGATGAAACCCAAATTGTTGATTTTCTCAGATGAGAAAAACACGCACAAATGATCCGCACCTGGTCGAACAATTGCTAAAGCAGTGTTTTTATTAGGAATGACAATTTCTGCATCACTTATGGTAATCAAAGCAGATTCATTGATTCCTTCAAATTTGGAATTCAACCTTTCCTGTCTGGGCCAATGAATATGTGCTTCGTTGTCTGCATCAATGCTAAATATATAGACATACATATCCTGCAATTCATTGCTGGCATAAATTTGGAAATATTGACCAACTTCCCAATCTTGTTTTTTCAACTCATAGTGAGTGCGATCAAAATACGCTTCTGCATTGTTGAAAATAGGAGTTTCCCTATTGAAGCCTGCCAAATACCGAAAATCGAAACTGCCTGAGAGTTCCACAGGAATTGCTTCGGGTTCAATATTCTCAAAAGGATCCACTTCCTCAATGTTTTCCTCTTCAAAAATATCCTCCACAGAAACATCGACCATAGGTTCTTCTTCAAAATCATTTTCAGGAAGAATATCTTCTTCTATTTTGGTCATTTCTTCCTCATAGTTTACTATTTCATCTTCTGTAAGAGGTTCGGGAGCAAGAACAGGAATATCTTCGTCCTTGAGGTCAGTTTTTTTAACATTCTCTTTGAAGGTTTTCACTTTTGTTTGAGCAGCAGGTTTCAAGAACAGTTGATAAGCATATTTACAATGATTTGCAAAGGCATCATACTTCACTTTTACAAAACCATCTCTTGCCCAATCTTTCCCCCAGCTATTCATTACTTCAAAAGCTTCAAAAGCATCATTGTATCCCACAACCACCATAGCATGACCGCCCATAGGGGTAGTGTTGCCTAAGTCTGGCCACCAATACTTATCGCCTTTCTTCAATCGGGCAAAGTTCTTTCGAATTTTTACACCAACAATGACAGGCTTGCCTTGTGCCAAGCTTTCTTTTATCCGATAAATTTTTGATTTAGGATCCGCATCGGACTCAAAGAGGGTCATATAGTCAGAGACTTTGTACTTTTTAGCATATTCTTGAATAGTAAACTCTGGACTACGCTGACAATTGTTCACATCTCGATCAAAATCTCGTGCATAACAATCACCGTTGCTTGATAGAAATTCGATGGCATCACTGATGCGAGAACCACTTGCACAATCACTGACTTTTATTTGATTGTAAATAAACAAAGCAGAATGTGCGTTTTTGGTAATCATTTTCTTATCCGTCCAACCATTTTCGATGGCTTGTTGAATCGTTAATGCACCATAACCCGTTGCCCAACCTACACATGAATTGATTTCTCCTTGATTTCCAACCAAAGGACAATAGGGTTTTAAATCCACTTTGAGTGGAAACTCACCGAATTTTTCAGAATCATAGCGTGGTCGGCGGGGTTGAGCTTCGTATTTTTCATCCTCGTCTTCATCCAAAATCATGCCCGTCGGGAAATCTTTGAAGTCTTCATCGTCTTCAACTTGAGCAAAGGCATTACTGCAATAAACAATGCCTAAGATCAATAGTAAACGGAATATTTGTCGTTGAATCATCTTTTTCATTTTAGGCAAACTCAAATAGGGGGTTACTTAAAAAGCTCAACTTGATACTCACCAGATAATGGTTGGGTTTAAGTTGAGCTTTGGATTTTATTTTGATTTAGCTTACCAATCCCAATCGTCTGTATTGGTGTCTGTACCGCCTTGATTGCCGCCTTGGTCTGTTCCTGTTCCTTGGTCAAAACCACCATTGTCGAAGCCGCCACCTTGGTCAAAACCACCATTATCAAAGCCGCCATTGTCAGTGTTTGTGCCTATGTCATTCCAGTCCTTAAACTCATAAGGTTCTACCAAGTTTTCTTGGAGATAACCATCGGTGAACTTCTTAGATTGTATTTTTAATGCCACGTATTTGCCAACCAATTCGGAAGTAGCTCCAATAAGTTCGGTAATCAGTAGCAATAAAGGGCTACCGTCAATTTGGTCGCCTGTAACATCTCTAAGGGGCTGTTGGAAGTTTTCAGCGTAGAAATCATTCAAATCGTCCAGTTGCGAAGACATATTGTTGGCATACATCTCTGGGAATTCTTCAATGAATTTACGCTTTTTTCGATCGGTAAGATCTTGTTTGATATCAAGCAAGATTTTGTCAAATTCACGCTGAGTACGTGCGTATCCTTGTTCTACGGTTTTTACATCAGCAGGGGGATATAGGCTGGCTTGTTGTTTGAAATTCAAGACCGTCTGTTCAGCCTCGTTTCGCATTTCAATGTATTTTTTCATGAATTTAGTGTCCAAAAATTGATTGAGGGCTTCATCTACCTTCTTGTTTTGGGCATAAGCAGTGTTGGGAGTGAGGGTGGCTACAAAAAATAAGCTGAATAGTGCAAAAATTATTGCTCTCATTGTTGTAAGGTTTTGAGGTTTGAATAATGCTTTGTTAAGTAATTCTACTATATTAGACGAATTGAAGTAGGTATTTCGGACAAATTATTAGTACCAAAATAAAAGAAAAGGTAAACATGCCTATATCAGAAAAATAAAGGCAAACCCTTCGTCCATACTCTTAATAGAATAGAAAAATTTAAAAAGGTTAAAAAATAAGTTTCTAAAAGAAATCTTCAACGATTTAAAAGTAAGTAGGAGTGGTTGCTATGCATCGAAATAGTTGGATTTCTTCACATAAAAAAGCCAACTCCTACTTTTATTAAACCATTAAAACCTCTTTTTTTATTGTTGAAATACATTTTTTTGAATAAAAAATACTTTTCAATAATTGCTATTTTTTAGTAGTGTAGAGGTTGTATCATCTTCAAAGAACATCCATATTATATCAACGAAATTACCACATTTTAGATATTTAGTCAAACCAAAGATTTTAAAAATATTGCAGTCTAAAAACACTTCAATGGATATAAGATGTTTACAAACAATGCATTGAAGTTTGTTTTGTCATAGTAATTAGAAAAGGTTTGTTTTATCTATTAATGCGTTCTTTTCCAAGAAAGTTACCGCTTAGGGCAGATTTTTATTTTCACTTCATAGCAATCAGTAAAATAAGCATTTTTTGACATTTTAGCAAAAGAAAAACTATTAATGAGAATTTTTAAGTCGTTTTTGGAGTTTTTCTTTAGAAGAACTTTTTTTATTAACAATCAAAATCCTACCGTTATGAGTTCATTTTTTCGATTTTGGTATTTTTTCACCCTTCTAATCAGTTTTCATTCTCTTCACGCACAGGTTGATATCTTTGATCTCCTTGATTTTTTCGAGCTTCAAGAAGAAGAATACCCCTACAATGACTACTACGAAACAGAACAACAAAGTCATTCCAATAATGCTACCCTTCAATATGTAGGTATTTCAAGTGAGCAGTTGAACTATATCGCCTCTGCCCAAGAAAATTCTCAATGGTGTTGGGCGGCATCTATTCAAATGGTTTTTGGCTATTATGGAGTAGACATTACCCAATCTCAAATAGTATCTCGTACTTATGGCACAGACTATAGAGGAAATCTTCCTGATTGGCCTGCAAGCTTCAGAACTATACATGCCAACCTCAATAATTGGAGCATAGACAACAATGGACAGTACTATGAGGTCAGCGCAAATATGGGCATGGGAACTCCTTCCCCTGCTTTTTTGGTAGAAGAACTGTCAAATGGAAGGCCCCTTATTTTGGGCTATAATACTGGTCAAGGCGGTCATGCGGTGGTAGTCACTGCTCTTAGTTATTACCCTACTGTTTATGGTCCGCAAGTCCAAACCATTATTGTCAGAGATCCTTGGCCAAGTTATAACAACCTACAGACATTGGGGCGAATAGAATACGATGCTTTGTCGCTTGCCAACAATACACAGGCCTATTGGTCCATCAGAGTAAACCGATAACAAAATGCCTTGTTTTTGACAAAATGGTAATTATTGTGTCCTTTTATGTTTGTTTTATCAAAAGTGATAGTAGTTTTTTGTGATTTTTGTATTATCTTTGAAAAATTACACCTTAAATGGCATTTTTTATTAAACTAAACATCATTGTAAAATGGACAACATAAAATCATTGGAACAAATCATGGATACATTAGAGAGCAGAGGGTATATAGAATCTCTTGCTTGGGTAGGTGACAAATTGAGAATGGGCGGTATTTTGCTCAATCCTGAACAAGTAAAAATCAGTGAAAGCTATGATATTGAAGAGAAGGAAAGTTTCTCTAAAGTGTTTGCTTTGAGAACTGATGCTGGCGAACGTGGTTATTTGATTGACCTCGGCGGCAAATTTGAAAAATATTTATTGAGCTAATTAATATAGCATCGTTTTCAGAACTGGAAGTACTGAAATTGTTAGTATAACGGTTTGATCTTGTAAGGTCAAACCGTTTTTTTTTGCCTATTTTCAAAAACTCTCATGCAACCTTTCCAAATCAGAAAGTCATTAACAGCGACAGTTCAAAAGAACAAAGTTTTCAAATCCAAAATTTAGTAACTCTATGCAATCTCAAACTTATTTTTCGTTTCAAACCCTCTTATTGCTTTTTTGTTTTTCATTGACCACCACCATTTTCGCAGATGTAGAAGACCGAAATGTGGGACAATTTGACGTGCTGCATGTCAAAGGTTTTATGGACGTATTTATTACCCAAAGTGGGGACTACGAAGTGCGGGTAGAAGCTCCTGCCGACAAAATGAGAAACATTATTACAACTGTAGAAAATGGAGAATTGATTGTTGGTTACAAAACTGAGAAAGGCAGAAAAAACAACTGGAATTGGAAAGATGGTAAGAATCAAATAAAGGTATATGTGTCGGTTAGAAACTTAGAAGGTTTGTATTTGAGTGGTTCGGGTGATGTGGTAGGAAGCGGAATTACTGCTAAGAATTTCAAAGCTTCTATTGCAGGGTCGGGGGATATGGATGTTGAAGTGGACGCTCGAAACATCGAAGCGAAAATTGCAGGGTCGGGGGATATGGAATTGAGAGGAAGTACTGGGGATTTTGATATTTCTATTGCAGGAAGCGGCAATGTTGAAGCTTTTGGGTTGAATAGCAAGCATTGTGAAATCAAAATTGCAGGTTCAGGTGACTGTCAAGTCAATGTAAGCGAATCTTTAGAGGTAAAAATCAATGGAAGTGGCAATGTTTTATACAAAGGCAACCCTTCTAATGTAAATAAAAGCATATCGGGTTCAGGGAATGTAGATAAGAGATAAGCCCAAAACCTATGAAAGGTAATGTAAAAATCAAAGTTCTCTAAATCCTTACTCCTTGTTTTATTTTCTAATTTCAAATGAAATATGCTATTTTTTCAGGTGCTTGATTACCAAATTAAATCTGACTTCTCGCACCTAATTTCTCACTCCTAAAAATAAATAACAACCAAAAATGAAAAAAATCTCAACTTTATTAATTGCAGTAACGCTGCTAATTATCGGAACGACAACAAATTATTTACAAGCACAAGATCCTGTTTATACAGACGAAACACCCGAAACGGAAATAAGAACTGATGAATCAAGGCAAAAGCCTGAAATGGAAACCTTATTTCGTCGAGGCAAAGCTTTTGGAGGTTTTGGCGCATTGAGCAGCAAAGTAGCAGATGTGAATGGTCAGACGGCTTTGTTGACAGGTGGACAGTTGGCAGTTGTATTGAATCACTCCTTGAATGTTGGATTGGTAGGGTACGGTTTAGTAACAGATGTGAATGCCAATCGAATAGACATTGCAGGAAAGAAATACTTTTTTGAAATGGGCTATGGAGGCTTATTGGTTGAACCTGTGATTCGTCCTCACAAACTGGTACACCTTTCTTTCCCCGTTATCTTAGGCGGCGGTTGGGCTGGTGTGACCGACGAACGATTTTACGAATCGGGTTTTAACTATGATCACGATGTAGTTGAATCAGATGTATTCTGGGTCGTAGAACCAAGCGTGAATGTGGAAGTCAATATTTGGAAGATTGCACGAATAGGCTTTGGAATGGGCTATCGTTATTTGGGCGATGCCAACTTTACCAACACAACAGATGCAGATATGAGCGGACTGAGTGGAAACATTACTTTTAAATTGGGCTGGTTCTAAGTAGGAAGGAGGAATTGGAAAAGCGATATATCAGACTTCAATTTTTTAATTGCAAGTATTCTGTAGAGAACGCACTAAAAAACCATTTTTGTCCAGCTACTTGAGCTACTTGAAATCTAATTTTATTCGGTTTGCGACTTCAATACCAAAACATTCACAAAGATATAGTCGAACGCTGTCAAAAAGGCAATCGTCAAGCACAACAACAGCTTTATCAGTTGTATGCAAAGGCTATGTACAACATCACCCTGCGAATTATGGGCAAGCCCGAAGATGCAGAGGATGTATTGCAAGACGCTTTTATTGATGTGTTTACTAAAATAAATTCCTTTAGAGGAGAGGCTGCAATTGGCGCATGGATTAAGCGAATTGTTATCAATAAATCACTCAATGCAGTCAAGAAGAAAAAACTAATTGTGACAGATATTGAAACAGTAGAAAGGCAAAAATTTGTCAGCGATTATCCAAACTATGAAGAAGGAGAAACGCCTCAATTTACCGTTGCAGACATTCAAGCAGCTATTGAAGGCTTACCTGACGGTTATCGTGTGGTGATGAGTTTGTTCATGTTTGAAGGGTACAGTCACCAAGAAATTGCTTCGGAATTAGGCATCAGTGAATCTACTTCAAAGTCGCAATACAGCCGAGCCAAAAGGAAAGTTCGCGATATATTATTGAAGCAAAGAAGGGTTAATAATTGATAATGAATAGTTGAGAATTATTCATTAATAATAAAGAGGACATTCAATCAATATAGATATTTTTTTATTGAAAAATAAAACAGTATTGCAATATAGCAATACAACCATTTAGCAATCAATAAAGACATGAACGATTTTAATAAAGATCCATTAGAATTATTTGTTCAGCAGCATCGAGACGAATTCGACTTGAAGGAGCCGAGTTCCAAACTTTGGGAACAAATAGCCGATAATTTACCTCCTGATAAGGAAAAATCTGCTCCAAGGATGGTGTCGCTCCAACTTGTATTGCGAATAGCAGCAATGGTAATCGTGGTATTAGGGGCAGCGCTACTGCTTTTTTTTCAAGCATCCGACAACTCCGAAATTCGATTGAAGGGACGCTCCATTGCTCTACACGATATTTCACCTGAATTGGCGGAAGTAGAACAGCATTACATTGCTTTGATTGCGGCAAAATTGGTAACATTAAAATCCTCCAATATACTAAACGGGGCGGATTACCAATCGCTCATACACGAAATGGAAGCCTTGGACAAGGACTATGAAGAATTGAAAAAAGAGCTGAGAAACAGTTTGGATAAAGAAAAAGTCATTGAAGCAATGATTCAAAACTACAGGCTACGCTTGAAGATCTTGGAGAAAATGCTTCAACAAATTCAAAAGGAATCAGAATCAGATTTAAAATCAGAAAAGGAGGACAATCATGAGGACAATATATTTTTATAAAAGGAAGAGAGAAGCGGGAAGCGGGAAGCAAGAAGTGAGAAGCAAGAAGCAAGAAGTAGGGAGTGGGAAAAGGAAAGAGAGGAGAGGGAAGAACTTTTGGCTCTTGACCAATACAAAATCTTACTTCCTACTTCTTACTTCCTACCTCCTCACAATAATAAGTTTTTTGGCTTCAAATTCAGCAATGGCAGAGGTGCATAGTTGGATGCATCGTTCCAAAACGATTGAAGAAACCGTAGCGATTTCGAATGCTGCAACGGTAGAAATCACCAACAAATACGGTCGAATACAGATTGATACATGGGATAAAGATAGCCTATTCATTGAAGTGAGCATCACCGCACAAGCCAAGAACTTTGACAAGGTGGAGCGAATCATGGATCGAATCAACATTGATATGAATACAGAATCCGAAGATTTTATGATTTTTCGCACCGAAATAGGTAACAACAAACGTGGAGGAGGAATTTTGGGTTTTTTTCAAGACTTATGGGATGACACCTCCGACTTGACCAACAGCTTGCTCAACACCCAAAATGTGACGGTGGATTACCATCTATACCTACCCGAATCGGTGAAACTGACCATCGAAAACAAGTTTGGTGATGTGATATTACCAACGGTGAAAGGAGCTTTACGGATGGATATCGAACATGGCGATTTGCGGGCAAAAGAGATTTGGAATGCTCGAAATGTGACGGCCAAATATGGCAAATTGGATGTTAAAAACATTCATCAGGGTAATTTGAATTTGAGTTTTGTGGATGCAGTGATAGAATCGGGCGGCAATTTGCAGGTCGAAAGCCGTTCATCAAATATCAATTTGGAGGAGGTCGAAAACATTGAAGTAGATGCGCACTACGATGAGTGGTACATTGGTTCGGCGGAAAGCGTAAATGGTTCGCAGGTTTCTACGGATTTGCGGGTCCGAAAGCTGACCCAATCTATTGACCTTACTTCCAAATACGGTAGCGTGGATGTGGCTCGTATAGAACCAAAGGTTAAAAATGTAAATTTGTATGGAAATTATACGGACTATTCATTGGGTTTTCATCCCTCTGTCAGTTATGACTTCAATATCAGCCTAAAAGATGATGACAATTTCTATTTTCCTGAAAAACAGGCCAAAGTAGATATAGACAATGTTTCGGGAGAAGGCATGAGACACATTGACGGGCGAATGACAAGCACCAAAGAGAGCTATACTGCTTCTCAAAATGGCGGAAAAGGAACGGATGTGCGGATTAAAACTAGAAATGGATCGGTGCATTTGAGTTACAATAAATAAATGAGGAAGAACGGAAGGAAGTACTTCTAGTCTTACATTCATTCTATAAACACAAAAGGGCTTATCTTTTTTAAGATAAGCCCTTTTGTGTTTTCTATAATGTTCAAATTATCTTCCTTCCCTTCATTTGAGGGCATAAAAAAAGGTAGGACAAGCTAAAAAGCTAATGACCTACCCTCAAAAATCTTTAAATCACTACACTCAACTCGACATTAAGACGCAACTATTTTGGAAACGTCACATCCTTAATTATTTTTTTTAAAAAAAATGTGAAAAATTTGCCGAGTTGAGTAAGTCACTGAAGATTAGATGTTTATATTTTGTATTGTATCATTTCTTACAATGAAGAGGCAAAGTTACAAAAAAACAATTTTACAACGAATTAGTTTAGTGGGTTTTTACTTTTTTTTAACCCATGTTACAGTTACAACGCTCCAAACAACTGAATATTTTTGTGATTTCCGTTTCTTTTATCATATAATAGACACTCTTGCCTTCTCTTTTGGCTTTCAACATTCCTTTCAGCTTCATGCTTGCCAAGTGATGTGAGGTCAGCGACTGTTCCGTTCCCAGCTTATCGCAAATTTCTCCCACCGAGAGTTTTTTATACTTATCCAAAACCTTCACAACGCCCAATCGAATAGGGTGAGCTACTGTTTTTAGGATAAAAGCCATCCGTTCCAGCTTCTTCACTTCAATGCAAGTTGTGTTTGTAGTTATTTGCGTCACAGCTATTTGGTTTAGTGTTTTACTTAATTAATACTTCAACACATGATGGGGAAAATATGTTCTGACAGATAAGAATTAGTTATTTTCTTCTCATCAAGATACAAACACTTACATCACATTTGCATAATTCCGAATAGCAGATTTCAGCAGAATGTAGGCTTTTGTAGGATTGGGAATTCGTAGGCGTTCTTTTTTGATGACTTCTGGAGTCACATTTTTTATTTTTAGAAAAAGAGCTTTGTAATATCGGTATGCCAAATAGACTCCAAACCTTGCACTTTTTGGCAATTCTAAAATGCCTTTGTAAGCAGCTTCAAAATCGGCTTCTATATCGGCTTCAATCGCTTTTTTGGCACTCACCTGAAAATTGGTGAAATCTACATTCGGAAAATACACCCGACCCAAGTTTTGGTAATCGTTTCGGATGTCCCTTAAAAAATTAACCTTTTGAAAAGCTGAACCCAGTCTTCGAGCAGGCTCTTTGAGGCGATTGTATGCTGCCTTATCCCCTTCACAAAATACCCGCAGGCACATCAATCCCACCACTTCCGCCGAACCATAAATGTACTCTTTGTAGCTATCAGAAGAATAGTCAGATGGATGCAAATCCATTTCCATACTATTGAAAAAAGCCTCCGTCAATTCTCTTTCAATATGGTATTTATTCACCACCATCTGATAAGAATGAATCACAGGATTGGTGCTGATACCTCTTTCGATAGCTGTATAAGTATTTGCCTTGAATTCGGTGAGCAAGGTAGCCTTGTCGAAATCGTGAAAAGTATCTACAATTTCGTCTGCATAACGCACAAAAGCATAAATGCCATAAATCGCTTCATGCAATTTGCTGTCAAGTGCCTTGATTCCCAAGGTAAAAGAAGTGCTGTATGCTTGTGTGATCAAGCGACTACAATCAAAGGTGGTTTTATGAAATAGAGATAACATAGCTAAAGTAAATAATGCATTAGGAATAAACAGTATCAAGCACTTAGAAGGCTGTAAGGTATAGGGTACTTTGATTTTTATGAAAAATAATAAGTTTAAGCATCTAAAGTACCCAATACGTACCTTCAAAGCACGGACTTTTTATTTCAGTTCGCTTCCAAACTCTTTGAATACCTCCTTCGCAACCACTCGTCCGGATATGATAGAAGGAGGAACACCAGGCCCTGGAACTGTTAATTGACCCGTATAAAACAGATTATTGACCTTCTTACTTTTCAGAGAAGGCTTCAATAGTGCCGTTTGTTTAAGCGTATTTGCCAAGCCATACGCATTGCCTTTATAAGCATTGTAGCGTTTTTTGAAGTCATTGTGTGCAAAACTGCGCTTGTAAACAACGTGCGGTCGGATGTCTTGTCCTGTCAGTACCTCCAATCGCTTCAAAATGCGTTCATAGTATTCTTCACGAATAGCTTCATTGTCCTCTAAATTAGGAGCTACGGGTATTAGTACAAACAAATTCTCACAACCCTCTGGTGCCACGCTTTTGTCTGTCTTTGACGGAGCACAGACATAAAATAATGGGTGACTAGGCCACTTTGGGCTCTCGTAAATTTCTTTACCAAAAAGCTCGAAAGATTGGTCAAAAAACAAGTTGTGATGTGTAAGGTTCTTGAGTTTTTTATTGATACCCAAATAAAAAATCAAAGAAGAAGGCGCCAATACCCGTTTGTCCCAATAAGTCTCAGTGTAGGATCTATAATCGGGAGCAATCAGTTGCTGCTCTACATGGTGGTAATCTGCCGCCGCAACGACCAAATCTGTGTGAAACGTATGTGTGTCAGTAATGATTTTTTGAGCGCTATTTTTTTGAATATCAATCCGAAGAACATTTTGATTATAAAGTATTGTTACCCCTAAGTTTTCGGCAACTTTGACCATCCCTTCAATGATTTTGTACATGCCTCCCATAGGATACCACGTACCCAATACCAAATCGGCATAGTTCATTAGGCTGTATAGGGCAGGCGTATTTTCTGGTAAGGCTCCCAAAAAGTAAACAGGAAACTCCAAAATTTTTCTTAACTTATCGTTCCTAAACATCTGATGAACCTGCTTTCGGACAGAACTAAACAATTGCATTTTGAACAATCCTGTAAGCAACCGCATATCTGCAAACTCCCAAATAGAACGTGAGGGTTTGTACACCAAATCATTGATGCCCACTTCGTACTTATATTTGGCTTCTTCCAAAAACTTTTTCAATTGTGTGCCACTTCCTGGCTCTAAATATTCAAACAGTTGGTACAGTTTTTCTTGATTGGCAGGAATTTGAAGTGTATCGTTTTTGCCAAAGAAAACCTTATATCCAGGATCTAACTGAATCAAATCATAAAAATCGGAGGATTTGTATCCAAATTGTTGAAAGAAATCTTCAAAAACATTTGGCATCCAATACCAACTAGGCCCCATATCGAAGGTAAAACCCTCCGCTTCAAACTGTGACGCACGACCTCCCGCAGACTCATTTTTTTCTAAAATGGTCACTTCAAAGCCTTTTTGTGCCAGCGAACAAGCCGCAGACAGCCCTGCAAAACCAGACCCAATGATGTGTACTTTTTTACTCATAGTAAGTAGTAGAACAGAGATGATGCTTTATTGTTTGATGAAAAATTAAAAAGATTAAACAAAATTTAATGGCAGCTTCTTTATGTAACTTTTGCATAATTCACATACGTTAATTATAGGTCATCAGATCTTTCAAAAGAAGAAAAAATACGAAGAAATTAAAACTAAGTTTTCGTAAATAAGTTCTATGAATATAAGAATTCTTTTTTGAAGTATTTTTGCATTTTCGAGAACAATCCAAATATCTAAATTACAATGTTGACAACAAAAGGAACCGAAATTTTGAAGAGGAATGGATTGCGATTAACCAATTGTCGCAGTGCAGTGATTGATGTATTTTGTGCTGCCCACACTGCAATCGGTCATGCCGAGCTAGAAGACGAATTGATAGAAGACGAATTTGACAGAGTGACGATTTACCGAACCATCAATACTTTTTTGGACAAAGGAATCATTCACAAGGTAATGGATGGCTCTGGAATAGGCAAATTTGCTCTTTGCTCGGCAAAGTGTGACGAACACCAACATCACGATGACCACATACACTTCAATTGTTTGGCGTGTGGCAGTACGACCTGTATGGAGGAATTATCGATTCCTAAAGTTGATTTACCACAAGGTTATGAAGTAAAAGAAGCAAACCTGCTATTGAAGGGTATTTGTGTCAAATGTCGCTAATTTCCTTCAACGATTGAATGGAATGTTTTACTTTTGAAGTTCAATTTAAAATAGTTATACATCTATTTAACAATCCCAAACATGAAATATTTCTCCTCCATCCTACTGTGTAGCCTACTTTTTGTATTCATGGTTATTAGTTGTCAATCAGGTGTTTCTGATACAGCAACAAAAGCAGCAACAAGTACAACTTCTGCAAAAATAGATTCATCTGTATTACTCGATCTTGCAAAGATATTATCTCAATGCCAAAAAGTAGAATACGTCTTATATGAATATGGAATCACTTTTGAGACACAAAGTGTAAACGAAATGCAGCGGTTTTTTAATTTCATTCAATTAGAGATTGCAGATACCAAAAATTGCCCTTCAAAATATGATGGGGGAGTGGTCTTCAAGGATATAGAAGGCGACATTAAAATGGCAATGGAACTCAATATTCTTCCCGAATGTAAACAAGTAGTGTTTAACCTCAACAACAAAACCTATCATCAAGTATTCAGCGATAAAGGGATAGACCTCTTCAAAGAAATCATTAAAATGCGGCAGGGAGAATAGGGAAATAATTTTATTGATTTTTCTCGCCTCTGCAAATTATACAACTTTTTGAAGTAATAACATACGTCCAATTAACTCTTTGATTTGTTTAATAGGGGTGTTTTAGTTTTAAATAAAATAAATGAACATGAGGACGGTTGATAGAACCAAAAACCAAGAGCAGAAGGTTAAATTTCATATTGAAGGGATGAGTTGTACCAATTGTGCGCTGGGTATTTCCAAGTTTTTAGAAAAAAAGGGCTTTGAAGAAGTGCAAGTGAATTTTGCGACAGGCATTGTACAAATAGACATTGAAGGAGAAGCAGGAATTGAGGAAGTCAAGACAAACGTCGAAAAATTGGGCTATCATGTGGTATCAGTAGAAACTCCAAAAGGTGTTTCAAATTCCTACATTTCTGCCAAAGATACAACCTCTGCTTCAAAACCAACCCCAACCTTTACTTCTCTATTTACTACACAAAACTTACTCCTCATCAGTGGAATACTGAGTGTTCCGCTTTTTTTGGGAATGTTTTTACCTTTTGCTTTTTTACACAATCCTTTCGTGCAGTTAGCATTAGCAAGCCCTGTTTATCTTATAGGAGTGCTATATTTTGGACGAAGTGCCTTTCATTCCTTGCAATCAGGTATTCCGAACATGGACGTATTGGTGATATTGGGTGCAACGGCTGCCTTTGGATTCAGTTTGGTAAGCCTATTCAGCGAGACTTTAGGGCAAGGATTGTATTTTGAAACGGCATCCATCATCATCACCTTCGTATTATTGGGCAAATATTTGGAACACAGAGCTGTTCAACAAACAACAACGGCCATAAAAGAACTAACTCAACTTCAAAAAGTCAAGGCAAAACGAATTTTGGAGATGGACAGTGAGGAGGTTATAGAACTGGTAGAAGCGGATTTGCTAAAAAAAGGAGATAGAGTGTTAATTAATACCGGGGACAATATACCCGCCGATGGAAAGGTTTTTTGGGGAGAAGCGATGATAGACGAATCCATGATTTCAGGCGAAAGTTTACCTATCGAAAAAGCAATGGGGGAGAAGGTGATAGGTGGTACAATATTGCAGCAGGGCAGCATCAAAATGCAGGTAACTGCAGCAGGCAATCAAACAACTTTAGCCCAGATCATTGAGTTGGTCAGGTCTGCACAAGCGGATCAGCCGCCGATTCAGCGATTAGCAGACAAAGTAAGTGCCATTTTTGTACCAATAGTCATTGCGATTGCCATACTTACCTTTTTGATAGCTTTTTTTGGTTTTCATCTACCTTTTTCAACTGCTTTGATGAATAGCATTGCCGTTTTGGTAGTTGCTTGTCCCTGCGCAATGGGCTTGGCAACACCTACTGCTATGATGGTTGGAATGGGTGAAGTGGCGAAAAACGGTATTTTGATAAAGGGGGGTAGTACGATTGAAAAATTGGCGAATATCCAAAAAATCGTATTTGACAAAACAGGTACGCTTACCACTGGAAACTTCAAAATCAAAAAGATCCGCAACTTGAGTGATAAAGACGATACTGCAATAAAAGCCATCGTTCGGAGTCTAGAAAAACATTCTTCTCATCCTATTGCAGTCTCCTTGACGGAGGCATTGAAGGAAGCTCCAAAAAAGCTACTCATAAATATTCAAGAACACAAAGGGGCTGGAGTCAGCGGGCAAGATTTGGACGGGAATTATTATGAATTGGGGTCTTATCGAATGGCAAAGGAAGTGACTAAGGACGACTCACATCAATTGTATTTATTAGAAAACAAACAATTGGTGGCTACGATTGACTTGGAAGACGAACTAAAAGAAGGGGCAAACACTGTCATAGAAGACCTACAGAAAATAGGGATTCAATCCATATTGTTGAGTGGTGATAGGGCAGTGAAAGTGAACGAAGTTGCACAAAAATTGGAAATTCAAACAGTGTATGCTGAAAAATTGCCTCAAGAAAAATTGGAGATTGTAGCTAATTTATCAGAACAGTCAAATGTCGCAATGGCGGGTGATGGTATCAATGATGCGCCTGCTTTGGCAAAGGCTCACGTCGGGATTTCGATGAGTAATGCAACACAAATAGCGATTCAGTCGGCACAGGTCGTATTGTTGAAGGGAAATCTTAGCTTGTTGACCAAAACTATTCAAATCAGTCAGCGAATACTAAAAATTATCCAACAAAATCTTTTCTGGGCTTTTTTCTACAATGTTCTCATGATTCCTTTGGCTGCAATGGGTATGTTGAATCCGATGTTGGCAGCAGGAGCCATGTCTCTATCTAGTATCATGGTAGTCGGAAATTCTTTGAGATTGAAGAAATGAATCGTTTTTTTGTTAATTTTGCAAAGTGCGGATATTTTTCATAATGACACTTTTGGGAAGTTTTCTTTTTGCCACATTTTTGCAGGGGCAAGACACTATCACAACTTCTAACATTATCCTTTTGCAAGATTCAAGTAGAATCACAAAAGATAGTATTCAGGAATTATTACCTTCTATATATGATACCTTAGTGCGGGTTGCGCTTGAAGATTTACCAATAGATAGTTTGAGGCAAGAATTTGACATTCAGCCTATTAAGAAAGAGTCGGACGATAGCCTTCCCTTTTATCTCTTGCTATTTATTATTGGAGTATTTGGATATGTGCGCTTCCATTTTTTTTCCTATTTATATGCAGTAAAACAATCGTTCTTTAATATTAATCTAAGTCAACAGTTTTTTGAAGAACACATTTACAGCGTTTCCCCAGCCAGTTTTTTTCTGAACCTCAATACTATTCTGGTCTATACTTTGCTAATTTTTTTATCCTTGCGTTATTTCGGTAAGCTGGAGGGGGTGGGAGACATGTCTTTGATAGGCATTGTCTTAGGAGTCGTATTGGCAGTAGGGTTGTCACGTTATTGGGCTTATAGGATGGCTGCATATATCTTACCTATAGAAAAGACCTTAATGTTTTATTTGTTTAATATAAGAATATTGAATTATGTAATGAGTGGAGCTCTTATACCCTTTTTGTTGATTCTTGCTTTTGCAGACAATATTTTTTTGCAAGGAACCATCTGGCTGATATTTTTTGTTATTTTATCTTTTGCAATATATCGC
This sequence comes from Bacteroidia bacterium, assembly GCA_030427245.1. Classification (GTDB taxonomy): domain Bacteria; phylum Bacteroidota; class Bacteroidia; order Chitinophagales; family UBA2359; genus JAUHXA01. Next base: position 41,964 of record JAUHXA010000010.1, on the reverse strand, counting down.
TGTTACAGAGGCTTTTTGATAGGAGAAGAAGTAATGAAGGTAAGTAAATTTCATTTTTTTGTGTACCTTTGCACCTTTGAAATAGCACCTATACTTATTTTATATAAAGTAACCAAGTTATTACTGGTTTAAAAGTAACTTTTATTTAATATATTTGCCTAAAATATGAGTTCATCAATGGATGGAGATACGCTACGCAACAAGGTTAGTTCTATACTTATTTCGCAACCTAAACCAAAGTCGGATAAATCCCCTTACTATGCCTTGGCAGAAAAGTACGGTATTCAGGTTGATTTTCGTCCCTTTATTGAAGTAGAGGGAGTCACGAGCAAGGAATTTAGAAAGTACAGAATTAATCCTTTGGATTATTCGGCTATTATTTTTACAAGCCGAAATGCTATCAGGCATTTTTTCAAACTTTGTGAAGAAACAAGGGTGAAAATGCCTCAAGAAACAAAATACTTTTGTGCATCTGAAGCGATTGCTCTGTATTTACAAAAGTTTATTTTGTATCGAAAACGTAAAGTCTTCTACCCCAAAACGGGGCGACAGATGGCACTGAAAGACATCTTGAAAAAACATCGTACCAAAGAGAATTTCTTGCTGCCTTGTGCCGAAAATAGAAAGGAAGACCTGCCTACTTTCTTGAAAGACAACACCTTTAAATATTCAGAAGTGCCTATTTATCGGACTGTTGCCTCTGACTTGTCAGATTTAGAGAACATCTTCTACGACATGATTGTGTTTTTTAGTCCTCTTGGCTTGAATTCACTTTATGTAAACTTCCCCGATTTCAAACAGAATAAAACACGCATTGCTGCTTTTGGTCCTACAACAGCTAGGGTCGCAGAGGATTATGACCTTCGATTGGATGTAAAAGCTCCTGCCCCTGGGATTACTTCTATGACCATGGCAATCGAAAAGTACCTGAAAGAAGTTGGACAAACGAGAGTTTAAGGGAAATCTAAACATCCCTTTCACTTCAATGATGAAATAAAAATAGCCTGCAATGATTTCCATTGCAGGCTATTTTCGTGTAAGTACCAAAGAAGTTTGATAATATTATTCCCTTTTTGGTGATAAAACACTATTTTTAAAAACCAAATAACTGTTTGATTATAACCCTATTCGTAGCCCATTAGCGAAATATCGTCATAAAAGGAATAACAGTCTTTGGCTCTTCCAAAAGAGTTGTACATGAGTCATTATTTTTCTAAAATAGAAACAGCCTTTTGTCTTGCTCATTCGTTTTAGAAAGAAAACAGCACCATGAAACAGCTCTTTCCACTATTGATGATTTGCGCTTGTTTAAGTTCTTGTGCAACTTTGTTCAATTCATCTCAAACCAAGATAACTCTTCATACCAGCGAACCCTCAACGATTTTAGTAGAGGAGGATTCGGTTCTGACTGTCAACAATACAGCCGACATCACGCTTAAGAGGTCGAAAGAGGATGTTGAGATAACTATTCGAACAGATAATCTCAGCAAAACCATTTTGCTTCCATCCAAAAACTCAGTTGCATATTGGAGCAATCTTCTATACAATGGTGGTGTTGGCATGTTGGTCGAAAAAAACAAGCCCAAACGTTACACCTATCCTCAATTGATTTACATCAATTCACTCGATACCTTACCGACCTACTCACGTTTTCGCCCATCTTACCAAAAAGGTGAAATGTTCATTCACCTCTCTTTGCCTTATATGAATCATTTTTACCTAAATCCGCCTGATGAAACGAGTACAAAGAAAAGTCTGGGTTTTTGGGGCTTTAGCTTAGGGGTAGATTATTACCACACCAACAACCAATACCTGCATTTTTCGGCTAATACGGCTACCAATTTTTTTGTGCCTGTTCCTGCTGCGGTCTATCGAGAAGGGGAGTACGAGTCTATGAGTACTTTGTTTTTTGCTTTGTCAAACAATCACAAAATCAACCGATTTTCTGTTGGTTATGGTGTCACGTATGGAGAAAATATATGGGATTTGAACTATTCTGCTGGATTTGATTCTATTCCTCCCAGTCGAGAGCCTGTAAGAAAAGTATCCGAAAACTTGGGCTTGATTTTCACCGCTTATTACCAAACAGGTGCTCACTTCAATATTGGCTTGATTTATCGCCCTACTTTTATCCGATTGAGACCCAAAGGAACGGGGCAATACGAACATTTGATTAGCTTGGATTTTGCATGGAAGCTACGGGTGAAGGATTCACGAAAATGAGTTTTTTCTTGCATAACAACGGATTTTTAAGGATATTGAACCTCAAAAGCCATTGACCGCATGAAGTTACTCTACCTCTATTCCCTCGCCATACTTGCAATGCTCCTGTTCTATGGAATTGCTCGCCTATTCTTCGATTCCCGAAAAAGCTACCGACAATCCCGCAATTACATCTTTGGAAAAGCACTTACCGCCATTCTCGTTTTCTTTACGATTCGCTATGGCATAGGCGACCAACTGCTGCAATTGGTGGTCAGCACTTTGCACAATATGGGTTGGACAGAATTAGCTGTGCCACCACCGAACGAAGGGTGGACAAACATAGTAGCAGATGCAACTTTTTTGTTGGCAGTTTTGGGGATTGTAGGTTTTTATACTTGGAGCGATTTGCGCCGTTCCAATTTGATGGAAGGAGGGGCAGTAGATTATGAAAAAGAGCAAGTCAAAATTCAATTTCCCAAAGACCCCAAACCCATCAACCCCGTTTTCCATGAGCGCATCAAAGAATTATTTGAACTGAAATTCCAAGCCCAAAACCTTCAACTTGAATACGATAGCAAAAGGAATATTCTATTTGGAAAGTACAAGGATGGGTTTCGGCATTATGTCAAAATGATTTATTGCGATGAAAGCGTGAACGGGAAAAAGGTGGATGAAGCTACTTTGAAGTTTGTACATAGACACATGAACGAACAGTTTCAACAATTCAAAACAAACGGAACTACTTTTTTGGATGCCTACTATGTATTGGACAGAGGTAGTTTTACCTCAACTGTTCATGGACTTCAAACCTTCACAGAAGATAGTTGGTTGAATGAATTGATAGACTTCAAACCCTATCTCAAAAAACTGATATACGCCTACGAAAACGACCGCCTATTCTCTATCCGCCAAAAAGAATCCGAAAAACCCACCCTCGCCCAAACCTTTGTTCCTCCGACTTATACACTCGGCAGCGACAAAGAAAACATCCAAAAAGGCTTGGACGTTTATATAGACAATTGGCTCACTCAAGACAGTCAAAAACATTTGGTTTTATTGGGCGATTATGGCATGGGCAAAACCTCTTTTATGCGACACTATGCCGCAAAATTGGCGGCAGATATTTTGAAGGACGGCAAAATGAGGCGTTTTCCTGTCTTGATTTCACTGACGAATACCTCCTTGCGACATGGTGGTATAGACAAGTCTATTGGCGATTTTTTGTCCAAAAACATTGGGGTGAAAAAGGAAGTTTTCGATGAATTGGTGAGAAGGGGAAAAGTAGTTTTTTTGTTGGATGGTTTCGACGAAATGGGCTATTTGGGAACACTCGACCAACGCATCAAACAACTCAACGAAATTTGGCAACTGCCTCAAAAAAACAATAAAGTGGTCATTTCGGGGCGCCCTTCTTATTTCTTCAAAGAGGAAGAACTCAAAGAAGCCTTCAATGTCAAAGAAGACGAAACCTACAATGCTCCAACTGAAAATCCCTATTTTGAAAGACTGACCTTGCAGTTACTTGAAATCGAAGCGATTGAAGCCTCTATTCAAAAATACTACAAGGACGAAGAACTCACTTCAAAATACATGGCTTTCATCCAAAGCAACCGCAGCATTTTGGATTTGTGTCGCCGTCCACAATTGATGCACTTGGTCAGGGATATGTTGCCTGAACTCTTGGCTAATCACGAGCAGGAAAAGCTGAATGCAAGCGAATTGATGAAACTCTATCTCAATCGTTGGATAGAAAGGCAAATCAGCAAAAAAATTGTCAGTGCTGTTGAAGATAAAAGAAAAGAAAAATTTGTCCTAAATTTCTTCACCGACTTGGCAGCTCTCTATTATGAAAAAGAGGTGGAACAAATGCCTGCCGAAACGATTTTGGAGCTATTGAAGGAAAAAATGCAAGTGCTTCAATTGGAGCGTATTGAAGAAATCGAAGGACTTCAAAACGAAATGTTGAATGGTTTTTTGATTGAAAGGCGAAGTGATGAATTTAAGTTTGTTCATAAATCTTTTAAGGAATATTTGGTGGCACAGAAAATACTGCAATTAATTGAAAAAAAGGATTTTAAACATCCTTTGATTTTGGAAAAGGATTGGACATTAGAGATTATTGATTTTGTTTACCTTAGTATGGAAATCAAAAAAAGTAAAAGTAATATGCCTTTGTTATTGGAGGTGACGAAAGATATAGAAGATCGCTTACCTTTAAAACCTTATCAAAAATGGGTAGACTTAAAAGCAAATGTAAAAAATTGGACGTTTAAAAAAATATCCCAATTATACTATTGGGATAAAAGCAAGGGTTTTTCAAAAAATCTTTTTAAAATTATAGGGATTATTGCTATCATATTATTTTTCATAACAATGTTTATGAGTAGTAAAATCGCATATAATTTCAAGGTGGAAAGAATTCATGTCGATCAACGAATCCTATATATAATATGGATATTTGGAGGGTTAATAGGCTTTTTCATTGGCTTAACCTTATCTATATTTTTTAATGGTAATAAGAAATACGTAAGAGTATCAAATGTAAGTCAATTAAACTACTTATTGCTTTTTGGACCACTTATTATATTAATAATTTTAGGATGGATTTTAGGCATGTTTTTTCATATCAATCCTTTTTATATCATTGAGTTGTGCTTTAATATGTTTATACCATGGGCATTATATTTTTTAGGTTTTTTTGTTCATGTTATGTATTTGGAAAATTACAATTGTAAGCTAAGAGGTATAGTTTTTATAGAAAATAAACTAAACTTCCTCGCCAAAGCATGGCATATCGCTCTACTCAAAGGTCAATTCAAAAAAGAAGATTACCCCAAAATGGTTTATTATTTGGAACATCACTTCAACAAAAAACTCTAAAACCCAATATTTGGTCTAAACAACAGAACTGAGAAAATCATTTAGTGACTGCAAAGGAATACCCGTTTTCTTAGCTTTTTTAACCTCTAAAAGCCCCTCTCTAATACCCTGCATAACCTCTATTTTGTTCCGAAGTTGCTGATACTGTTCTTCCAATCGCTGAATAGTAGATTTCATCTCAAAATATTCCGTTTCTGGAATGGTGATTGTTTTCATAAGGTAAATATTTTATCTAAAACACAAAAAATGACTATTCCGTTCTCCTACAACCAGCTTTGAACAAGAAGAAATAATAGAAAGGAAGCCCACTTGATTTAAGGTTTCCTTTCACCACCCAATACAAGCTTCCTTTCCATCTAAAAGTTCCTGTTCAAAACCCTCACCTAATCTCACTCCCAAACCACCAATAATACCCCGTCTGAATCACCCCTCTCACCACCATCAAAATCAGCAATGACAGCCAAAGCAGGTCATTAGTCGAGCCCATATCAAAAGCATAAAAAACGGCAAGGTAAAAAGCAAGTGAAAGTAGCATGGTATTTTTGAGGCTTTTAGAAGCCGTTAGACCAATTAAAATGCCATCCCAGATATAACAAGGCGTACTCAACAAAGGAAAAACCACCATCCAAAACAAATAAGGCAAAGTTGCATTGAAAACGTCCGTTTGATTGGTGAAAAAAGACAGCAGATATTCACCTTGAAGTGCATATACGATACTGAACAACAGCGCAAAACCCATTCCCCAAGCAAAATTCAATAAAATCGTTTGGCGAAGTTCATCGGGCTTGTTTGCGCCCTTGTACTTGCCGACCAAGCTCTCCGAAGCAAAGGCAAAACCATCCACCGCATACGACATCCAATTCACAAATTGCAGCAAAATCACATTGACCGCTAAGACCATATCGCCGCCTTTTGCAGACTGACTGTAGAAAAAGCCAAAGGCAAAGGTCAGACACAAAGTTCTGATGAAAATGTCGCTATTAATGTTGAGGAAAGATTTGAAGGCTTTGATTTCTAAGAGGGCTTTTTGAGAAAGATGTGTCCACAATTGACGGTAGCGAAAAATGAACATCCCAACAGCGAACAACAAACCGAAATATTGGGCAATCACCGTTCCCCAAGCCACTCCTTCAATGTCCAATCCGTAAGAGTAAATCAGCACATAACTTGCCACTATATTGACCCAATTGATGGCAATGGTCAGCACCATCGGAAAAACCGCATTTTGCATCCCGAAAAACCAACCCATCATGGCGAACAAGCCCAAAGTAGCGGGTGCATCCCATATTCGGATATAAAAATAGCGTTCCACCAAAGCCAACTGTTCCCCTTCAATGTTCATCAACGGAAAAACAACTGCGGCAAAGGGAACTTGCAGCAAAAAAACAACCACTGCTCCAATCAACCCTACCAACATCGCCCTGCCCAAAGTTTGCATCATTTCGGAAGGGGCGGATTTGCCGTAGGCTTGTGCGGTGATGCCCGTCGTACCCATCCTCAAAAAACCAAAACTCCAGTACAAAAAGTTGAAAATCATTGCACCCACACCTACTGCCCCAATATGTATTTCCGAAAATCGCCCCATCAAAGCCGTGTCGACACTGCTCAAAAGCGGCACCGAAACATTACTAATGATGTTGGGAATGGCGAGACGGAGAATTTCTTTGTTCATGGATTATTTATTATCTTCGAGATATGACACTAAAAGCATTACCCATAGGAGAGTCGGATTTTCCAGGCATCGTCAAAAAAAATGCGCTGTATGTTGATAAGACGCAGCAAATTTACCGAATAATTACAGGAAGTAAGCCCAATTTCCTTTCTCGTCCACGCCGTTTTGGCAAATCACTATTGGTTTCGACAATGGAACAAATCTTTTTGGGAAACAAAGAATTGTTCAAAGGATTGTGGATTTATGACAAAATAGATTGGCAACCACGTCCTGTTATTCGTCTGTCTATGACAGAGATAGACTATAAAAATCAAGATTTGGAAAAATCTCTTTGTAGGTATTTAGATGATTTGGGAAAGAAGAATCAAGTGAGTTTACAAAAAGATACTTCCAAAGAAAAATTTGCTGAACTCATCAAAACTCTTTCTACTGAACGGAATGTGGCGATTTTGATTGATGAATACGACAAACCTATTATTGACTTTATTGAAGATTTCAAAAAAGCAGAAACGAATAGAGATACGCTTAGAAATTTTTATGGGGCATTGAAGGACGGAGTTGTCGACTCCCATGTTCATTTTTTATTTATTACAGGTATCAGTAAGTTTTCTAAAACTTCCATTTTTTCAGAGCTAAACAATCCGAGAGACTTAACCATAGACCCTTTGGGTTTGGATTTGTGTGGCGTGACACAAGAGGAATTGGAGCGAGATTTTGCTGCTTATATAGAAAAAATTGCCTTCGACTTGGGTTTGCAGAAAAAAACTTTGTTGCGAGAATTGAAACGTTGGTACAATGGGTATTCTTGGGACGGAAAAACTTTTGTTTACAATCCTTTTTCTTTGTTGAATTTCTTTTCAAAAGGCGAGTTCGGCAATTTTTGGTTTGCAAGTGGTACACCAACGCTTTTATTGAAGGTCATCAAAAAACAAAATATAGATATAGAAAAAGTCCATACTGCCAAGTGGAGTTCTCGTTCTTTTGACAAATTCACACTCAAACACTTGGATTTTAAGCATCTACTTTTTCAAACAGGTTATTTAACCATCAAAAAGAAAACCTTGAAAATAGGACGACCGACCTATTTTTTGGGCTATCCGAATCAAGAAGTCGAAGAATCATTTACCCAAAATTTGATTGAACTCAAATCTCACCTTCCCGATAGCACAGTAGATGAAGCCCTGATATTCATTGAAGATGCTCTAAAGGAAAACGATATGGATTCTTTTATTGAGCAACTCAAAATCCTGTTTTCGGATATTGCCTACCAACTGCATCCCAAAATCAACAAAAAAGAGCCAACTGCCGAAGATGAAGCCAAATTGTTCAAGGCTTGGGAAGGCTATTTTCACAGTATCATTTATTTGGTTATCAAATTTTTGGGCATTCACATTGATGTAGAAATGAGCAAACATCAAGGGCGAGTTGATGCCAAAATTGAAGTAGAAGATTACCTCTACATCATGGAATTCAAATTAGATGCTTCTGCCGAAAAAGCAATAAATCAAATTGCAGAACAAAAGTATGCGGATGCCTTTAAAAACACTTCAAAACAAATAGTTTTGGTGGGTATCAGCTTTAGCAGCAAGGAATACAATGTCAAGGATTGGGAGGTGCAGGTTTTGAAATAAGCACCTAATCATTCATTCAAAACCCGAATCTTTTCCTTTTTCGCCCATTCTCGAATGATGCTTTTCTCCAATTTGCTCGGCTCTTCATTGTTCTTCTGATACATTTGCTGCAATTTACGGTATTGATTCACTTCAATGGTTACCAAACGTTTGCAGTTTCCGTCTGATTTTTCATACCACAAACTCCAAATAGAAGTTTCCCCGTTCTTACACGCTTGACAGTACGTTCCAACGCAGTGATTCATAGCTATTCCTTCGCGATACAATTGATGCAATTGCGTGATTTGTTGGATGCGGTAAATTGTACCGTCCTCTTTCTTCACTTCAAAATCTGCAATTGGAAAAGGCTTCCAAGTCAAGTTTTCAACAGCTTGCAGATAGTCATTGGGAATCTGTTGCCAACGCTGCATTTCTCGTCGAACAGATGCCAGCGTTTTACCTTTGATTTGCCAATTCGGTTGAATAGGCGGAAAATCCAATTTTTCGCCTTGCAGGTCTTCTATCCATGGGGTTTCGTATTTTTGGAAATGGATAAAATCCACTATTTGCTTGATTTCTCGCAGCTTCAATTCGGGATAACGCAACAAAAAACGAACGACTTGCTCCCAAAAATCGTTGTGTTCCAAATTACCTCCCAACCGAGTTCGGATAATTAACTTGGCTTGTCGTTTGCTACCCCCCATTGCCAAAACCTGTGCCCGACGAAAGGCTTCAGTAATATAGACATGTTCGTGAGATTGAAGGAAATAGTGCGCCATTTTTTTGGTAAGCGGAAAGGGGAGTTGCTGTGCAGTTCGGATATTGTTGCCCTTAGCAATGTGTAGAAACCAATGAATAAAATACTCATTTTGAGGACGAGACTGATTTGGTTTGTTGTACCCCGAATGATTGCCAGCATGTTTGCCCCACCATGCTTCGTCCAGAAACAGAGGCACATAATACTTCGCAAATAAATGTCGAACCAAATGAGCAAACAAGGCATCCTTGTGTTTGGTTTTTGGAGTTTTCCATTCTTCAATAGGTCGCACCCACTCACGGCGATGCTCCAAAACGATTCGTAAGGCTTCTTTTTCGTCCCAATCGCCTTTGGTAAGCAGATGTAGGACATTCTTTTTAATGAGGCAGCGCAAAAAATGATAGATTGTGTCGATTGGACAATGATTACGCTGTTTGTTATTTTGTGCAAAATTGTCGAAAATCAATGCCAAATCAGTTTGCTCCACTTTGGACAATTTGCAGTATTTAAAATTTACTTTTTTGAGGTGATTTAAGGTTTTAAGCGGTTTTTTCTTTAGCCGTTTTTTTCTATTAGATAGTTGAAAGACTTGCTGCAATTGTGCCTCCTTCGCTGCAATGCGCTCGGCAGCAAGTCGTCTTTTTTGACGATTAGCCATGATACACAAAAGTTAAAATAGGTTGTAAAATTGGTTTGATGGAGGAAACCTCCAGACAAATAATTGCAGGTATGTTTGCTTGTGACTCGCATAACATTCAGATTTTGAAATGATTAAAAAATTGATTTAAACTTACGAAATGGAGTATGTCCAATAGAAAAACATGGCTTTGAGTTTTTTGAGGTTTGGTTTGTATTTAGAATTGTCGTTTGGTTCAACTGGATTTTAGGAAGAAAAGTTCCTTTATACAGTTTGAATAAAAAAAATACAGAAAAAGGGGCTAACTCCGATTTGGAATTAGCCCCTTTTTTATTGCTAAGTTTACAATGTTCCTGATTGATTCATAGAAATGAACATTTCTACTTTTTTAGAATTTGTAGCCAATGCTCAACTGAAAGCTAAGATTTCTATCCGAATCACTTCGGCTTTCAAAAGAAAAGTCATCAGAAGGGTAAATGCTGTTGTCGTAATGATCATTGGTAGAATCGGTTAATTCTTGACTGACTCTCAAATCAAGGAACATGTTTTCTGAAATAGAATACATAGCACCTACATTGATTCCTACCATTACAGAATTCAAAAAATCTCCATCTTCTGCAGGAGCAGTGGTAAAAATGTTTTTGAAGGAATCGTAATCTTGCCAGTCCACTTCTTCCAAATCTGTTTCGATAGTGCCAGCAGGAGTGTCTGCCAGTGTGATGTCAATCGTTCGGGTAAAGTCGGCTTTTCCTGACAACAAAAAACCTACATTGGGCCCTACATAATACTTCAATTTTTCGCCACCAAAAACAGCCAAAATCGGAAGATTGATGTAAGACTGAACAGAATTTGCTTCCTGACTGACATCGTATTGACCAATTCCCAAAACAGTACCCGTTGTAGGGTCTTGAACAGGAAAGTTCATGGTGTAATCTTTTTTTGAAATCGTACCTCTTGATTCATAGTTCAACTCTACCATGAGATCCATTTTTTCGGATACATTCAAGTTGTAAAACAAACCACCTTGAAAACCTGGTTTGAAGCCAGCAGTTTCACCTTCTTCTGATTGAAAATAACCTCCTGTAATACTTAAATTTCCTCCTAGTTTTACTCCTACTTGTGCTTGTATAGTGACAAAGGAAGCCACCAATAAAATAGCTGTCAAAAAATTTAATCTTGTCATTTCTAATTAATTGTTTTAAAAAATTTCATAATTTGATTCAATGCTCAAATTGCGACTAAAACAATTCATTACTGCAAGTTAATTAGATGTTTCTGTGCCTTTGAGCAAAATCGAGCGCAAAGGTAAACAGTTATCATTCATATTTTTATCTCTTGACAAAATTTAACAAAATTAATGTTTGTTAGCTTTTTCACATTAACTCATTCACCTAATCAAAACCACCCAACTCCTTCTAATTTCTTCCCTTCCGTCCTCAAATCGCACCCAAACATCCACCACATAAGTTCCCAAATCCAAATCTTGCCCTTTGAATCTTCCATCCCAAACAGCCAATAAATTCCCTGCTTCAAACACCTTCTGCCCCCAACGGTTGTAAATCGAGTAGTGAATATCTACGATGTTTTGACCACGAATCAAAAACACATCGTTGATGCCATCACCATTCGGAGAAAAAGCAGTAGGAACAACCAATTTGTTTTCCAAATCCACTTCAATAGGTGGATCGGGAATCGTATCAGTCGGTAGTTCGGGAATCGTGTCTGTGGGGAGTGTATCGGTTGGTAAGGTGTCAATGGGCAAAACATGAAAAGCAAAAGAAGTTGTTGCGGTACAGTTGTTTGTATTCGTCACTGTTACCGCATAAATGCCAGATGAAGAAACAGCAATGGTTTGATTGGTAGTGGAATTTGACCATTCATACAATTCAAATTTGGGTAAAACAGTCAAAACCGTTGTTTCCCCCTCCAATATTTCTGCTTCTCCTTCAATCGTTGCCTGTGGCTGTTCGTACTCCAAAACGTGCATTTTTTTCACCAATTTGCAGCCCTCTGCATTGGTCAAAGTAACCGAATAAACCCCTTCATTTTCCACTTCAATAGAAGCCATACTCGAACCATTCGACCATTCGTAAACATCAAAATTCCCTGCCTCCAAAACTACATTTCCAACTTCGCAAAAAGCATATTCCTCCAAAACCGTTTCTACTTCTTCAACCACTTCAATGGTAATCGAATCTTCCGCCACACAGCCATTGAAGTCTTCAAAAATCAAATACACAGTAGTCGTTTCATTCAGTGTAGCCGTAGGATTTTGACAATCATTGCAGCTAAGATTTGTTGAAGGAAACCAATTGTAAATATTTCCTTCGGGCGCATTTAAGGTGATGCTTTCACCACAACCTACTTGCAAGTTTTCACCTATATCCAAAGTCGCTTCCACCACTTCGATGGTAATCGAATCTTCCGCCACACAACCATTGAAGTCTTCAAAAATTAAATGAAAAGTGGTGGTTTCATTGAGTATTGCCGTAGGGTTTTGACAATCATTGCAGCTAAGATTTGTTGAAGGAAACCAATTGTAGGTATTTCCTTCGGGTGCATTCAAAGTGATGCTTTCACTACAAGTGACTTGCAGGTTTTCGCCCAAATCCAAAGTGGCAGCGACCACTTCAACGGTAATCGAATCTTCCGCCCCACAACCATTGAAGTCTTCAAAAATTAAATGAAAAGTGGTGGTTTCATTGAGTATTGCCGTAGGGTTTTGGCAGTCATTGCAGCTTAGATTCATTGAAGGAAACCAATTGTAGCTGTTTCCTTCGGCCGCATTTAAGGTGATGCTTTCGCCACATTTGCTTTGCAGGTTTTCGCCCAAATCCAAAGTGGCAGCGACCACTTCAACGGTAATTGAATCCTCCGCCACACAGCCAGTGAAGTCTTCAAAAATTAAATGAAAAGTGGTGGTTTCATTGAGTATTGCCGTTGGGTTTTGGCAGTCATTGCAGCTAAGATTTGTTGAAGGAAACCAATTGTAAATATTTCCTTCTGGCGCATTTAAGGTGATGCTTTCGCCACATTTGCTTTGCAGGTTTTCGCCCAAATCCAAAGTCGCTTCCATCACTTCAACGGTAATCGAATCCTCCGCCACACAACCATTGAAGTCTTCGTAAACTAAATGAAATGTTGTATTTTCATTTAAAATAGCAGTTGGGTTTTGGCAGTCATTGCAGCTTAGATTTGTTGTTGGAAACCAATTGTAAACATTTCCTTCGGGCGCATTTAAGGTGACGCTTTCGCCACATTTGCTTTGCAGGTTTTCGCCCAAATCCAGCTCTGCCTCCAAAATTTCTACTTGAAAAAAGGCAGGAACAATTACTCCGCATCCAATCTCATTCCGAATATTCAAGGAATAGTGTTGGCTCTCGCTGAGATGGAAAATGGGGTTGGCAATATTGGGATTTGACAAACTTTCTGTTGGACTCCAAGTATAGGTATAGTTCGAGATTGGAGAAAGAATAGTGGACATATCTATCGCCACTGTATCACCTTTACAAATACTTGTATCAACTACAATTACTGAGTAAACGGGAAGAGGAGCGACATAAACGGTCACTTCATCAAAAGCCATGCAGCCATTTGCATCCACAGCTTCGACTCGATAAGTGGTGGTTTCGATGGGGCTGGCTATTGGATTGGCGATGTCGGTTTGGTCGAGACCCATTGAAGGAGTCCATAGGTAATTAGGCGCAACTGAAGCCTGCAATTGAACACTTTGGGTAGGGCAAATCGTTTGGGCTTCACCAGCATCTATCTCTATGCCGACTACTTCAATTTTCATACTCTCCAAAGCGACACATTCGGTTTCGGGGTCGGTATATTCGTAGTAAATCGTGTGCGTTCCCAAGCCTGCAATGGAAGGGTAAAAAATGCCATTTTCTACGCCATTTCCTGAAAATTCACCACCAATAGGAGTCGCTTGTAAAATTCTCGCTTCTTCTCCCAAACACAGAGGAGGGAACTCCTCCAAGACCAAATCTATGTCCGTATTTTGCCGAAAAGTATAGGGCAGTTCGTCCCACAATTTTCCTGCCTTCAAAATATCTTCGATGTACATTCCATTGTAAAACAAACGGTATTGAAGACTGATATCCAAACAAACTTCGATGGCAGCGGGACATTCTGAAATTAGCTCTGCTTTTATCAATTCGCCTTCTGCCGTTTGCAGTTCGACCGTCACAGGAAATTCTTCGGCATCCAAACAACCATGACAGTCTTCGATTTGGACAGGGATATTGAATTTGGCAAAATTTGGAGGAAGGTATTGGTAGCCATCAATGGACTGTGGAAAGGCACTAATTGCGCCACTTACAGGAAGATTTGGAGAGTCGGGTGTACTCAAATCCACATCGCCAGGTATCAAACGTTGTGGCATTGGCAGGTTGGTTTCTGGGACAACGTATAACTTGTTGGTGGTTTGTTTTTGAAAATACAGTCGCCCATCATAGCCCAACTCTATGTTGTTGATTGGGGTATATTTGTTGAGGCACGAAGACGTATAAACACAACCTCGCCCTGTTTCCACATCGTAGTTATTATCGGGTGTTGTTTGCACCTGCAAGCGCATTTGATAGGGATAAGGTGTGGTCAAATCAATTTGCCCTAAATAGGTGACATTCGTATAGTTAGAACTTACAAAACCTCCATTGGAGAAGTACAAGAAATCTCCTGAAGGGCTAAATTCTGTATCAAATATTTTGCGGGGCATGTTCTTCAAAAAGCCCAATCCTTCAATGTTTTCTGCCACATCTTCTAATTTCATCGGTTCAAACAAATTTTCAAAGTCGGGCATCAGCGTGAGCTTTCCCAAAGATATTTTCTGCATGGTAGAAAGCCCAAATGGCTCTAAATCAAAAATCAACAAATCGGCTGCCGTATAGGATTGATTGCGGCTTACGACAACCATTTTGTCTCCTTTTGGGCTGATTTCGATGGGCGAACCTGAGATGGTCAAATTCCAAAAATCTTCTTGGGTCGAATTGGTGCCTTTGTCCCACCGAATATTTTGATTGTCAATGACAAATCGGTCGAGTGAAAGCGTATTACTGTTCGATTTGCGGCGACAAGCATAGAGGTAGTGAAAGTCTTCGTCCGCTCCCATTCGCTGCGAAATCGCCTTGCCATGCGTATAAGTTCGGAGCTGCCCACTTGCCTCCAATACAATATCTTTTTCGATGAAATAGAAGATGTTACCATCGTAGAAAAAGCGAGAATAGACGATGTTGGTTGGTGTGTAAGCCGTTCGACCGCCCGCCAAAATTTCATCTGTATAGATGCTGTAAATTAAATACCATTCATTGAAGGCTTCGGGAACAGACACCAACTGCAATTCTTTGTCAAACATCAAGGCATTCATCCCTTCAATGTGCAAAGGTTGGGTATTTACATCTGTCACAAACAATTGATTAGGTGCATCTTCTCCTGTATGATAGACGTAAAATAAAGCCTCGCCACAAGGAGTTAAACCCACAGCTGATGCTACGGCAGTGCTATTGAAAGGGCAATCCATCAACTCCCAATTTTCTTCTGGATACCATGTAAAAACCTCGCAAGTATTCTCTTGACTTGATACAAAAGGCCAAATAGGCAATCCTGAACCAGTAGCGTCAGCATATGTAGGCGGAGGCAAAACACTTACTTCTGCTACTCCTTCAACCATTCCTTCGCATATGGTGCTGCTCATGTTCACCAAGCTATATGTTGCTGTTTTTTCGGGAGCGAACACCACGTAAAACGGATTTTCGGTAATTTCGCCAACGCTCTGTTCGGTTTCGCCGTCGGTATAGGTGATGTAAAAAGGTGGTGAGCCTGTGAAGGTGATTTTGAAGGCAGTGTTTTCTCCTTCATGTATAATGGAGTTGCCACTAATTATTGCTGTAGGTGGCTGAATTTGTATAGTTTTTGAAGTAGTATGACTTCCCAAAGGATTTGTTACCGTCAACTCCACTTCAAAAATTCCGTTGTCATTGAAGCTTACAATTGGGTTTTTTAGATTGGAAACAGCAGGTGTAGCATTCTCAAAAGTCCACGCCCAAGAATCAATGTCTGCGCCTAAACTTCGGTCGAAAAACTGTACAGCTTCTCCCGCACAAGCGGTTTCCAAATTGGCTTCAAAAAATGCCGTAGGAGGCACTCGCAAACAGGCAAGAGCGTCAAAAGCATTGATGCGACCTGCTCCAATTTGCCCCAGATAAGCTGAATTTTGAGTGTCAATATTTTCGCTACTGCTCTTCAAACATTCTTCTATATCATTAGGTGAAATATTCGCATCATAGGACAGCATCAAACCCGCCAAACCGGCCACCAAAGGACAAGCCATCGAAGTACCGTTTTTGAAGTCATAGCTGTTTCCTGCCACTGTACTCCAAATCTCAAACCCTGGAGCCATCACATCAATCTTGTCGCCATAATTGGAAAAGAATGCCTTTTCATCCTCTTGATTCGTTGCGCCTACGCTGATAACATGCTCATAAGAAGCGGGATACATTGGTGCATTGGTGTCGCTGTTTCCCGCAGCGGCTACCAAAACAATGCCTTTTTCGTGGGCAATTGTCATCAAATCCTGCAAAGTCTGAGAATAGGCTGGCCCACCCCAAGACATACTGATGACATCTGCCCCTGCTGCAATCGCATATTCTACGCCTTCCATTCCCGCTTGTAAAGAACTGCCACTCGTTGTACTTTCTTTGGTTTTGACGACCATCAATTCCACATTTCCGCCAATCGCTGCAATGCCTTTGTTGTTGTCCGTCACTGCCGAAATAATTCCAGCACAGTGTGTTCCGTGCGAAAAATGATGGGCATCGGCATTGGAGGGAGGATTTGGATTGTTGTCATCATCTGCCACATCGTAGCCCTGTATATCATCAACATATCCATTTCCGTCATCATCCACGCCATTGTTGGGGACTTCACCTTGATTTTGCCAAATATTTGCTGCCAAATCTTCATGTGTCAATTCTACCGCATCATCTACTATCGCTACTACAGTATTTTCACTTCCCTGCACGAAATCCCAAGCGGTTTCGGCTTGTATTTGGGTGAGATTCCACTGCGAAGAATGGAGGTCATTAGGGGTGTAGAAGGTTTGGTAAATAGGGATTTGTTCGACATACTCGATGTAGGGAAGGGCTGGAATGTCGGTAAGGAGTTTTGAAGTAAATTCGGTTTTTTTGAAGTAAACTCGGTAGACTTTTTCCATTTTTTGGAGTCTTGGAAAAGCGGATTCGATGGCTGCAATGTTGTATTTTTTGAAGGAGAGTGCTTGTCTAAGTTGGGTGAGGTTTTCTTTTTGCTTCAATTTGAGGAGGAGTTCACCTTTGACCCACTGTGATACATCCCCCTTGCCCCCTTCAAAGGGGGAATTTTCCCTACTTGAAGTATAAATTCCCTTCTTGGGAGGGGTCAGGGGTGGGTTAATTGCAGCGAGAGGACACCAGTTAGATTTAACAATTTGGTCGTCAAGACATATTTCGTAGCAATTGTTGGCTTGCAGAGTTTGTAAGGAGTGAAAAACAAAGACACTGATTAGAAGTAAGTATATTTTTGTACACATGGCATTTTTCATGGTTGGGAAGAAGGAATATAAGCATTTTAGAGAGTTTTTCTACTTACTTGATTTAGAAAAAAACACAAAGTCACTGAGACACAGAAGTTTTTTTATGGTTGCATCCACTTCCAAAACACCCATGCCCCCAATCCATAAGCGACTACATCCCAAACATCCCCTCTATAATTCGCTGAAAAATAAGGCAAAAATACTTCAAATACAAGGCTGAAGTAAGCAACGGCAAAGACGATTTGGGTAGTAGTAAAACGGTAATGTGGATTTCGGTAAATTTTGCGGAGGAGAAATAGGATGAGGGTAAGGACGATTGGGAAACAAAGAAGGTCGTCTAAATAGGCGTGGATGTAAGGTAGGAAGATTTGTTGAGATTCGGATAATTGATTGATTATAAATAAAGTACAGGCGAGGATAAATAGAGGGCGGAGGAGATATTTCATTGTTTTACAGGCTGTTACAATTTTATTATGTCATATAATTTATTTGGCTTAAAAGCAAATTACTAATTTAACCAGTCACGAATTACGCATCACCACTCTACGACGAAATCATCGCAATCATCCATATAAAAAAGGATAACAAACCAAAATAAACAACTTGAACAGCTAGTATTACCCGTTTTACTGCTTTGATAATCAAATGGTCAGTGGGGCGAATCGTAACCCAAGCCACATCAAATACCGTTTGTTTTTCTCGTTTGGCTTTTTTCTTTAAGCGTTCTTCCTCCATAATTTCCCCACAATGACTGCACACATATTTGTTGCCGTCTGTCCATTCGCCACATACATCACATTTTTTTTGCCAATTCTCTAATTCGCTCATTTTTTAAGACCTCTGTTTGTAATAAGTGAACACCTCTTTTAGGGTGAGGGTTTGGCAAAGTTCCCCATTTTTTTGCTTTCAAAAACGGTTTTTTAGTATTTTTGAGGATGAAAATTCTACAAATCTGCAAAAAGGCTTTACACCCTGCAAAAGATGGTGAAGCCATTGCTATTCGGACGATTACCAAAGGTTTATACAATGCTGGACATAAGGTGACAGTCTTAACTATAGCCACTGAAAAGCATCCTTTTGACAAAGAAAAACTGCCCGCTTCCCTCCAAAAAATCGCTCATTTTGACAGCACTTTCGTGAATACACAACTTTCTCCCATTGCAGCTTTTGTGAACCTCTTTTCTTCAAAGTCCTACAATATCCAACGCTTTTACAGCACTGATTTTGAAGCCAAAATCATCCATTATTTGCAGCAAACGGATTTTGATGTAGTGCATTTAGAAGGTGTTTATTTGGCGACTTATATTCCTGCAATTCGGCAGCACTGTAATTCGCCCATCGTCATGCGAGCGCACAATTTGGAGTTTGAGATTTGGGAGCGTTTGGCGAACGAACAGACGAATTTTTTGAAGCGGTGGTATATGACACTGTTGGCAAGGCGTATGAAAAAGTTTGAAGTGGAGAGCCTACAATTGTACGATGGATTGGTGCCGATTTCGGTAGTTGATGAACGGCAATGGAAGGAATTGGGATTTTCAAAACCATGTTGGACGATGGCAGGAAGCATTGAATTGGCGGATTATCCTTTGGATGAATCGGGGGCGGATTTTCCTTCAGTATTTTTTATTGGCTCGTTGGATTGGATGCCGAATATTGAAGGGCTGCAATGGTTTTTTGAAAAAGTGTGGGTAAAAGTTATTGAAGTTTTTCCAAGACTGCAATGTTATATTGCAGGGCGAAATGCACCTGATTGGTTTTTGAAGCAAGAGATTCCAAATGTGGTTTTTGAAGGAGAAGTTCCCAATGCGATTGACTTTATACAGTCAAAGGCAGTGATGATTTGTCCGCTTTTTTCGGGCAGTGGGATGCGTATCAAAATCATTGAAGCGATGGCTTTGGCGAAACCGATTGTGGCTACGAGCATTGCAGCAGAGGGAATTAATTGTAGTTCGGAAGAAAATATTATGATTGCCGATTCACCTAAAGATTTTGCGGAGGCTTTGTTGGAGTGTGTAGATTCAGAGGATTTTGCAGAGAAAATTGGAGGGAATGCGAGGAATTTTGTGGCGAAGGAGCATGATACGAGGGTTTTGGTAGAGGGGTTGGTGGAGTTTTATGAAAGAGTAATTTCAAAAAAAATGAGTCTATTTTAAAATCAATTATTTTCAAATCATAACCGCTACTTCAAACAAACAGTTCCCTTTTTAAGAGCAATCCAGAAAAGGTGACTGTTTGTTTAAAAGAATCTTAACATAAACTTAACGGCTAGCTCCAAACGTGTTCTATATAGTTTTCCTACTTTTGTAAAATGAGCTATATATTTGACCTCCTTCAAATTGTGGGTTCAATTGGGGTCTTCCTATATGGTATGAAAATCATGAGCGAAGGACTTCAAAAAGCTGCGGGAGGCAACCTTCGGCGTGTTCTCAAATCAATGACCACCAATCGTTTAAGCGGTATTTTTACAGGGTTGTTGACAACCATGACTGTACAATCCTCTTCCGCCATTACAGTAATGGTGGTGAGCTTTGTCAATGCAGGTCTGTTGACCCTTGCAGGGGCAATAGGAATCATTATGGGAGCAAATATCGGCACGACCATCACTGCATGGATTACACTTTTTAGTTTCAAAGTTTCCATAAAACCCCTTGCAATTGTATTGATAGGATTGTTTTTTCCTTTTTTATTTTCTTCCAAAGACAAATGGCGCAACATTGCAGAATTTGTGATGGGCTTCGGAATTTTGTTTGTCGGTTTAGAACTACTCAAAGATGGATTTCCCAATATTGGCGAAAACCCAGAAATGCTCGCTTTTCTCAACAATTTTACCGATTCTGGTTTTCTTTCGGTGCTTACATTTGTAGGTGTTGGGGCTTTGGTAACAATCGTATTGCAGTCTTCGAGTGCCTTTATCACTTTTACAATGGTTATGGTCGCAGAAGGATGGATAGGCTTCAATTTGGCTGCCGCCATGGTTTTAGGAGGCAATATTGGCACAACGATTACCGCCAATATCGCAGCGATGGTTTGCAATGTTCATGCACGTAGAGCAGCCCGTTTCCACCTACTCTTCAATTTAATAGGAGTAGCTTGGATGCTGCTTATTTTTCCATTTTTTTTAGGTGGAATAGACACCTTGCACTTCTATCTTTTTGGAGAAAAAATTGTGAATGTTACCATTCCTACGCCCGAAAACTTGATAAATGCAACAACTGGAATTACCCTCTTTCATACCGCTTTCAATATCTGCAATGTCTTGATTTTGGTGGGCTTTGTGCCATTATTTGAACGTTTGATGGTTTATTTGATGCCCGAAAAAGGCAAGACGACTTACAGTCTGAAATACATCAATAGTGGTTATGTCCCGATTTCGGAATTGGCAATCAATGAGGCCTTGATGGAAGTTCAGGAATTTGGGAAACTGATTGAAAAAATGAGTGGTAACATTCAGTCCCTCTTGTTTCAGAAGGTGAAAAGACCCAAAAGATTGATGCAGAAATTGAAGGAAAGAGAGGAAGCTACGGATTTGCTACAGGAAAAAATAAGCGATTTTTTAGCGCAGATTGGGGCATCGGATATCAGCAACAAAGCTTCATTGAGGGTTAGGGCAATGCTCAAAGTAGTGAACGATTTGGAGCGAATAGGAGATATTTTTTACCAAATGACCCTACAACTGGAGAGCATGAACAAGCGAGATTTGGAGTTTCCAGAAGAGTTTCGCTTCAAAATTAAAGGTTTATTGGAATTGGTTCATGCAGCTATTCGTCAAATGAATGTGAATATCAGCAGTTCTTTTGAAGAGGTGTCTCTGAAGAATGTCTATGATCGAGAGGAACAAATCAATCAATTGCGAGATGAATTGGTCGCTGCTTACTATAAGCGTGTCGAAAAGGCAAAGTACGGTATTCGGGAGAGCATTGCTTTTTTGAATTGTGTGAACGATGCCGAAAAAGTGGGCGATCATGTAGTGAATGTCAATGAGGCGATTGCGGGGCTGAAATAAATAAATCAAAAAAGGTTCAAGCTCACTGCTTGAACCCATTTGTATAATCCCTGCGTATTTGGAATCAAGTGGAAGGCATCTATCCAAAAGAGAAAAGGAAACTCTTTCTTCAATAGCCTTAACTTTTGGTTCTGTACTAACTATTTAACATTGTTTTAGGCCATAGGAATGGCATATTTTTCATCGGGCTTCATCAGTGCAGTTCGCACCCATTCCCCATGTTCTTCTGCCCAACGTCTAACGGCTATGCGTTCTGCATTGCAGGGCCCGTCTCCTCTAATAACTCTGTAAAATTCATCCCAATCAGGGTCGCTAAATTCCCATTCTCCCGTTTCTTCATTTTTGCGAAAGTTAGGGTCGGGAATCGTAATACCCAATTCCAAAATTTTTGGGATGTATTGGTCGAAAAACTGGTTTCGCATATCGTCATTTGAAGCCATTTTGACCTTCCATTTCATCAGTTTTTCGCTGTGAATAGATTGTTTGTCTGGAGGTCCAAAAAAGTGAATAATCGGTTTCCACCAACGATTTACCGCATCTTGAAGCATCGCTCGTTGTGTTTCTGAGCCTGTCGCCAAATACACAAATGCCTCATAACCTTGCTTCAAATGGAAAGATTCTTCAGCACATATTCGCTTCAATGCTCGTGCATAAGGGCCATAAGAACCTTTGGCATTGGCAAGTTGATTCACAATTGCAGCCGCATCAATCAAAAAACCAATCACTGCTACATCTGCCCATGTTTCGGCGGGATAATTAAACACATTGGAGTATTTGGATTTGCCGCTAAGAAGGTCGTTAATCATTTGCTCACGAGGTTTACCCAAGGTTTCGGCAGCCGAATAGAGCAATTGTGCATGACCAATTTCGTCTTGAACCTTGGCGATTAATGCCAATTTTCGTTTGAAATTGGGCGCACGGGTAATCCAAGTTCCTTCGGGCAATGCGCCCATGATTTCGGAGTGAGCATGTTGCTCAATCATCCGGGTCAATTGTCGACGATATTCGTAAGGCATCCAATCGGTTGGCTCAATTTTTTCACCCCGTTCTATACAGGCTTCAAAAGCTGCCAACTTTTCAGGGTCTTCGTCTTGAATGGCTCGTTTGTGTTTGTCCCCTTGAGGAATAAATCCGCCTCCGTACATAGTATGTGCTGATTAGAAATGATGAAAAAATAGGTTTGCAAGTTTTGCGAAGACAAATATAATGCCTTCTTATGATAAACACTAACACTTGCTAGTTAGTTTAATCATTTTTGGTAGAAAATTATTTTTTCTCCTGTTTTGTCAGATAAATTAAAGATTTTTGGCTTTTGCATCATTCATTTACCAAAAAACTTCTCACTATGTCGCCTTTTCCTTCAAAAGTCAGTCTCGTTGGTGTTCCTTTCGACCAAAAATCCAGTTTTTTGCAGGGTCCAGCTCTTGCTCCAACGCAAATTCGTGCTGCTTTGCACAATGGAGCTGCTAACTATTGGTCGGAATTGGATGTACATATCTTGGAACATCCTTCTTTTGAAGACAAAGGTGACATTGAAGTAAAAACGTATTTTGACATTGAAGCGAAATACAAAGCAATCCTTCAAAGTGACACCCGCATTTTAACTTTAGGAGGCGACCATTCGATTGCCTATCCCATCATTCGAGCACACGCCCAACATTTTTCCGAGCCTTTCGAAATCCTTCAAATTGATGCTCATGGAGATTTGTACCATGAATACGAAGGTGATAAATACTCTCATGCTTGCCCTTTTGCGAGAATTATGGAGGAAGGTTTGACTGCAAAATTGACGCAAGTGGGCATTCGAGCCATCAATCCGCATCAGCGAGAACAAGCTGCAAAGTTTGGCGTACACGTTATTGAAATGCGAAACATCGAACAAATCAAAGACCTTCAATTTCAACATCCCTTGTACATCTCACTGGATTTGGATGGTTTAGACCCTGCTTTTGCGCCAGGTGTTTCGCATCACGAAGCGGGCGGTTTGACGAGTCGACAGGTGATTGATTTGATTCAAAAAATTGATGTGCCGATTATTGGGGCAGACATTGTGGAGTACAATCCGCATCGAGATGTGAACTTTGTGACGGCTGCTTTGGCTGCAAAGTTATTGAAGGAAATAGCTGGGAAGATGCTTGGGTAAACTTCAAATTCAAAGTACAAATTCAAATTCAATATACAGCACCATACTACTGTACAAAATGATTTTTGAACCACAAAAGTATCAAAAGAGCACAAAAGAGATGGTTGAATTTCAGTTCTTTACTTTTGTTTTCTTTGTGTCTTTTGTGGTTAAATTAAAAATGTACAGTAGTATGATACAGCACGTATGTATCAAAGTCAAAGATTTATTTTTTATTCAGATTCTTCAAAATTATGACAAATATTTCCTCTTCCTTCAATGCCTTCCAAAATGATTTTGAAGTACTCATTGCTCCATTGTACGAAACCCACGAAAACGATTTTGATTTCATCGGAATTCATGGTAGAAAGCACATTTCAAGGGCATTGATTTTTGGAGAATGTCTGGCTCGATATTATGTGACTGCCTTCAATTTATCAGTTGATTTTGAAGCTGTTCGTACTGCGATAGCTTTTCACGATGCAGCACGAGAGGGAAATGGTCGGGATGTTTGGGAAGCGGAAAGTGCAGAATTGTGTTTTCACTATTTGCAGCGAAAAGGACAGGAAGAGTCTTATTGCAGAGAAGTAGCGAACTTCATTTCTCAAAAATCAGAGGCACATAGTTGGGGGCAAATCGTGTATGATGCAGATGTTTTGGAGTACATGCGTTTGTTCTGTAATACGCCCAAAGGAAAGGAACAATTTGAAGAAGAAAGATTGTGTTTTTTGAGCCACAAAGATATTTTACTTTCTTCTACTGCAAAAGCGGACAAAGCTGTTCGGAGTCAATTGATTGAAGAAGCATGGCTATTGATTCGGCTAACTGAGGAAGTAGGAACGATTCGGGTGAGTAATCACTATTTGCAGGATTTATTGACTTGGATTGGTGAAAATGACGCAAAATTTCCGTTAATTTGGTCGTTGTTATCCAGAGATGAAGAAAATTCATCAAACAACAAATAGATATGAACATCACGGACAGAACGAAAGTAAAGCGAATCCCCAAAAGAGGGCATTATGATTTAGAAACGATTTATTCGATTTTGGACGATGAATTTGTCTGTCACATCGGCTTTGTGCATCATGGCAGTCCCGTAGTGATTCCGACTTTGTACGGCAGAAAAGACAATTACCTCCTCATTCACGGCGCATCAACGAGCCGAATGTTGGGCGAATTGAACAAGGAACTCGATATCTGCCTTACAGTCACACTTACAGATGGTTTGGTGTTGGCGAGGTCGGGTTTTCATCATTCTGCTAATTACCGTTCAGTAGTCGTCTTTGGTAAGGCGCAACTCATCGAAGACAAAGCCGAAAAAGAGGCGGCATTGAAGGCGGTTTCTGACCACATCATTGCAGGACGTTGGGAAGAAGTGCGTCCCACAAAAGACAATGAACTCAAAGCGACTCATGTTTTCAAGATTCCGATTGATGAGGCTTCTGCCAAAATCCGAACAGGTGGGCCAGCGGACGATAAGGAGGACTATGAGTTGGATATTTGGGCGGGTGTTGTGCCTATCAAAAAGGTCTATCAAACGCCTATTCCTGACCCCTTGAATAAAGAAGGGGTGGAAATGAGTGAGAGTGTGAAGCGGTTTGTGGAGGTGAACAAGAACTTCTAGATAGAAAGGAACTCACTTTGAAAATCACCAATCATATAATCTTAAATCCACGCAAAGTGTGCTTTTAAAATTGGGCTCATAACTGGTGGATTTATGAATTTCGATAGGTGATGTATGATTATTGAAGCAATATAATTTGAAGAAATATGAAAATCATTGACCTTTCCAAACCAATACAGTACAACAGTGGTGACCCTTTTTTTATGAAGGTAAAAATCAAGCACAAACCACATCGAAAGGCTAAATGGCTGATTCGCTTGTTTGGTTTGCCCTTCAAACTGTTTCCTAAAGGATTCATTGGCTGGGCGGATGACAGCATCCAAAAAATGGGCGTTCACTCCACGACTCACCTCGATGCACCTTGGCACTATGCCCCAACCTGCGAAGGCAAACCTGCCAAAACCATTGACGAAGTGCCTTTGGAATGGTGTTTTGGGGAAGGGGTGGTGATTGATATGAAGCACAAAGCCGATTTTGAAGCGATTACGCAAAAAGACATTGAAGACTTTTTGAAGGAAAATGATTTGACCCTCCAAAAAGGGATGATTGTCTTGATTAAAACGGGACGTGACAAACACATGGGGACAAAGGATTTCTTCAAAAAAGGAACGGGCATGAGTGCGGAGGCGACTGAATGGCTGATTGACCAAGGCATCAAAGTAATGGGCATTGACCAATGGGGCTGGGATTTGCCGCTTCCTTACCTCATCCAAAAAGCAAAAGAAACGAATGACCCCGATTTGTTTTGGGAAGCGCATTTGGTGGGGCGTGAAAAGGAATATTGCCACATCGAACAATTGACCAATCTCGATGCCTTGCCTTTGACGGGCTTCAAGGTGGCGGTTTTTCCATTGAAGATTGTGGGCGCATCGGCTGCTCCTGCAAGGGTTGTGGCGATGATGGATTAAGCACTCAAAGACAAAATCGCTTCAAATAATGCTTCTGAATCCTCCGTATCCACATACAATCGCTTCAAAGATTGATGCACAATCAAATAGGCTTTGGTGATTCCGATTTGCCCCAAAAACTCCACATCGTGCGAAATAGCAACAATTGAACCCGAATAGGATTGAAGTGCATTGGTAATGATTTCGATGGTTTGAACATCCAAATTATTGGTCGGTTCGTCCAAAACCAGCAAATCTACTTCCGCAGCTGTTGCCATCGCAAAAGTCAACCTCGCCAATTCTCCTCCACTCAGGCATCCCGCCAATTTGTCCACACTATCACCCCGAAACAAAAAACGACCTAACTGTTGTCGAATCCCATTGAAGTTCAACAGAGGATTGGCAATTTCCATATTCTCCAACAATGTTTTTTTAGGATTGACCAAATCGTATTTTTGGTCAATGAACGCCACCTTCAATTCCTTCGCAAATTGCAGGTTTCCTGTAAGTTGGACAGGATTTGGTGTATTCAGATTTTGCAGATTTCGTATCAAAGAAGTTTTACCGCTTCCATTTTTACCACTCAACAATATACGTTCACCAAAATACAATTGTAGTTCAATATCTGATACCAAGTTCTCGCCGTTGGGTAGGGTTAGTTGAGCATTTTTGAAATCTAAAAGGAGGCGTTTTTTGTGATTATCCGAGGTTTGGGGCTTCCAAAAAACGGTTAATTCAGAGCGAGATTTATGGGCATCCATTTTTTGTTGGGCTTTTTGAAGCTGTTGTTGATTCAAGTCCTTGTTTTTGGTAGCTGTTTTTTGGATTTTGTTTTTGAAGTAACTTTTGGACTTTCTATCCTCCAATTTTTTTTCATAAAACACGCTGCGAGAACGAGCTGCACGCTTTTGTTCTTTTTCAATATTGTGAACAGCTTTTTTGTATTCCTTTCGTGCGCTTTCGTATTGTCGCTGTTGGGCATTGACCAAATCCGCCTTTTGTTGCCGATAGCTTGAATAATTGCCATCAAAAACTTGCAAATTTCCATCCTCCAATTCCCAAATCGTTTCAACGGTTTGATTGAGAAAATGAACATTGTGCGAAACGATGAGGTACGTGCCTTTGTATTCCTCCAATAAAAACTGCTGCAACTGAGCCAATGCACTCAAATCGAGGTGATTGGTTGGTTCATCCAGTAGCATCAAATCGGGTTGTTGCAGCACACCCAATACCAAATGTACTTTCATCAATTCCCCTCCGCTCAAAGCTTTTAGCGGTAGATTTTCGTCTAAAAAGGTGTCAAAACGGCTTTCAAGTAGTACAAAAACGTCCCACCAATTTTCTATTTTTTGAGCGAGGTATTCAAATAGAGGTGTGCTTTTTTGGTAGTTTTCGAGGTCAATTTGTGGCAAATAATACCCTTTTTTTAAGCGGCTGATGTGTCCCTTTTGAGGCTTCAATTGTTGGTCAATCATTTTGAGCAAGGTACTTTTTCCAGTACCGTTTGCACCAATCAAACCGATTTTATCGCCTGTCAGAATCGAAAATTGAAGGTTGTGAAAAAGTGTTCTGTCAGAGGGTAATGTATAGTGTATTTGGCTGCCATGCACCAAAGAGATGTTTTCTAACGACATAATAAACAATGAGTAAAAGGTGATAAATGAGAAAGAAGGTTGGTTTTGGTTGAGCCGAAAACCAAGTCAATTAATAAAAATCAAAAAGAGGGGAGGGGAATTAGGAAATTCTCATTGTTGTGTATTTAAACAGGAGATTGGCGACTTGTATAATAAAATGTATTGTTGTCGTTTGCGCCAATTGCTGTTTTGTCGTTAAAGATGTTTTATAAACTGATTGTAGAAAGTAAAAGTTCCGTGGAAGGGAAGTTTTTACTTCAAAATTTCCACTTCCCAATCTTTCACATTGTATTCTTTGCTACTAAAACCAATGCCTACCAAAACAATCTGCTTTGAAGTATTCTTGAAAGCCTCTGCATATTGTTGTGTTTTGATTTGGTCAATCGCTTTTTCGACAGAAGCATCCAACTTAAATTCCATGATATACAGATAATCCTCTACTTCAATTTTGGCATCAATCCGCCCTTGATGTTTGCTCATTTCTACATCAATGTGAATACCCAAGAATTTGACAACCAAATAGATGATGCTGTGAAAGTAGCCTTCCCAAGCCTTGAACAATTTGGCTTCGTCTTCAGCAGTTGGTTCTTTTTTGTTGATTTTGGGATGAAGTTGGTAAGCGATGTCGGAGAATAGGATTTTGAGTTGTTCGATGAAAGCCTCCATATCATTTTCCTTCAAGGCTTCTTCAATGAGTATCAAGGACTCATCCACTGTGCTATCTGGCAAGTGAGACTTGAGTTCAATCAAATTTTGGGTAAAGGATTCCTCGACTTCTTGATTGGGGTAGCCCAAAGTATAAGTAGGTCGCCCTCGATTCAGTGTTTTCTTCTTAATTGTGAGATAGCCCGTTTGGAACAGTAAATGTTTGAGGTCTAAATTCCTAAGCGAAAACTTATCGAATGAACGTGAACTCCATTTGGCAGTAGCTACTTTCTCAACATCTATTCTTTGTTTTTTGATAACCTTCAATAAAAGGGTCGGTGTGCCGCTTGCAAACCAAAAGTTACCAAACTCTCCTTTCCTGAAAAAATTCAACAAAGAAAAAGGATTGTAAACAAAAGTATTTCCATCCCAAGAATAACCATTGTACCAACGCTTCAATTCCTTCAATAGCGTTTTTTCCTGCAACCCCAAATTCGAAGCAACTTCCTCAATGTAAGGAGCAAAATTTTTCTGCAATTCTTCTTGTGTGATTCCACACAAATCCAATGCTAAGGGGTCTATCGTTAAGTCAGTAGGATTGTTTAACTCCGAGAAAATGGAAGTTTTGGAGAATTTGCTAATGCCTGTAATGAACAAAAAATGGACATGAGCATCTACCACCCCATCCTTCAATGCTCCATAAAAATTCCTAAGCGTATCTCGATTGGCTTCTGCTTTTTTGAAATCTTCGATAAAGTCTATAATCGGCTTGTCGTATTCGTCAATCAAAATCGCTACATTTTGCTCAGTAGAAAGTAACTCAATTAATTCAGAAAATTTTTCTTTGGAGGTTTTGTTTTTTAGTGCTACCTCGTGTTTTGCTGCCAATTTATCCAAGTAGCGAGAAAGAGCAGTTTCTAAATCTTGGTTTTTGTAGTCTATTTCAGTCATAGACAAACGAATAACAGGTCTTGTCTGCCAGTCTATCTTGTCGTAAATCCACAAATCTTTGAACAATTCTTTGTTACCAAAAAAGATTTGTTCCATAGTAGAAACCAATAGGGATTTCCCGAAACGACGTGGACGAGAGAGGAAATTGGGCGTACTTCCACCCATAATTCGGTGAATGTGTTGGGTTTTGTCTATGTAGAGATAATTTCTTTTCCGAATTTTTACGAAATCAGATTCTCCTATGGGTAATACTTTTGTTTTCATGGTTTGAAGATAAGGAAAAATGGAGTTTTACTTCTGCCTATAATCTTTAAAATCTTCTAATGGTGCATCAAAATCATCTGCAACCTCAATAAATGTCCCTTTCCCAAAACCAAACTTTCGTTTCTTTGATTTATTTGAATTGACTTGTTTGGATTTGGGTAGCGAACTGTCAATTATCACCTGCGATGCTGCCAATAATTCTACATCTTCCATTCAATTTGTGCTATTTTCTGATGCAATATGGCTTTTAAACTTAAAGTAGTCATGGAGTTGTGTTTTATTGGAGGAACAAAACCTACTTATCGTCATAATGCCCACGACATTGAACAACAATGACGTGGGCATCTGTAACTTGATATACGAGGCGATGTTCTTGATTGATTCTTCTTGACCAATATCCTGTCAATTCATATTTCAAGGCTTCGGGTTTGCCTATGCCATTGAAAGGAGTTTTCAATGCACTTTCAATCAATCGAAAAATTTTGGCTAACATTTTGGCATCGTTTTTCGCCCAAAATATCATGTCCTCTGTTGCCCTTTCATGCAGTTGAAGTTGATACATATACAATTATAGGCTTTTTTTCAATTCTTCCAATGAAGTAAAAGTAGTCAAATTCTTACCTTGTTTTACATCTTCAATGGCTTCTAATAATCGCTCTCTATTTTTCTTGTTTTTCAACAAAAAAGTCGTTTCATCTTCCGCTTCCTCTTTTTCAATTTCAATGGATATTTTGAAACTCCCTTCTTCTGCTTCAATGAAGGATTTGATTTTCTGCCAAAGTTGTTCGTCAACTTCATGATTGGCTACGGTGATGTCTAATCTCATGTTGTATTGTATGTTTTTATTAAGGGAACAAAAGAAGCTATCGGTTGGTTCTATTTTTGAAAACCATCATCCATTTCCTTCCAAATTCCTGCAAAAAAAAGGATTCGCTCTTTATAGTTCTAATGATTAAACTCTATTATCAAATATTCTGATAGCAACTATTTGAAAAGAAACAAAGCAATCAATATAATCAAAAGCAGTACAATGAGTATATCTGTTATCTTAACATCTCCAAAGAATTTATTTTGCTTTTGATTAGCATTTTCAACAGTATTATTGAGTGAAGATGAGTTGTGTTTCATTATTTTATTCAAAATGTTTTTAACATCTTGGTCTTTTCGCTGAAATTCAGACGTAGCTAAAAAACTGTAACATCTATCTTCATCATTTGGATGTTTTAAAATATCTTCAAATGCTTCGTCTTCCCTATTATATAATTCTATTTGCGCTTCAAATTTTGCAAGTTTAGGATAATCTTCTTCTTCGGGAAAATGTCTTTCATACATAGATATTTTATCAAGAGCAAAATCCCTCTCATCTTTTACCATTAACTCTTTTATTTGCGTAAATAAAGCTTTGGCGTTTATAGTTGTTTCTTCTTTTATTAAAAGGGCATTAATTTCATCATAGTATTCAGTTTCCTTAAATTGACGTACATATCTCTTTAAATCAGAAAGTTTGTGATGTTCAAAGCATTTTTTACGAAGAATTGCCTCTTGTGTAGAATTTTCTATTTTATCTATTTCTCGTTTAGCATCTTCTACAAATAAACCGTATTCATTATTCTCAATATAACTTTTAAAATCTTTAGTTTCCATAGCTTTTGCATAAGCCAAAATATCTTTTTGGAAATCATCTTTTTTTCTTCTTGCCAATTTGACATCAAAACCTTTATAAGTCTCAAATTCTGAAATATGATTTTCTAAAGCGTCAAGTTTCTTGCTATTCCTTACTTCTATTATTGCGTTTTTAAGAGCCTGTTCTTGCCTCTCTTCAAAGAGTTTTTTTGCCTCTACAACTTCTGAGCAATCAGGATAAGTGTTGATAAAATCGTAAATCATTTTAACTCCTTCTTGATTAACTGCTTTGGAAAATTTATGTTGAATTTCAATTTTTAGGCTTTCTAAAAAATCTATAGCTTCCTTTCTTAATTCACTACTAGTTTCTTCATCATTTATAAAGTTTAATAACTTGGTTACAGACTTTGAATCTGCTATACTAACAAATTTTTCTTTTTCACTTTCTAACTTTCTTTCATTGTCTATTTGAGTTAACTTTGCATTTACAATTCTATAATGTTGTGCTTTATTCCCATATTTATCTTTGTATTTTTGCAGCAGGGTATAATTTCTTGTTTTATTATATTCCTCAAAAGCCTGAATACAAAACATAATATCTTCTACTGCTATCTCTGCTGCTTTAGTTTCATATCCAGCAGAATAATCTAATAAGAAAGCTTTAAAAACATGTAAACGTTTTTTAGGCGTATGGATTTTTTTTGCTTCATTTTGACAATCTATCCAAGCCTTTCTTCGCCCTTCTTCATTTTCTAAACGTATTTTAAGTTGTTTTACATAAGGATAATATTCGCTTTTTTTAAATTCGTATATAAATTCTTTGCAATGGCTTATTTTATCTTCTACCCTAACACTATCTTGAATATCTTTCCATTTGGTTTGTGCTCGTTCTTTGTAGGTGAGTTTTTTATAATTATCATTATATAAGTTTAGATTTTTTTTCGCTAAATCATAATAGGATGATGTTTTACCGTGATTTGAAACTATATTGCTAAGTTTACATTTCGCTATTTTTAAGAATTCAATCCATTCCCCTCTTTCTTTTAGAAGTAACTCTAACCGTTTTTCAGCTTTTAGCCTATTTAATTGGCTCTCTGGGAACCGTTTAATTGCTTCTGATAAACTTTCTACTGTGTCTTTCTCAAATGCAGCTTTCCATACATCTTCTTCATTGTCTTTTAATTGAAAACTAAATTCTCCTCCTTCATCACCTGCGTCTTGAATACTTCTACCCAATGGAATTTGAGATATATAATTATCCGCTACTCTGTCTGTAACATTAGAGATTAATTCTGTAATGCTAATACTATCATTATAATTATGTTCTAAAAATTTAACAATATACTCAACAAAAGGACTTTTATTAGAATCATTATTACTTTCGTCCAATACTTCTTGATCCTTTTCCCCAGCAGCGAAAGCCCATCTAGATTTTTGCAAAAATCTTTTATCCTTATATGTTGGAATTATACTACGAGTTTTTGTAAAGAAGTTGCCTGCATAGCAACAATTTAGAAACAATATAATGTGCTTTGGCGTAATTATTTTTTTGAGTATTTGAGTGATTTCAGAATACATTATTCTGTTAGCATCTATATTGTTCTTTTTTACATCGACGGGAATAATATATCCTTCTTCTGTTTCTTCAATTTTATGTGCATGACCACTATAAAATAGTATTAATGAATCATTTTCATTTAGTCGATTATAACTTCTAAATGTGCGAAGAATTTCACCTCTAGTCGCCTTAGCATCATAAAGCCTTTTTGTCTGAATCTCGTTATCTTCAAACCTGTATTTTGTAGTCAATATTTTTATAAAGGCTTCTGCATCGTTTTTTGCATTATCTAATTGCAAAAAATCATCTTTTTTATATTCATCAATAGCAATAGCTAAGATATAGTTTGTTCCTTTACGGGCTCTGGTTTTATTTGAAGAAAGAGTAGGCATTTGAATATGGTTTTAGTTTATGTCTTCAAAGCTATTATATCGTTTTTTAGGGTCAATAATTTCAGGAGTAAACATAATTCTATATTTAGGATTGAATGTATATTCTCCTTTTTCGACATTAAGTAAATTTTTTAAAAAATTTGTTTCGACTTCGACACGTCTTTTTTTATCTCTAGAATGAATCTCAACCCATTTTTTATTTTTGATGACATTCATGGTAACCAATGTATTTAAATCGTAACCTTCTAATTCATCATCTTGAACATCTGTTTCACCAAAAATAGTCTTAATTTTATCATTACTTACAAAATCCTTTTTGTATAAATCTGCTAGTTTTACAATGGGTTGAGCAGGTGGATGTATATCATTGAAAGAAAATGTACTTAGTTTTTTACTTTTGTTAAAGTATTCTTTAAATATATATTTAGCACTTATCATAGTGCATCCAAATAATTCTTTGTCTAACTTGGAATAACCTTGATGTTTTTTAGGGTGAAAATTATCAGGAGTATAATTGTAGAAAAAGTAAATAGGAAAACCTTTGACTTGGTCTGCATAATTTAAAAGGTAGGTTATTTGTTCATATTCTTTTCTTGTCTTTTTATGTTTTACCATATGAGAAATAGATTCATACTTATCTTTTTGTGGAAAGATTCGTTTTGCTTGGCAGGGAAAAAGGATGAATTGAGATTTATTAATGGGTAATAATATTTCAAAATCATTTCCATTTGCAGTTTCGTCAATAGAATGAAAGAAACGTATAGGTAGAGGGAACTCTAGTAGAGCATCTAGCATAGTTTCTACCAATAGTTGATTAATGCATACTTCACCAATATTTATAATCGTAGGATAATTCTTAACCTTCATATATTTTTCCCAAGTTAAAGCAGAAAAATAGGCAAGCCAATCTTTGAGTTTATATGATTTTTTGAAAGTATTAAAATACTGTTGTGATTTTTTCATGACTTGTTATAAATGTTATGTCAAATATACAAAAAAGTAACAATGGTATTGCATTAGAAATAACAAAAAGTCTTGAACTGAACTAAAATAAGAAAACCTCAATTTATCGCTCCACCAAAACCTCTTCCTCTCTCAAAACAACCCTCTCCATCAAACTCCCCAATTCCGCTTCCCCCAATCCACTCAACTCCAATTGAACCCTCAAATTACCACTACCACGAAGCGCAGAAGATAAAACAACCTCCTCCAAACTCACCCCATCAAAAACAAACAACTCACTCTGAAAATCAGCCGTTTGTAAGACCCTCAATTCCCCCAAAGTCAGCGATAAATTGGGGCGCAAAATACTCTTCAACACAATTACTAAAGGTTCACTGTCCTTAGAAATATGCGTCAAAATATTGTCCGTTTCATCCAAATCCATTCCTTCAATAGCGTACAAATCCGCATTTTCCTCACTGCTCAGATGTTGCACCAAAGCCTTGTAAGCAGCCGACCATTCGGGGGCAGTCGTTTGTTGAATGACTCTTTGGATAGGCGTATGCACCAAATCCTCCGAAAGATTTTGCAGCGACACCTCGTTTTTGAGGCGTAGAAGTTCGAGTAGGTGTTGTTGGGTCAAGCCCGTTGTGGTTTTGGAGATACCCAAAAGTTCTTCTTCGATATTGGCAGCGTTGCGATTTACAAATATTTCATTCTCATGCAAAACTGCATTTCCACTCGCAAAATGCTGCATCGTTGTGTCGAGATATTGCACCTCATGTGGCATTTCTCCATCGAACAAAAAGATTTGGAAAGGTACATCCTGTTTCCATTCACGGTAATAATTCACCGCCCATTCTTCGCTCTCCGCCTGCAACTGTTCCCAGTCCAATTCCTCTGTCACCTTGGTCGTTGTCAAGTCCAAATTTTTGATGTCCCAATCCACAAAACAGCGTTCTGCCGCTTGCATTTGCTCAAAAATATCTGCCAAACCAATCCCGTATTTTTCTTGCAGCAAATCCAGCTTGTACTTCTGCAAAGCGTACAGCGTTTTCCCTTCAAAACTTTGCAGCTTGTAAGCAAAATTTTCCTCTTTCAATCCCACCACATAAGGCAGTGGCGTATCGGCTTCAAAACCTTCAACCGTATTGTAAAGGATTCGCAGCCAGTGCGTATTGTCGGCATCTCCTTCAAAAACCAAATCTTTTTGGGCTGCCCATTCGAGGGTTTGTAGGTGGAAATTGCGCTCCAAATTGTTGAAGCTGTTGAGGTCTTTGCGGCTGATGTCGCCTTCTCCTGATTGAAGGAATTGACGGAAATTCACTAGTGCAGAATCGGCTGTATTCACACCCATTGCAGCCAAAAACGCAATGCGTTGCTCGTTTTCGTTTGCCCATTGCAGCACCCATTCTGGAAGCGTTTCAATTTCCAAAGCATACGTTTGCGGATGGACACACGCCACTGAATCGAAGCCAAAAACAGTTTCAAAGTCTTGCAAATCAATGCTATCTGTCGGATTGGCTACCCATTTTTGATAGACATACTCTATGAGCGTTTTGCGTTGATTTTGAAGGTCTTCGCCTGTCGTTTTTTGCAGAGAAGAAAGGTAAAAAGTGTTTTTCCACAAGAAAGGCTCGATGAACAAATGTTGTCCATTGAAGGCAAAAGCAGGGCGTTTTTCGTCGTCCAATTTCAACAAATCAACAATGTCAGAATAGTCTTCCGCCAACACCGCACTGTCTTGAAGGAAAGTATGTTGCGTCAAGTAAAAAGCGGGATGTTCGTACAAGAAAGGCGTTTGTTCGCCACGAGTTTTGACCTTGAAGTTTCGAGAAACATTGATGTTGTTAGCTCGATTGGTCAAGACCGCAAATGCCAGTTGTGAGGCATTTTCGAGGGTTCGATAGTCCTTGCGAAGCTCGCCCAAAATCACATTCTGCGGCAATTCTTCACCCGCATTGAAGACCATTTTTCGGAGCAAAGCAGATTCCGAATTGGGGAACTGCTCGGTCAATTGTTCCATCAAAGCAAAAACGGGCGCAAACCTCGGCAGGACCTGCGAAAGCGACAATTTGAACTGCCCCAATTGTTCAACTTTGAAGCTCAGCGAATCGGGATAACACACCTCCGCCAAATTGTAGGTATTGCCCTCCGCATCCTCCAGAGTGATTTTTTTACGCAAATCCACCGCATCCACTTCTTTGTTTCTAAAAAGCTGCAAGGTATTGCACTCCGCACTGCTTTTGTCGTAAGCCTGCCCCGCCTTAAGGGTCAATTCGGGCAAGCGTTTGAGGAATTGGGCTTGTATTTTGGTGTCGCCACTTTCGGCAACAATTGCAGACAATGCTTCTGCATCCACACTCTTAATCAATTCATTGTAGAGTTGTTTGCCTTCCAATAGCCCCTTGTTGTTGGCATCGGGATTGTAAAATTTGGGCGGCAAAAATTTGTAGCGTTCGGGAAGTTGGGCGGTGGCGGTTTGGTAGAGTTTGGAGCGTTTGTCGCCTGCAAAACACTGCACAAAACTGCCTTTTTTGCCCACAAAATACATGCCTTTTTCCTCGCTTTCTTCCATGTATAAGAAGCTGAAAAAGCCCATTTTTTGTGCTTTCACAAACTCCAATAATGCCTTCAATTCGCTTTCGGATAACAAGACAGGATTGGGTTTGATGGCTTGCTGCAATCGGTTTTCGCTCGTTTTGAAGGGCGCATCGTTCAAAAACGGCAATACTTCGGCTTGTGGAGTTGCCAATTCGGTCAATTTCTGCAAAGCGTTTTCCAATGCTGCATAGTCCTCATTTTGCTGTAAGGTTTTGTGGAAAAAGATGGCTCTGCGTTCTAAAAAGCCTTGTTTCTCATCTGCAAAAACATAGTTCAAATGCGTCAAGGCTCTATTGCTTCGGCTGTTTTCGTAGTGCGTTTGAACGGATTGATAAAAAGCAGGAATGTCTGCCAAAACTTTGGGATGTTCAGTGAGTTCGCTCCAATTCGGGAAAATGATTTGGGCGTAGATTTCGGCTGCGGGAAGTAGAAATTTTTGCAGCACTTCATCCTCCTCTTCTACATGGATTTTGTAGCTTTCGAGCCATTCTTCTACCTCTGTATCAGATGCTAAGAGGGTATTCAGGGGTTTGTGTTCGCCTTGATTGTTGGTAAACAAGGTGATTTCTTCCATCTGTTTTTGCGGCACTCCGACCTTCAATAACAACTGAAACAAACCCAGTTTTTCGTTGGGATTGAGTTCTGCCGTAGCCGATTGTGCAAAAATATGAACTACCTCTTTTTTCCACGAAGAACGGCTATTAACGGGGGCGGTTCGGAAAGGGGCATCGTTTAAAAACGGCAACACATCGGGGTGAGGCGTTTGGAAGTTGCCGACCATTTGAAGTGCGCTTTGCAGGTCATCGTAGTTGTCGGCTTCCAAAAAGGCTTTGTGGAAAAACACTTCATCGGCTGCTGCAAAACCTTGTTTTTTATTGATGTAAATGTAAGGTAACTTGGCGATTGAAGCACGACTTTTACCCACCTTGTAGTAGTCTTGTACGGTTTGGTAAAAATCTACAATATTTGATTGAATGGCTTTGTTTTCAATCAATTGTTCCCAATAAGCTGCAATAAAATCGGTGTAAATGCTCTCTTCGTTGGCGAGAAAGTGCGTCAAGGATTCATCAAATTCTTGCTCGTGCATTTCATAGCTTTTGAGCCAAGAAGTGCTGGCTACTCCTTTGGGCAGCAAGGACTTCAATGGGCGCACGACTCCATTTTTGTCGCTAAACAAAGCAACTTCCCGCAATTGCTCTTTTTTGACTCCCTTCAAATGGCTTAAAAAGTCAAATAAGGTTTTGCGTTGTTCGTGTGTCAATTGGTTGTCTGCCGTTCTTTGCACGATTTTTTCAAACAGTAGGCGTTGATTGTGAAGGTATTCTTGTCCTTCTAAACCTTTGAGAATGGCGTTGTAATCGCTGAGGTCAAACTCCAAAACCGAATATCCCAACTCTCGCATGAGGTCTTTGGTAGGTGCAATTGTATCATTGACGAGCAGCACATCTTCATTGTCTTTGAAGTCATCAATGGCATAAAAGGAGTTGTGGATTTGACTATCAGTGAATTTGAAACACTTGATTTGGTGGAACTTATCTGCAAAGGCTTTGTCAAATTCGATTTCCTTCAATTCTGCTACAAAGGTATCGTAGTCTTCGCTCGACAATTGTGCAATCCAGTTGTTAATCAATGCCACATTTCCCTCCAATAACAAATCCTTCAAACCCCATGCCGTCAAATTTAGTTTTTTGACCTTTATGGCTTCGTTGGTGACAGCTTTATCGGTGCTTGGGTCTGCCCAATAAAACCATTCCTTTCCGATTCCGAGCGCCATCGGTTCGACAGGCAATCGGGTATTTTTGACAACTACGATGTCTTTGGGGTAGAAATTGCCTTTGTTGGTCGGGATGTTGAAGCGGATATAGTTGAGCAAAGGTTCGTACAAATATTCGTTGATGAGCGTGCCGTTGTCCGACCTATCCGATAACAAAATGACCTTAAAGATGTCTGCAAAACGTTTGAGGTTCTTGGATTTGTGAGCAGTAAGATTTTTTTGAAGGGCAGCTATCAAGTATTTGAAGGTTTCAAAATTGGCTTCTCCCAAATCATCCAAACGGGTGCGGTCGGTGACTTTGGCGAAAGAAGTGGAATGGACAAAAAATGCCAAATTGTGTCGCTCGTTTCGCATCGGGAAAAACTGGTAGAGGTTGGGGGCTTCCTTCAATTTTTTGGCTTGTCGTGTTTCGGTTTGGTAGCCAAAAACCATGCGAATGGGACAAAATGGAAATTCGGGGTCAATTTGTTTGAATTCAGGGGTATTGGGTTGGATGGTAAATTCCTCATAGTCAATCTCCAATTCCTCTACGATGTCGTCTTGTAGGACGACTTTGTTGAGGGTTTTGAGGGTGTTCATAGAGTAGCCGATGCCCGATTTGATGTTTTCGAGCGAATTTTTGAGTTTTTCGTGTTTGCGTTCTCCAAATTTGAGGAAAAAGAGCGAACCTTTGTGTAGGTCGAGGGCTTCGATTTGGTCTTTGTGTTTGTGCAGAAATCCAACTAAGTCGCCCAATTCTTCTTTGGGAAACACTACTTTGTCTTCATATCCCAAATTTTTGACCGTTTCGTTGGGCGCACTTGGGAAACAGGCGAGGACGATTTTCATCAACCACGGTGCGGCTGCGGGGGTGTTGAAGTCCTTGTTGTATTGCAGTTCGTTTGCTGCTTGGTGACTGTATAAGTCGTTGAATTGATTTTGGTTGTGCCAACTGAATAGGATAGGTCCCGCCATTTTTTCAAATAGTTCGTCCACGCCGTCGGACTTGCCCGTGAGTCGGTACGCCAATTTGAAGCCGATACCATAACGCCCGATTTTGTGGCAGTTTTCGGCTTTGGTTTTGTCGGCTTTTGTGCCTTGAAAAGAGTTGAGAATGGCTTTGATGTCATCCAAACTGAAGGGTTTGCCGTTGTTGACTACCATAAAGTAATCTTCGTCGTAAATGACCGCACATTCGGTGGAGTGACTGTCGGCGGCGTTTTGCAGAAACTCGTAAATCGCCTGGGTGTCTTGTGCGTTTTGGAGTTTGGGTTTGAGGTCGGCTTTGATGTTGTTGACGATGCCGTTGACCATTTTGTAGAAACCGTTGGTCTCTCCGTGTGTGCTACCGATGAAATGTTCGTCCCAAGTGTTCATTTCATAGCCTTGTTGGTTTTTCCAGTTGGTGCGGAATTGGGAAATGTCTTTGATAATCATAAGTGTAGGAAGTTTGTGAACATGAACTGTTAGATAAAAAGGAACTGGTGGGCTGGCTCATTTAATTTTCTTTTACAAACCTACTATAATTTTTTGAATGTTGTTTTGAAATGTTAAAAAAATTAGCAAAAAAGTGTGTTTTTTGTGTTTTATTTAAGACTTAGAGATTTTTTGGAGAGGTTTTCGTAATGATAGT
Source organism: Bacteroidia bacterium (assembly GCA_030427245.1). Taxonomy (GTDB): domain Bacteria; phylum Bacteroidota; class Bacteroidia; order Chitinophagales; family UBA2359; genus JAUHXA01. Next base: position 1,995 of record JAUHXA010000010.1, on the reverse strand, counting down.
TAATATTTAATTATTTAGTGAATAATATTTTTTGAAGAAGATTTTTTCTTTACATTTGTTCTACTATCAAACGGAAACTTAATTAATATTATGATATGACAATAAATGACGTAAAAGAAGAATTATCAAATAGTTTTATACAAATATTAGCAAGTATTAAAAAATATAAATTAAATAAGCCAAAAGATACGGGAGGAGTAGACTTTTCTATCACCTATGACGTAGAGATGAAAAGAAATGGGAAGTCACGATTTATAGAGTCAGGGAAGTATGTTGATTTACAACTTAAAGCTACTACTAAAGGTTCTAGTCTAATTACAATCACGGAATCGGAAGTAAAATATGATTTAGAGTCAAAAGCATATAATGATTTAATTGATAGGAAAAAAATGGGAAATGCTCCTTTAATATTGGTCTTATTTGTTTTGCCTAACAATATTTCTAAGTGGGTTACGGTTAAAAAATCAAAACTCTCAATTAAAAAATGTGCTTATTGGTTTTATCCAAATGACAATGATGTTCATGCTAATAATGATGGTAGAAAAAGAATAAAAATTCCTATTGATAATAGGCTTGATATAGAATGTGTGCCTAATTTTTTTAATGATTTTTGTAAATAGTTTTGTTATTATGATTAGTCAAAATCTAATTTTATTTTTAACAAATCGTGGTTGGAATGAATTTTCAAAAGGAGAAAAATTTTCAAAATTAAGTCCTCCTAAAGAATTAGGCTTACCTATTGATTACTACATTTCTATTCCTGTAGACCATAAAACAGTTGATTTTGACCGCTTTTTTGAAAAAACATTAAATGTAGTAAGTCAAATATATGAGCGTAAGATTGATGATTTATTACAGGTAGTCCGAGATGAGAAAACAATTTTCTCAATTAGAGTTGTTGATGAAGAAACAGAGAAAGGCTCAATCCCCTTTTCCAAATTTGAAGATTTAATTCAAAAATTAAAAAATATTATTATAGATACAGCGACCTTTACACTTCATACAACTATATCATTGGTTAAGCCTCCTGCTGAAGCTCACAAATACCTCAATCTTTGTAAGTTTCTCCAAACAGAAACTGGCAGTTTTGTTGCAAAGATTGAGCTACCATCTAAGGAAATATTAGTACCAAAAAATCTTTTCCAAGAAAACCCTGTTATTTCAGAAGATGTTACTACTAAAATGCAAAATATTCTATTATTTATTAACGATATATTTAATGATAAAACACCTTATATAAGTGATGATTTTTTAATTGAAAATAAGGAATTACTTAATCTGGAAATTTTTAAAGAAGTAGAAAGTCTTTTTTCTAAAACAGAATTTAAAACAATAGGATTTAATTTTTTAAGCATTAAAAAAACTCATACAATTGAATCAAAAGATATTGGAAGTAAAGAAATCAATTCTTTAAGAGAGTTAACAAAAAAAATAAAAGATAAATTATCTGAAATTAAGCCAGTTGTATTTGAAGGTAGAATTACTGCTTTGAATTCAGATAATCCTGATAGTGAAAAAAATGTAGTGAAAGTCGTAGGACTATATGAAAAATTACCTTCCACAGCCACAATAAAAAGACTACATAGCGAAGAATATAAATTAGCTATTGATTATCATAAGATGAAAACGGTGGTAAGAATTGAAGGAGACGCAATAATCAATCATAATAAGATAAATTTTATTTCATTAAAAAGTTTTGGTGTAAAGTAAGTATTGAATTATCCTACATGTATTTTTAAGAATTGTGAATTTTTCACAATAAATAATTGATAATCAAAATATAATGGATTGGTTTATTCTATATCATTTCCTCTTCAAAACCCTAATCTTTTCCACCAAAGCATTGAATTGACCTCTCGAAATCGGCAATTCTCTCAGTACAGGACAAAACTAAAAAAGGGATAGAAAAAGAAGTTGTATTTTGTGATTCCTAATTCATAAAACAACTTCAAATTAATATCCCGTGACCAAAGATAATCAAAAAGAATTACTGAA
>JAUHXA010000092.1 GCA_030427245.1 Bacteroidia bacterium | reverse complement strand
CGTTGAAAGATTCCTATTGAGTCCATTCAACAATTAAACCAACAGAAATTCCTCCGAAACTTCAAAATCTTGTCCCCTAACTACTTCTCCCAAAGTTAATCTCTGTTAAAACCTTCTCTTTTTTACAGCAATTCTCTTATTTTCACTTCCATTATTATTAGAATACGGGAATAGGGAGGTCAGAAGGGAAACTTTACTGCCTAAAAAATAGGAGGTATTCAATAGTGCTATCAAATTCTGAATCCCTCTTCTCGCTTCTAACATCTCACTTCAAAAAAATCAAATACTCCCATTATGCTGCAAAACTACCTCAAAACCGCTTTTCGAAATCTCACCCGCAATAAAATCTTCGCCCTCATCAATATTTTGGGCTTGGCAATCGGTATGACCTGTTGTTTTTTGATTGTCTTGTTTGTCAAAGACGAACTGAGTTACGACCAATTTCAGGATAAGTTTGACCGCATTTATCGGGTTAAATACATACCCAAATTTGCGGGAGAAGGCATGGAATTGGCTCGAATCCCTCCACCCATGTCGCCTATTTTAACCGACTATTTTCCCGAAATCGAAGAGTCTGCAAGATTCTACAACCGCAGTGTAAGTATTGAAGTACCTACTGCCGTTGAAGGAGAGGAAAACAAACAGTATGAAGAAGATAGAGTCTTTTTTGCAGATTCTACTTTGACCGATATTTTCACCTTCCATTTCACAAAAGGAAATCCCCATACAGCTTTGGATGCGCCTTTTTCGGTCGTTATTGCCCAATCCATCGCCAATAAATACTTTGGGGACGAGAATCCTATGGGAAAAACCATTTTGATGAGTGGTCAATATGCCTTTAAGGTGACAGGTGTTTTTGAGGATTATCCCGACAATTCGCATGTTCATTTTGAATTGATTGCACCTTATCAAAATATGTTTAGCATAGAATCAGAGGCGATTCGGGAAAACATGAAAACAAATCTGGCTCAAAATTGGGTCATTTCACACTCTTATACCTACGTTTTGTTGAAGCCCAATCAATCGCCCGAAAGTGTGCACGCCAAAATGCCACAATTGGTGGAAACCTACTCCAGCGATGTTATGAAAGGCAAACAGGATTTTGTATTGCAGCCCTTGAAGGACATTCATTTGCGGTCAAATATCGGCTTGGAGATTGAAGCGGTCGGGAATATGCAGCATGTTTACCTATTCAGCCTCATTGCGTTATTGACCTTGTTGATTGCGTGTATCAATTTTGTGAATCTTTCTACCGCAGCTTCATTGAAGCGAGCTACGGAGGTCGGTATCCGAAAAGTGGTAGGCGCAAACAAAGGAAATCTGGTAGGGCAGTTTTTGAGTGAATCACTTTTGTTGAGTTTTTTCGCCTTTGTGGTGTCTTTGTTGCTGCTCGAATTTACACTGCCGATTCTCAACAATCTAACGGACAAAACCCTTCAATTTAACCTATTGCAGCACTGGCAAGAAGCTCTACTTTTTGTGGGCATCTTTTTGAGTGCGGGCATTTTGGCGGGTAGCTATCCTGCTTTTTTCGTGACTCGATTTCAGCCTGCGAGCATATTGAAGGGAACCGGTTTTCGAGGTGCGCCAAAGGGAGCAGCTTTGCGGAAGGTATTGATTACAAGCCAGTTTTTTGTGACGATTGCACTGATTGCAGCGACATTGGTGGTCTATCAGCAGTGGCAGTTTATGCGAAGTCAGCCGATGGGTTTTGCCAAAGACCAAGTATTGACGGTGCGTTTGTTCAGTGAAAATATGAACAGCATTTTTGGAGGTGTGACGGGTGAATTGCGGGGCAAAATGAATGCTTTTGAAGAAAGCCTGCAAGAAAATCCCAATATTTTGGGAAGCACACTCTCCGATAGGCTTCCTGGCAGGGGAACGGTTCGTCGAAATGTGGTAACGGACGACATCAAGGCAGAAGACAATGTATATATTGGTGCAATTTCAGTGGATTACGATTTTTCAAAGGCTTACGAACTGGACATTATTGAAGGTAGAAGTTTCGACAAATCGTTTGGTACCGACCACCAAAATGCCTACCTCATCAACGAAAAAGCGGTGGAAACGTTGGGTTGGGAAAATGCGGCAAATGCGATTGGAAAAAACATCAACATGGAAGGCAAACAGGGGACGGTGATTGGAGTCATGAAGGATTTTCACTCGATGAGTTTGAGTCAACCGATTGAGCCACTGACGATGCACGTCAATGCGGGAACATTCACCACTTTTTCGATTCGCATCCACAATGTAGCGATTCCCCAAACGATTGATTTCATTCGCCAACAATGGGCGGCTTTTTTCCCCGAAAAGGTGATGGATTATGCCTTTTTGGACGAGCAGATTGAAGAGGCTTATACGGCCGAAAGTCGTCTAAGTCAAATCATTGGCTACTTTTCGTTTTTGGCGATTTTGATTTCTTGTTTTGGCTTGTATGGTTTGGTGATGTACGCTGCCCTGCAAAAGGCAAAAGAGATTGGTATCCGCAAGGTTTTGGGGGCTTCTGTCCCGAATATCTTGACTTTGCTCTCCAAGGATTTCCTTCAATTGATTGCTTTGGCGAGTGTTTTGGCGACTCCTTTGGTATTTTATGGAATGAATCAATGGCTGCAAGATTATGCCTATCGGATTGATTTGTCTTGGTGGCTGTTTGCGCTTCCTGTCTTGGCGGTTTTGTTGATTGCAATGGTGACGCTTAGTTTTCAAACGGTTCAGTCGGCTTTGGCGAATCCTGTGGAGGCTTTGAGGAATGAGTAGTTATATCGGCTTCAATATTGTTAATTATATGTTTGTATTTTGTAATGGTTATATATGAATTTAAAGATGCGGATGAAGAAAAAATCATACAACAGATTGAAAGTTGGGAGAGTCAGAAAATAAAAACACCATATATTTTGGTTTTTTTATATTATTTGTTCAACCATACTTTTTTTTGTTCTCAGTACAGGACAAAACCTTATTTGAAGCAGAAGACCTTATAGGTTTAACCTCTAAAAGTATGTACAGGTTTGATAATCTGCTTAAATTACATAAGCAAAAACCTATAAGGTTTGAGAGTTATGCTTAATAAAACGTTTTGTCCTTTACAAAGTTTTTTGTTACACTTTCTTATCCTATGTATCATTGAATCGTAATTATGAAAAATATTTTTAAAATACAGTTATTTATTTATGTGCTTAGTTTATTTTCATGTATGCATATGGGACAGAGCAATTCTTGTAGATACAATAATGTCATGAGAAACATTGAAGTCGAAGGAGGAATCGTAAGAGAGAAAATAAGGGATAGTTGGAGAATGGTTTGAATTTAATGAAATCGAATACAACCAACCATTTGCCATTGATGGAAAATACATAGATACACCAAGGGATATTCAGAATTAAGTTTATACGACGTTGATTTTTATCATGTTGATTATGAGTGAAATACATTTGTGAGCCACTAAATGGAAATTCAAAATTTACGATTACCTGCAATTTTGAATTTGCATTTCCCTTATTTCTGCACCTCCAAAAACCCTTTCTCCACAATATCTTTCCCTTCAATCGTCAGCACATAAAAGTACGTCCCATCCGGCACCGTTTCACTCGCCCCTTCATAGCGACCATCCCAAAAACTGTTTGCCCCATAATTTTCAGCCCGAAAAACCTCATCCCCCCAACGGTTGAAAATGGTCAGTTCGTTTTGGTTGTTGCCATCGCAGTCCAAGCCCTCAATCACAAACAATTCATTCTTACCGTCCCCATTCGGAGTCATGGCCGCATAGACCTTTACTACACAAGGCACAACAATATCTTTTTCTTTCACCTCAATCGTCACCGTAGCCGTCGTACACAAGTCATCAACCGTACAGACCTCGTAGGTAAAAGATTCCAAGCCCAAGAAACCCACATTGGGAATATAAGTCACCGTTCCGTCTGAATTGATGACAGCCGTTCCATTGATTGGCGTATTGACAATCCGACTCAAAAACAGACCTTCGCCCGTATCATTCGCCAACACCGAAATCACCACGGATTCCCCTTCAAAGGTCTCCGCACTGTCGTCCAAAGCCGTTGGAGGAATCAAAGTTTTGGTGACATCAATGATTACTTTTGCCGTATCAAAACCTCTACTTGGATAGAAAATAGAATACTCAAACGTGTCTGTTCCAATAAAATTCACATCGGGAAAATAAGTCGCCACAAAAGTCGCTTGATTCAGTACCAATGCGCCATTGTTCACTCCTTCCGTAATTTCGACATCCAACTCCGCCATATTCGGGAAAGCATCGTTGCTCAAAATAGCAATGTCTATCGAAGGGGTATTTTGGACTGTGCTTTCAAAATCATCTACCGCCTCCAAAAGGTTTTCTACTTCAATGTTGACCGTTGCTTGTTCACAACCGACATTGGGTAGACAAATTTCATACACAAAAAGGTCGCTTCCCACAAAGTCCGTAGTTGGTGTATAAGTAAAAGTATTGTTGGGATTCAAAATCACACTGCCATTTGCAGGAGACGTGACGATGTTGATGGTCAGGTCGTTGAGTTCGGTGAAGTTGTCGTTTTCGATGAAGTTGGCGGTCAGTGAATTGTTGTTTTCGACATTGAAGTTGTCGTCCGCAGCAGATAAAACATCCGTCACCGTGTAGTTAATCGTCACCGAAGTACACGCTCCCAAAGCATCACAAATCTGCAAAGTTACATTATCCGTTCCTACAAAATCACCTGTGGGCGAATAGTTTACACAATTGCCCACAAAGCTTACCGAACCGTTGTTCGCTCCTCCAATGACGGTAATTGTTGTCGAATCTCCTTCTGGTTCAGTGATGGTGAGACAAGTTGTAGCCGTTGCCCCTTGATTGACTTCCACATTGGTTTGGTCGGGAACAACCGTTGGAGCTGCATTGATTTGAAATTCAATGACAATGGGTGTGCAAAGAGGAGGATCTTCATCATCACAAACATTTACTGTCACACTGACCGTTCCGCTTCCTTCAATGGGTGCAAAATAAGTGACGCAGTTATCATTGAAGCTCACTGCGCCCAAATTTGGGTTCATTGCAGCCAACTGATAAGTCAGTTCATCGCCATTCACATCCGTTGCTTCAATGCAGACCTGCGAATTTTCGCCCAAATTCAATCGAACAGGGTCAATCGGTTCTACAATTGGTGCGATATTTCCAGCCGGTACGACAACAAAGGTCACTGTTATGGGCGTGCAATTGTCGTTTTCATCGCAGACATTGGCGACATAAGAAATTTCTCCAAAGAAGCCAGGTAAGGACGCATATTGAAAACAGTTTTCATCTATCACCGAAGGTTCATTGAAAGCACTTTCAAAAACAATCGAATAATCATCACCATTCAGTTCTTCAATGTCCAAACAGACAATGGTTGGAGTAACTGCAAAAACTGTCACTGTGGTATCGCTCACCACGGGCGGCAAATCTTGACTCGGAGCTACTGTGATGAATCCCCAAGCCGTTGTGCAATTTCCGGCAGGATCACAAAATTGTACTTGTATGCTGTCCATTCCAAAAAAGTTGGGATTCGAGACATAAATCACACAAGTATCACTCACCACCAAAGCATCTCCATTCATTGGGTCGGTGATTATCGTAGCCTCCAATTCGTCGTTTTCGGGGTCATCGGGGTCAAAACAGAAAGTCACCGCCGTATTGCTAACCGTTGAAGCGGTCATATCTGTCACCACAGGCGGCAAATTGATGGGCTCTTCTACATTTATCGTCAAGGTGATAGTGACACAATTATTCAAAACATCACATACGGAAAGATCCATTGATTCGACAAAAGGAAATGCCGAAACAGGCGTGTATAATACACAACTGTCGTTCAAAATGGTCAAATTCCCATTGGTAGGTGTACTCAACAAGGTCAAATCAAAGGCTTCGCCATTCGGTTCTTCAATGTCCAAACAAACCGTAATAGGCGTATCGTAATTGGTCGTCACCGTTGTGTCTGCTGCAATAGGTGGATCGGAGGGCGCAGGAACGGTGATGGCAACCGTTGCGGTATCGCAGGCATTGCAGTTGTCACAAGCCACAACAACCAAAGTATCTTGCCCGTAAAAATTGTCGTTGGGCGTATAAAAAACACAGTTCAAATTTGCAGCTTCCAGCAAACCATTTTCGGGTGTTTCCAAAATGCTGATGGTAATCGGATCGTTATCAGAATCTTGTACTTCAATGCAAATCAATTCTTGGGTTTCATACGGAACAGCCACATTTAAGTCCGATGCAATAGGCGCATTGTTTGGGTCCACATTCAAGCGAATCGTCAAGTTGGCACAATCGTCAAAAGGGTACAATTGGTCGCAAACCGTCACCACAATATTTTCCGTTCCGGTAAAACCTTCATTGGAAGTGTAACTAAAAACCGAACCTTCAATGGTAGCTATTCCGTTGGTAGGAGGGCTGGTGATGGAAATGGACAATGAATCTTCTTCACCATCTGGATCGGTCGGTTGTGGCAATTGTAGCTGGAAAAAAGCTTGACTGCAAGTATTTCGTTGGATAAAATCAATAGGCCATTTCGGGCCTTCATCGCAGCGAATGATTACGGCAGTCGTGGTATCACATTGCAGAGTATCATTGGTACATATTTGAATTTCAAGGGTATCGTTTCGAGTATTTGCAAAAGCAGATTGATACGTAAAACAAGTATTCCCGACCTGTTCGACATTGCTGCTCAACTGCGTAATTACATGAATATCGAGCGGTTCGCAGCCTTCATAATCCAAATCCAAACAGATTTCTACGGGCATCAAAGGTTCGGCACAGAAAATCATGGATTCAGGGCTGATAATGGTAGGTGCCGCTTCATCCTTGACTGTAATGGTCAGACTTTCAAGAGATTCACATTGAGTAGTTGTATTGAAGATGCGAACCTCATAAGTCGTCGTACTATCAGGAAAAGCAGTTGGATTCGCAATCGTGGAGTCAGACAGGCTTTCGGTGGGCGACCATTCAAAAATATTGCCGCCAAAAGCATTGATTTGAAGGGAATCTCCTCGACAAATCAATGCATCCCCACTTGTTCCACTTGGGCCTCTTTCGTTCACAAACACGGTCACTTCATCATTCGTGCTGCATTGTCCTGTCTGATTGATGTAGGTCGCAATGACCACATAAGTCGTTGTGGAGGTGGGCGAAGCGATAGGATTGGGAATATTGGGATTGTTCAAACCTTCGGTCGGCAACCACTGATAACCCGCCGCACCACTTGAAGCATTCAACTGTACCGAACCGCCTTGACAAATCGAAACATCTGCCCCCGCATTTGGTACTTGATTGACATCTACTTCAATGGAAACATTGCCTTCACAACCATCCTCATCAGTGAAATACAAGGTGTAAATCGTGTCGAAAGGTGAAGAAATTATCGTGTTGCGGGTAGAGTCTGAAGACAAATTGATGGAAGGTTCCCAACGATAAGAAACGGCATCGAAGGAGACACCCAATGTTCCCAAAATAATGTCGTTGACAAAAAAGTCTTCTCCTTCACAGTACACCACTTGGGTTGTATCCGAAACATAGGTTTTCCCTGCTGCAACAATCAGGGTTTCCATACTGCTGCAACCTGTTTGGGAATCGCTGACCGTCACCACCAAATCAAGCGTGGCATCGGGGCTATACACATAAGGATCTGCAATCGTTGAATCTGAAACCGCATCGGCTGGACTCCAAGCAAATACATCCCCTCCCGAAGCAGTGACTCTTGACGAATCTCCTACACAAATAAACAAACTGTCTGTATCTATGGCTGCAACAGGCAAATCAAATACCGTTAATTTCATTGAGTCCACTATGCTGCAACTCGTCGCAATGTTGGTGATGTTAACATAAAAAGTGGTGGTCGTGTCGACCAAAGTAATCGGGTTAGGAGTGTTGGAATTGACCAACAAACCAGAAGGAGACCATTGTATTTGGTAGTCTCCTTCTTCTGCCAATTCGACCAAAAGTTGGGTATTGCCGCCCTTGCAGATACTTGTATTGACGCTGATGGTGTCAATTTGAGGAAGCGGTTTTATAGTCACGTTGACCGACTCTTGTATGCTGCAATTTCCATTTTGACCCACAAAAACATAGGTAGAATTTTCTGTTGGATTCACTACCAATTGGTCGCCAGTCGCAATCACATTTAGAGGATTATTGGCATTGACCCAATAAGTTTCACAAGTATTGCTGCTACCTGTCAAAGTCAGTGCTTCGCCTTCGCAAATTTCGGTGTCTTCTGTGGCGTTTATTTCCATCGGAACAACCGACACATCTTCAATGTAGTAGTAAGCGAATCCATTGGGATTGAAGTCGCCTATGGTATCAATTTCTGAGTCGGTCAAGGTATTTTTGAAGTTGCCAATGGTCACGAAACGGTAGCCTTCATTTGCCGTAAAAGTACCCGATACTTCCACCCAATTGAGAGAATCCGCCAAAATGCTGCCTTCTGCATGTGTTACTTGTGGTGTGACATTCGGCAAGTTGATTCCTGTAGGATTGGAAGCCGTAAAGTAAAAACCCAAAGAACTGATGGCAAAATCACTCGTATCTGCCAAGCTCACAAACATACTCACACAATAGGTCGTTCCAATTTGCAAATCACCCCCCAATTGATTGGTGATGAACTGCTGTTCGGATGGAATCGGGCTATAAGCTTTGAGGCCTGCATAAGAAATTTCGGTTCGTGCCGCTTGTGATCCAAAATGGTTAGCTGGAACACCCACAATATCATCGGGGTTGCAGCCATCGAACAAACTCGCTTTGTCGTCTCCTTCGGGGCTGAACCAAAACGAAGCTCGGTCTATTTGCCCTATAAAATCGGGGCAGAATCCTTCTTCAAAACTTGGATTGGACACCAAATTGTTTTCGGCATTGCAGGGGTCACACACTTCCGAAATCACCAAAGTTTCGACCGCCGAAGCCGTACAGCCTGTTGGATTCGTAATCGTTAATTGTACATTATAAGTCCCAGGTTGTTCATAGACATTCGCAATGCTTGTCAATCCTTGAATACCACTTCCATCGCCAAAATCCCAAGTGTAAATCGCTCCTTCTGCTACCTGCAAAGAGGTGTCTGTCAATATCGTTACCGCTCCTGCACAGTTGGAAAGGATGTCGAAACCCACCTGAGGAAAGGGTTTGTTATTGATGCGAACAGTGTCTGTCAAAGTGCAGCCACCAAAATCTGCTAACACGACAAATTCTTGCAAACCCGCTTCTTCGCTGCTCAATACAGCGTTGGCTTCAAAGCTCAAAGTATCTGTTGGATTATCTGCTTTGATCCACGCAAAACCACAGTAATCGCCCACTGCTTCTACCGCTACTTCCTGTCCCGCACAGATGGTTGGAGTGCTGAAAGGCTGACCGTTTTCGCCCAAAATCGTCAATTCGGGCATTTCTACGATTGCCACATTGTCCAAATAGTAATAAGCCGAATTGTCAAATAAGAATGTGCCATCCAAATCTTCAACTTGGCTGTTGTTGTTGTCCTTGAAGTTGCCAATGGTTAGCCAGGAGACGGCTGAGGTGGCTTTGTAAACGCCCGATACGCTTGTCCAATTTTTTTTGTCCGCAATCACACTGTCTGATTGATAGGTGATTTGAGGAGGAAAACCGAAAAGAGGTGCTTGTGTATTGACCGAAAGGGAATTTTCGGATAAATGCGCTCCAAAATTGCGGATAGCCTTGCCCGAACTGTCTGCCAAACTCACTTCAAAACGAACACAATAGTTTTTACCGACCTCCAAAGGCTGCAAAATCGGAACACTAGCATATTCTCGAAAATCACTCAATCCGTAAGCCGTAAAGCCCAAATAGGCATTTCCATCCGAAGGTATTTGTTCGCCGTATTTGTTCGTAGGGACATTGTCGGCGCAAGTATGCAGATAATCAGTACTTCCAAAAGTGGGTGTTTTCCATTGACTTGCTTCGTTTAGTTTTCCCAAATCAGTAGGACAGTTGTGGTAAAATTCCAGAGAAGGATTGGCGACCAAATTGCGGAAACCGTCTTCGCAAGGCTGGCAATTTTCCTGAAAATCAACCAACAGCGTGTCACTTGTGCTGCAATTCTCCAAATTGCTAACCGTCAAAATCACACTGTCCACAGGGGTATTAAAAATTTCGGCTCCACCTCTTGTATCATCACTTGCTACAATCGCACCATTTTGGTAAAAATCCCATTCAAATAAAGCTGCCTCTGTGATGTCTGCTCCTTCTGCATATACCTGCAAATTGTAGCCCTCACAAGTCGGGTCAAAAGTGATTTCGATTTGTGGGGGAGGTCTTACTTCAATGGTAAAAATGTATTCTCGAACACAGTTGAAGTCTGTTGTCTGCAAAATGAAACTTTCGCTTTCCAAGGCTGCAAAAGCCAAAGTGTCGGCATCGCTGATAAGTGTGAAAGGATCGTCCAAGCTGAACCATTCATAGGAAGTTCCACCAGTTGCAGTCAATATTTGGGCATCTCCTTCACACAAAACAGCCGATTCAGGCTGTTCCAAAATATCGGTTCCCTGCATTTCTACACTGACCGACTCCAAAGCTACCACAGAAATGCTGTCTATATAATAAAAGCCCAATTCGGTAAAACCTGTTTCGCCTCCGACTGCAAGATTTTCGAAGTTGGTATTGGCGTTGTTGTAGAAGTTGCCAATGGTGAGCCATTGAAGGGGGGACTCAGCGGTGAAAGTACCACTGATAAGCGTCCAATTGTTTTTATTTTTTAATACACCCGATTGGTTTTCAATTTGTGGCACAAAACCCAAGGGCAAACCATTGTTGTTGGGAACGGCTGTTGCAGAGAAATAAGCACCAATGTTTTCGACAGCGAAATAGGTCAAATCCGCCAAACTAACATAAAATTCCACACAATATTCGGTGTTGGGCTGCAATGTCTCACTCAATTGGATGGTCACATAGTCTCGTTGTGTCGGACTGCCTGTGGCGTAGGCGGTGAAACCCGCATAGGCATTGCCCGAAAAAGGAGATTGTACCCCAAAAACATTGTCAGGAACGTCTGCTCCGTCACCATCCATCGCACAGCTGTGAAAGTGATTGGGCAAACCTACTTCACCCCATGTTTCAGCCGTTTGGCTCAAAAAGCCCAAGCCCGAAGGACAAGCAAGGGTGTCTTCAAAACTGGGATTGGGTACGAGATTGGTTTGGGCTTGAAGTAGATTGGAGGGATTTAGTATCAAGAACAAAACTTGTAAACAAATGATACTTACAAATTTCCATACAATTCGTTGTTTTTGTTTCATGGTATCAGCCGATGTGTTTTTTTGAGAGGGTAAAATTAATGAAAATCACAGTGATATTTTTGGGAAATAGTATGATTTTTGTTTTGAATATGAGTATTCTCTATTTTTGTTTCCATTATTTTTCAAAAATAAATTCAAAATCTTGTAACGCCCCATCTCTCTTTTCAGATACTTGAGTGTAAACGTTCAAAAAATCAAATTTTTAAAACGAAACCTCATGAATCTCAAAAAAACAATTTTCTTCAACATTTTAGTTTTAGTACTATTCTTGTGCAGCAATTGGACACAAGCACAACAGCGCAGCATCAAAATGGATGCCTTAGAAATCATGTTTGTCACCGACTATGACTTTGTTTACAACGACAGAGGAACGGGTGCAAATGACAACTGGTCGATGTGGAGTCCTAAATTGCCTCCTGGTTTTTCTTCTTTGGGGCATTATGCACATGCGAGTCACGCCAAACCAACTACGGTAATGATTGCAGTCAGAACAGGGAACGACCCCACCGCTATTGCCTTTCCACGAGATTACCAACGAATTTACCACGATGCAGGCACAGGTGGTGACCAAGACGGTTCCATTTGGATGCCGATTGCTCCCTCAGGATACAGAGCTTTAGGAATGGTGGGAATGAATGGACATGGCAAACCTCCTGCAAATGCAGTGGTTTGTGTGAGAAACGACTTGACCACCTATGCTTCAATGGGCAAGAGATTGTTCACCGATGCAGGTTCGGGAGGAGATTTAGACTTATCCGTTTGGAGTATTCAACCGCCCAATGTAGTACAGGACAGCAAGGAATCTTTTGTGACTTCGGGTTCTTTTGCAGCCCACGCTTCTCATGGGAATCTTTCTAATTCGGAAGTATATTATGCCTTGAAGGTAACACTGCCTTACAAAAACAACAACATCACAAATACCGAGCCTAAGCAGACAAATATGAAAAGTCCTCCCAAGCATACAGACAAGAAATTGTCAACGGTAGCCTACATTCCTTGTATTTCGATTGAAGACCCTGTATTTGCCAACAACCTCGCAGGTCAGGTACGAAATACGCCCATTTACACCTTAGAACGCTACGACTTCTACCAGCTTCAAGACTTCAACACCAATGATAGCAACAATGACGGAAGCATGTCTTTTGCCCAAACAACAGGGATGACCAAAGAACATTCTTCTTCTATGAGCCATACCTTTGGCGTGTCTATGACGAGAGGAATGGAAGCAGGAGCAGGCCCTGTAAAAGCCACAATGTCGGTGACACTTTCTTATGCTTTGAGTCAAACCTCGTCTTATTCTACTTCCATGATGAACCAACAGACACTGACCAAACAGTTCACCGTTCCCGCACATGGGGCAGGTGCCTATTACACGCTTTCACATACTTACAAATTGAAGCGAGCAAATGGTGATGTCGTCAAATCTTGGGATTTGAATACCACTTTTGGGCATTTCACTGCTTATGCGCCGCCTAAAAACAATACGCCTCCTGTCCAACAACCGCCTGTAAATAAACCTCCAGTCGTACAAAACCCACCCAATAATGGCGGCAATAACAATGGTGGAAATTCGGGAAGCCAACTGCAAAATGCTATTGCAGGCTCGACTTGGAATTATTACTACAAAGGACATCCTTTTGCAGTTCGATTTGGCGCATCGGGAGCGATGGAAGAATTGCCTTCTTGGGCAAACGTAAATTGGAGAGTGCTAAATGATAATCAGGTTCAACTCTATATGCACGGAAATTCTGCAACCATGACCCTCAATTTTGACTATGCCAAAAACAACTTTACCACTACGGATTGGGACGGTTCTGCTTCTACTGGTCAGCGAAAAATGGGCGGTGGTTCAAAAACCAATGGTGGCGGAGGAGGAATCGTTCCTGTATCTGCTGAATTGTCTTTGCAGTCGGGCATACAGGAAGGCGCAAATGGTCGAAATAGACTTCCTCTAAGCCGTAGTGACGCAGCTTATACGGTTCGAGGATTGGACATCAGCCCAGCGATTTATTTGGAGGTCACCTTATCAGACGGAACACAGATTGGGCCTCACGATTACCAAACCAAATTTGCCGACAATATCATTTTCGACGATGTAAGTGGTGACCCAAATGACTTGATTGAAATTGTTTGGTGGAATCAAGAATCTGGAGGTGGAAAATTTGCCGCCCAATTGACTTCTACTGGAAAAGGGGTGGGAAGTGCTTATCTCAAAGTTTCCTTCAAAGATGCTCCACATGTTACTTCTTCTGTTTTGGTAGAAGTGGTGAGTGGGAGGTAATTTAAAAAATGAGATACCAAAAGTTAAAAAAACTTCCCTTAGCTACCCTCAGAAATTGAATTTTTTGCACTCAAAAAAACAGGATTTTCGGCTTTGACTGAAAGTCCTGTTTGTGTTTTATGCTCCATGAATTATTTATTGTGGATTCAATTGGTTGACTGTATTTACTATTTCTTCAGATACATCAATCACCTTTTTTTAATATTTTGAGACAACAAGGCAAGTCATCAAAGCTTGTCTTGTTGTCTATTATTATTTCCAAAACTGAATATTTTATTTCTCACTATTTTCAATTCTTTCTACAAGTTCGGGAAAGTAATCAGCAAGCATATCATCCAAAGACAAACATTTGTCTTTGACTAATTTGGTGATAGCAACAGCGACATATAACTTGCTGATGCTATCAATTTTAAATAAGGCTTTTGGATTGGCAGGTATTTTGTTTTTTCGGTCATGCCAGCCTGCGGCATAAAACTCTGGTGGTTTCCCAGCTTGGTCCACATACACAATCATTCCATCAAATCCATGATCTATTGCTTGATTTAGTTGTTCTTGAACGGTATTAGGTAGTGGTAATATCCACGACTTCACCAAAATCCACGGAACAAAAAACATGGAGGTTATTGTTCCAATTAGCAATGCTATTCTAAGTATTCTAGTTCTTTGTTTTTTTGTCATGTTATTTTAGGGTGATGCGTTTTTATGTTGCTCTTAACTTGAATATTAATACACCAAAGTATGTTAATCTCACAAGTCATTTTTGAATAATTAAGTTCCAATTTTATCGGGCATTTTATGTTTTTCAATAAAATACGCCATTTTAAAGTAAAAAAACTTCAAATAGTTGCCTACCCAAAACACCTCATTTTCACCAACTCCCCAAACATCCTAAAACACTTTTATACAACAAACTTCAATACAAGAAAATTTCAATGTATTGTCAAAATCAAAAGGATTCTTTTTTGAAGAAAGCCAAACGGAGATGATTTTGTAGACAAAAACGCCGATACATTGGGCGGGGTATTTGTTGATTGGAGAATAGTCCGATTTTGCTTAGATTTGTAGATTGCTTCCCTCACTCCAAAACAACTTAATGAAGCAAAAACAAAATGAGCAAAGTAAATCACCTACCAAAAGAAACATCTTTATTGAAGGAAGCCACTCTTTTGTATGAGCAAAAGGCATACAGTGATGCTCTGGATTTATTGGAAAAAGCTGAAATCCATTTTCTGCAAATGAATGAAAAAGAAGCGTATGGCAACTGCCTCTGGAAAATCGGCAAATGTTGTGAAGCATTGCAGGAATTTGACCGAGCCATTGAATCCCTCCAAAAAGCCATAGAAATACTGCCTTCTATTCATCCCAATCCACACGCCGACATTGCTGAAATCTATTTTGATTTAGCCCTTTCTTATTGGTATAGATTTGATTATCAACAATCTTTGGAGTATACTGAAGCTTCTTTGAAGGTAAAATTAGATTTAGCCAAACATGGGCAAAACGTTGAATTGTATCGAAATTATGTCAATATTGGAAGCTCTCATTATCGGTTGGGAAATAATCGAAAAGCACTCCATTACTTCAATGCTGGACTTCAAGAACTACTGAAAAAAGGGGAAAGTGAATCTACCTATACGGCAGGTTGTTACATGAACATTGGCGCAGTCTCTATGAACAATGGAGCATACAGCGAAGCCATCAACTACTACCAAAAAGCACTCAATATCTATACCCACTCTTATGGTGAATGTTCGCTTCAAATGGCTATGGTTTACAATAATTTAGGTGGCTGTTTCACAGAAAAAGGAGATGCTGATACAGCGATTCATTACTACAATAAATCCCTGACTGTGCGGCTGAAAATTTTGGGTGAAAAACACCCCTCAGTCTTTCAACTCTACGGCAATTTGGGACAAAGCTTCAAAGACATCGGAGAAATCGCTAAATCCATCGCATACCATCAAAAAGCCCTGCATCTTGCGCTTGAAGTATGGGGCGAACAACATCCCAATATTTTTTGGTACTATATGAATTTGGGTAGCAGCTATGCACACAAAAAAGATTTTTCAAAAGCCCTACCGCTTCTTCAAAAAGCGCTTCGCTTTTCCGTCCAATCCAACGGAAAACTACATTCTTACACCGCAGAATGTCACCTTAAAATAGGGATATGTCACTATGAACAAGGTCACTACCAACAAGCAATTGACTGCTACAAACAAGCCTATCAAAGCAATATCCCTCAACTTGAACAAACAGGTTTTTTAGAACACATTCCCATCCAAAATGCTCTTTCTGACTCATGGCTACAAGAAACCATTTACGTTGAAGCCAAAGCCTATTTTGATTTGTTCAAACAGCAACCTTCCAATATTCACGCATTGCACTATGCGCTGAACAGTTGTAAAATTGCGATACTGTTGTACCACCAAATCCGTAAGAATTACTTCAATGAAGGCAGCAAACTGAACTTGGCACAAAATACCTTTCCCATCTGTGATTTGGGTATAGAAATAGCTCTCACTGCTGCAAAAATAGCGCAGGAAGATCCGCAAATTTTTGAGCAAACGAGTAAGGAACTGACTCAAATCAACGCCTCGTTGTATCCACCTAAAAAACTGCAATATGCTGAAAACGAGAAAGATTGTTGGCTAACGGCTTTTGATTTTTGTGAACAGGCAAAAGGGCTATTGTTGTTGGCGAACTTAAAAGATGAGGCTGCAAAAACAAGCGCTCATTTACCTTCCGAACTCTTAGAAAAGGAGCAAAATTTGCGAATGGAGCGTACTGAATTGACCAAAAAAATCAACCAAGAACAGGTCAAACCAATAACTGAGAAAAACGAAGCACAAATTAGAAAATGGCAAGATGCTTATTTTGACTGTGAGCAGGAGTACCAGCAACTTATTCAAAAATTTGAAACCGACTACCCCAAATATTTCCAACTCAAGCATCAAGTGGAAACGGTCGCCATTGAAGTCCTCCAAAAAAAGATGCCTTCACAAACGGCAATGATTGAATATTTTATAGGAGAAAAACAACTCTATATTTTTACCCTTACTTCTAGTGATTTTCAATGTTTTCAAGTTGCCAAACCCACCGATTTTGAAGATACTGTTGAAGCATTCAAAACCTCTATTGATGAAATAGACAAAACCGAATACATTGAATTGGCTTTTGAATTGTATCAACTTCTTTTTGCTCCAATATCTCAATATCTAATATCCAATATCAAAATCATCCCTTCGGGAATCCTCAGTACGATACCTTTTGAAGCTTTACTAATTGAAGAAGTGACTGAAAATGCGAAATATACAGACTTCCCCTATTTACTTCTTCAATACAACATCAGCTACCATTATTCTGCAACACTTTGGTCGCAGAGTATGGAGGCTGAACGAGTTGAAACTCGTCCTACTTTTGTCGGCTTCGCTCCTGTTTACAAAAGCGAACAAAAACAAACTTTGGAGGAAACCGCAACAAGGGGAATTTACAACAATGAAACCACCCGCTCTATCCGAATTGGAGAAGAAATATACAGCGAACTGATTTACTCCGAAGAAGAAGTCACTTCAATTGAATCCTACTTCAATGCCAAAAATATTCCCACTCAAACCTTTCTTCACGCTCAAGCAAACTCCAATAACTTTCTTCAAAACGTGGGCAAGCATAAATATGTGCTTATTTCGGCT
This sequence comes from Bacteroidia bacterium, assembly GCA_030427245.1. GTDB lineage: Bacteria > Bacteroidota > Bacteroidia > Chitinophagales > UBA2359 > JAUHXA01. Next base: position 4,448 of record JAUHXA010000092.1, on the reverse strand, counting down.
CACGGGTTCCACAACGACAAACAGTCCAATTTGACTGGAATTGTTTTGTCGCCCTCCATAAACCAGACGTTGGCGAATCCTTCGGATGTCGCCAAGTCTTCGACAGCAGAGAAAAAGTCACCCATCAGAGCGAAAAATCCCGAGCAATCGGGACAGGCTTCGCCGACACCCGCAGGGTTCGGCGACGTTTGGAGCGAAAACATCTTCTACCTCTCCGATGCCTACAACCTCCAACTCAATGCCGATTTAGTAGTCCTAAGCTGTTGCGAAACAGGAGTTGGCAAACTCGCCAAAGGAGAAGGAGTGATGGCACTCAATCGTGGTTTTTTCTACGCAGGAGCAAAAAATGTGATTTACACCCTCTTCAAAGTCTATGATCAAGCTTCTTGTCAATTGACCCAACATTTGTTCCAGCAGATATTGGAGGAGAAGAGTTATTCTTTGGCATTGAAGGAAGCGAAGCGGCAGTTGATATTGAAGGGAAAAGCACCGATACATTGGGCGGGGTATTTGTTGATTGGGGAGTGAATGGAAAAAAACAGACTTCACTTCAAAAAAATTAAATACCTAAAATCGAACAGATTCTGTCAATATTCACATGTTCTTCAAACAATTCGATGGCATGTTGAATTTTTTGAGGAGACTTAGTGTTGAGTTTGACATCCAACTGATTGATTTTAATAACCGATTCATAAGTATCATAATGTGTTTGAATCACGGGGATTTTGTGACTTGCCAAAAACTGAATATTGTCGGAAGACACCATAGCATTACCCGTTACGACGACACCTGTCAAGTCGGGAGGAATGTTTTTGATAGCCCATATTCGTCGTAATTTTGTCAAAGCCGCTGTCAAACGTTGGGTACTGACCACCAATAAATAATTGTGATCGGTATTCAAATCTTCTAAATCTATCAACGAACCTGCAATAATATCTTGGACAAGTTCATTCATAGATTCTTCCGCACACAAAACCTGTCCTTGGATTTCGGTGGCAATTGTAGAAAGCATGGGATATGCCAAATCTTTCGCAAAAGGAACCAGACCCAAAAGTTCAATGTTGTGTTTGCTTAGATAGGTTTGAAGATTCTCTCGAACTTTGTCTATTTTTTCAGGAAATACTTTATTTACAATGACTCCTGCAATCGGTACGCCTTTGGCTTCAAACAGGTTTTTACAAAGGGTAAGATGGTCAATTGTATATCCGATTCCTCCTTCCACAATCAATATCACCGATGTTCCTAATTTTTTTGCAACATCTGCATTGGAGAGGTCAAAAACACTGCCGACACCCGGATGTCCAGTTCCTTCGTATATCACACATTCGTGCTTCGCTTCTAATGAAGTAGCTGCAAATTCAAGTTTCTGAATAATGTACTCATAAAAAGGAGACTGAATATATTTGGCACTGTCTCCTCGTTCCATAATAAAAGGACTGTGTAACCTAGCATCTAAGTCAAACTGCAATATATCTGAAAACAATGCTGCATCCTTATCTACTTTGCTGCCATTGTGGTGAATATACACTTGTCCCATAGGCTTGCAATAACCCACATCAACACCTCTCCTGATAAGCGTGGTCAGCAGTCCCAGAGTCGTTGTCGTCTTTCCAATACTTTGATTGGTAGCAGCAATATAGATACTTTTGGGCATAGTAAAATTGTACTTAGAGTTTTGAAAAATGGGTAGAGAAGAATAAGATTTCTCACTAAATTATTTCTTTTTTTAGGTAGAACAAACTTTTTTAGTTATTTTTGGGATATACACCACACCCTTATTTTTCGATTTTTGTTTCTTCAAGATTATTTTACATCAAATTTTAATTTAACATTGACTGTTTTTCTTTTAAATCACTAGATAACACTCTTTAAGAATCCTCCCCAAAACACTTTATCCATCCCCAAAAGAGTAATACCATACCTACATAGAATTGTGGGCTTTGATTCGTTTGTTTTTTTTGAAGCGACAAAGTAACAAAACTATGTGGATAAGCATAATTTTTAGAGTATAACCACCCTTGTCTATACGATTGTTTTTTTCTAAAACCCTAATGTATGAAGTATTCATTTAGATTGGCTCAAACGCCAGAAGAAGCCAATAAAGCCCATGAACTTGTGAGGGCTACGTATAAAACTGCTGGATATATTGAAAATAATCTCAATAAGTTAGATGCTGTCTATATACTGTGTTGCAAGGAGCCTACTCTTGAGTTGGTTGGAACTGCCTGTATTATTCCTTCAAATCAAAAATTTAATTTTGAAGAATTGTATAAAATTGACGTTGAGCCTTTTTTACCTTCTCAAATGAGGAAATCAAACACCATCGAAATTGGTCGTTTTGCAAAAGAAGAATCTCTTTATAACAAAAAAGAAGGGGAAACAATTTTTATGGGCTTACAGATTGCAGTACAAGAATATATGGAAATGCACCAAAAAGATGGATGGATAGCCATTATCAAACCGCATTTATTAGCCTCCTTGTTTAACGTAGGATATCAATTTGATACTTATGAAGTTAGTCCAGAAAATGTATCCGTTTTGTCTGAAATTTCACCCAGTTATTTTAACCCATTGGACTTACCCAAATTAACTGTTTGTACCAGAAAGCAAATGTTTGATGTTGTAGATAAGTACCGTAAAATTTATATCAACAAGAAGATTTGTAGTTTCTATATCAAAGAAAAGCAGGAACTAACGGCTGCTGCTCAAAGTATGAGTTTTTTGAGCAGTAGTAAATTGAATCATTCAAAACAATATGCTACTTTGAAAGTAAATGAAAACAGCTTACCCGAAAATATTCTACAAAAAAAGACCCCATTCACTCAAAAAATTAGTAAAATTTTAGGAGCAGAAAACTGCCGATTTTCTGAAGCCAATATCTGTTATGATACTGAAAACGCAGCCGCTATTTCTAAGAAAATCAAGGGAATAGTATTTCCCACTACTACAAAGGAAGTGCAAGATATTGTGCTGTTGGCCAATCAATACAAAATCCCCTTATATCCAATCAGCACAGGCAAAAACTGGGGCTTGGGTTCTAAGCTTCCCGTTCAGGATGATGCACTGGTGGTTTCGCTCGCCAAAATGAACCGAATCATTGAAGTAAATGCACAACATGGTTATGCGGTCATTGAACCTGGGGTGACTCAAGGGCAATTGTATGAATATTTGCAGAAAAATGACTTACCTTTTATCTTCAATGTCACAGGTTCGGGATTAGATACGAGTTTGATAGGCAATTCTTTGGATAGGGGAGTAGGTTATTTTTCTTCGAGGGTTGAGAATCTCACAGGCATGGAGGTTGTATTAGGGAATGGAAAAATAATCAGTACAGGTTTTGGGCATTATGAACAAGCACAAACAACCCATTTGTATCCACATGGCGTAGGGCCTTCTATTGATGGACTGTTTTTTCAGTCCAATTATGGTATTGTGGTCAAAGCTGGTTTTGAGCTCATACCTAAGCGAGCAGTTCATGGAGCTATTCTTTGTGGTTTGGAGAAGGAGTATTTACTACCTCAATTTATAGAAGAGTTAGCGAGGCTTCGACGTTTGGGCATTTTACAAACCGCTATTCATATTGCCAATCGAGAACGAGGCAGAATTGCGCTCATTCCACACGTTATGGAAACTTTGATGCAGCAAAAAAACATAGGGAGAGAAGAGGCTCGATTGCTGGCTTCCCAGCTTTTTGAAGCAGAAATGAAAAATGCTTGGAGTGCAATTGGTGGTATTATGGGTACAAAGGCGCATGTACAAGAGTGTTTTTCACAACTCAAAAAGCACCTCTCTCCTTATGGAAAAGTTACTTTGGTAACAAGCCCTAAATTGCAGAAAATCAAAAAAGTATGCGATACACTTCGATTTATTCCCTTTTTTGAAAGGAAAGGTATGGTTGCCCAAGCTCTGGAAAAAGCATTTGGTTTGAGTTTGGGAATTCCTTCCGATATGGCACTCAAAAGTGTGTATTTCCCAATCCAAGATACGCCCGATAATGAAGCTGATCCCGATCACAGTCATTCGGGTTTGCTGTTTAGTTTGCCGATTTTACCGATGGAAGGCATGGCAGTTTTGAAGGTAAATGTGCTGGTGATGGCTACTTTCAAAAAGTGGGGGTTTGCTGCCTATATCACCCTCAATATGATCAATTCCAAATCTCTCGAAGGGGTCATTAATTTGGCTTTTGACAAACGAGATACTTCCAAAATAGCGAATGCCCATGCTTGTGTAGAAGAACTGAATGGCTTGCTGATGGAAGAAGGATTTATTTTGTATCGAACCGCCATCAACCAAATGAAGCAGGTAGTGTCGGAAAAAGATGAGTTTTGGCGAATCACAAAAGATCTCAAAGGAGTCTTGGATCCCAACAATATCATTGCACCCAAAAGATACAGTTTGGTGTGAGAAGCAAGAGGGGAGAAGTAGAAAGTGCGGTGTTTTTAAAATAT